>NZ_ATVR01000003.1 GCF_000420825.1 Butyrivibrio sp. AE2015 | reverse complement strand
GATAGACTAACTATTAAATGTCAAGACTGAAACGAAGCAATTCGTTCAGATAGATCAGTACCTTGAAAACTGCATGACAAACAGAGCATCCGATAGGGTGCTCAGACAGAAGAGGAAAGAAATACTTATGCTGCGCGATAAGGTTCGCCGGTTAATTGCATCCGGTAGATCACCCGGACAAGTTTCTTACATGCATGTGAAATAGCTACATAGTAATGCTTGCCTTCCGCTCTCTTTTTGGCAAGATAAGAATTAAACACTGGATCCCAGTTGCAGACGTATATCGTGGCATTGAACAGGGCGTATCGCAGATAACGAGATCCACGTTTCTCCATATGGGCATAGGATGAAGTCAGTTGTCCGGATTGATATGTTGAAGGAGAAAGTCCTGCGTAGGCAAGGATCTGGTCTGCATTCTCAAAGCGTGAGAAATCGCCTATCTCTGCAAGGATCATGGCACCCATTCGATTTTTGATTCCAGGGATAGTGGTGATTGGAGATTCCAGCGTATTCATGATGGAATTGATTGCTGTTTCAATCTCGTTGATTTCTTCGCTAAGGACTTCAATGAGATGGATCGTGTGCTTTAGTTCCATGGATTTTGCGGACATTACAGTTCCTACGGAAGAAATAGCGGCATCTCGGATGAGGATTGCTTCATCGCGTCCGTAATGCCCCTTGGATGCTTCACAGAGAAGATGTTTTAGGCGAGTAAGATGTGCTGCGGCAACAAATGAAGCTCCGGGGAACTCGGAGAGCAAAGCGTAAACGGTAGCCGTATGAAGTGTGGGGACCAGTTTTTCCAATTCTGGGAATAGAATGCTGACAAGCCTGGAAACGGAGGTTTTGAGTTTGGCACGTTCCTGAACCTTGTCGAAACGGTATCTTGTGAGCGACTTTAATTCTTCGTTGTGGTATGATGTGTCTGAGTAGGGCTTGAGCGTCCTATCGGTCAATAACATCATAGCAATCGAAGCAGCGTCGACTTTATCCGTTTTCGTCTTTCTAAGGCTCTGACCTTTTCTGAAAAGATTTGTATGTAACGGGTTGATAACATAGCTGGCCAGGCCGTTATCAAGGAGCGACCGTAACAGATTGAGATGATAGTGTCCGGTAGCCTCGAGACCTACTTTTATTTCATGAAGATCTTTGGTTAATGACCAGATCTTCTCATACAGTTCGTCAAATCCCTGTAACGTGTTCTGGATAGTGAATGGAGAAAACAGGATTTCACCATCTGAACCGAGGATACAGCAATCGTGCTTATCCTTTGCAACGTCAATGCCAACATAGATCATACACATGATCCTCCTTTAAAGTATTTGATGCTGCTGTTGATCCACAGGGCTCTTTGCTGATGTAACCTCGTTCTACATAAACCGTCATGCGGTATCTAACTGATTAACATTATGACAAAGAGGCTGTGGTCGGAGCCTATCCGAAACCGTCTATGCGGTAGGGGCATAAAAACCAATCCACAGCATCTTCAACAGCATACCCGATACCTATAGAGAAGGTAAAGAATGGGTATGACTATATAATACGAGGGGCATATATGATACATTCCTACATTTACAAGATATAATATTATAGATATCAAGAGATGTAACAAAAAAAACATTGTCATTCATCATAGCAATTAGTTTATCTATATCTTTAGGCCACACATCAATAAATACAGGAATTAGGTTTAAGCATGAATAGAACCTATATTCATCTACGGTCATACAGTATGCTATTCCAACATTGTTACGAATATCTTGCTTGATATTCTTAACCACACTTAATAGATTTCTTACTGGTTTTATAAGATATACCTTATTTAATAAAACAATATCTATTCCCTTAGATTCAAAGATATTGTCTTCCCACTCGTATACAATTTGCCGGAAGTTATCAGAATATATATTTCTATTTGAAACTATATAATCAATCATATCTTATTTACCCTTTTCAAAACAGAGTTTATAATATTGTGAATAGCTTTATTCCTAATCAAAATTTCTATTACGCAATATACCAAGGCTGAAATCAAAACTTGTAACACAAATTCTATAATTGCAGGGAAATGCAGTTTTGAAATAGCTATGCAAGTTAATATCACACCTATACAGCCAATAAATATTTTTACCAATGTTTTTTGCAACCCATTTATATTAATTACTTTTCTTCCTATATGACTTGTTGATACAAAGGCTATTCCCTCGGCGATAATAGTAGTAAAAGCGGCAGCATTTTGTTGATAAGATGGTATTAACAAAACATTTGACGTAATGTTAACAATAGCACTTAGCAGTGTGATATACATTAACTCTTTTTCTTTACCGAGTGGAATTAATATGCATTGTCCCCAAAAATATGCCCCCATACAAAAAATCAATGCAATTGATAATAATACAACAGACAATTCACTTTCTTGATATTCTATTCCCGCAATAATATATATTAGTTCTTTACGAACCATTATAATCCCTATAGCAGCGGGCAATAAAATTGAATACATTAATTCATTTATATTTAATGACAATTTATTGATTAATTCAGCATTATTAGTATCATTAATCAATGATGATATACGCGGAATTGAAACTATAAGCACAGAAGACAAAATTGTCTTCATTATAGTATATAATTTTGCAGATACTGAATATAATCCAACTGCTCTGTCACCGCACATTGCGCCAAGCATTGTTGTATCCGAGCTTACGTAAATTGTAATAGTTACAGCTGTCACAAACATCATCAAAATTGGTTTCGTATGCTTCTTGATGTCAGAAAAATTTACAAGCTTAATCCTTATATACTTTCTTGAGTTATATATATTTAAAACATTTGCCCCTACACTGGAAATAACAGAAATTAAAGCGTACTTATTTGTGTCAGCCTTTGAATGTACCATTGCAAATAAAAGCACAAGAGATATAATCTGAAAAATAATACTCCTAACTGTTATATATGTGTATTCTTCATAAATTGAGTATAACCATTCAACTCCTATCGTCTTAAAAAGAATCGTAATAGACAAAATAGCAATTAATGTGATGTAATCTTTGAGTCCTAAATCAAGAATCACAAGTATTGCTAACAACAAATAAGAAATGACTGTAGAAATTAGATTAATCGTAAATAGCTCACTCGAAAGAATTGATAGCTTTTCTTTCGAGTCGCGAATCTTTGCGCCTTCTCTTATTGCATATGAATTTATACCCAATCCAGCAATTAAAACAAAATAGCTTATAATAGAAGCTGAGTAATTATATCTGCCAAGTTCATTAACACCTAGTATTCTCGCAGCATACGGAAAAGTAATGATAGGGAAGACAATACCCATAATCCCTTTTAACGCATTCAAAACTGCATTCAGTTTCAATGATTTATTCCTTGAGTTATGCATTTTCAATTATCTCAATTCATCATATAAATTCATCGCCAAATCCACTGTAACATCGGAATTGTAATGACTATGTTCTCCCCAACGTCCAAGACCATAAACTCCTCGATCTTTACTCCAGTTCAGCAGTCTTTTCATTATCTCTGGTTTTCTGACTGTATTGAGAGGATAAGCAAATTTATTCATATACTTAAAATTGTTATTTGGCTCTTCCATGTCTATACGTTCGCTGTTTGTCTCTGTCCAATACCCTTTACTGTTCGGACAGAAATTGTGGCGAACAAGTATGCGGTGATAAGGCAGTTTTGGATCCGGATAGTAAATCCACTGTGATTCTGTATCAAGATTCTCTTCGTGATATTCAGTCTGAATCGAGCTGTACTTGAGCTCTTTCAAACTTTCATTAATGTCCTCTGGCATGCCGATAATTTCTTCATATTCAAGCCAAGGAATAGTCGTAATAATCACATCAGCCTGATATTTACTACAATCTGCTGTTGTAACAGTCTTATTTGTAAAATCAATCCCATTAACGTTCTTGTTGTATTCAATCCTATCTCCAAGTGCCTCTGCCATCCTAAGCCACAGTTCACCGTATCCATACTTCTTAGGATAGTAGAACTGTGTATGCCCTGGATCCTTACCATAAGCCTTCTTTGATAAACATGACATTAACGTCTCTTCAAAACTAACATTTGGAAGTTTCTCAAGCCAGTAAGTACCGAGCTGATCGAGTTCCTTGCTGAACATTTTCTGATTGTAAGGAATCATATAATCCTCAGCAATCTTTTTACCAAGCTTCCAGTATATCCAATCTATAAATCTCTCCGGCATAGGTTCGCCAAGATTGCATCCAGCAATAGCTATAGATTTAAGATATTCGATCTGGTCTTCTATCTTCATCTGCCAGATATTCGCTTCAATAGGCTGTCCTATCACATTCCCATTTACGTGGAGTGTAGTTCTTCGGTTATATAAGTCCCATTCATCTTCCGGCATAAATTTGAATAGAAACTCATTAACATGAGGACGTCGAACATCTAAGAAATGGCCACCACCTATGTCAAATGGTGATCCATCTACGTCTACCGAACGGCACAATCCGCCGGCTATTGATTCCTTTTCAAGAACTATAAAGTTATCTTCTCCAGACTGAAGAAGTTTATTTGCAAATGTAAGCCCTGCTGGACCTGCGCCTAAAACAAGATATCTCATATTAATTCCTCCTCACTTTATACACTTTTTTCATATATTTTGCGTTTGTAAAAAAAGTTAAGGGATAAATATAATATTCAAATACTACAAGTGGTAAATACTTATTGCGTTTTTTGCATTTATAATCTAAATAACACACATATGATAAACCTAATAATAGCAAGCAGACTTTTATATAAGTCGGACTAATAACTACAAAAACAAAATAAAGCAATATAGGGAAAAGATGTTTGATAATTCTCTTTAATAGATATTTATTATTCATTATTTGCATTAATGCAATAGCATAATTCTTAGACATTTTATAGTATTGATTAAATGACATTGGCGATTTCCACCTCACAATTGCTTCTTCTGAAAGCGAACATGACGCTCCATTTTTACATGCCAAAGTATAAAACTCAGTATCTTCTCCTGCATATATAAATTTTTCATAAAAGAAACCATTTTCCTCAAATATATTTTTTTTAACTAATGCACCGTGATTTGATGGTATCTTGATCCTCTGCCCATATTCTCCATTTAAAAAAGTTCTATTGTACTTTACAGAAAACGAAGTACTATCTACTCCACGAATAGGAGAATACACCATATCAGTTTTCGCTTCATCCATTTTTTTTATCAGACTAGTGAAAAACTCGCAATCATATTCATTACCAATTCCAACAATTCCAATCAAATCAGTATTTGTATTTTTTATGGCCAAATTATAACCTTGAGCTATATTTAGCCTTCCGTTTGATATAACCCGAATATAAGGATATTTCTCTGAATACCTGTTTATAATATTTACCGTTGAATCCTTGGAACCACCATCTGCGATTATCACTTCTTCTGGCTTACAACTCTGATTAATAATAGAATGTAGAAAAGACTCTATCTCACCTTCATCATTATATGAAGTTGCAACTATGGAATACTTGATGCTCATTATTATTAATACCACCCTTACCGCTAATTTTTTGAACTATGAATCAAAATATTGTTTATTTGCCTCCCCCCAGAAATATCTATTAAGAAAGAACAAATACTTAAGATTATAGGGACAGTTATGGCTTTATTTACATCAAAAATATCGTGAGTTAACGATCCTACAACTACATATAATAGTAAGGCACTACTCACAACTAAATTATTATAGCTTTTTGTCTTTAACGATTTAATAGCTGCAGAGATGACACATATAATTAGTCCTCCATATAGAGCAACGGTCATTAGCCCAAATTGAACATAACTTTGTATATAGCCCAAATCATCTAGAAACATTTGTGTTTGATACGGTCCATTTAATATTGCTCTAGACAAAGAATTATAACCGGACAGAATCCCAATCCCCGTCAGAATATTTGTGTTGTCAATAAGGCTTGTATAATACTTGAGCTCCCAATATCGGTATTCTAATCCCATTATTCCAGAATCCAAACCCAGATAAGAAAGTATAAAAGGTGCAATTAATAGTATAAGCCCAATCCCAACTACTACAGTGAATAATAAAAACAAAAATCTGCTTTTTGAAGATATTCTTTTACTTATTAACCAGTAAACAAAGGGGACTAAATAAATAATGGACTGAAGTAGGTATGTTCTAGATTTAGTTACTATCGCAAGATATATGATTACAATTAAGATAGTATATATATATCTCCTTTTTCCGTTTTTATTATACATATACTCAGATCCTATAATAATGATTGGCCATAAGCAAGAAGCCCCAAGGCGCAGAGTTCCTGCACGTGTCCAAGCAGCAACACCATTGGTTAGTTCAAATAACAAATCAGGAAATATAGCGAAATTAAAAATTGTATATATAATCCAACTAAAAGTTCGCAGTACAATAGATATCATTCCAATTTTTATCACATCATTTAATAGCACATCTAATGAACATTGTTTTTTACATATTGTGTTAAGCGGAAATAACATAAGCACCCATAAAAATCCGCGTAAAGGAAACATAATTTCTGCAAATGAATAACCATATCTATCAATTGATAGATGTGTCTCCAGCGCAATAATTATACAATATAAGAAAATATATCTCCTCACACAATTTGATATTTTCCTTTTTGATTTTACTTTTATAACAAAGTATAATAAGTATATTAGTAAAATGGCTGTAGCAACTGTTCTCCATGTTTCAAGCTGAATAGACAAAACCGTAAATAGACCAGCTAAAGTAGAAAGAATTAGTAAATAAAATAATCTTTCAATCTGAATTTTGTAATTACCTCTCATTCTCGTACCTTTTCCTAATTATAAATAAATCGTAAAGAATCAGTAATGGCAAATAAGCATTGACTTTCATCAAAATCAATTGTATTTTCTGAGCCAACGACTTTAATTCATCGCTGATTCTCAAATTACAAACAGCATCTTTAACATACTCGTCATTCGATATGATTTTAATTTCTGCAATTTTCCTTGGAAAAGGAAGATCTGACGACGCTATTCTTTTATATGCAAATCCAGCATTAACTAAGGCTTCAACTCTGTATGCATGTATTGTTGCCTTGGAGCATGTTTTATAAATATTCAATAAATTTCTCCAGTATCCCTTAATTTTCTGATAGTAATTTTGATTATACATGTTAGAGTGCGTGGCAGAGCAAGGGTTATCTCTATATACATACCATTCATCTGGGACAACAAGAACTCGTTCTGCGTGCTTTATTATTTCTCTATTAAATAACTGATCCTCACTATAGAGTATATCCTCATGAAACTTAACTCTACTAACTATCTCTTTTTTATATATTCTTGAGCAAGTACTTCCAATTATTCCATATTTACCCGTACAAGAAAATCTTTGTTCAATGTCATCGATATTATTTTTCTCAAAAAATTCAGCTGTTCCTGTTGTCTGCAAATAATATGTGTGGGGGAACACCTTCATTGTTCCAAATATAATGTCTGGTTTATACTTTCTTATATAGTCTATTGATGAGCAAATAAAGTCCGGAGAAAAAATATCGTCTGAATCAGCAAAAGATATATAGTTTCCATTTGCTACCTGGATGCCGAAATTCCTAGCTGATGAAACTCCTCCATTTTCTTTTTTAATATAAACTATAGTCTCCCTTTTTTCCAAGATTGCTTGAAGCTCCGACGAATGTTCTTCATCACTTCCATCATTTACAATAATGATTTCAACGTCGCTTAAATCCTGAACTTCAAGGCTTTGTAATAATTCCTCCAAATATTCTTTCTTTGAATTATATACAGGAATAACAATTGATAAAAGCATACTTAATCACCATAACGCACAAATACTATAACATATAAAACAAATACCTACCTTACAACTATTAACCAACGCTGACATATTTCGTTTTTGTCTATATCAAATTAAACAAAATCCTCACTTTGAATGAACATGTAGCTCTTTGATTAGATGAAATATATTTTTTATTGATTAGCAACTCTATTTTACTCTTTATACTGACCTTGTATTGTATGAAATCTTCCAACTCCTCTAAATCAATTATCACATTTTCCGAAATGAGATTTCTTTTAATATCCTGTAAAAAGATACCTATCGGGTTTTTTTTTCCTTCTTTTAACCAGAGTTTCTTTCTTTGCTTAAACAACTGAATCTTGCTTTTTCCAGAACGTCCTACAACATTATTTTCATGCATTCTCCTTGAATAATGAACTGTCTCATCATAAAGTACATTTCCAAATGCAAGAGCTGATAAACAAAATAATAAATCATGCATAGGAAGACTCCTATAATTAACTCTTCTAACAATTTTCATCAGCTCATTATTCCATACCATTGAGCAACCTGGACAAAATCCACATACAATTGCACTCCAAAAATTCAAGTCTTCAGTAGGCACTGTTGTTTTGTCTCTTGTAACTGCTCCATTTTCATCTACATATCTTCCATTGCAAAAATATAAATATGGCTGATCATAGTCCTTTATCTTTTTAATCGCTTTTTCAATTTTATCAGCGTCCCACAAATCATCTTGATCGCAAAAAGCATAATATTCATAATTGCCGCAATGATAAACCAATTCCATAAAGCTACGTGCAGCACCCAAATTATTAGATGCGTCAACCATTTTAATACTCATCTTTTTCTTCCATCTTTGTATTATTTCGCGGGTATTATCGCTGCTCCCATCATCTCTAGCATATATTACAAGATTTTTGTATGTTTGATTATACAGTGTCTGAAATTGTTCATTAAGATACTTTGATCCATTATATGTTGATAATAATATCGCTATTGACTTAGAATCGTTCTCAATCATTTATAATCATACCCTCATTTATTTGTGTACCTATACATTTGAATACTTAAAATATAGTTTTCTCAACTTCTCCGCATTTTCTGTACTATCAAGCCCTACGCTTTTTAACTGCTCAATAGCTTTTCGACTATCAATAGCCCTGTCTTGTTTTCTTAATAACATAATCTGTGAGTTAATTATTCTCACCCATTCATCTACAATTAAATCCTCGTATTCCATGTTTTCAACGCTATCATTGTTTGATACTTTAATCAGCTTTGAGATACAACCGTATATCCCACTGCACTTTGCTTCTATTAATGCTAAGCTTTCTCCTTCGAATAGTGATGGAAATACAAATATATCAAATGCAGAATAATATGGAATGACATTCTTTTTCATTCCTGCCAGTATTACAATCTCCGACAAACTTAGCTTTTCAATTTTAGCTTCTATATCTTGTCTAAGTGGACCATCCCCAACTATTATGAGTTTTATATGATTATTTTTAAATCTAAGTTTATCAATAATATCAAAAATGAATAATTGATTTTTTTGATAATTCATCTTACCAATTGTTCCGATTAGTACTTCATTCTCTTTTATTCCATACTCTTCTCTTACTTTTCTTCTAAAAATATCAGAATACGAGTATTCATTTAACGGAATGCAATTTCGAAGAATCTCAAACTTTCTTTTTCCATATAGATGTGTACCAGCCTCAAACGTACAAGCTGTCTTATTGTTGCACAAATAATTAAAAGGTATTCGTAAAACACTGTGAAGAGCCGGATGATTGGTTTTAGAGTTCAAACAATGTGCCATTCTATTTGGTACATTGGTCTTCTTGGCTAAGTATAGCTCAAGAAACATAGTTGAACTGTTTCCATGAACATCTACTACGTCATATCCTCTCGTTAATATTTTCTTTAATTCTCCCACATAAGATAATAAATTCTTTTGTTTTATTGGCAAATTAAAGCATTTTCCACCATTACCTTCAATAATTATCCTAAGTGAATCATCACATTTACCACACGCTGCAACATCTATTATAAGATTTTCCTTGATCATGTTATTGTAGTAATTCATAAAAGCATTTGCTATTCCACCATATTCTACAAACGCTGTTGTTATTATTACCAGTACCTTCATATAACACCTCTAAATGAAGTTAGATATATGTGAATTATACACATAATAATCCAACTAATAACACCGATATTATTACTACTTTACTTCTTGGAAAATATTTCTCATAAATTCGGCGGTCTTCCTAATCCCTTCTTCCAAACCTATTGGATTAAGACTACCGTATGCTGTCTCAAATCTTTTAATATCTAAGTAATTAAACGGGACATCTACTTTTCTACCTTCTGTGTATATAACATTAAGTTTAATTCCTAAAGCTCGCTCAATAGTATTAAGCACCTGCTTTATGCTTGTGCCATAACCACAACCAAGATTGAAGGTGTGATGACGGTCAGTACCATTGACTATCTTTTGAATTCCTCTTATAGCATCATCAATATAAATGAAGTCTCTTACTACAGACCCATCACCATAAACATTTATTTCTTCACCTTTAATTGCTTTATATGTAAATGTGGTCACAGCACCAAGTACACCGTTCGGTCTCTGATATGGACCATAAGGATTGGCAAGACGGATGATTCTGTAATCAAGACCGTACATATAGTTATATAAGTATAGTAGCTTTTCTATAGATACCTTCTGTATTCCATATGAAGTGATAGGATTTGTCGGCGTTTTCTCATTCAGTGGACACTTGGACTCTTTCCCATAAACAGTTCCGCCCGAACTGATGAACACAACTTTCTTGACGGATTTCTTAACGCACGCTTCGAAGAGATTAGCAGAAAGAACCACATTAGCTTTCAACTCTTCTGCTATGTGCTGATTTGATGTTGTTGGAACAGTTGTGGAGATTAGGTGATAGACCAGATCTTTATTCTGTACTAGTTCTTCATAATCTGTATCCATCGTAAGGTCTGATTCTACGATGTTTACATGTGGAAGGTTTAGGTCAATAATATTCTTGAAATATGATTTTTCTCTATCAACAACTGTTATCTCGTTATCCGGATTCTTGGCCAGCTCAATCACAAGATTCGTTCCAATAAACCCAGCTGCACCTAATAATATGATTTTCATATTTTTAAACCTTTTAATTCTACTTTTTTCTACTTATATACTCATCAATTCCTCTCGCAAAGCAGAAATCAGAATATTATTGTCATTTGTATCACGGATTGCTATCCTCAAATAGTTCTTCTCTCCTGTTTTTGATGTCAAATCTTTAATGAGGATATTATGTCCAATTAGCAATCTTTTTAACAAAGATTTAGAACACATATCACCTCGTAGCTCAACCATTAGATAATTTGCCTGTGAAGGAACAACTCGAATCCCTTTAATCTTCTTTAGTTCTTCTTGAAATCTTGCGCGTTCAGTTCTAACCTGAATTAACGCAGCAGTGTATGCTTTCCTGTGCTTTTCAAATATCTGCATGAAGAATTCGCCGAAGGAATTAATGTTCCATATAGCCACATCTTTCTTCATATTTGCAATTGTCTCCGAATCACCGGAAACAAGAATGCCGAGACGTATTCCTGGCACACCATAAGATTTTGATATACTCTTCATCACATATAGATGTGGATTATTAGAGATTATCTCCTGATTGATTATGGTGCTATCCTCCTCATCAGCAAAATCCACAAATGATTCATCTATAACAAGCTTGATTCCCTGCTTCCTACTCCAAGCAATCAATCTAAGCACATTTGCCTTTGGAATATAATTTCCGCTCGGATTATCCGGGTTAACTACAACAAGGTTATCTACTTTATTCTCAGTAAAGAACTTCATCAGATCATCTGCTGTGTATGAAAAGTCAGCATTCTGCGGTACAAACGATACAGTGTTGCTTTCATCATACCTATTCGGATACTCCTCAAAAGTTGGTCTTACAAATCCAGTCTTGCCAGTCATTCCTTCCATCAGGCTCTTAATCAGTTCAGCTGCGCCGTTGCCAATCACAATATTTTCCTGATGAACACCGAAGTTCTTTGCAGCAAGAAGGCTGTTAACACGCATTCCGCTCGGATATCCGGTAAGCAGCGTATCAAAGCTTGCCTTCATCTCATCCTTAATTTTCTGATTCGGAAAATAAGGATTTACAAGATAGCAGAAATCTAGCATCTTGGGATAACGCCAGTACCCGCCATAACGACCTTGAATCATCTTCACTCTCGCATCCTCATCAAGTGCAAACAGTGATTCCGCAATGTCAAGATCCTGAATATCATCTATCTCATACCAACGTTGTCCGAATAACCTTTTTGCCTTTATTACGGGCTCATCTAGCATAGCAATTACCCGAAGAACCTGTTCATAGTATTCATTCTCTCCAAGTGCAGCCTGATACGCATCAAGAAAAGGAACATAATGTGTTTCCGAGAAATGTTTGCTGAACTTATAAAGATTTACTGTTTTGTAATAATCGGTTGTATTGTTAAAATCAAACTTCTTACCAGGAACAAAATCTATAATTTCATCTTCTGCATTTAATTTCACACAAGTTCCATCCATCCAAGATTCATATTTATCTACCAAAGCTAATGTATCGCGTTGATCCTGAACAAGCGTATTCAGCACATCATCTTCAAAAATAATATCAGACTCAAATAAAAGCGTATCGTCTTTCACAAGCCAGTCTTTAGCTAGTGCAAGAGAATATATATTATTAGTCTTATCGTAAATAGGATTATTAATATATGTAATCGGAGTCGTTATATCAAGTGTGGCTATGTAATCAATCAGCTTCTGACCTTCATATCCAACAACAATAATAATCCTTGACAAGCGCTGATTCTCTATCTGATGAAGCATACGATCAATCAGCGTAACTCCATTAACTTTCACCATACATTTGGTATTATTCTGGGTGAGATCCTTAAGTCTCTTTCCCATTCCTGCCGCTAATATTATCGCTTGCATTTCTTTCTCCTTTTATTACTCACAACGATATTTTTGATATTTCCAACGCTCTTTTAGCATTATTACCATCTTGATATCGATGTATTAAATTCTTTACTCTTCTTCTTTCTTCTTTGTGATTATCCGCTCCATGACTCCATGCCTCAAATACATCATATAGTTCTTCTCTTGTTGTAATGAATTCTCCAGGCATATAGTCTCTATAAGATTCAAAAACGAATCCCCTTTTTTCTGAATATTCCTCAAGATCAGGAACTACAAACGCCATTGGCTTATCTAATAAAAGAAATTGTAAAAATGTAGATGAATAATCGGCCAACATATAATCCATCTGTGGCATCATTGAGTACAAATCGTAACCTCTATTTCTAAATTCAACATCAGAGTATATTTCAAGATTTGAATACATAAGTTTATTGTATTTTGATAAATCTTGTCCCGGATGGAGCTTAACTATTAGTTTAAATTTATACAATTTCAGCTTATCGTTTAATTCTTCATATTTTTTTTCATCAAACATAGGTAGTAACTCTTCTTCAGAGTCATCATAACCATAATAATCTGACTGTCTAAATGTTGGAGTCCAAAGAATAATTGCAGAGTAATTACCCAGGTCATATTTCTCGTAGTTCCCAAACATCACATCTGTACAAGCTTCACCACAAATTTTGACGTTGTTTTCTTTACACAAATACTCTTTCATAACTATGGGTATATATACCTTAGAAGGAGCAAGATAGTAGGTAAAGAAAAATTCATCTCCATTATTTATATTTGTCATAGCACCACATTTTTTAAAATTTGCAGAACCATGATCTAAGTGTATAACTATTTGCATGGGCGATGGTTTAATTGGTATTTGTCCTGAAGTATAAAATACATGTCTCGAACGCAGAAATATTAAAAAGGATTTGAGTTTTGTATAATATGTAACTCTATTCGTGTCTTTTTCGGCATATTCATAACTTTCTATACCACAAATAATCCTATATTTTTCATCATATCTATTCTCAAGAAGATAATCCTTTATTGATTTTAAATTGCTCCATATGCCTTTATTTGATGAATACAACAGTATTATTCTGTCATCCTTAGGAATAACACAATTAACTAAAGATGCAATTTTAAAAACGCTTTCCTTTAATGCTTTTTTTATAACCACATTTTTATACATTTACAAATTACATCCTCCAATTCTCCTCGATAAATTTATCTATCATCTTTACTATCGCCAATGGGTCTTTGTTCTCCCATGGTCTTAATCCATCTGTGTTGTCGTAAATCTTTTTGAAGCATTCCCCGAGATTCGTAAGTTCCAAATCCGCCATCAATACATAACCATTAGAACTGAATGCCTCATTATTCTGAATCTGGTGATCATTTATATGCTCTTTGTATTTCTCTAATCTCGTTACCGCGATAACCTTTTTACCAGCATTAAGGGCTTTCATTATAGAACCGGAAGCCCCATGAGAAACCACAATACTAGCAGCTTCTATCCTCTCCACAAATTCTTCTGGCGTGATAAAGTCCTTGTATTCGTAGTGTCTTGGTTTATACTCACTTGTACCGACCTGAGCAAACATCTCTTCAATCAGAGTTCCATCTTCATATAGATCATCAAGTTTCTTAAACAGTCTGTCGAACTGATATCCTCTTGAACCAACAGTTACAAATATCACAAATTTTTACCTCCCAGAATGGAATGTGGTTACGAAGCTCTCCATCTGGAGAGGAATAATAGAAGTACAGGAGAATGACCGGATTTAATACAAGCACCCTCCATATACAGCTTTTTTATAGTGCTTTACCTGTGTCTCCCACTGTACGATAAATAGATCCGCATGCTTTTCCATCATCTTCCCTGCTTCTGTAGGCATATTGGCGCGACCAAAGGTCTCAATATACACAATCCTCTTATGGAAGAGAACCGCCAGCAAGTAAAAGGGATAAGCAACCATAGTACCTGTGGTAATCACGAAATCAGGGCGCTCCTTGATCCAAATGCCCACAGAATGTATGCCGTTTACAATCATCTTCAGAGGCATCAGCTTATCTTTCAAGTCCGTCTGAATCATAAAATACTTGGCCTTCTCTGGAAATTGCGTTTTCTCAGTCACAAGGAATCCTTCATACTTATCAATAAGAGGCTGGAGCTTCTGCAACTGTTCCCAATGACCGCCCGAAGAAGAGACCAGACATAAGCGAGGCTTTCTATTATGCTTTGCCATTCTTAGTCCCTCCTAAACAGATCTCTCGTATAGACCTTATCCTCTACATCATCCAATACTGACTCGTACCGATTCGCTATGATGGCGTCACAACTATTCTTGAATCTCTCTACATCGTTCACAACAAGGGATCCGAAGAACGAGCTACCATCAGCTAACGTAGGTTCATACACAATTACCGTAGCTCCCTTGGCCTTTATTCTTTTCATAACGCCTTGAATGCTGCTCTGCCGGAAGTTATCGGAATTACTCTTCATGGTAAGACGATAAACACCAACTGTAATTGGACGCTCCTTCTCAGCATTCCACATACTCGAAGCTGTATAGTACCCAGCTTTCTCAAGAACCCTATCAGCGATAAAATCCTTCCTCGTTCTATTCGCTTCCACTATCGCCCTTATCAATTCTTCCGGAACATCCTGGTAGTTTGCTAACAACTGCTTTGTGTCTTTCGGCAAGCAGTAACCGCCATACCCGAACGATGGGTTGTTATAGTAATCACCTATTCTCGGATCCAAGCTAACGCCTTTGATGATGTCAGCTGTGTTTAACCCCTTCACTTCAGCGTATGTATCAAGTTCGTTGAAGTACGATACCCGGAGAGCTAAATATGTATTAGCAAAGAGCTTAACTGCCTCCGCTTCCGTTGTGCCCATGAACAATGTATCAATATTCTCTTTGATTGCGCCTTCTTGAAGCAACCTTGCAAAGGTCTCCGCATCACTCTTACGCTCAGCACTTGAACCCACGATAATTCGACTCGGATAGAGGTTATCGTACAGAGCCTTGGACTCTCTCAAGAACTCCGGGCTGAACATAATGCGGTCAGTTCTGAATTTCTCACTCACATGCTTTGTATACCCAACGGGAATTGTGGATTTTATGACCATGACAGCATGGTTGCTGCTCTTCAGCACCAGATCAATCACGCTTTCCACAGCAGAGCAGTCGAAGAAATTCTTCTGAGGATCATAATTGGTCGGAGCAGAGATAATCACAAAATCAGCGGTTCTATATGCTTCAGCTCCATTCGTAGTAGCAGTTAACCTTAGTTCCTTGTTCTTCAGATACTCCTCAATCTCTTTATCCTGAATAGGAGACTCTTTCCGGTTTATCTTTTCAACCTTCTCTGGAACGATATCAACAGCAGTAACCTCATGATGCTGAGACAGTAATACAGCCAAGCTGAGACCAACGTATCCAGTTCCGGCAACTGCAATTTTAAGATCCTCAAATTTACGCATTTTTCTTTACGTACTCCTCATGTACTAATTCTACTTGAAATCGTTTATTATTATCGAACACAGCACTCGGTTTTCCCTCCTCCGAGTGTGGTCATCGAATTCCTGGTTACTTATCTGCCAGGAGTTCTTTTAATCTATTCCTCACCTTGTGGTCATCAAGGTCATGATAGGAAACCAAGGGATATCTCATATGTTGGTTCTCAAGCTCTGCGGCTTCGTTCCGCTTCGTCTACGGACACTCTCGGTCGGCGTTTCGCTACGCTCAACTGGCGGCTCCCTCGATTGCTCCTCCGACTTCGCTCCACTGCGCCGATATCCACAATGAACAAAAGACTTACCTGTAATACTCCTTATACCACTCGCAGAACCGCCTCAGGCCAGTTCTTATATCTATGGACGGTTTAAATCCGTAATCCTCTTCCAGCCCTCTGCTATCCGCATACGTCACAGGCACATCTCCAGCCTGCATTCCCACAAGCTCCCGATGGCCCTCAAAGTCGTAATCAGGTTTCAGCACTCCTGATCTAACAAGTTCCTCCTGCAACACCTTCACGTATTCCAACAGGTTTTCAGGCGTTCCCCCGCCGATGTTATAAATGGAGTATGGTGGCACCGGTAGACCATCGTCTCCTATCCTTTTCTCCGGAGCACCCTGCATGACACGAATTATCCCCTCGACAATATCATCTATGTATGTGAAGTCCCGCTTCATATCGCCGTAGTAAAAAATCTGAATCTTCTCACCTCGTGCAAGCTTGTTGGTTGCGGAGAAATAGAACATATCAGGTCGTCCTGCAGGACCATAAACGGTGAAGAAGCGCAAGCCAGTTGATGGGATGTTGTAGAGCTTAGAATATGAATGTGCCAACAGCTCATTGCTCTTCTTTGTAGCAGCATACAAACTCACAGGATTATCCACCTTATCTTCAACTGAGAATGGCACCTTCTTATTGCCGCCGTAGACAGACGAGGAAGATGCGTACACAAGATGCTCCACGCCAGACTCTCCACCATCATAGCTATGTCTGCATGCCTCTAAGATATTGAAGAAGCCGATAATGTTACTTTCGATATACACATCCGGGTGGTCGATTGAATACCTCACTCCAGCTTGCGCTGCGAGGTTAACCACAATGGACGGTTTATACATGCTGAACACTTCATCCACTAATTCCTTATCAGCAAGATTTCCTTGGATGAATACATGCTTGACCTTGCTCTTCTCCGCTGCAGCGTTTATAAGACCCAGCCGGTACTCCTTCAGCTTCGGATCATAGTAGTCATTCATGGAGTCGAAAGAAATCACGGTTCCACCGGTCAAAGTAGATAACAGTCTCATCACAAGATTGGCTCCGATAAATCCCGGAGAGCCTGTAACCAGTATTGTTTTATTGTTCAAATCTATATGTTGCTTCATGCTAATTTCCTTCTGCACTCTCCACTATCTTCTTTTCATCAAGTATCTTCCTCGGAATACACCCAACAATTATAAACACACACGCGATTCCAATCACAATCCACTTATAATCCAAAACTCCCCGTATCCATCCACCAACAGCAGGTATGCTCAAGACTTCCTTACCGAGATATGTATCAGCTGTAACCACACTCGTCCCTTCATCAGCCAGACTCCTCACCACGATCTCATCAACATTTCCATTTTCATCAGAAGAGACGCGAGTGGTTTTATGCATAGCTTCCACTTTCCCCAGCACATACGCGACGTTATCCCCCACGGCTACGTCAGTCATGTTAGCTCTCGTGTCCAGAAGAACTAAGCTGTTCTTAGGAACTTCCGGATACATGGATTCAGAGATCATCACAAACGGGCGGATGCCCATGATGACCGCAATCAGGCTAACAACCCCAAGGACTACCACCACACAACATAAAACCGTGTAGATGTTAGATAGGGTACATCTGACTTTGTTCATCTTAACCACACTCACTCCCCAACCGCTGTCACTACGCTCGTCCAAATATCTGATGCACTCATCTCTCCATCAAATCCATCCGTCTGAACAGCGTATGCTACTATCCTCATCTCTCCGCTGAAGTCAACCATCGTATCAAAGTCATAAAATCTCGCCTCACTCACCATCTCTGGCGTGTCCAGCCCAGCCTCCAGCGCTTTCCCTTCTCCATCAACCACATATTGATAAACAGCAGTCGCATACCCATCGGAGCTCTGGTTCTCAATAATCATCCAGTTGCCGGTAGGTGTGAGACTTAGGATCGGGTGACCACTGATCTCCGGGATCATCATCTTCACAAACACATAGCAGTCCTTAGAACCTATGTTTGTGATGTTGATACTGAGAGGTGTTGTCTGATTAGGCACAATCTGTATCGCATCTTCAGATCCATTGTCCACAACGAGTGCAATTCCAACGTTCCCTGCTGGCAAATAGTACTCGAGGGCATCCTCAACTCTATCTGTCAGGATGCCGAGGAGGGTTGAGGATCCGAACAGGAGTAACAGTAGAGATAGGCCAGCGGAGATTGATAGTATGCGTTTGATTATTGTCATGTAGTTCTATTCTTCTCCTTTGTGTTTGACCGTTCGCGGAAGGGAGCAAACCGAAGGGCAAGCTACCGCTCTCCCGTCTCCATCATTTCCGGATCTCTACTATCTACGTGCATACCTGTGTATGCCTGTTGGCTGTTACCTGTAACCTGTAGCCTGTGTGCGTCAGTATGTTCGGCCTTACATCTTTACATCCTTATGAGGCAAGAATGCCGAGAAATTGAACACTCGGACACATGAGACAGCGCGTAGCGCCCGCCCGGAGGTGCAGCGACCGTAAGCGAACCATATCTTGGTTCCCAAACATGGGACATCATTGATCACATGTGGTTTTTAAGAGTTTTCCTTCTCATGGAGTATCTCCTTGTTTTCCAACCTTGATGAGCGGCTTCGCCGATGACCACACGAGATTTCATCAATTCATCAACTCTTCCTCCCAATGAGGTCATCTTTACATAAATCTATGAATAGCCTTTTCGCCTGACCACAAGATGTTGTGGTTTTAGCGATTTTTCCAGCTCTTTTTTATGATTTTTGCCTCTCTTACATAAATCTATGAATGGGCCTCTCGACCAACCACTATATCTTGTGGTTTCAAGCCATTTTTGGCCTCTTTTTGAGGCCTTGATGCTGTTCAGCCACTCCTTACATAAATCTATGAATGGAGATTGTTCTTGACCACAAGATGTTGTGGTTTTGGTTGATTTTTTCCGTTTTTCTGCTCATTTTCTCCTCAGTCAACCAAAATTTGAGTCTATTTTCTCCCTCCGGATCCTTACATAGATATTGTGGTTGAGCATACACTCACATACAACATCTATGTAAAAATCCCGATTTTTCACCTTTTTCCTCTTTTCCATTTCGGCGCAATATGGTTAATAACCAAAACCACCCAATTTTACATAGATATAGTGGTTGAGCCATATTCTCGTCCATATATCTTGTGTCTCAGGGAACTTAGGTCGGTACGCTGTGGTCGTTACTTCCTTTAAATTCCTTAAAACGTCAAATAGCCCTAAATGAGACCTGGATCTCATAAGGGCATTTGACTTTCCTCCTGTTAAATTCCCCGCCTTCTTTTTGTTTGGGTCAAAATAGAACTTTCAAGAAACCTGTTCCACTTTACGAGACTTCCGATGTCCATCGGACGCTTCTCTCGACCCAAAAAGGGAATTTATGGAGAAATGTCAAATCCTGGATCATCACCCATCCCGCTTGTTTACTGGATTCTTCGGGGTTGACCCTATTATCTCTCTATCTCCAAGCATTGCGATATTTAAAAAATCTTTATCTAATGCCAATGTCTTGGCCTCCCTTGTAATGAATTCATTGTGGTCATCGCCCAGCGGGCGCACTCCCTGATTGCTTATCAAACCCATAGTTCCATCTCAACTATTGCTTCACAATGTGGTCATCTTCTCCCACGATTACTTACCAAGCTATCTTAAGTCCCAGCCTTTTCGATCAATCTAATAACCTTCTCAAGTAAGTCACCGCTCTTGCATCTGCCCTCTGAACACATTTCAACGCAAACGCTTTCCTTGGCAATCGTAATAATTGATGCGTTTCTTATAAGTTTTCTGATCAACGTATCTTTCTTCGGCTCAACAGCTTCTGGAACATGAAAATAATCCAAATCAATATCAAGGATATATTTGCTTTTCACATCGCCATTGCCAGTAATCAAGCCGCTAATTCTTGACAATTCGCTAAGATGCCTCACCAAAAAGCTATCGTTGAGAACATCCGCCTCACTTTCATTTTCTTCAATCTCAAAGTCGGGCATATAAATATCACATTCCGGATATGTTCTCTCATCCTTTGGTGTAATCCTATATGTTCCAAGAACTTGCTGCATCATTGCTTCTGGCGTATTAAGCTCATCGATGCGCTTCTTCTCTTCATACGACATGGGAGATTCTTTACCAGATAGCGAAATAATAAGCGCATGGTCTATAATTCCACACTGAATCGCAGTCTTAATATGCTCATCATTTCGAAGATTCTCGACTGCCTTCTCGATTGATACGTCATCGAAGTAGTTAATACTGCTCACGAGGTTGTTCATTAATTCATTATCTGTCCTGCCACCAGACTCCTTATAGACAAAAGATAGAAACGGATTGTGAGTATCTGTGTGGTGATCAAATGATAGAAGAACAACATCTTCATCCGTATGTTGACGCTTTACTTCTGCCCATGGTAGCAAAGCGTAATGATGATGCTCAAAGATATATATGCTTTTTCCATTTACAGATTTCTTCTCTATTCCAGTCATATAATTATTACTATTTCTCGCGTGTTCATCGCCCAGCGGGTGCCAATCCTGTTTGCTTATCAAACCATCAATTCCACTCTCGCTCACTGCCATCACTCCTGGATTGGCAGACTCGCTAAACGCCGGAGACACAAGAGAAGTGGAAACAACTTTCACCAGATCAGTGTGATTATTCCGAGGTACCTTTCAATTCCACCGCTACTCTTTAGTTTAGGCATAGCTTCGCCATTCGCCGATTTTACAAATCTGCGATTTAGATTCAAAATATAACAACAATAAAGTCATGCGCGGCATGAACCACTGCATAACTCGCATATTTTTTGAGAGTAATAAACCAAAATTAAACTATGTGATTATAACATATACACATATCAACTTCAAGATTCTTTCAAAACCTGATCCATCAATAGCTCTACTTCAACCACAGTTCCAAGTATCTCTGTCTCTGTAAATATCAGGTTCTTCTTATTATCAACTCTTTTCACTTTAAATCTCTGGTCAACGTATATTCCACTGCTATCTACAACTATATCCCCTTCATGTATTCCATAAGGGTTATCAATTATAATATCCGGCTTGTTTTCTTTTTCCACAAAATTAATATTATCTTGCTCTTTTTTCTTTTCCTCAAGCCAGGCAAGCGGTTTATCCTCATCAGTCCAAAGTCCAAATTTAATTCTTCTACGTTTTCCAAAAATTTCGGAATCAACAATTGCCCTTCTATGAGGAATATCCAGTTTAACAATCTTATTCCTATAATTAGATAGAGGCCCAACAATCCTGCCTATTTGTCTCCTGTGATTTAGTTTAATATAGCTTACATGCATCATTCCCTCTTCAAAGAGATTTTTTATAAACTCTTCATCTTCTTTGTTTATAGGTACAAATGTTTTGCCTTCTTTTTTATCTTCTACTCCAAGAATAGTTTTAAATCCATCTATATTCTTGAGCATTTCGTCTGCGCTAATAGGGGCATCTGTCTCAATAAACAGATACCCCGGAAACATTTTCTTTATAGTTATATGGCCCGTCCCGCCTTTTCGCCAGACATCTTCATATAGCGGAACCATTACATGATTTCTATATTTTTCTCCGAGCACTGCTACTATCTCATTTTTCAGTATATGCTCATTACCTGATTCCGTTTGTATTACATACCACATATTTTAATCCCTTCTAAACAAGTCTCTTGTATACACTTTATCTTTTACATCATCAAGAACTGCCTTCAGATCTGAATTCCATATGATAGCTTGCAATTAGGCCATAACACCATTTGCGCCTCTCATCCCACTTTGTTCCGGGTGCTATTCCGTTATCAGGATAGCCTCAAGCACCTTTTCAGACTCTAAAGCTAATCTATGAACATATCCCAATGATTCCTCTTTTTCAAGTATATCCGCAAACTGTCCCATTAGTTCCTGATTGGGAATCATTACAAAACCATCTGCATAGCTTAAAAAACCATACACTACCATGGCAGAAAGTATTTCATCTCTGGTCTTAAGATTCATTGATGTTGCCGCATATTCTTTAGCTTCACATCTAACCTTGTCACCTGTAATCATCCTTGCCAAGTCATCTTTTACACCATTGACATTATTTTTAATGTAATAAAAAATCTCATCATATGGTCCGGCACTAGTCCAATAATTCCCCAAATTGTTATTAGTAAGAGCCACTACCACTGATCTGGGATTATATACCCTGTCTCCGGCAAAAGTATGATAGCCATCATACCATTTGCCAAGATCTTCAAGCGCAATCCTTGGATTGGATTCCAGTTTTAGATATCTTCGATATAATTCATCTACCTCGTTCTGCAAAAAACCAAAGTATTTACTGAAACGTTCTTCTAATGCCATGGTGTATTCAAGAAACATGTTGAGTTCTGAACCGCTTGAATACTTGGCTATAGGTAAAATACCGGTCATATATGCAAGTGCGACATATGCCTGATCTTTTAACAAATTCCTGAGAAACAAAAGGTACCTTGCTCTATCTTCCTCACCTATAAAACTCATATGGAAAACAGCATCCCATTCATCAAGTACAAAAACAAATTGTGTCCCCGTACAGTCAAAAATTTTCCTTAAGTCTTCAACCACAGAACTACCTTCTCTAAACTGAACTTCAGGGAATGCATTATATAAATCATTAACCAATATATCCTTAATTGTTGAAATATATTGATCATAGTTTTGACACATATCATCAATCTTGCTGAAGTCTATGCTTATCACATGATAAGAATTAATGAACTTATCATAATTAGGATTTTCTGATATTTTGCTACCATCAAATATTGCTTTTGAATCCAAATTTTGAGAAAAATAGGCTGCTATCATATTAGCGGCAACCGTCTTACCAAAACGTCTCGGCCTTGTGACACATATATAGTTTTCTGTAGTTCCAATTCTATCAATAAGTTCAGATAGTATTTCTGTCTTATCTATATACCACTTACTGTCTCGTATTTTCTTGTAAAGCGTAAGTGAATCTGATGAATCAAGATATAATCCCATAAATAATCTCACTTTCTAAATCCAATACCTGTAACCTCATATAACGTATTAATATCAGGATTCCAATAATCAAGATACTCGCAAATAGTAAGAGTACATATACTAAAAGTATATTATACTTTTAGTAATAATGTAACATACGTATGCCTTGATTTTGGGGGTATCATTCCACACATGAAGACTATTCAGCCTTTCTAAATACTTGTACTCTTCATTTCCTTCACATATTATACAGATCTTATGCTGATTAGAAATTACAGGAAGTCTATTTGCCATCTGCCTCGCCCCCTTTGGTATTACCATTTATTCCCAAAAGGGTGTTTATAAGTTCAGGTTCCGGTAAAGCTGCAAAAGCTCCTTTTCTATATTTTTCAATAATGTCGGAGGTATCTCTTACACCGTTTTCTGCAGTGAAATCTGCTAGCGAATAAACGTAAACTCCATTATCATCTTTATCAACAAACCAAATCTGTTCTTTTCTGAATAATCTCTTACAATCCATCAGATTGATATCATGAACTGTAAATATCATCTGTCCATTCAGATTGAGCTCATTATTAAACATGGCAACAGTTGCTCTTGTAAGTTTAAAATGAATACTGCTATCAAGCTCATCAATAACAAGTATTCTGCCCTGCTCAAGTGCTTCGATTACATAGCTCGCCATTGCAGCTATTTTTTTAGTACCTGTGGAATCAAATAGCATGCTTGGCACATGAACTCCCTTATATGTTGACACCAGCCTGATCTGGTCCATAAGTTTATCAGGAATATCCAACACTTCCTCCTCAGGTTTTCCCGATACATTAACGGTCTTAAGCTTTATCTTATCCATGTCAACATATTCATAATTATCCATGTAAAGATCTGCATTCTTAATAAAACCTACAACTTTTTCCTGAAGCTTATTTTTATTTTTCATGAGCTCGATTGTATGCTCCATAGGAATGTTATTCATATTTAATATGTCAATTCTATTTGCAAATCCAATCAGGATATTTTTCATTTCATTTAAATGCTCAAACCTGGTTGTATCAATAAGATTAAAAATGACGTTGTTTTTTGCAACTACAGGAATCATTGCCAACAATTCTTCATCAGCGCAGGAATACTCTTCGCGCTGCGTATCTCTCATAAGCCAGCACACTTCTTTTTCGTTGCTATATCGGTCTTTTAGTATTTCGACAAATGATTCATATATAAATTCCTGTTTTTTTACATCATACTTAAAATCATATGAAAACTCTCTACCTCCACTCAAAAAGGTAATACCTAATTCACTTATGTCACTTTCTGTGAAAATATTTGATATTAGTTCTGTTGGTTTATTAAGCAACACATTCTTTATAACTTTAATACACCTGATAAGGCATGTTTTTCCTGCATTATTAGGGCCATAAATACCGGCTGTCTTAAGAACGTTAAAATTATTTTCTCTATGCACATTAGATGCAAATTTCTTATTGCGCATATCTGCTTTCATAGAAAAGGCAATCTGCTCATCAAATGCAAAACAGTTCTTTGCTCTAAGCTCTATAATCATCTATATATCCTCCAATGTGGTTTCAAGAAAATTATGGCATCTAGTATTTTTTGTGCAATATTTTTACATAATTTTTAATTATTAATTCATATAAAGCTTATAGTGAACGTATTCTTCATGACAAAGAAAAGCATATTTCTTGCATATCTCATTTAATGTATCGAATTAAAAAATCAGTAATCCCTATTATAGTGAAGCCATTTTCATCAATGGATTCCTTAATTGGTTTATTTACAACAAGTACCTTTTGTACTTGATCATTCAACTTAAAATATGGTCTTATTTCTCTTTCTCTCGTATCTGCATTAGAGATGTCAGCAGTCACTTGTATATAAAGGGACCTAAGTCCTTTAGTGGCATAGAAATCCACTTCATTATTCTTCCTTATGGATTTACCAGTCTTATCTTTCTCTACCGTATCAAACACACCGACATTTACAGAATATCCATTATAACAAAGCTCATTATATACAATGTTTTCAAGCATTTGACCTTCATCTGGGAAAGCGAAATTCAGGCGAGCATTTCGTAGACCAGTATCAATAAAATAATACTTTCTAAGAGCACCTATTTCTTTTCTTCCTTTTAAGTCATAGCGTTTAGCCTCACGCAAAAGGAATGCATCTTTAAAGTAACCAATATAGTTTTCAACTGTCTGCTTATCAATATTTTCATGTCTAACACTTTCAAACGTATTGGCTATTTTTTCTGAATTAAGTAGTGAGCCTGTCGAAGAACTAATAATATTACATAGTTCGTCCAGAGCCTCTCCCTTTTTCAACTGATTCCTTTCAACAATATCAGCGAAGTATGTTGTAGTGAACAAGTTCTTTAGATATTCTTTTCTCTCTTCGTCACTTTTTAATACAGCCAATGGCATTCCACCATATTGCATATATGAATATATAGCTTCAGTTGCCGAACCTCCGACATATCCATAGTATTCTTCAAATGAAAGCGGAGAAAGTTTTATATTTGTTGCCTTATCTCTAAATTCAGTAACTATATCTGAAGACAACATTTTAGAATTTGATCCTGTTACATATAGATCTATATTCTTTTCTCTTGATAGCCCAAGCACAACGTCTACGAATGATATTACTTCAGTGTCATCAGAATTTGCCAAAACATGTTTGCCATCGGTGAGGTTAGGATTAATTATCGAATATACCTTTTGTATCTCGTCAATAAAAACATAGTAATTCTCTTTATCTTTGCATTTTTCCCTTATATATGCTCCTAGTTCCAAAGGATCACGATAATTACTGTTTTTATCATCATCCAATTCCAAGATAATTATTCTATTCTCCGGAACCTTATCTGAAAGCAGGTATTCTCTATATATTTCTTTAAGAAGAAATGACTTTCCACATCTTCTCACACCTGTTATTACCTTCGGAAATCCATTGTTCTTTGCACTGATTAACTGAGTCAGGTATTTATCTCTTTTTATCATATAATCTCCTAAATTGTAGAATTCTACATTTTTATCAATTACATCTTATCACATCGTATCGTCTTAATCAACAAAGTTGTAGAATTCTACATTTTTTGTGATTATAACAAAACACCCCAGGACAGATATCCTGAGGTGAAATAGGTCGTATTTGATTGTCCAGAGACGTAATACGTTGTGAAACAATCATCTCTTTGAGAACTTTTTCATTGCCTTAAGCGCCTTGTTTTGGGCATTTGTAAGGCGAGTTGCTGTTTACCTGCTGCGTACGGTAGAAAGCTCAGGGCTACTGTACGAGGCGAATTGCAATTATGTCTTTTACAGCACCTATCTTACCCCATTAGAAAAACCCATGTCTATCAATACATGGTTACAAGAAAATGGCATTACTGTTAAGGAATATTACTACTCCTAACACAAAGCTCGTAGCGAAGTAAATAATCAGTTATGTAATCTTGAACAGATCATCGATTCAGAATTTCCAAATCTATCTGGCGATAAAGATACCATAATTGGGAATTAAGCAATATCGAATATTATCTGTTCCAAATTCATATTTATGTTTGAAGTGTGTTTTAGTATATCTGGTCGTGATTCCTCTAAATAGCTCCTATTGTTGCTATGGTCCAAAATAAGTGCCATTAACGTTTCTTTTTCCTGAACAACTATGCCAATATTTTTATTATCCGGAATCGTTTTTTTTAGAATATCTATATAATTTGAGATACAGACAATATTAGCCCTTGCAATTTTTATAGAGGCATCTGAATCCGTCTTAAAATCGTTGAATTCAGAAAGCATATTTTGTATTTTATTGATTAGCCTGATCAAACTATCCTTCTTACGATTATCCTCATTATCTTTAAATACTAAAAAGTATGAAACAAGAGTTAAAATCGTAGCTTCGATAACATCGCCTATGTGCATCTCCCAAACGTCAGGAAGAGAAGTGTGAAAAATGTTAAATAGAAATATACCAATAATTATAATTTCTATAATTACAATAACCCATATCTTTTTTGAGTTGATTTTCATTTTGAGGTTCCCCTTATTTTTCTTTCCGCTTCTTCCACATAGTTTTTTACTCTTTGAACTACACTAAGATCATCATTAGCGATCATAACAATGTGTTCTAGAATTCCTGTCACTTTCAATTCACGAACTAATCCGCCAAAAGCTTCATCTAAGAATGATGGCGGATAACCATATGCCCCATCAAAATCAATTATTAGTTGTTCACCCTTTTCTAATGACTCTTTATATTTTGGTAATAGTAATTCTTTACGGAATAATTCACCTGAGTAATCACCTTCGCTAATTAATCGTCCTCCAGGCATGTCTGAAAAATCTTTAGCAATATTTATCTGCATATACTTATCTCCTCATTTGTTTTAACAAGTGAAAAACTATAAATAGTTCCATTTAACTTTGTAGGTATGTCTTTACAGTAAATGTAAGGTTCATCATAGTTTATCCAACAATGGCCCTTCCCAGAAATCACATGAAAATCTTTAACCTGTTTTCTAAAAGCAAATTCTTTGATGTAAGGCATTCCTTTTCCATGATTGTATTCTCCGGTTTGAGTTCTAAACTCACCTTCAAATGCGGATTTTATAAGCTCTGATTCACTTAAAATTCCAAATTTGTTTATAACTTTCTCATAAAGAGAATGTTTTTGCACAGTTTTTGCTATTCCCAATCCAGTATCCAAAAATAAAAAACGTATCTCATTTTCAATATACTCAGCATAAATATACCATTCAGGAATCATCTCGTCATCATTTTTATATGCGTGGTATACAACATTAGACATCATTTCAATTATGATTTCAAATAGCTTATTAGTATACGATTTTGGCATATTTAATTTTTGACATACAAAATCACAGAAAATTCCTGCTGTTCTCGAATCACTTTTTCTTCCTGAAACAATAGTCTGCTTTTTACTATTAGAAGGCAACTTTTTGCTGTTAGAGTTCACAAAACTCAAAAATCCTGATTCAACAAAAACATTTCTTGCAATAGCATTATTGGGATAATTCCCGCAAAAGCTAAATAGTCTGATCTTTGCAGTTTTATAGTTTCGTATAATTGCAATCAAATACATGATAGCATCGGCAGAAACTTCTTCAACATTATTCATGTTCATGAGAATTGTGCTCTTATACATGTATCGATTTAGGCTCTTAAGTGTTGACGCGCAAAAATCAACTGTTTCATCCAAATTATATTTAAAACTAAATATTTCAGGAAAATCAATGGAATAATCGTATGAACTAATATAATCCTCATTATCATATTTTGAATGAGAAACACTTTTTTTATCACAAGAATATGACCTGACTTGTTTTTTTATACGCCTTTTCTTTTGTAGTTTTCTTGAGCGCCTATCTCTGAATGCTTTATTTTTTGTTTGCATAATAGTCTTCTCTTTCAAAGGACAGTATTATTTTTAAAACATATTATCATTACAATCAAAAAGAAGTTCCTAAGCTATCAGTTTTTAGCCATATTATTTTTTATATCACTCTCATTCTTCATGTTCTGAAAATAATTACTAGCAAGGTTCATCATATCTAACTGCGCACTTTGGTACTGCTGTTGTTGAATAATATTATCTGATAGTCCTTTAGGAATATACGGTTTTTGTATAGTTTCCCATGTGACTTTCTCTTTATATCCCAATGATTTCGCCATTACATCAAGGAGTTTGTCTCCTTCCGTTTTTATTTTTGAAAGCTCAGTTTCATTTGGATTCTCGACACACAATCTATCATAATATATTTTCCACTGATCCAACACTGACTGATCATCACTAAAAACAACCTCAATAATGTTTAATGCCTTAACACTTTCTGTAGACCAACCCAAGCCTCTACTTATCATTAGTGTTTTAAAAATCTCCATCTTATCAGAACGCTTCTTTCTCCTGTCTTGTAAAATTTGGCCAACAACTACTGCCACAACCGGGGAAACTATTATAGCAATTATATTAATTATGTCTAGTGTTCGCATATGCCACTCCTCATTTCATAGTATTTGTCATTTTAAAATCCATGTCCCCTGTTTCTTAGATCCAAGTCTTTCAATAACATCATCCTCTATCATCTGCTTCATCAGCATCTGTACTGTTCTTCGTGACTTCCCCATAATATTTGCCAATTCTTCTTGTGTTATGGTTGGATTCTCCTTAATCAGGAGCAATAAATAGTCTCTATCAGATAAAGCAGCACCTTGCGCTTTAACTTGCGCTTTATTTTGCGCTTTATCATAAGCATAATTCAAGTTCCATAGAGTAAGAAAGAAATTGTAACCATCAGTATAAAACTCTGGCTTTAAACTATCTGTATATCTTTCTTCAGATTCATAGGCATCAAGTATCTTCTTAAATCCACTTCCTCTTCTCTCCATCAAACGTAAGCGTCCAAAAACATCGGCCAGTATTGGATTTCTAAGCTTAGAAGGGACATGTCTCAAATCTAGTAATTGAACCTCAGAACCATCATACATTCCCCCTGGATTAGTAATAACCATTCGATCATCATAAATATCAATCTGGCTATGTGCCCCTGTCTGTAGGTAGCTTCTATGAATAAGCGCATTAACTAACCCTTCTTCTACAGCTCGTTCAGGATAATCCGGTAATTCTATCCTTTGATCTTTGTCCTTTCTCCATCCTTTTTTTGAATTTTTTCTCACGAAATCCATTGCATTATCAAATAGAGATAATACACTACCAGTAATTTCCTGGTCATCTAAAGCATCTTGAACAGATCCAGCTTTATCTAGTCCATTCCATCTAGTACAAAATATTCTTGAATGCTGAATATTCCATTGATCAGCAAATAAAACACCAGCATTTGTCATTTGCCCATCTTCCTGCATCAATCTAAAACTAATAAGGTCTTCATCAAAATCATGATTACCGGGCATTACATTTAGATATCTTTTCTTAAATGCTTCAAATGTCAACTTATCACGAGGTATATCAGAAATCATAGCATCATATGATGTTCCTGTGCTTTTTATAATAAATTCTGTAAGTTCGAATCCAGTAATCTCCTTTTTTACACTTCCTGTTCGATAATAATATCTGCCATGAAGGTTCAACGGTAATCTTGATTTCTTTACCTCTACCTGAATATATTTCTTTTTATCTTTTGACTTAAGATTCACATCACAAGTAATCCCAAAAGCAGCAGTAATCTTATTGGGAATATCTTCTAATAGCTTCTTTTGTACCTTTAAATCTAATCCAATAACGTTGCCATTATCATCAACTCCTATGTAGAGAGTCCCACCCTGGGCATTGGCATAGCCACAGATCCACTCTAGATACTTATCCTGCCATGACTCTTTCCATTCAACCACCTGATTTTCGTCATCTTCAATTATTTTGTCTATATCTCGCATAGCCTCGTCCTTAGTTTTTTTATTTAACAATATCATTGTTGCGCTTTAATTTCAACCCTAAAGCGCAAAATGTAATATCATTATTGCGCTTTACTAGCCAACTACTTAACAACATGAGGACATAACAAAAACACCCCAAGACAGTTGTCCTGAGGTGTAATAAGTCGTATTTGATTGTCCAAAGACGTAATACGTTGTGAAACGATTATCTCTTTGAGAACTTTTTCACTGCCTTAAGTGCCTTGTTTTGGGCATTTCTAGGGTGAGTTGCTGTTTACCTGCTGCGTACGGTAGAAAGCTCAGGGCTACTGTATGCGGCTGGTGGCAACATTACTATTCTTTTCTGGTAAACCAGCCAGGAACTTTGTGTGACAATCTCACAAGACTACCATCTTTGTAAATTGCAAATCTCCTAAAATCTTCTGTGTTATCATATACCGCAACAAGATTACAAAGAGGAAGGACTTTCCAGAAAGCTTCTAATGAAGCGATATATCTTCTTTCGATATCTGCCTCAGCTACTCCATGTCCACCTTGTGATACTCTTTTTGCAACACGCTCTTTTGCAATTTCAACACTATCTAATCCAATGTAATGCATTTCAATTAAATAGCCATTCTCTTTTGCCCTTGTAATATTTCTAATCACTGAATTACCACACAATGTAGTTTCTTGGTTAAAGCTTACTCCATTTTCAATATATGAGTTAAGAAGCGAAACTGCTCTTTTCCCGGCTTTGAAAATATCAGCCAGACTCTTCCAATCTCCTCCAAATTCCTTAATTATCTCATCCGCATTTACTCTGTTTTCACATTTAAGATCCGGATCAAGCTGATATAACGTAGATTTACCTGCGCCATTAACTCCCGCAACTATAGTAAACTTTTTCATCTACTCAAAAAAGATTCCTTTCAACAACTTCTTTTTGCCTTCTTTGTAGTAAAAAATCTCCTACCATCTCATAGAAATCTTTTTCTTCTTCAGTCTCACTCTCAAGAACAAGCTGTAAAGTATCCTTAGGATTTAATTTAGCTATTTCTTTATAGATATCACTATATTTTTTTACATCACACATAAACGTACCTCGTAAATCAATACAATAATTTAAAAAAAGAGAGTTCACGCATGAACTCTCCGGTCTATGGGCATCTCAAGATTCCATAGCGCATCCACTACATAAATCGCTCACTTATTAGGCTGTGCATTACCTTTAATAGAATCGCCAAGCTCCACGCTCGGCTAGGTCCCAAGTGTTATTCGCACCTGGCAACTCTGTTATTGATATAATAGCATATTTATAGGTTTTTTCAAGTTTGATCCATCATTTTCTCAATCAACAAAGTTGTAGAATTCTACACTTTTAGCGATTACCATAATTCAAGTAAAATATTACTTGAATTATATTTCATCCAATTCAAAATATAGTAAAATTATTATAAATTTCGAATTATATAGGAGCGCCAATGGATAAAAAAGATACCTTTTTTCACAAGTTAATAATGAAATTACCTAACTATCTTGAGAAAATTGTGGCAGCCATACTGCTCATAGGCGTAATGTATGGCGGTTTCCATCTTGTCTTGGATGCATTTTCTTTCACAAATAATGCCGCAGATATTGACGCTTTAGAGTATATTGAAAAGCTTTTAGCGTCTGCATTCAGCGTGATTATTGTGATTGAGTTTGAGAGAATGCTTGTAAAGCATTCCATGAATACAATAATTGAGGTTCTTATTTTTGCAATTGCAAGAGGGCTTGTTGCAGGACATGAGGAAGCTTTATATGTTCTTATTAGAGTCCTTGCAATTGCGATTCTACTGTTTTGCAGAAAGTTTTTATTTAAGGAATTTGATTTTGAAGAAGAACAGTAGTTTTATTGCTTTAATTGCTAAGCATTTTCGCCGCATATGAGCATGTAGCCACTATCTTCTTGCATTCCCTGTCTGCCTCTTCGAAGATCTTGTAAACCAGCCTTCTGGCTATACCATTTCCGCCATATTCGGGATTTACTTCTGTGTGATAGATTGTGATGGCTTCGGTAGTCTCCTGATAATTGCATTCGCCAATGATGTTGCCATCTTTATCCACAGCTATACTCCGGTTATTCTCTTTATCCAGCTTTACTGCCACTTCATGATTATAGATAATGTCCAGTGCACCAGATGGGCACTGTTTTACAGTTTTCCATATTCTTTGCGTTTCGTCGCATTTTAGGTCAATCCAGGGCTTTCTTTTAAAATCAAAAACCTCCGGGCAGCCGGTGACACACTTGCGGGCATGCCTGCACTTATCAGAGTTCCAAAATACTGTTATATCCTGAGTTTCATATAATCTGTGCATATGAGCCTCCTTACAATTTGTCGGAGCATCAGCTTAACAATAAAATCACTTTTATTCTTTGGCAACATTTTTAGCAAAGGCAGACACGCCGTCAGGAGTGTCTGCCTTCATCTCTAAGCTTTGTTATAGCACTTTTATACTATGTTGCTTTCTGCTTCATTGCGCTAAGGAAGGTGTTTCCTTACGCCTCTACTGAGAAATCCTCCTTGCCAACGCCGCAGAGTGGGCAGGTGAAATCTGCAGGAAGATCATCCCACTTTGTTCCTGGAGCTATTCCGTTATCAGGGTCGCCTGCTGCCTCGTCGTAAACATAGCCACATGTATTGCATACATACTTCATAATAAGTGTCTCCTTTCCTAATTATGCCGTTTAAAAAATAATGATATTAAATTTATTTTATCACAAGAGAATTCTTTTTTCTGCAATATTATTATCGTTGTTGCGTTCATAGATGTATAATATTATTAATTAAGCTCTGAACATTAGGTTTAGAGCCGCTAACTGATGTTTTGCAGCTGATGTCGATTTTTGCCAGGAAAGGAGCCCGCCATGCCAGAATTCAACAACAAAGCAATGTACAAGTTATCTTATGGTCTTTTTGTCTGCACCGCAGTGAGAGGTGAAAAGAAAAACGGCTGTATTACCAACACTGCGGTACAGGTAGCTTCTGACCCCAACCGCATATCCCTAGCCATAAACAAGGCCAACTACACTCACGACATGATAAAAGAGACAGGTCTTTGCAACATTTCTGTTATCAGCAAAGATGCTTCTTTTGACCTGTTTAAACACTTCGGATTTCAGTCGGGCAGGGATGTGGATAAGTTTGACGCTTCTTTCCCCGCATCAGCATATGAAACAGCAGAGAACGGCATTCCATATATCACCATTGGCACCAATGCCTATTTTTCTCTAAAGGTTGAAAAAGAAGTGGATCTGGGCTCTCACACTCTTTTCATCTGCGAACCGACATTTATGACGGTGCTGTCAGACACTCCATCCTGCACCTATGAATTCTATCAGAGCGACATCAAGCCAAAGCCTGAGAAGGTTGGCACCACGCCAAAAGGCGAGACCATCTGGAAATGCCTTATCTGCGGCTATGAATACGTGGGTGAAGACATGCCGGACGACTTCATCTGCCCTATCTGCAAGCATGGGAAGGACGATTTTGAGAAGATAATTCGATGAGGTAGATTGCAAAAACTCACTAATCCAAATGATCAGATTATGGAATCATACGTTTCGCTACTCTGAATTATTAAGGCAGCTCATAGATTTATGAGCTGCCTTCGAATTTTCTAATATTTTGTATTTAGTAATTCTCTGCCTTAAGCTGGAAGTAATCCCTTGGATGGTTGCAAACAGGGCAAACTTCAGGAGCTTCCTTGCCGATTACGATGTGACCGCAGTTGCTGCACTGCCATACGCAGTCGCCGTCTCTTGAGAAAACAAGCTTATCCTCGACATTCTTCAAAAGCTTTCTGTAGCGCTCCTCATGCTCTTTTTCGATGGCGGCAACACCCTCGAAGAGCTCAGCAATTTCATCAAAGCCTTCCTCTCTGGCTTTTTTGGCAAAAGAAGGATACATTTCCTTCCACTCATAGGACTCGCCCTCAGCTGCTTCCTTAAGGCAATCTTTTGTGCTGCCAATGCCTGTGAGGATTTTGTACCAGATCTCAGCATGCTCTTTTTCATTGGCTGCTGTCTCTGCAAAGATATTGGAGATCTGAACGTAGCCCTCTTTTTTAGCCTTAGATGCAAAGAAAGTGTACTTATTCCTAGCCTCAGACTCGCCTGCAAAAGCAGCCTGAAGGTTCTTTTCAGTCTCTGTTCCCTTTAAATCCTCTGCCCTACATCTCCATTTGTTTTCTGCCATAGAAATCTCCTTTCCCAAAGCTGATCCGTTTACTCTTTACCTATTCTGCAATTGTTAACTGCATTTTCTCATTAACAATTTAAACATATCATAAATCATTCGTACATGAAAGGAGCTGCATCTGAAAAATCAGATAGTCACTCACGGCCTTCTGCTGAGATGACCATCCCCGCAAAAAGCATCATAAACCAGCTCATCTGCAGGCTTTCCATGGTATTGAAAGTCACGCCGCTGCCCAGCATAAGGATTGCGACCATAACTGTGATGTAGAAACTTTTTCTGTCTTCACCCTTGTATGCAGCTTTGAATACCTGCAGCATCAGGAGGATCACAAGCACAGCGCCCACAATTCCAAGAGTATAGAGAAGTTTCAGGTAAAAACTCATGAGAGGCAGATGTGTGTTGAAGCTGATTCCAAACAGGATCTCAAGAAGGGTCTCAGGTCGCCTGATTGCGAATACCTGCTGCCACTGGGCATACCTTGACTCCATGTTGGCTACATCCAGAACGGTGTTACCACCAAATATAGTCCAGGTTCCGCTGGTATCAGCTGTCAAAAGAGGCACGTAGATCAGCACAACCGCGGCCATAAGAGCAAGGATAATGATTCCAAGCCCCGCCATGGCAAGTTTCTTTTTCTTAAGGGCCACTTCCAGCACATACATCAAAAGAACTACCGCGATAACTGCCAGGAGTATCGTCTGTATACCTGCATCAGAGCAGATCACCATGTATAGGCAAACCAGGAAGATGGTTATGAATTTAAAAATCGAATTTCTTGCAAACATGGCGATGAAGATAAAGGCCAGCACCACCGCGTAAGCAAGGTCAGTGTCGTAATAATACAGGTCGCCATTTGCATTTTTTACCTGGAGAAAGTGACTGCCAAAGGTCACAATCCTGTGGATAAAGTTGATATAAATGATCAGATACGAGGATAAAGCAAGGGCGTCGTCGCACTCAAGGACTCTGTCATAGTAGAGTCTTCCCATGAAGTACAAAAGAAATGCCGACATAACCTTGATATATGCCTGATAGGCTGTGACGTCCCTTATAAAGCTGACAGTAGACAAAAGAGCCAGCGCTGCCACCACAGCATCCGCCGGCCTGAACTCTTTTTTCAGGTTGGGGCGCACCAAAAGGTACTGATACCCCAGCATGCAAAACGCCAGCAGAACCATAGCTATGTCCAGCCACTGCCACTTGTAGAGCATATCAACAAATTGTTTTATAAATAAGAAAATTGACAAAGCGTATTCCTTTCTGCCTGATTGTATATATTGATTTTTCTTGGAATTCGTTCAAGCAGTCACTTCTTTATTTCAGCGCATGCGCCTATCTGATCTTAAGGATTTCATCAGCATATTTCTGTATGGAGACGTCCCTTGTGAGGTGCTCATCAAGGAATCTGCGGCCTCGCATGCCCATATTGTGTAAAGGTTCTCCCGAACTTCTTCGATTATCAATAAAATACCTGATAACTCGTCTGATCTCGTCATAGTCACCGGGATCAGCAACCACGCCGCACTGAGCCTCCTCAACTATGAGGCGGGCCTCAGACCCCTCTTCAAGGATTCCCAGAACAGGCTTTCCTGCTGCCATTACGCCGTAAAGCTTACTTGGCACAGATACGCCCTTTATACCTTTGGCATTAACGACAAAGTGCACATCGCCGGCATTTAAGCTGTACACCAGGTCCTCTTTATTCTGATATGGAATAAAGACAATATTCTTCAGGTTTTCTTTTGCCTGATAAGCCTTCATGTCCTCCAGAACAGTTCCCTGTCCAACAAAGGCAAAAACAAGGTCGCTGTACTCGGGCCCATCGAACTCTTTAATTATCTTCTCAATTTCAAGAAGGTCATAGTAAAGGCCGATGTTTCCTGAATACATGATGATAAATTTGTCGTTTAAATTATATTTCTCTTTAAATGCCACAACCTTCTCATTGTCAGCCGGAAGGGGCACAATTTCTTTTTCATTGATCCAGTTATTGATGTGGACATAGTCAGGTGTGTTCTCTGGAAATCTCTTTTTCAGAGTCTCAACCATGTCGCGGCCCACAACGATGATCTTGTCAGCAAACCTGCAGCTTAGCTTATCTAGCCACATCATGGTTCCCAGCACAAATTTGTTGCTGGTAAAAGAAACTGCCATAACCTGCTCGGGATTGAAATCCTGGATGTTATAGATGAATTTCGCCCTCTTAATGATCTTGCCAAACACGCCAAGAAGGCCTCCAAGTATGGGGGGCTGTGAAATCGTATAGACGTAGTCCTGATGTCCCACGCGGGCTGTGGCAAAAATAGCACTGATAAAATAGGACACGATATTTATGATCCTGCTGGGCGAGAAGTTCTTGCGAAACTCCGGAACCCTAATTCTAAGGACATCTACGCCATTTATATTCTCGTAATAGTACTTGTGCTTTTTATACTCTTTATCGATCTTACCTGTATAGCTGGGCACGGTACAGATGACTGTTGTGTGAAAAGTATCATTGAGGCCCTCTGCCAGTTCAGTCAATATCTGTCCCGTTGATGCCACATCAGGATAATAATAATGGGCATATATAAGCAGGTCTTTTTTATCACCGGGTCTTTTCCTCTGCCATCTAAACGCATCCGGGATGGACTTAAGGAGAAAACTGAGGGTTGAGATGGATGTTGATCTGCTTGGATGTATGATGGATAACTTGCAGTCATGATTCTGTCCATTTTGATTCTTATTGCAATTCAATGCATCTTCTTCAAGCCACTTGATTTCATCATATTTTTCGCCTAATTTTTTTTGTAAGGATTCGATAAATTTCTTCTCCCTGATCGCCTCTGCAGTCTTAAAACCTCTAAGCCTCTGGATCCAGGCAATAGGCTCACTTACAGGAATCAACATCTCTGCATTGTCTAATTCCTCGCGCTTTTCCTTGTCCGTTTGAGCGTCAAGTAAATCCTCAGCTGAAACCAGCTTAATATAACGCTGCGACTTCTCTTTATCTTTTTCCAGCTCGTCAACCTGATGCGCAATGCACTCTACAGCATCTTCCAGATTCGTGACGGCTACGTCTATCCCAAGTATTCTGTTTGTAAAGCTTTTATTCATAACCGACACATCCAATCCAATATTGCTATCTTCATGTTCCCTTCATTTATATTGTAACAATAACACTTATTACCAATACGCATAAAACGCTCATAAGCGTTCCAAGTAGATAGTATTCTGCAAATGCCTTATCCTTTACTATTCTGTCATATCTGGTAATTGACTTGGCTGTCAAAACCAATCCCAATGCTGCATATTGATTTCTACTGATCAATATCAACATCACTATTCTCTCAATAGTCCCAATAATCCTACCAATATTCTTTTCTCTGTTAATAATGTCATCGTTGCCAGTATTCTTATCGTCAGCAGGCTTATAGTCTTTCAAAAATTTCTGAATAAATATATTTACAGGTTTATGAATCAATAATATTGATAATACCCATTTTAACACATATGTATCAATGGACAGCATCTGTGCAAGAGCAATAATCTGCTTTCCATTTACTATAAAATGCCATACACAGAACGTCAACGCCAGTATTATAATGCTAATTGCATGTAGCATCTGATCAATGACAAACATTCCCAGATCACTGAAGTGTTTCTTTTTCTTGACTATATATTTACCAGAGTCTATTACCCAATGCACAGCTGATGCATATCCCGCTGCCAGAAGCATATCTACCGACAAAAATGGAATTGCTAAAGCAATCATTATCAGCAGATACTCAAAAGAATGAATCAACACACCTTTATAACTTCTATCTTTAAGCCTGGCAATTTTTTCTGTTTGAAAGTAAAAATCCCCAAGAATATGCCCCAAAAACAAATATAACAAATAATCCTTCATACCTTAACCTTTGTAAACGCCCTGTCCGTTATATTTTCTATATCTCTGTACGCATCATAATTTGCAGATTTTAATCTTCGGGCAATTGTCGACTGTGTAGTTTTCAATCGTTTCGCCCGTTCTGCCTGACTACCGCCATTTGTTATAGTATCAACTATTGTCTCTCTTTGCTCAGATGACCAGCTCTTTTCTATCATTTTAGTCATTCTAAGAAAAGTATTAATCTGCTCAACCTGTATATCATCTGGTTTTCCATATATAGCAAGTTTTACATCCGGTGCCTGATCCTTAAGCTTTTTTTCCTGCCTTCTCAGCTCTTCTATCATTTCTCTTGCAGCATAAAAAGCCGGACCATCAGCCCCAATTGCAGCCTGTGGATCAATTGAAGTTGTTATTTTCCCAACACCTATCCCGAACCGAATCTCAACCGGATACATACTTCTCTTTATCAGCCTTATTATTTCAAAAAGATTATTACCGGTTATCAGAAGGCCCTGGAACTCATCTCCAAGTGTTATGACAAAATTAGCTGCCACGTCCTCAATATACTTAGAATTAATATATGCAAGCACCCTCTTAAGCTCATTTTGCACTAATCCGCGATTATGCACTTTTTTTGAATCTTTGATATCTCCTATAACAGCAACATATCCCATAATATTTCTCCTTGGATTAATTATGCGCTCATAACGCATAAATGTCAATTATGCATTATATATGCATAATTGACATTTATTCAAAAATAGCGCATATTTTTACAGGATTGTTCACTTTCTTTTCAACCAATGGACGAAGTCTATGATCCTACTCTGTAATATCACATAATTCATCCTTGTTCTGGAATATACCCCGTACTTGCATCTTACTCTTGCAGCCTCTCTGGCACCGCGGCCCGACGCAGACATTCCACCCAGCTCAAAGTTGGAGATAATGTGATAAACCGGAATAAACACAGTATCTGTGGTTCTCTTTATCCTCAAAAGAAAGTCCAGATCTGCAGCACTTTGGTAGCCGGTATCATATGCCCCGAAATCGCCATAGACATCCCTGCTCACAAAGCATGTGGGATGGCAGATCATACTCTCACCAAGGATTCTGTGGTTGATGAATTCTATCTCGATCTCTTCGCCACCACGAAGGCGCCTCTGCATACCGTAGAGGATGATGTGACGTTTTAAATCCACATCCTGACTCGTGTCATTGCCTTTACATGCAACATTCTCCAGATACGCCTTCTTCATATTCTCCAGCGCATCAAGCTCATAATAGTCGTCACTGTTAACAAGTCCGATCAGTTCTCCAGAGGCTTTTGCTATCCCCTTGTTCATGGCATCATAGATTCCATTATCTTTTTCGGAAAAGATATGAAGCTTTCCACCAAACTCAGGCTCATAGCGCCTTACTATATCAAGAGTGCCATCAGTAGACGCCCCATCAATTATGAGATATTCATAATCCTGCTCTGTTTGATCTAAAACACTCTGCAGAGTTCTTTCTATTGTCTTTTCACTGTTATAGCAGACAGTGATCACCGTAAACAATGGCCTCGCCATATTATCATTTTCTCCTATCTGAATGCCTGTCCCTGTCACTCCTCAATCAAATTCCCATCGACGTCGTATTTATACTCGCCGATAAGCGAGCCATCGTCGTAGTACTCACGGGTTACAACTGCAGCTCCGGCGGTGTTGGCAATAGGATTGCCATCAGTTCCGTAATACTCCTCGCGGGTTATCTTTCTGACCTCATTAAAGGTCCTGCGGATCTCGTGGACACCGGAATTTATCAGCATTGGATTGCCATCCATGTCATAGTACTTAATAACATTAACATTATTTTCCTCATCGTAGCCATAGGAAACCATATGATAACCGGCGTTCATAACCACTTTCTCACCTGAAAGTCCAAAATAGCTCTCGCTCGCAGTCCTCTTATTTTCATCAAAAGTCCTGTGAACCTCAGCATACTGGCCATCAATGAGCACCAGCGCATCAGCACTGTCGTAGTACCTGATTACATTCCTGTTTCCGGCCTCATCATACTCATAGCCAAGACCGTGATACTTGCCGCCACCGCGGAGAACAGGATTTCCCTCCCCGTCAAAAAAGCTCTCATAGATCACGCGCTTGCTGTCATCATATTTGTAATGTACCTCTGCATACTCGCCGTCAATCATCACCAGATTGCCATCGGTTCCATAGTAGATAATGCTATCCACATTTCCAGCTTCATCATAAGTCTTTCTATATGCAGAATACTGACCGGACAAAATGATACCCTCGCCATCGCTGTTGAACTTGCCCTCATAGATGACCCTGTTCTTGGAATCATACTCTCTTCTGATTTCAGTGTAACCTGTGCTGGTATCAATGCCAAAATACCTGATAGCCGCCAGATTACCATTGTCGTCATATTCATTGACAAGAGTTGCGTAACCAGACGCAGTCTCCATGACCTCGCCATCCGTGCCATAATATGACTCAACAGTTACACGATGCATCTCGTCAAATTCCTTGTGAACCTCAGCATAGCCCCATGTGGTCAAAATAGGCTTGTCATTCTCATCAAGGTAAACAATTATGGACTTATTGCCTGCCTCATCGTACTCATATCTGCAGCCGCTATAGCCCTGTGGAGCCACGTACTTGCTGCCATCTGCACAGGTAAAGGTCTCATAAATCACACGTTTTTCATCATCAAACCTTCTGTCGACCACAGCATAGCCTGCGCTTATATCGACAAGATTTCCTTCACCGTCATAATACCTGACCTGGGTAGCATTGCCATAGGTGTCAACTTCATTGGAATATGCAGCAAAGCCATCAGCCCTAGTAATAGGCTCACCATCAGCTCCAAAATAACTCTCATAAATGAGATACCCAAGCTTATTATATATCCTGTGAGCTTCAGCATAGCCTCTTGAAGGAATCAAAACGCGCTCATTATTCTCATCCAAATATCTGACAACTGTCTGATTGCCATCCTTATCATTCTCATACTCAATAGCAAAATATCCATCCGGCGCAGTAGCTTTATTACCCTCAAGATCGTAATACTCAGCCCTTACTACATAGCCCTCATCATCATAAGTATAGTGAATATCATAATCCGGCTTCTGAATGTATGTAAGAACACTGATCTTGGGCGCAAATTTATTATCAATAGTAATGGTAAAATCAAACCCCTCACCACTTGAACTAAATGCAAGTTCCACAGTCTGCGCTTTCTGATCATCAAATCCGCCCACATAAATAGGCTTATTCCCAGTTCTCTCTCCATTGGTTGTGTACTCTATCTTACCGATATTTTCGTTTTCAGGCTCACTTTGGTAATTATCAGCCAAAAGAGCTAGATCAAGAACATACTTACCTGCATAAATAGCACTGCTTCCGTTATACACTGCATAAACCGTAGGCTCTGTAGTCTCACCGCCATCCACTGTCATCTGCATAGGTGATGCCGAAAGCTCTTTTCCATAAGAGGAGGTAATGCTGAAGGTCATGCCTTCATTTTTAGTTTTAAACTTTAGCTCATAATTGTAATTACCGTTCTCATCAAGATCTCTGATCCTGACTTTGATTTTCTCCTCAGAATCAGCATCTGCAATGGAAATAGCCGCAATCTGTGCGCTGCCACTATATTCTTTTCCCTCTTCAGGGACAAAAGAAATTGATCCGGCCAAAGTATAACTTCCGGGCGTAACAGTCATGGAATTGGTAGTAAATGTAACTCCAAGGTCCACCTCTTTTTCCAAGTTGAAATAACCTGTAACATGGTAGCCTGCTGCAGCTAAAGCCTCTTCAACAGCATTGTCTGTAGTGTAAATCGCAGAATAGTCAGAAATCTGCGCATAGGAGCACCCTCTGTTGAAGTACTGCACAACTTCATTATCCTTATCAGTGATGATTGTACAATCAAGCTGCCTTACAAGGTCAGCGCCTGTATAACGTGAATACTTGATGCCTGAAAAGGCCTTCTTGTAGCCTTCGGTATATTCATCTGAGTAAACAGGATATTCTGCCGCATCAAGGATCACATCTATTGCGGCCTTATCAGCCTCGATCCTTGCAGAATACACATCGCGCTTAACATGAATACCTATGCCTGCAGCCACATATACTGCCAGTGCTATTAAAAATGCACCTCCGACAACTGCCGGAACCACAATATCTTTCTTCTTATCAACGATCAGCTTTTCTTTCTTATAGAGCTTTTTGGCAATGCGTCCTGCGCCCCAAATAATGGCAACCAGCGCTGCAAAAAAGAAAATAGCAAGATACCTTGCATCCTCAAAAGAGCTGGCACTTCCAAGTTCTTCCTTGATGTCATACAAGGTCCTGAAGCGCGCAAAAATCATCGGTGAAGCTAAAAGTGAAATCAATATAAGCACAGCCCTTACAGCCCAGGCAACGAGAGACTGCTTTAAAAGGTCCTTTGTCTCAACATTCTCGCTTGCAGCCTTTTTCTCTTTTCTCTTAAGGTAAGCACCATAGCTGGCAAATCTGCTGTTAACACCGTAAGCCAAAGGCATCCACAGGATTGGATTGTACAGAATTTCAAAGAAATGCTGCTCCTCAAAAGAATGGATGGCAATAACGATGGACACCAGCACAAACCTGCGCCTGTTGCCACTCATAGCCATGAAAACTTCGTAAATCCAGATAATAAAAACTACCAGTGCAATAACCCAGCCGAATCTGACCATCATGTTGACGAAAGAGGAATCAAGGTAATTGTAATCGTATGACTTCATACCCGGAGCTGAAGCTCCAACCAATCCAAAATCCACACCAAAAGGCTTGATTCCATACTCAGTAATCGCTTGGCTTGTAAGCTTGATCCTCCAATGGATCAGCTTATCAATCTGCGCCATAAGGGTGTTGCCCTTGTCATAAAGAATGGCAGCAATAATAAGAAAACCTGTTGTTATAGGAATAAGTGTCAGTGCCAGCAGGTTAAGGATAACTGAAATGATCTTCACTGCTTTCTTTTTCCAGAATCTGACCTCTATTCGTGAATAGATGATCAGCACGAACAAAAGAACTGACATGAATGTAGAGGTATTGGAATCAAAATAGAACCTGGCTGCAAGAGCAGAAACACCGGCCAAGATCAGCGCAATGTAATCTGTCTCGTACTCAGATGTGATAAAAAAATACATAGCCATGTACAGCACCCAGCTGGCAGCGTCAGTAACGTATCCGAGACCGCCACCTGACCTGATCCTGGCTTTGGTGGCATAAACAGTATTACCCCCGCCACTAACTGCAGTAGCAAGAATTACAGCCACAATAACTATGCCCCAGAGCACCACGCAAGCCCTCAGGACCTTTTTGTAATCTACACCAATGCTGGCTGCAATAAGAAGCGGAAAATACCTGGCGTCAATTCTGCATACTCCAAGCAGCACGATTATCTTAAAAAAGACAATCACTACTGCTCCAATGATGATATCTCTTTTCCTGTCCAAATGTGTGATCCACTGCAGCACCACAATCACCGGGAGCAAGAACAACATGAAATCTGCAAGTGCATCTACTGCCTCAACATATACAATGTTATACGCTACCGCGCAATTTGCGTAGAAATACAGACAAAAGGCTATGGTAAACATAGCCTCCGAAATTCGCTTCAATATAGGATTATTTATAATTTCTAATAATTTTTCTTTATTCAAAAATCTGCTTCTCCGAATCAAAAAAATAGTCAAGAACACTATACGAAGAATCTGTGAGTTTTGCAAGAATTATGCCTTCACTACCTTACATCTCTTTTTATAGCAGGCAACTCCATATTTTATGATTGTATCCATACCGTCATCAATTAAAGACTGTGCATAATTCTTTTCCTCAATCTGCTTCAAAGCTTCACTACAATACTGATCAAGCTTTTCATTTTCAGCATACTTGATTTCCAGTATTACACCTACACGCTTCTCCGCGGATTTAATAATAATATCTGCAAAGCCTTCACCTGATTCTCTGTTTGATACTACTGCTCCGGATACTGCGCTCAGAATGCCTAAAAGATAACCATGATAAAAGTTTTCCTTCATCTCTTTTTTGACATTAGTATCTCTGATACTGATGTACTTCAGCAAATAGTCAGAAAACCGCCTCTCGAATTCCTCTGCATTTCCATTTACAATTGCCATAAAAAGGCTATTGGCCTCCCCTGCCTTTTGAATTGCATCTCTTTTCAAATGCTGATAGATGTTACTTTTCAAAAGAGAATATATTTCTCTGTTTGGTATTACAAGCTCATATTCTCCATCTTCCGTTCTGGACTTCATTGTTAAATATCCGGTCATATAAAGAACACTCCAGATATTATCGACAGAGTCACTGATCTCTCTGTATGTTAATTCTGAATGGATTTCTTTTTTTACTCCATTTCCGGATAACAACAATTCTATCTCGTGTTTGGTCTGATCATTGGCATCTGCAATCATATCATATAGCAAACCATTGCTGCTTGTATTAGACCAGTATAATTCAGGCATAGCTTCATCATCCGATTTTAATGTCTGAACATAATTGATCACATCCCAAGGGCAATAGACATTGTTTTTGCCAAATTTATATCCGTCATACCACTCTTTGACAACATCATGCTTATCGGCAAAACCATAATCCTCAAGTAATTCGATAACCTCTTTATCAGAAAAGCCAAACCACTCACTAAATCCTACGTCAGAAATGGACTGAACCCTGAGATTATTAAGTCCTGTAAAGATGCTTTCTTTTGCAATTCTCAGGCATCCTGTCAAAACAGACATTTTCAAACTATCATTACTCTTTAATGCAGAACTCAAAATATCTCTTAATAACGAGGACATCTCGTCATAGTATCCGCCCAAATGCGCTTTATCAAGAGGCACATCATACTCATCTATAAGAAGAATAACTTTTTTATCGTAAAACTTGTGGATAACGTGTGTAAGGTTCATCAGGCTATTCCTCAGAACAATGTCATCCATTACAAATTCGCCATTAGTTACCTCTGTGATAGCCTTATAGATAGATTTTTCTTCGTCAGACAGACCTTTATCCTCTAAAACATAGCTGTACTTCAAGGCTTCTTTGCCAATAATTGATTTAATCTGCGCCTTGGCTTCATTTATACTGCTACCGGACACATCTTTCATGGTAATCGAAACAACAGGATATTGCCCCAAATAGTTATCACACAGATCAACGGCCCTGGATATTTGCAGTCCATCAAATAACGATCTATCTGTTCCCAGGTCAAAGAATGCCTTGAGCATACTCATGTTTAAAGACTTACCAAATCTCCTGGGTCTGGTAAAAAGCGTAACCTCAGCCCTGCTCAGAAGCAAATCTTCGATCAGTCCGGTCTTATCAATATAGTAGTAATTTTCTCTGATTATTTTCTCAAAACTCTCAACGCCAATCGGCAACGCATTTTCAATCATGTCTGCTCCTACTATCTATGTCTATTGTGATGCTACCTCTAATTATATCATTTCACACAAATCCATTTTCATAAGTACGCTTCATATAATCAACCTACCTTCGGAAAGTATATGGCCCATCCTCATATTCCACAAGATCTTTATCGTAAAAGAACTTGCTTCCGTCCTTCCAGTCCTCTGCATCAAATGGGTAAAGGCACTCTGGAGCCACTGCAATTGACATGACCTTTGTTTCTCCATTCTTTTCCTTAATTCTTTGCTTATCTTACAAATTGCCCTGCGATTGGAATCAGTTCTTCCATGTTATTGACGACTTGATCTGTGTTCAAAACTTTAATATTGAATTCTCCGCTACCAAAATCCATGATATGTCTTAAATTGATCATAATATCTTTTCTCTTGCCAATTTCTAATATCCATTTAGCACAATTGTCACCACAAGCTGATGCATTGAATACTTTGTCCGGGCATTTATACATGCAAATGAGCGTTTTTACTCCCCCTGACAGTTCTCGCGGAGTAATCCCGCCCAAAACAGGACTGTCAATAATTCTTGGCCCAATTACTTCTGACTTATCCACGTCTTTAATCATTTCTTTACAGAAATCATCTACTATCCATTCGTCAGTGTAAGTATTTTTAAAATATCTTGCCGGATTATATATCACTCCGTGCATATCTCCAAAATAAACCGAAACCATAATATCTCCAATCGACGATACAGTTATCAAATACTAATATGCTTAATTGTATTTAATATTGCTTTTCTATTAACGTCATGCAAATATACCGGATTTAACCTGTGTTTGCTATATGCTAAATATGAATTCTTGGTCGTATCTATTAAATATTGAGTAAAGAATCGCTCCCAGCTAAAGAATTCTGCACTCTCAACATATTCAGATGTATGGTTCAGAATATCACTATTAATCTTTTTACTAAAAACATTGGAAGATAATACAAGCCATTCAAAAGATTCAGGTAATAACAATATAATTCGATTATTACCGGAAACAAGCTTCATTACTCTGTCAACTTCAGAGCCAAATGCAGCTCCATCGGCAATTACCAAAATTTTTTCACCCCTATGCGCTATAATCTCTTTAAAAATATTAGATTTTCCTTTAGCACTAATTACCTTATAATCTTTTCCCTCTGAGACACCATTAAAGAATTCATAACCGGAATTTGAATCTTCAACAATAACAGTCTCTGGATGTGAATCCATTATGGGCGGATTATCACCATAAATATGGTAGAACTCATGATACACCTGCTTCAAACTTGAAAACTTACCGGATGATTTTATGCCATATATTTCATCTACACTATAAGGGAGATTACTTAATCCTTCCCTGGTTACAATAACATAGTAATTATCTGAGCATTTAACCGCCTCAGCAAATTCAACAGAAGGAAGAAAATCATTATCCTCATCAATAAATACTATGCTATCATTGATATTACTTAACAATAGCTTCCATTCTCTTCCTGCAACAACTCTACATTCTTTGTCACAGCTAACAGTCACACCACTTTCGTCACCAGATTCATAGTGTTCGTTTATCATCTCAACGAGCGTAGTTTTACCTGTAGCACTATTTCCCTTTATGATTGTTATGTTCCTTTTAATATCAAATTCATACTTCACAGTAGAGTTTGATACAATAATATGATGTGAACCACGCATTCTGTTTTCCTCATAACTATGCTAACCAATTATTTTTTATATGCCAGTAATTTTTGGTTCCTTTAAGGTATTATCAAAAATGTTACTTCTTTCAATTTTCCATATCATCACAACTCCAAATATCACATTCACAAACGCTAAAACTATTGTCGGATCAAGCACGCCCAGTATAACCCTGTCAAATCCACCTGTAATTCCCCAAACGCCGTAAAATACTGCTACATTCATGTTAAACATAAACGCTGCAGCGCATAGAAATGGAAAAAAATCTTCACCCACTTCATGATAAAGCATTACTGCCAGAAGCACTCCTACAAAAAAATGATTTTCATGCACATTGGTGTTAAAAAGATAGTACAAAATATACACAATAAAACTGTTCTTCAAAATATACGTCAAACTCTTTCCTATAGCAAAAAGAGTTTGCACGAGCACCACAATATAACCAAGTACAAAGACAAACTTAAAGGCAACAAGTGCTTTAACACTACACATGATATCTACTCTATTGCCAACAAGCGTTCCCGTAACTTTCTCATATAAAAATTGCACTATCCAACCGAAATTCAATCCGTTTGGTGCGATAAAACTGCTATCCCTGAACAGAGCCACATAAATCGACCAGAAGAATGGCTTTTTGTAAATAGCAAAAGTAACAATCAGCGGGATAATAGCTCCGATACAAATCTTTATTATCTTTTCCCACTTAATAATTATATTTTTTTTCTCCCTGTTAATATTTACAAATCCGGCAGCCACGATCGGCATTACAATAAGGGGTTGATATTTCATAAGGCACATTAGGCAAAGAAATAATCCGCCCCAAAAATATTTGTCCATTTTAAAAAAGTAATATGCCATAAGCGCAAACGGAACAATAAAGATATCTAGATAGCCATTTGTAACAGATAGGAAAGTAGTTAAAAAAAATATATAGACCATCTTGTCATTTTTGAAGATAAGCTTAGCCACTACACAGCTAATAATCATAAATACTGCCGTGCAAATCCTTATGGAAAAAAGAGCTGCATTAGGAACAAAAATGAATAAGCGATAAACCAAGTACAAAACCAACGCCGAATAGGGCGGATACATATCATAATTTTCCCTAAAACCATCTATTATTCCGTATTCTTCAGCATTTTCTATCCATCCCATAAAGTACTGTGCGTCACCGGTTCCACCGCCTCCCAAAAATGCCAATAAAATCGAACCAAATATAACAAACATAATGAAGGTACTTAATTTACTTGATTTTGTATTCATTAACAAACGCTCCAATTATCTCAATATAAGTTCATTATTTATCGCTTAACAAAAAAGCTCTTAAAATTATCGTTTACTCAAAATCTTATCTTTAAAGCACTCTATTGCAAAAGAAAAAATAGCATAATAAGTTACCACCATAAATCTGTAGCCATATGAGTACTCATTGCCCATTCGTAGTAATAATTTATCTGCACCATCGTTTATTCCCATGACAAAACCAGCCAAAATAATTTTTACAGATATAGTAGACGCAAGACCCATCGCCCAACAAATTGATATATACAGATAGTCATGCAGCCTATATTCCAAACTATGTCTGCTATCAACAGTTGCCATGTATATCAACGGAATCCCTAATGTAATTCTCCGTGTAGTACTCATGTACCCAGGAGAAACAATAATATTGTTATTAGCTCTAGTAAGCCTGGAATATAACTGTATCCACTTTACAATCCTAGTAAATTACATACCCTCTTAAATTCTTTCAATATTTCCAACATTGTAAGCTGCGCTCTGCGCAATTCTATATCATTCATAACACATTACCAATCCCTAATTTTTATTACAAAAATCTATAAATTTATAAAAGTTGTACGTGATTATCCAACTTTTCATCCCACAAGCTTTCTCGTAGGTGATTCAAATGCAATTCCTACCTTGAACACTTTTCTTGAATATGCTGCAAACAGCAATGCATCCCCACCGGAAGTTTTCTGTACATTTCTTTCTCCTACTTTGTAAGCATTAATCAGTCATAGTCAACTCTTATGCTCTTAACTCCACAATACTGTGCTACACAATTATTGACCCACTCATCTGAATTAACAAAAAGATAAAGATTATACACATTATCTATACCATAAGGGCAGTGCTCAGGTGTTACCACGACATCCTGCCCTTTTTGGGATCTTACCCAGTCGTAAAATTCTACATGATTATAATAATGATTTCTGTATATATCATCATATATTTGCTGACTGCTTAGTTCATAAGTTTTAAAATCTGATAATCCATACCCATCATATTTGCAATAAATCACCATGAATATTACAATTGCACATCCAGTTAGTATCCTTATGCTAGTGTTTACTTTATTGCTGACTAATGTCCCAAGAATAAACACAACATTTATCGATGCCAGAATAATAGCAACATCCATAACAAAGCCGCATCTATCTGGAACTTGCGTTCCATTTGTTCCAAGCGTATAAGGAAATATCGTAACCACTGGGGTTAACATTCCAACAAAAGAAAAAAGCAGATCTACTATTCTGAAATAACTCTTTTTACTTCCAATTATTATCCCACACAAGAATACCAGCATAAGCATTAATAAATAATTATAATTTAACAATTCTATAAAGCGTGCTCTTGCCATAAATAAAGAATTAATTATAGCTGTGCCAACTTGTATTCCTGAATCATCCAGCATGCTTTTTCTGTTAAATTGTCCTGGTGAAGTTGCATTTATTAATGCACAAATAAACCATACAAAAAAAACTATCGTATGCTTAATCGGAAATTTTTTGTTTAGAATTCCTAAGTATACAATGATAATAAGCAATACATAGCAGCCAGTTCCTGACACAGTCAGATTTCCACCCATCGCACAAATCCCAAACAATAAAGCAATAGCAAAATGTATATTTTTTTTGCTCTTATCCAAATTAATAACTCCCGCTAGGGCTATTAAAAGCATTGATAAAGGAAAACTATATCCTGTTGCTCCAGAAAACCAAAAGAACACCTCAGGATAAGTCTGATAACCACATATAGAAAAAACTATTGTAGAAAGAAGGATCATTGACACAGCAAGATTCTTTATGGCATACTTTTTTATCGTGGTAAAAAAAATAATAAAAAGTGATAAAAAGAATAACGATGAGTTAAATGCCATCACAACCCTAAGTTGGCTCAATCCATAATGATTGATTGGACTAAATAATGCCTGAATAAACATTGTAAAATAGGCACCTGTTATTTCAAAAAAAACTTTTCTTACAAATCTGAATGAAGCAAATAAATACGGTATAAATGGTTCATTAAATGCTCCTACTGTAAGTCCATGTGAAAAATCATCTGCAACTAAAACACTATATGAGCTAATCCAAACCAAAGTTCCAACCATATAAGCTATAAAAATCCCACATGCAATAGTGATTATATTGTACCTTTTCATTCTTGTTCCTTTACGTTCGTTATACTTCTTAGGACATCATGAAGTCCAAACATAATTGCCATAATAGAAACTACACACGCTTTATTAGTAAACCAAAAATGAGCATAAGAGTGTTGAAGTGCAAAGGCATACCATGCAAATGGCATCATAGCAATCATGAAATATGGAAACATGATTTTTAAAATTCCTATGATATTATTATCACAAGCCCTAATAATATTGATAAGCAAATACACTACAATGACGACCAAAACCATCGTAACAGGTGTCTTAAAAAAAGCACCATAATTTCTTAACTCACAAGATATGCGTGAAATTTCAATTGATTGTGATTGATATTGTGATGTTCTATAAAGAAAAGTATCTGCAGCATCTTTAATAACATTTTTTTCAGTAATAGCAGTAGCAAATATCCATTTTGACGACCACATTCCAATATAACCAACTCCCCAGCAAATACTATCTTCAACCACTATCCTAACATGTTTTATTCCACATGAACTATCTTTTATTGCAAAATAGAACAGCATAGGAACCCCCAATGTTACTATTGGATATGTCAAAAAATCAAAAAACGAAGTCATTGCCCCAATTATAAGAAATATCAAATAACCATATCTATCTATCTTTTCAGTTCCAATAATCAAAATGAAAATAGAAGCTATTGTCGCTATATAAAAACACGGAGAAAACTGTAATGACAACGCCAACGCTAACGGCATTAACATACCATAAGAGACAAGAATAGAACTAATATATTCTTTTCGTCCTTTTAGGAATAACAATCTGCAAATATAATATATAAGAAATAATTGTATAATACCATTAATAATTCTTATTCCTAGGTAATCGGTAAGCATCAATAGAGGTCTTAAAACAACTACATAGCCATGCCAATATCTTGAATAACTTCCTATCCTATCAAACTCCTGCCCATCTATATAGTGCTTAACTATAGTAACTGCTAAATCAGCATCATTAATACCTCCTAAATGTGAGGACATAGCTTCAACAATCAGAGATTCCTCCGTATCATTGGCAGCTACTAATAGCATAGCAGAATCAGTCACATTATCTAACTGTGTAGTCCACCACGCTAATCCTGGATATGAACCTTCTTTCTGTATATATCTGGCCGAAGAAGCAACATTTTTTTCAATACGATCAATTGGAAGTATATATGATGTGCATATCAAAAGAAAAGCAATAAATACAGCTATTACCATGCATAATATAATACTGAAGATTTTTTTAGAAATGCCTTTAATTAGCCTCATAACAAATATTCACCTAGAAATTCATACCGATAATATATTATTTTTAATAGTCTCAAAAAACTTCTTCCATTCATATACATCTGTTTTGTAGACATCATTTTTTTTACAAATCAGATGCTGTATATAATCAAATAGCATCCTTTCGGAGTAATTTCTGTCACTAAAAAAAACATAATTCAAATCTTTTATCCACTCATACACTCCGCCAACTTTCCCGGTCTCATTGTCAAAAGCTATACATGGGGTTCCGGTAATTGCCGCAAAAAGCATTCCATGAAGTCTGTCAGTCACCACAAGTTTAGCAGATGCAAACTCTTTTAGTTTTTCTTCAACTGCTTGTTCTCTTTCCGAAACATCTACATTCCTCTCCAATACAGTAGAAGAGCGCTTAATTTCTATATTTTTTTCTTTTGCACATTTCTCTATTTCTTTGACAATATCTATAGAAATGTATTTTTCCCTGTCATCTCTAAAACAAAGCAAAATTCCATTTCTTTTAAACCCATAGTTTTTTTCTAGAGAGAGAACCATATCCGGAGTGAGGAACACATTCTTTAACGTTGGAAGGTTATTCTTAATAAAATCATAAGATTTCTTTTCCCTTAAAAAGAAAGTCACATCTGCTCTATGATTATCAAAAATTTTCTTAGTTATTTCCCACTCTTGCTTTCCCTGTTCTGTATCTCTGTAGTACACGGTCTGCGGGAATATAATAATCTTATTGTCAGGGAAAGAACTTACAACACTTCTTACAAGTTCTTCCTCTTCCATCCAGACATCACCAATATATCCCCCACCACTAATCCCAAGGACTATATTGGTCTTCATGAGTTTTTTTATAATACTGCTATTCTTTCTGTAATAGTCCCCAGTTATTTCTCTATATCTTATGCTCGGAAATCTTTCGTAAAAAAACCTCTGTTCCGCTATCGCAATCGCATGATCTCCAAGATTTCCATGATTCGGAGTGTTAATCATTATAAAATCTGCTTCATTGCACATTTTCTTAATAGCAAAGTATTGCTCAAAAGAATACCTTTTATCCTTCGCATAATATCGCAACTTATCAATATGCAATTCCCTATCTATCTTTTTTAGAACAGAATAAATCCCCATATACCTAATTCCAATTCAATTTGTAACCATTATCCTCAGCCCACTTGCATACAGGTTCAATATACTTTGCTGAATTCTGCAGCATCCATGCGTGGGTAAATACCACAACATCTCTATCTTCTGCTCTTCCATTCAGAAGGCGTAATAATTCATCATCGCTGTCAAGATTATCCAATCTCACATTGGTCAACTGGTATGAGATAGTCTTGCCATCATATTTTTTTCTGAGCACACCGACTCTGTCAGATTGGATCAACGCATCCTCTTCTTGGGAAAAATCATAACCAACGACATCTGTATCACAATAATATATACCTTTTATTCCATCATCTATTCCATGCCACCCCAGCTTTAACCAGTCGCTGTTCTGCACAAACTCTTCCCGGTACTTATCCGGAAAATCCGTTTTATTAAATGAACCAAGCTGTTCAAAAAGAAAAAGAGTTGGGTCAAGGTCATATGTCTCATGCAATTCCTTTAGTAATCCAAGCGTTGGAGAGTCAAAAATGCTATTATAGTCATTATTTGCAATGTCCAGTAAAATCTCTGTTGAATCATCAATACTAAACTTTAATGTCTTTCTGTTAAAGAAAAAAACTAGTCCATATAGCAACAGAGCAGCGCTGATAACACTAATAAAACCTATAACAAAAATTAGTGATTTTTTTCTTGAGTTCACTATATTCTTCATTCTGCTCTACCAATTTTGAACTAAATGCTTCCTTAATAGTTGGATTAAGCCATTCTGTGCCATCTGCGCATTTGCGGTTTCTGAGTTCAGCATAGTTCTTAATATCAAACTCTGGAATATCACCAAGAGACAGCCAACTATGTCCGTTAAAACAATGAGCTAAACTACAGTGGTTACCTATAGCCCTAAACTTAATTGGTTTACTAAAGTCATAGAAGTCACCCAGCCGTTTTCCACAATTACATGGCGTAATGCTTCCTGTTTCAAGATCAACAAAAAGACTCCAATCACCGGCATAACAAAATTCGGTTCTCTTTTCATAAAAGAACTTAATCTTTTCATTAAAAAGGTTTGAATCAAATACTTTCCAAGTGTTTATATAATCCTCAAAAGAAAGATTTGAAAGGTGAGGTATTCTGTGGTCTGGGTCAATATCAGATCTGGCAATAGTAACATGCGGCCAAGCCCCAAGGTTATCCATGCACCTTTTCTTTATATCATCTATATATTCAATCTCTTCGTCACAGGGCGTAAGCTCACATGTAAAAGAAGCTCCTGCACGTCTGACTTTATTTATATTCTCAAAGTACTGTTCAAATAAATTAAGTCTTTTAAGCTCTACGTAATGATATGAGAACTTAAAGAAGATTCTTTTCCTAAGTTCATAATCTATCTCAAGAAGCTCTTCTATCTTATGGGTAAGAAGACCATTTGTGACAATCATTACATAATGACCATTCTCCAAAATCACTCTTACAAGACCAGCAATATCAGGATAAAGAAGCGTCTCACCACCTGCACATAGGTTTACAAGGCAGGGCCCGCCTAGTCTTTCCTGAGAAAATGCCTTTTTTTCCACATCTAAAGTGTGAAAAACTTTCGGCTTAACATTTTGAAATTGATCCAACTGTGCTATATAACAATAACTGCATTTCAGATTACAAGTAGTTATCGGAATATGGCAATCTAAATATCTTTTTATTTTTCCCATAATAAACACCAATTATTTAACTTCAAGTTCTTTTCCAAGCACATAGCCCCAATACTTATTTTTCCATTCCATATTGTTATTGAAGCCATCGCCACCAGATACCTGGAACACATATACAGAATGAACACCATCAAGGGTCTGATCTGTACCGTACTCATTAACGTTATATACTACAAAACCAAGATTGTATCTACCGGGAGCAAGCATTGATGTATCAAGTACAAAATCAATATCATTCTCGCCCTTGTTAAAAGAAACTGTAGAGCTGCTTGTAGACATGGTTATCGGAGTTCCATCTGCATGCTTAACTATGATTCTCAGATGAACATCATCTATAGTTTCCGGAGAATCAACAAAAAGCTTCCCTTTTATCACATCCCCAACCATGTACTGTCCCTGATCATTATCTACTGTCAGTTTTGTCATGGTTACTTTATGGTCAGAAAACTCAGGAGCTCTCTTTACTTTCGCTATTTCTGTTTCTGCATTAGAAACCTTGTTCTCACCCATGTAAACTTCGATTGCGCTCTCAACATCGCCATCAAATATTACTGTTCCATGACTGAGCACTATACATCTGGAACATAACTGCCTAATCGTTGTCATATTGTGGCTTACATAAAGGATAGTTTTTCCCTCACCGTGAGCTGCATCATCCATTTTTCCAAGGCACTTCTGTTGGAACTTCATATCACCAACTGCAAGTACTTCATCCATGATCATAATATCAGAATCCAGATGTGCTGCCACTGAAAAAGCAAGCTTAACATACATTCCTGAAGAATATCTCTTAACAGGTGTATCAATAAACTGTCTACACTCAGAGAATTCAATTATATCCTCCATTTTGGAGTCAATCTCTGCCTTTGTCATTCCAAGAATAGCACCATTCATATAGATATTCTCTCGGCCAGTAAGTTCAGGATGAAATCCTGTCCCAACCTCAAGCATAGATGTTATTCTTCCGTTTATACGTATTCTACCTTCAGTAGGAGCTGTAACTCTTGAGAGAAGCTTTAAAAGAGTGGACTTTCCTGCACCATTGGTTCCAATTATACCGACTGCTTCACCTTTTTTTATCTCCAGATTGATTCCATTTAATGCGTAAAACTTCTGACCATAATTACTGGTATCTTCACCAATCTTGGCATATGGATTTTCTTTTCCTCTGACTTTTGCCCACCACATGTTAAGATCCGCAGAAAGAGTCTTTCCACCAATAGCACCGAGTGTATACTGTTTTTTTAAGTTTTCTATCTTAATCGCTGTATCTGACATTTTACATCCTTTAACTCTATTATACTTATCAGACAGTATCCATGAATGTCTGCTCTACATTATTGAACAAAAGAACTCCAAGAAGGAACAGAACGCCAGTCATAATAACACTGATGAGCCAGTATAACGGCTCAAATGTTCCTATACCTAAAAGCGCATACTTATAATTCTGTATAACAGCTGACATAGGATTCAATAAAATAATAGTTTTAAGTGATCCCTTAACAGCAGTCATAGGATATACTACAGGTGTAATGTACATCCAAAGCTGGATACCAAATCCAACAAGTATTGTTAAATCCCTATACTTGGTCGTAAGAGAAGAAATGATAATACCAACTCCCAGTCCAAGTACTGCAGTCTGCAGCATAAGAAGTGGAATAATCCATATCATTGCAGTAGTGTGAATCTCAAATCCCTGGATCCTATAAACGATCATCGCTATAATCGACAAAAAGAAAATGATTATCATATTCAAAGCTGAAAATATAACTGATGAAATAGGCATAGTTAATCTAGGAAAATACACTTTTCCCATGATATTGGCATTTGTAGTAAATGTTGTCGATGTCTGATTTACACATGTTGAAAAGTAGTTCCATAAAGTATAACCACATAAATAAAAGAGGAAATATGGAACTCCATCAGATTCAATTCCCGCAATATTTCCAAATACTAAAGTTGAAATAAACGATGAAATAAGAGGATTAATTATGAACCAAAGCGGTCCTAAAACAGTCTGCTTATATTGCGCAGAAAAGCTCCTTTTTACAAGGAGCCATATCAAATCCCTATAACTATATACTTCTTTGAGCCTAAGCTCATACCATTTTCTTCTAGGCGTAATATCAATATCCCATTTATCATTTTTTTGCATCTAATCTTTCCTTCTGAACTTTTATATGTTAACACATTTCCTCTATTAGCATTTTATATTTATTATAACAGTAACTTAAAGCTTCTAATATATTTAACAGTGTAAATATCGTCTTAAGCTATTCCCTTTTTTAGGATTCCTAATCCAAACTTTTCCTACTATTATCTTTCTCCATGTAATATGCGTAGAAAAAGGTAAGTCCTTCAAAATTTGCTCAATCATTTTTTTTACATTTCTAACTAAAACTTCATGTTCATCAGTATTAGTTTTATAGATTATATAATTTGCTTCATTCAACATAACATCAAAACACCAATCAGTAAACACCTTATCTTTTTTAGGAAAAGCCCATACAAATCTTTCACAAAACGCTAAAAATCCATCTCCAAGGCTTTTAGATGATTGAGTGCTTACAATCGATCCTTTTCTTTTTATATAAAAGTATAGTTTTGCATCAGTATATACACTCTTATGGCATTTTGCTAAAATTCTATGTATTACAAACTCATCTTCATGAATGCGTCCTACAGGATATCTGATTTCCTCAAAAATTTCTTTCTTATACAATTTATTCCAAGCAACTACCGAGATTAAATCATCTCCTATTAGTTTTCTAAGTACGTCTTTACCTGAATATACCATAGGATTATTATCTACATATTCACCGACGGATTCCCCTTCTTCTATCCAATGAAGGTCACATATTGAAATATCAGCATTATACTCTTTTAAATTATTGTATAAAATCTCTACCATTCGAGGATGAATATAGTCATCACTATCTATAAACAGATAATAATCGCCACTAGCATTTTCAATTCCAGTATTCCTAGCGGCAGATAATCCTGCGTTTTCTTGAAAAAAATATTTAATTCTATTATCTAATTTAATAAAACTGTCAATGATGGTAGAACAGTTATCTGTGCTACCATCATTGACTAGTATTATTTCCAAATTTTTATACGTTTGATTAGTAATAGAATAAATACATTTCTCAAGATATTTCTCAACATTATAGATAGGAACAATTACGGATATTAATGCATCTCTATACAATCATTTTCCTCCACGTATTCCGGCTTTTATAAGTCCTAATTTTTCACGTATCACTTCCCATATAACTATAACTATCGCATTTCCTAAAATAAACTCAATAACTTCATCCTTCTTTAACAAGGACTTATTCTTTATAATTTTGCTTGGAACCCTCTCTCTATCCAAAAGCACATTGATTGCTTCTATTCTTTCCTGCACTTTTTTAGTATGGTTTCTCGCTATTCGTTTTAATTCTACAATTGTAAAATCTAAATCTCTCTTCTCAAACTTATCCACTTCATGCTTGTCAATGTTAAGCTCCTTCAAAGTATACAAGAAGTCTTCTACTTGTCTCTTATTATTTTCATAGAAATCCTCTGGAGTGCAATGCCGCCACGGGTTTTCATCGAAATAATAATCATATGACACATCGCCTATAATATAAAATCCTTTTGGCTTTAATGCCCTAATATATGCATTGTTAAAAAGCCAATCCTCACCCATCTTTATATTACAATCATATCGTATACAGTTATCACGTAATACCTTGCGCAAATAGATTTTGTTAACCGGAGCGTTCCACAGATGCTCATTCCAAATATCTACGATACAATTAAGGCTCAACTTTTTATCCGCGTCAAAATCCATCCCTTCAACAACTACTGATTTTGATTCCATATAATGCGTTTTGATTTTAGTCAAAACTATCACGCCTTCATCAATTAGTTTCTCCATTTTTAGGAAAGCATCAAAATAGCCGTCTTCTAAAAAATCATCGCAGTCAATAAACATTATATATTTCCCAGAAGCAGCTTCGATGCCTGAATTTCTAGCGCTGGAAACACCGCCATTTTCCTTTTTAATGATAACTACCCTTTTATCAGCATTTGACAGTTTTTGACAAATCTCACCCGTCCTATCTGTGGAACCATCATCAACCAGTATTATTTCAGTTCCTTCATCAACCTGACCTAGTATTTTTTTTATACATTTTTCTAAAGTTTTTTCACCATTGAATATTGGAACAATTATTGATAATGTAGCATTCAGCATATCTACCTTTCAATAACTAAGCTTCTTTTATTCTTCACTTAGTCCTTCGTTACCTTGCATCATTATTTTCTTCCCTTCAATAAAACCTACATTCATAAACAAATCTATCCCAGATAAATGGCTTATAAATTCATTACTTCGTTTCTGCTCATATACTGGATGCTCATAATCGTTATAATACACTTTAATTCGCTCATTATTGAAATCAGATAAATTAAGATAATCTCTGCCAAATGGACCTGCAATATAAGCATCAGCATTTGTCTTTTTGCATATATCCAATATAAGATCCGACTTTAGTCCCTCAACATTTAATTTCGAAGAGAGAACAATATCGCACTTAATTTCGAGTTTATCGAAAAGTTTTTCAATAATAGCAATATTTATGTCACTGAAATGATCTGTCTCAATGCCTATGCTTTCTTCAATCAAAGGATATACTTCATTAAAATATGGATACTTACTATAACTCATTTGAATTGTTCTCAAATATTTTTCGCGCCATTTTTTGTCGACGTTCGAAATAAGGGTTTCGGCAATTGAAGCATTCATATGCCCTGACAAGCTTACTGGTATTCCTATCCATTGAACGCCATTTGTTCCTAGTATTCTATTCCTATTTTGAAAATAATTCTTTTCAAACTGTACACTATCAAGAATTACAAACAAATCTGCTTTAGCTGCTTTATTCAAAAATCCAAGCCAAGGTAAATGCTCTGGTTGATGTATAGTAATAATCACAATAACATATCCTCCGAAAAACTCATTTCTAATCGTAATATTTCAAAAGCCTCAGCAAATTTCTTTCCCATCTCATATCCTCTAAATCCACATCTAGCATTAACCCCCTCTATCCAATCTTCTTTACCAAATTTATGATATTCAGTCTTATGGGCCCTTAGCGCATCTAGTTTTTGATTGATTGTGTCCTCAATTGGGATATATAGCTGAGGTCTAAACGCAACATATGATCTTCCAGATGGAGATATCGGCTCATAGAAAAAAATGGTATTTTTTCTTCTTGCTGCTGCTATAGTAGCATTACTTACACCAACATGTGCTTGATGGGTATCAAATGGATGATGCGTAAAAATAATGTCTGGATTATATTGGCTTATGCACACATCTATAGCATTGACTACACTTGAATGAAATGGAATATCTTTAGTTTCAAAATCAAGTATTTCAATATCTCTAACTCCCAGAATATTAAGTGCTTCCGTTCCCTCTTTTACTGCTGATTCATCAGTTCTCTGAACTGCTCCATCTTTATTAGTATATCCGGACTTGCTCATAATTAGTGTTTTTACATCATGACCATTTTTGAGCGCCTTTGCTAATGTGCCGCCACATGCAATTTCAATATCATCTAAATGGGCTCCAACTGCTAATATCTTCATTCTTACTCTCCTCTTAAAATAATTATCGAACCTGTTTTCTAATTCTCATAATCAAAGCTCTGAAGTATGCTTTTTTACTCATCAATAAAGCAAACCTATATCTATTCCCATAAAAATAATTCTTTTCCACACCGTTTTCAAAAAGAGAACGTATGACATCATTATTTGCCATATCCTTAAAATATTTTACAATCTGCAATATTCGCTTCTTACCATAGTAATAGAATGTACACCCTATGCAATCACTCATTACAATATTAAAAGCTGCATTGTAAATCATCCTATTATATTTCTCTGAGTTTTCATCATGTAGCTTATCCTCAATAAGCTTCAAACTACTTGCTATATAGTTAGCCGTATGTTTAATGCTTTCTTTATCATACGTATGTGTAATAGATGTCTTTCTTTTTACGCATTGATAACCAAATGACGAATTATCCACATAAAAATTTCGGCAATATTTCATGTATGAAAGAGTTAGATTCAAATCCTCAGCTCTTATAACATCATTATTCACTTCTTTAATAGCTTCTTTTAAGTACTCTGTAATATATATTTTATTGTCATCGTAAATGAAACCTAATTTCTCGCCGTTATTATCAAGATATTTATCGTAGTCTTCTACAGAATATATACCTTCTTGTATACTACTTTTCCCTATCCCATCGAAGGTTCCGTCAAAATTAATTGAGGTATAACCAATAACAACCATTTCAACATTATTCTCTCTCATGTGAGGCAATACTTTTTCGTAGTAATCACTTAATATGTAATCATCACCATCAATGAAATTAGTCCACTTTCCAGTAGCTATTTCTACCCCGGCCTTTCTGGCACTAACAAGCCCTCCATTCTCCTTATGTATAACTTTAATTCTGTTATCTTCCCTTGCATATCTATCACATAGCTCACCAGATCCATCCGTAGAGCCATCATCAACTAATATCACCTCTATATTGGCGTAACTAGATGAAATAATACCCTGAATACATGCATCCAAATACTCTACTACATTATAGATAGGAACTATAACACTCAACAATTCTTCTCCCATTTTACCTCTTTCTATGTTTTGATACATGAAAATAATTATTGATAATTCTATTTCACTTCATATTTACTATTTCTATCAATATTTTACTCAATAAACATTTTTTCCAAATCATTAACTTTATCTGAAATCTGCATTCTCATTCTGGCGTAATTCACGCCTTCACATGATAGCTTGTTATACAGTTTCTCATCAGTTGATAATCTATCTATCTCTCTTGCCATAGCACGCTTATCATTAACTTTTACTACAAGACCACCTGGAAGATACTTTACAACACCAACATCAGTTGCAACAAACGGTATCCCTGCTGCCATTGCTTCTATTACCGAAACAGGAAACATTTCAAATGTGCTACCAAGTAAATAAATACCTGCGTTTTTTACGATTGCTGAAATGCTGCTTCTAGGCACTTTATTAGCCAAAATTATAACTCGTTTTCTATCTCCCTTTTCGATTGCCTTTTGTTGAAGTTGCTCATCTAAATTCCTCAGCTTTTCCACATATTCATTTTCTTCCGACCCTATAAGAACTAAATCCTTTTGCGTATTACTCATATAATAAGATCGAATAAGCATTTCTTGATTTTTTCTTGCGTCAAAATTATTTACACACAATAAATATCCGCAAGATAAATCATATTTGCCAAGCACTTCTACATTGTCATTTTCAGTAAAGAAATCATCATCAGCAGCATTTTCTATAATACATGTTTTTAGGCCGAGTATTCTTTCAAAAATAACATTCCCTTCGTCATTTGCATGTAATTGTGTTATGGCATCATATTTTTTAAAATATTTCTTATTATCTAAAAAATATTTCCCCCAAATTATATTATGATATATTTTCGCCACAATACTTCGCAAATTTGACCAATCGGAACTGTTCCATCTAAAGCTATATGTGCCATGTGTATATAATATTTTTTTGTAGCACTTGATGCTTTGCAATTCTTTTAATAATAAATCTGTAGTCGGAGTCTGAATGCACACATTTATCAATACATCATCGCTCTTCACATTATTTTTAATATACTCAACATATTTATCGAGTCTATTCTTTTCAACCACCCTATGTACTAAAACATTTTCACACAGCTCTGTTTCTTTCAGCAATTCCGATTTATATGTTATTACTTCGACTTTATATCCTTTTTTAGATAATCCAGTTGCCAGATAATGATTTACAACAGATACTCCATCACTATATGGTGAATATGTATGTGTAGTAAAAACTACTCTTTTATAATTTATACCTCTATTATCTGCCAAAATAATTCTCCATCTCAATATATATAACTAAGTTCATCTATTATCCTAGAAACACTTCGTTTTGAATCATACATTTCATGCGCTTTTTCGAAAGAACACCTTGCTGCATTTGAAAACCATTCATCATCAGCAGTCAACAATCTATTTAGCTTATCAAGTGCATCGCCTAAATTGTCATATGAGAACACATATCCATTGTATCCTTCTTTTAGTACCTCTTTATAATTTCCTACCTTATCAGATATAAACAAGGGCAATCCACACCAAAGAGCCTCGATACAAGACAATGGATTTGGATCAGATAATGAAGGAAGTAAAAATATATCACTTGATAAATATAGGTTTACCATCTCCTTTTCATCTAAATATCCTAAAAGTGATACCGGTAAGTTTTCTTCAGCAATCCGCTTCTCTAACACATTTTTTAACTCGCCATCTCCAGCTATGGCAATATGTATATTTTCAGTATTTTTACACATAGTAAACAAAGTCAAAAATTCATCGATTCCTTTTACTCGGCTAAGCCTCGCAGGCATAAACATTACGCGCTTGTCTAAAGGAAGTTTATACTTTTCTCTAACTACTCTCCTATCCAACTGCCCATCTTTCAATGACTTAGAAAAAACAGCTTCATTAATCAAGTTCGGGACAAAAATCCCTTTTGCACCCGAACCCGCATACTTTTTTACAAAATCATACGACAGTTCACCTGCATAGAAAAAGAAATCAAATTTCTCATAAATCATCTTTCTAAGTATTGTTAGGATAAATGCCACTATGTAATTGTTATCACGTTTCTGGCCAATGTGCGATTCACTCCAAAAAGCACACTCATATCCCAACTTACGTTTATTCAAAGCAAGAGTCCATATCCCCGGGCACAGATAACTTCCAGAACATATCATTATATCTGGATCATATGATTTAATTATTTCTTTTAAATGCAAATTAAAATGAATATATGCATGCTTAATTACTAATGTTTTTCCACTCAACAATTGGGTATATGAGGCTTTATAATCATCATAACTCCATTGTCTATCTGGTTCAGTAGCTGCCATAACAAACACTTTAAAATCAATATTTCTTTTTCTACATTCGTCGTTTAACAAATCAAAAAAGAATTTTCTATATGGAGTTAAAATATTAGTGTACAATGCTATTTTTTTCGAATACACCTTTTCATTCTCTTGATTATTCATATATAGTACTCTCAATACCTCTAATATCTAAATATCCATGGATTCCTTCAATGTCCAATCCATGATGATACTTTTTAGTCTATCAGTCACTTCATGCCCATCTTTTTTTAATCTTATATATCCATTTTCTGCAATAACTTTACGCTCGTCTTCATGTTTTATAAAGTAGTTAATTTTTTCTACAAATTCTTCTGCATTATTAAACAAAACAGCTTCCTCACCATTTTTAAACATAGCTGCTATATCTTCTGTGTAAGGAGCTACCATCATTGTTTTAACTGCAGGTATTTCAAAACATCGCCTGGTATATGTATCTTTATTAAGAGAAGACAAAAATACTATTGCAATTTTAGTCTTGTTTAAAATTTCGTTGTATTTATTAAGAGTATCAGCTAAAAAAACGAGATTCTCACGAGCACCACATACACCCTTCCAAACTTCAGGCACACCTACTTGAATTCCTTTTTCAAGCAATTTATAAATATAATCTAGTCTTCCATCATCTTCATAATGCCCAACAAAGCATACATCAGGTACATTTATTTTTATATCATCATCATTTACATAATAATTCTTATTGGCAATATAATAGCTCATCAAAAGCTTTGCATTCTTTGCCCCATATTTTAAATAATCACTAATATTGCTTTTTCGATATGCATAAGCGATATCACTAAACTTAATAGATTTAATGAAATGCCTATAACGATATTTTTTAGCACCTTCCGAAAACGGATTATCATTATGATATATTGCTATATATGCACCTTGTTTTTTTAGTTTTTTAACTGTTCTTGGATAGATTAACTCAGCACTATACAAAAATATAATGTCATATTTTTTTAATTCATAACGCTTAAGCAGCTCGTAATTTATCTTATTAACATCAGGGCCTACACAAAAATGATACTCTGCTCTTTTAAAGTAATTGCTATTAGGAATAGATTTAATATTCATATTCCCATATTCCAATAGATCAGCCTCAACATCATCCATATCGCAGGCCGCCTTAAAAAAGGCTTTTGAGTACATATCGTAAGAGCCATCACCTACAAATAATATTTTCATTTTCCATCCCTTAAAAAACCTATTATTCAAAAGCCCTTCCAAATGCATAATCTCGACGTTCACTTACTTTTATTTTTTTCATCATTCGCATCCATCTCAATATTTCAGGAGTTTTTTCACCAAATGGTCCACACCCGTGAGCCATCTGAACCACCCATATTCCACCATCTATAATGTTGGCTTCAATTAACACAGGCTCACCTGTTTCATTAATTGTAAAATCCCAGTTAACAACTCCGATTTCAGGCATCAATTGATGTACTCTCTTGGCAATAGTCAACACTTTAGGAAAATCAGGTATCTTATAGTTTATAAATTTCACATTTGTATTTGGATGCTCCCTATACACTTCCCTAAACTCTGTAAAAGCCTGCTCATGCAAACTGCCATTATCATCAATGGCAACAAAAATTCCTCCCGCATGAGCATTATCTAAATATCCTCCGCCACTTCCTATTCGCATAATACTCGGTGTTGTATAAACATTGTCTTTCCACCTGTATGTAATAACTCTAAATGTATTAACACTTTGCGAATAAATCTTCTCTATTGAACTGTGACACTTTAATAATTCTTGGATAAGAAAATCATTACCTAATTCGTTAAGAATTGTATAAATGGAATCTCCACTATACTCATCTACTCCATTTTTAATGAACAGTTTCCTGCATCCTTTACCGCTACCTGTCAAAATAGTTGGTTTGCAAAAAACATCTCCTATGTTATTTAATATAGAAATAGCCTCTGGCAATGTTAATTGTTGATATTTCCCATCCATAATAATACCATTTGATGCTTGAATAATTACTGATGGCGTTAACACTCCTATTTGTTTTGCCAGTAAGGGAGTGATATTCTTATCTTCCAGCACTCTATTATATGCTTTATCAAGATTCATAAAGTGCTCAAATTCCGGTCCATAAAGTAATTCAGGAAAATAGCAAGCGTCAAATCTATTTGTAAAAGCTGTATAATGTCTATGCCAAACATATGGTATTTTTTCACCATAATTATCCCTATAAATGGTATCTATTTCATTTTTCTGTTCATCCGTTAATACAACTTTTGAAAAGATATCGCTTCTTCTTTTATCTTTAAATTTTGTAATTTGAAGTTTTCTCTTCCATGCGATATCAAGTTTGTCTTCAACATTATATAATTCATTAATTATATTTCTACGCCATCCCATTTTTACCTCCACACGGCAAATCAATCAGATTCCCAAGTTTTCTTTCAAATTCAGGCGGAGTATATGGTAACATCCCCCCAGAATCATAGAATGTCAATTCACCAAAGTATAGTTTCCCTTCCACCTCGTACCAATCCACTCGCAGTTCGGGTATTCCTTTTGATAATAATTCAGACAGCCTCACCATCTTTTCAAGATTGCGCGGTTTTGTCACAGGTATTCCACTTGTCACTTCATTTTTTTGACTGTAAGACGTCAAATTCCAATCTGTATCATAAATATCCTGAGTAAAATTATTAGTATGCCTTCCTTGCAAAAATTCAATATATTCAGCCTTTCCATTGAAGCAAAGCACTTTATAATCTACCGGAGTTCCAGCACTGATCAATTTTTCTGCTATTATTCTATGTGGTACTTTTTCATAAACTGTTTCTCTGCTCCGAAGCCAATAATCATCATTCAATCGAGTATTTATTCTATCTTTTAATTCTTTGTGATTTATTTCTTTTTTGTTTTTTATAATGAATATTCCGCCAGAATCATGCGTTGTCTTTAAAACGAATTGTTGTGGCAAATCATCAAAACAAATATCATCATACCTATCCCATACACCGTATGAAGGTATAATATAATCTTCCCCAATAATATTGGATACATATTTCTTGGCTTCTGCCTTATCCACCATTTTTGCATATTCAGGCCTTCGATCAAATACTTTTAACCATTGAAGCTTCTCTGTATAATTCTTTGGATTGTTCCAATTCAGTTCGTAACCATTAAGTCCTCTCCACAGTTTAGACAAATATTCAATATCACTCATTTCCGTATGGTAGTTTCCTTTTGAGATGCTATGTATAAATCTAGCATCCGAATTGATTACATACTTAATTCCTTTTTTTAGATAATACAAAATCCGCATAAACATATTCCTATTATAGATTATTATTTATAATTAGTGAGACCAATACTTTTATCGAATGATCAACAGCCACGCTATCATCCCGTTCGATAGTCTCCGCACAGCCCCCGGTATTATATGTAATAACAGGTATACCGCATGCTTCAGCCTCCATATTAACTGTCGGGAATGTATCTTCATAAGTTGGATTAACAAAGACATCCGCTGCAGAATAAGCTTTAATTAACTCATTAACGTTAGAAGTTCTTGGCATTCCAAGAATCCTTGGAGCTTCAGCTTTCAAACTTTCTATTTGCTTTTCATTCAAGCCTATGAGCACTATCTTATATCTGTCTTCCGGCAATAATTTTGAGAGTTCTACAAAATCTTTAAGTCCTTTTCTGTCATTCCAGGTACTTGCAACCCCAAGAATCATCTTTTTATCTTGTATGCCATGATCCTGCTTAAAAGTACTGGGCACAGGCTTGAATACGTTTGTATCTATAGTGTTATAGACAACTTCCACAGGATATTCAGAAAGAAAACTCTTTTTCACGAGATTCTTAAGCCAGCTTGAAGGCGTGATAAGTGTCATGTTCTTCACGCCGGCAAAAGCATGCTTCTTCCTGTTATAGTTATCATAACTATTATCAACCTTACTCTTTGGATACTGGTCAAGTTGAGGACAGTTCTCGCAGCCTTTTTCCCACTTATCGCATTTTACGTATTCAAAGTGGGAGCAATGTCCGGTAAATGACCAGCAATCGTGAAGAGTCCATTTCACTTCCATCTGAGGCCTTGACTTAATCCAATCAAATAGCAGCTCATAATTGATATAATAGTCATGAATGTTATGAAGCCATAAAACTTCAGGATTAAACTCTTCTGCCCATTTCAGAAACTTCTTTGTCGCACTCTTGGATGCTAATCCATGTTTATCCGTCAACCTAGTATACAATACATGGAAATAGACGTCCATATCGCCACCGATACGCACGCCATACTTTCTTCCATCCGCAGAATCATTGGATTTTCTACCATATGCTATCTTTACTTCATATCCGTTTTTTTCATATTCTTTGGCTAAATCTAGGACAATACGCCCTGTAGAGCCAAAGCCTAAAACAGAATTTATCAGTAATAATTTCATGGTTTTCTCCAAACCATTTTATCCACAACCCTTGTATAGCTCTGAATTATCTTAACCACCTTATCTGATACGTTTTCATCCATATAATCAGGAGTTGGGACGCCGTTGTCAGCGTTGTTGTTCATCTCAACTGCCACATCAACCGCCTGCAAAAGAGACTCTGTGTTAATTCCAGCAAGAATGAAGTTGCCTTTATCAAGGGCTTCCGGCCTCTCTGTCGATGTTCTAATACAAACTGCAGGAAATGGCTTTCCTATAGACAGATAGAAACTACTCTCTTCCGGAAGTGTCCCGCTATCAGATACTACGCAATACGCATTCATCTGAAGGCTGTTGTAATCATGGAAGCCTAAAGGCTCATGCTGTATAACTCGTCTGTCGAGTTTAAAACCGCTTTCTTCCAATCTCTTTTTGCTACGAGGATGACATGAATATAGGATTGGCATATCATACTTTTCTGCCATCTTATTTATTGCTGTGAAAAGTGATGTAAAGTTCTCGGCTGTATCAATATTTTCTTCCCTGTGCGCAGATAGTAGGATGTATTTACCAGGCTTTATCTCTATTCCGGTTTCTTTAGATATTCTATCATGGACATCGCTTGCTTCTATTTTAGACAGATTTGCACGAAGTACTTCTGCCATCGGGGATCCGGTAACATAGGTTCTCTCTTTTGGAAGTCCGCAATCCGCCAGATATCTTCTTGCATGTTCTGAATATGCCAGGTTCACATCGGAGATAATATCCACAATTCTTCTGTTAGTTTCTTCAGGAAGGCACTCATCTTTACATCTGTTGCCTGCTTCCATGTGGAAAATAGGAATATGAAGTCTCTTTGCGCCTATTACCGAAAGACAGCTGTTGGTATCGCCAAGTACCAAAACAGCATCAGGCTTTATCTCTACCATGAGCTTGTATGATGCAGCTATAATGTTGCCCATAGTCTCGCCAAGGTCACTTCCAACTGCATCAAGATATACTTCAGGATCATCAAGTTCTAAATCTTTGAAGAAAACACCATTCAAATTGTAATCGTAGTTCTGTCCTGTATGCGCAAGTATTACGTCAAAATATTTGCGGCACTTCTTTATTACCTCTGAAAGCCTGATAATCTCGGGACGAGTTCCTACAATTATCAATAATTTCAACTTTCCGTTATCCTTAAATCCTATATTCGCCATTTTATTCACGTTCTCCATTTTGCCTTTTATCCTAAATACTCTTCAAACTCATCCATGAGCTTTTTCTTGGTAAAATGCTCATCAAAATACTTTCGTGATTTCAAACCACACAGTTTCCTATAAGCATGTTTATGATTATCATTTGCTATGATTGTACTTATTGCCTTTGCAAGCCCTTCATGATCTCCAATGCCAACACACACTCCGCATTCTGCTTCCGTAACAACTCGCTCTGTTTCGCCCTTTGCAGCGGCGATTATTGGCATACCGCAGGCCATATAGGACTGGAGCTTAGCAGGAATAGTCCAGGTAAAAAGTTCTGTATCCATGAAAGAAATAAATGCAGCATCGCACAGTCCTAAATAATAAGGGATTCTCTCCGCAGGCTGCCTGTCGATCATAATAAACTTATCTCGCACTCCAGACTCATCTATTTCCTGCAGAAACTTAGCTTTATATCTTCCATCACCAATTATAACAAATTTAACATTCTCTTCTTTAAGCAGTTTTGCAGCCTTGGGTAATATATCAAGTCCCTGAGCATAGCCTATGTTTCCTGTAAAAGCTATTTTAAATGAGTCATCCTCAGGTATTTCTCCCACGCTGATCTGTTCCCTTGCTTCTTCTTTTGAAACAGGCCTGTAAAATTCCTCCGCATACTGAGGCCAATAGTGCACCTTACTCTCAGGAACCGAGGCTTCCCTGTTTACAATTGCCTTCACAAAGCTTGGACTAGTTACAAATATCTCATCACATGCCTTGTATATCTTATCAACCATCCTATCTATAGGCTTGATTACAAGTGGGCTGTGAACGCCTGTAACTATCTCAACGTTTTCAGGCCACAGATCCTGAACATAGAGATAAAGAGGGACTCTATGCTTTTTAGCATATCTCACGCCAATCTTGCACTGGGTCATAGGTGATGTTTCAAACATAAAGACATAATCAGCTTTTACTCTTGTAAACAGATTCCAAAAGAAACCTGAAATAGGGAATGAAAAATAGTTTAGAGCAAGTCCTATTGGCGTCTTTCCTCTGGCTATCAGAGGTATTCTTATGACCTTAACACCGTTCCATATTTCTTTTCTCTTTTTAAACCATCCATATCCATCATAGAATCTGCCCTGTGGATAATTAGGTATTCCGGTCAGTACCGTTACGTCATAGCCTCTTTTTACCCATTCAGAGCATATATCATTTATTCTGAACTGCTCAGGATAAAAATACTGGCATATAACTAATATCTTCTTCATATGTTTCCTTTTTCCATAACCGCACGGGCATTACTTGTAACAACCTGCTCATAGAAAGTATCAGGGTGATTTTTATCGAAAATCTCATTAGCCCACATAACAGTAACAAGGTTCTCCGTCTTGGAGAGATTTATTATGTTGTGCGTATACCCAGGAAGCATCTGGATTGCTCTCATCTGCTCACCTGTCACTTCAAACTCAATAACAGGGTAAGCCTCCTCTGTCTCAGGATCCACGCCTATCCTTCTCATTTGGATAAGACCATGACCACTTACAACTATGAAGATTTCCCATTTTGAATTATGCCAGTGTTCGCCTCTCACAATCCCGGGTTTGGCAACATTTATACTGACCTGTCCACAGTTAAGAGTTCTTATGAGCTCAGTAAAATTGCCCCTGTTATCCACATTTGAATTTAGAGGAAAAGACATTTTTTCAGCAGGAAGATATGTAAGATATGTACTAAAAAGTTTTTTCTCAAAAGAGCCATCCGGAATCTCAGGCATAATAAGACTTCCCGGCATAGCTTTAAATTTCTCAAGATAACCTACGATTTCTCCCAGAGTTACATGGTAGCTTGTTGGAACAAAACAGTACTTGCCATTCTCAGCAGCTGTAGGTTCTGCACTGCCTTCTGCATAGTTACACCTGTGCTCTTTCCCTTCCATGGCATCAAACATCTCATTGATAAGATCATCAATATAAACAAGGTTGAGCTCTGTAGAAGGGTCATTAACCTTATATTCAAGGTCATTAGCGAAAGCATTACAAAAAGTGGCTACTGCCGAATTGTAATTGGGCTTACACCACTTTCCAAAAAGATTAGGGAATCTGTAAACAAGGACTTTTGCTCCAGTCTCTTTTGCATAGTCAAAAAACAGGTTCTCACCTGCAAGTTTGCTCTTCCCATATTCTGAATCTGCAAAACGTCCTGACAAGGTCGCCTGAACTGAACTTGAGAGCATAACAGGACATTTATTATCAAACTTTTTTAAGGTCTCAAGAAGTTTACTTGCAAAACCAAAATTACCTTCCATGAATTCCTCGGCATTTAAGGGCCGATTAACTCCTGCAAGGTTAAAAACAAAATCACATCTTGAGCAGGCATACTCCAGCTCTTCCTCTGAAGTTCCTATGTCATATCCATAAATCTCCGTGATGGTGATATTAGGTCTTGTCATGTTCTTACCATCACGGATTTCCTTCAGATTCCAAACCAGATTTCTGCCAACAAATCCATTACTTCCTGTAACAAGGATTCTCATTACTCCATAGCCTCCAACTGCTCTTTAACATAATCAGTTGTAAGAATCTTTTTTACTACTCCGTCCACGTCCAAAAGATTGGTGTTGTGGGATGTATAGCTCTCCTCAGCCTGTGTTGTCACCTGGCCATCGATGAAGTACTTATCATAGTTAAGATCTCTATTATCCGCAGATACTCTGAAGTACTGGCCCATATCTTCAGACCTTAATCTCTCTTCTCTTGTCATAAGAGTTTCGTAAAGCTTTTCACCATGTCTTGTTCCAATGATCTTGGTTCCTGTATCTCCAAAGAGTTTCTGAACTCCCTTCGCAAGATCTCCAATTGTGCTGGCATCAGCCTTCTGGATGAAAAGATCTCCCGGCCTTGCATTCTCAAAGGCAAACTTAACAAGATCTACTGCCTCATCAAGATTCATCAAAAATCTGGTCATATCAGGGTTAGTAATTGTAATAGGGTTACCAGCCTTGATCTGATCTATGAAAAGAGGAATAACTGATCCTCTACTGCACATAACGTTCCCATATCTGGTACAGCAGATAACTGTGTTGCCTCTTTCTGCTGCCACACGTGCATTAGCTCTTACGACGTGCTCCATCATTGCCTTTGATGTACCCATAGCATTAATAGGATACGCAGCCTTATCAGTGCTAAGGCATACTACTCTCTTAACTCCGGCCTCGATAGCTGCATGAAGGACATTGTTAGTTCCCTCAACATTTGTGTGAACAGCTTCCATTGGGAAAAACTCACATGAAGGAACCTGCTTAAGTGCTGCCGCATGGAAAATATAGTCAACTCCCGGCATAGCGTCATGAACTGACTGAATGTCTCTTACATTTCCAATATAGAACTTAACCTTTTTAGCATGATCTGGGTATTTTGCCTGAAGCTCATGCCTCATGTCATCCTGCTTTTTCTCATCTCTTGAAAAAATACGGATTTCACCGATATCAGTTGTCAAAAAGTGCTTTAACACTGTATTTCCAAAAGATCCTGTTCCACCTGTTATTAAAAGTGTTGCTCCACTAAACTCACTCATTTCTATCTCCAATCTCACTATCCGCGTTATGCATCTCTTCCTGTTTTTCCTCTGTAAAGCCTTCCGTGCTTTCTTTTTGCACAAGAATTTTAACAGTCTCAAAGAGTATTTGCAAATCGAGCAAAAGTGAATAATTTGTTATATAAAATATGTCCATCTTAAGCTTACTTAATGGGCTTGTATTGTACTTACCAAAAACCTGGGCAACACCTGTAAGGCCGCCCTTAACTTTAAGCCTGTAAGAAAACTCAGGAATATCGTTAGTGTACTTCCTCACATGTTCAACTCTCTCAGGACGTGGTCCGACAATCGACATATCCCCCTTCAAGATATTGATAAACTGTGGAAGTTCATCTATTCTGGTTGGTCTTATTACATGGCCAACCTTGGTAATCCTGTCGTCAGCCTCTCCAGCGGGGTGTGGTCTTCCGTCCTTTTCAGCATCCACAATCATGGACCTGAACTTCAAGATACTGAACTCTTTTCCTCCAATTGTAACTCTGTTCTGTCTAAAGAACACCGGTCCGCCATCCTCTAACTTAATAGCAATGGTGGTGATCAGAAAAATCGGGCTTGTAATGATTAGTGCGATAAGTGAAAAGAGAATATCAAAAAATCTTTTTACCGCAAGCTGAAAAACAGATATTCCATTATTCCTGCAAAGATAAAGAGGCGTATCAAAAAGGTTTATATCATCTGAGTTCTTTCCGATAATATCAGAAATCTTAGGAGTAAAATAGACTCTTTTACCAATCCTGAAGCACTCTTTCAATATAACGTTTTTCTGCTCGGAAGGAATATCGTTGATAAGAACCGCTTCATACTCATTTATCAGACTAAATATCTTATCTGTTCCTTCAGAGATATTTACTGTCTTGGCAACGTGATATTTATCAGGTCTGCCATTCATGAAATCCAGCGTCTCATTGGACTCATCACAATATATCTCCAATAATTGCTGCGGTTTAAAGAGTTTCCTGTATAGATCAACCATCGGTATTGTCAAAAGACACAGCACAAGGCTCTGCACCAGTGCAAGCAATAAATATCTCCATAAAAAATCCGGAAAGAATCTAAACTGTCCGGTAATTGCACAAGATGCAAATAGCTCAGTGGCATTGACACTAAAAAGAGTGAGGACCTGTGATGCCAAAAGATTGGCTTTCCTATCTACTCCTATTGTAAATGCCTTAAGTGCCTTGCCAATTAATATATACAACACCAAATATATGCCTGCTGCCATGGACAGGTTACCAAGTCCCAGCAAACTACCGGTTTGGTTATTTACTTTTACAAAGCTATACCATACATAAAAGAACATGCATGTCGCTAAAGTACAGAACAGTACCATGCATAGCCATCTATATATGTATCTATTTTGAATCATCATGTTACTCCCACTAATTCAAATTTATTTTCAGCAAATAAAAACTGTCTTGTAAAACTATCTCAGCTGTATTTTCATAGATCTTCTCAAAACATGTATATCCTTCTTTTACGTTTTCACACAGCCCTTCAATTCTTACTCCATAATACTCAATGCCATAGTCATGTACTAATTCTCCGCTATTAACTATTACATAACAATCAGCAATTCCAGGGAACATTTCCTCGACGGTTCTAATAAATTCTTCATAAGTCATGCCCTCTGATTTTTCTGGATTTCTGTCTACATAACTTGCTATTTTTCTATTAAATGGATTATAGATATTTCTATCAACGCTTACTTGAGCCACAACCGGAGAACAATACTCACTACTACTTATAAATACTACAGCATCCGTCGGTAATTCACTTATTGCATCTGCAATTTCTTTGCTTTGTGAATATGTATAGTTTTTTTTAAATTCACTAATACTCCAGCTATTTACACTATAAGCACTTAAAATCATCATTATTGCAATAAAAACAAAAAGAAAATGCTTATAGGATTCGATATATTCATAGCTCATTGTTATTGCTAAAAGAATAAACAAAAGCCATGAAACCAGCCTGAATTTTGATGCAAAATACACGAATGTATAAATATATACTTGCCATCCAATAGCTAAAAACAAAATAACTATAGTTTGGAAAAAACTTGGAGCTTTTTTTTGAAAAAGAAGAATCAATAGCACAATACTAATCGTAAAGACAATTAAATAGCCTTTTCCAAACAAGCTCTCTAAATCCGAACATCCTTCTCTGAACAATGCAAATAAAGCCTCTACTGGCTTGCACTCGCTTTCATTAACTACAGCATTTGTATATCTAAATTCCCATAGTAAAAAAACTCCACTAGAGAAAACCAGAACCATTCCTAGTATTCTGTTTATCACTTCAGTTACTTTTACTTCTCTATTCTTTATTTCTATGCATGTCTCAATAAACCACATTAGACCGCATGCAAAAACAAAACCGCCATAAATAGTTAAGGTCTGTAATAGAAGCGCTAGAAAAATCGCATATAACAATGGTTTTCTATTTCGGTCCTTATAAACGACAATGATGCATGTCATTAAAAGCGCCGCCAAGCTATAGCTTCTTGCAGGAACAACCAAACTATACAAATAAATTGGTGAAATTGCCACCAATGCCTTTATGCCAATAGAGTATTCAGTTTTCAGTAAAAATAAAGCTAGCGCTACAGTAATGAAAACAAGCGACAAAACCTTTAATGTCCAAGCCGGAAATCCCAGTTTAGCAAATGGCATAAGAACTACAAACCACAAAAAAGGGTGCCCTTCATATGATGTAACACTAAATAATGAATCCGCTCTCAAATAAGTATCTCTAGCAATAAGCCAAGCCTGAGTCTCGTCTCTCCACATCGTATGGTGAATTGCCGCGTATATATTTAATAGTGTTACTATTCCAAAAATCAACGCTATATAAAATTTTTCCTTATTTCTATATTTCATATATTTTCACTTGGTTCAGCCAAAGTCCAATAATTATTTCCTCAACAAATTTATGAACTCAGTCCTTTTATATTTGATCAGACTTACAACTACAGCAAGTACTACTCCATCAAGTACTCCCGTTCTCAGCACGGCTAAATTTTCATTAAGTTCCTTGTTAAGATTGATCTCAGACTCTGTATAATACGCCAGTCTGTCACCTGCTGCCAAAAGACTCACATCATATAACTGTGGCCACAGATAATAAATCAACACTCCTAACATAGGAAGTACAACAAATATAATAACACTAAACAGCGCATTATTCTCGAAATAGTTAATTATATTCCTGCAAAATGACACACACTTATCATATGCAGCATTTAAAGTTTTTAAACTATAATTCCACTTAATCAGTCTATACTCTTTTAGATCATACTTTAGATTTAACTCATTCAGGAATTCATACAGATACCTTCCTGTATAGATAAAAATCACATTCTTAAATGATGCATTAAACAAAAATGGATCCGACATACCAATAAACATAAAGGAGGCAAAAATGATAAGCGCACCTTTATCATTATCTTTAAGTATATGATTAAGCGTAAAAAACATCAAAAATATAATAACAATAAATGCTACTATTCCAAGCTGAAGGAATAGATACATAAACGCATTATCAAGATAATAGTTGCCATTTGGTGCAGGCGCAAATCTGCTTCCAAACAGTGTTATTTTCTCATTTTCAAGGTAGTATTTGGCGTACTCAACTCTGTGATTAAAAATTTTATCAGCGATTTCATATGCTTTTCCACTTACAACCATTGGAAGGATTATAGATACGCTTATTATCAATGTCATAACAGCATTTGATAAAACAGCAAAAACTTTGCCATCTATCCTTTTTACACCAAACATAACAAGTGTCAAAAAAGCCAAAAAGCTAATAGACAAAAGTCCTGTTACGCTCATGGTATATGCAAACAAATACACGTTTAAAAGCATGATGACAACCAGCGCAGAAATAAGAGTTTTGTAATCCCTGATTTTGTCTATCACCAATGCAATTCCAATCGCCATAAGAATGAATAATACTGTATGAGTTACATTAGATCCTGGCTGTCCCAGATATCTTCTGATAAACATTGTGTTTAAAAACTTACTTACAACATGGTACCCATCAGGAAGTATTCCCAGACATGTTATTCCTATCAGAACCAAGTAAACAAGACTTCCAACTAGCCAGGCCATCTTCATAACTTTTTTGCTGCCGACACCTTTGGCTCCGGTAACCATGAGCATAAATAATAGCAAACCTTTTTCACCTGATGACAGATATATTATTGCTCCGAGTCCTAAACAAGCTGCAGTAACTGCGTAATCCAACATTGACAATTTTGTTGTCAACATTTTTAGCAGATAAAATACTCCGCCCACAGCCAGGCAAGCATAAAAGGCAGGCTGTCCATCATACAAGCCTGCTACCTTTGCACCAAATATAATTAAAAAGAATAAGTAATAAAAATATGTCATTTTGTTTTTCCGTAAAAGTTAAAAACACTGAGTATATCCCTTATCTTACATTTCCATTCAGTGTATTCATAACTTATTCCACCAGTCCCACTTTTTCCGACTATACGCGGATAACAGGGGAAATTAGTTGATTCAAGCTTGTTATTTATAACAACATCTCTAAATACATGCTCAAGATAATATCCGCCATTATCATCCACTTTTTTGTATTTATCTAAAAAGAACTTCTTATATGTTTTCAAAGGCATAGCATAAAGCCTCGTATCAAATATATCTCTTCGATGAATATTAGGAATATTGAAATATATCCTATCCCTTTTTAGCTTTCTCAATATATCTGATATGTTATCGACCACTAGTCGCCCGGTTATCTTGACTATGTACTCGTCATCCGTTATATACCGGCTATTATCGATAACATATTTTATTATCTCGCCTTCTCCATATCCCTTACCATATTTAACTACTTTCTTACTATCAGCGGTATAACTAAGCAGTTCCAAACAAACATCATTAGCAGAAGCTATTTTCTTAAGTTCATTCAGTTTCTGCATATCATATCCGCTATTGTCACAGAATATTATAGTAGCATCTGGCTTCTGCTCAATTAAAGCTTTAAGAGCATCCACATACTGCCTTAATCTTTCAGATGAGTCGCGAATCGTCAACTGCCCAACGTTTGTATCTGGTGATATTGTCCCGGTAATGATAATAAGCATTTTTATTTCCTAACAATTATCTTTTTTAACATATTCCAATGTTTTCTTGGTAACTTATTATATGCAACATTTTTGATTAACAAATACACATCAAGAATACGGCGCTTAATAAAGCTCCCCCTAACTGCAAGAAGCTTATCCTGCCTCATCCTGTCATAAGCTTCATTCCTCGTTACTTCCGGGTAAGCTTTTATAGGATAAACCTCTTCGATTTCAGAAGCTGTCATCATTTCTTTAAATCGTTCAGTCTCATCTTTCCTCTGTGGATGATACGCTCCATCCATAAAGCCGTAACTTGTGACCAGGTTATTTTTTGGTACTATTCCAAATCTGTCTTTATCAAGCATATCATGCAGGAAAATATAATCCCAGGCAGTGGACTTCTTCTCATATGAAAGCTCAAAATACTCAATATATCTCTTTCTAAGTTCGCCAGAAAAATACAAGCTGTCAAATCTATTCTTTCTCTTATTCTCAGGCCAATTCTTAAGATCAAAATCGCAATTATTCCATCTGTCAGCCCATGTCGCAATCGCGCCATTCATAGGCGGTGTTTTAGAAAATGCATAACTTCCGGATATTTTACTGTCATTACCCACTGCATTATATCCGCCTATAAACTGAATCCTCTTATCCTCTTGATATCTATCAAGTAACTCCCTGCAATAATAGAAAAAGCTCTCAGTAGGAACAGCATCGTCTTCCAGAACTATTGCTCTCTCCTTCTCAGAAAAAACTTTATCTAAGCCTTCACGGATATTCCTGTCACATCCCTTATTAAACTCTGAAAAAAATATATTCTTTTCACAATCCCAATCGATAGCTTTTTTTATATATTCTCTTACTTCTAAAACTTTTTCATTCTCACCTTCAACAGAATTCCTTGCTCCATCAGCAAAGATATAGAGGCTAGTCGGCTTCACTTTAGCAATTACTTCCATAACCATTCTGGTGGGAATAATTCTCTTAAAAGTAAATAGAACTACAGGCACATCAAACCTATCCATTAAATCTCCTCTTAAAGCTAAAGTCATATCTCTGTAAGCTTTCTTATAACTCGAGCTTTTAAACCATTTCCTTCTGTAGATGTCAGAAATCTATAGCACCTTTTTTTCTCGCGCTGTATCTTTCCACCCCAACAGTCATCACATCTTCTAATAGCCTTATCTGATTCCTGACTACAAATGTTATAGATAAACTTACGATAATCTTTCAAAGGATCTTGCCTTTCATCAATATCCGTAAATATAGGTTCTCTCATCATACTATCGTATAAATCAGGATCATTATCCAATTCTTTTACTTTTTCTATAACTTCATCAAAACTTCTGTATTCATGACAATTGATAAAAGCCTTTGAATTAAACTCTTTTGCAACCAAAGGATTACCATAATAAATCGGAATAGTTCCGGCAGAAAATGCCTGAATTATTTTTTCTGTCGTATATCCCCTTGATACAGCATTTTCAAATGCTATAGAGAATTTATACTGCTTTTGAAATTCCCTCTTATCGTCAACAGGACCTCCAATATTATTGAGATGCCTGCCACCAGAATCAACCTGCTTGTACTTAGATAAATCAGCAAAAAAGCTGTCCCTTTCAGGTATTGCATTTCTACCATTGGAATATACAAAATTGCAAAACTTTTTATTATCGTCCCTTTTATAATCAATATGCCGCCTTATGGCCAATTTATAATCATCTAAATAAAAATTATAGAGAGGAACTCTCAAATACCTGTCTTCAAAGTTCATGTAGTTAAAGCCAACAGCATAGTCAATGCAATTAAAATCCGGAACAATATTTTCTCCTATGACCATGATTCTTGGACAATCATAATTCATATGCTCAGCCTTGTAATCCACTGAGCAAAACACGAAATCAGGGTCATCCGATATTTCAACATTCTCAAATAATTCATTGAGAACGCCCATTGTCTGCTCCCTGGCAAAAAACGAATCAACAAATTTTACTTTCATTACCAGCTTATCTCCATAACAGAATATTTAAGTACATCCTATGCACTTCAAACCATTAAGTCGTATACTACCAAAATATCGCTTTTGCCAGAAAATAGTATCCTGTTCTGCACTTTCTGCGATTTCAAAATAAATATAATCCAAAGGATGATCATAGCTCAAGTGAGCCCCCATGCCACTTGATGAATACATATCAAGTAAGAATGAATACGTGCCTTCTACAAAATTGGACACATCCATTTCCATGGTACATGTTCTTGTCTCCCCTTTTCTTGGACTACAAATAACATCTGATTGCACTGTTCCAACAATCTTTCCTTCTTCGTCTAATACTGTATAGTAGATTCTCAGATCATCTATATCGATATTGGATGTAAAGTTCACCTCAAAGACAACCTTTTCATCATTGCGATATGAAGGCGCAGTCTTATTTATGAATTCAAGGGAGTTCACATGAAGTGTTCTGCCATGATCAAGCGAAGGTCTCTTGGAATCTTTAAGGTCATAAAAACTCTTCATCTCCACAGCGCCCTGCTCCATGTAAACCTGTATTGCTTTTTCAACGTCACCATCAAATACTACTTTTCCATGATTAAGAACAATACATCTTGTACAGAGCTGTCTTATAGTTGTCATGTTATGACTTACATACAGAACCGTTTTACCCTCTGTATGCGCAGCATCATCCATTTTTCCAAGACATTTTTTCTGGAACTTAACATCACCAACAGCCAGAACTTCATCCATGACCATTATCTCAGCATCAAGATAAGCTGCCACAGCAAAGGCAAGCTTTACATACATACCTGAGGAGTATCTTTTAACAGGAGTGTCTATAAAATCACGGCACTCAGAGAAATCAATGATATCCTCAATCTTGGAGTCAACTTCTTTTTTTGTCATACCAAGAACCGCGCCATTCATGTAGATGTTTTCTCTACCGGTCAATTCCTTGTGAAATCCGGTGCCAACTTCAAGCATACTGGATACTCGGCCCTTAATCTTGATCAATCCTTCTGTTGGGGCAGTTACCTGGGAAAGAATCTTTAAAAGTGTTGATTTCCCGGCACCATTGTGTCCAATAATACCAACGGCTTCACCTTTGTGTATCTCAAGGTCTATCCCTTCAAGCGCATAAAACTCATCACCGTATTTACTTTTATCCAGCCCAATCTTCATATTGGGATCTTCCTTACCCCTTATACCGGCCCACCAGGACTGAAGCTCTGCTGAAAGGGTAGTTCCGCCTATTGTTCCAAGTCGATATTTTTTCTTTAAGTTTTCTATTTTTATAACTACTTCTGACATATATTTATCCTTATACTGTATCCATAAATGTTTTTTCTACTCTGTTAAAGAGAAGAATTCCTGCCATTAGTACAACTATCGTTGTTATCCAGCTGACTACCCAATAACTCACTTCAAAGTTTCCGCATCCCAAAACTGCATATCTGAAATTATTCATGATAGGTGTCATTGGATTAAGCATGATAACTTTGGCAAAAGCGCCTTTAACGATACTAAGATCATAGACAACAGGTGTGCCATACATCCAAAGAGTAACACCAAAACTTACGAGCACAGCCAGGTCTCTATACTTGGTAGTAAGGGATGATATTATTATCCCGGTACCAAGCCCCAATAGAGCCGTCTGAAAAACAAGAACCGGAACAAGCAGAAAATACCAGGATATGACAACATTCTGACCTGTAACACAGTAATAAATGTTAACTATAATAGAAACTGTAAATATAACCACAAAATTAATTAGTGAAAACAACACTGTTGCAATAGGCATTGTCAGACGCGGAAAATACACTTTACCAAAAATGTTCTCATTAGAAGTGAAAGTTGTAGATGTCTGTGTCAGACATGATGAAAAGTACTGCCATAAGGCTGTACTGCAAAGGTAAAATGCAAACTGTGGAACACCACTTGTTGAGAAACCAGCCATTGAACCGAACACCAAAGTAAACATAAGTGTCGTCAAAAGTGGATTAATAATAAACCATAAGGGTCCTAAAATTGTCTGTTTGTATTGAACTGAAAAATTCCTCTTAACAAATAAGAATATTAAATCTTTATATCTGAATAACTCTTTTATATTTATTTCAAACCATCCTGTTTTTGGTTTGATTATCTTTGTCCAATTTGATTCCATTACATTCTCTCTCTTATCTTTTTTATAACGATTCCTATCTGTGGGAATAGCATAAAACTATTATATACAACCTGTTTAAAAGAAAACACGTTACTGTTCAGCTGCATTGATTTTTTAAAATAATCATGCAACTCCTTTTTGATTCCTATAGGTTCATCAAAAAAGTCACAGGCGTTCTCATAAAAATCCATTATTTGATTACAAAGATTGTGAGCCTCTATATTCTGCTCATCATATAACCTTTTATCTTTAAAAAAGCCACATGAATTGCTCAAAGCATCTAATAGATCCCACATTCTCTTAGGTGAAAGCCTGGTCTTAGATATAGAATCGTTTCTGGTCACATAATAATACAACTTAGCACTGCTCTTTACAATTCTATTACACTTTGAGACCACATAAGGTATCGCCCACTGATCTTCATGTAATCTCCCCTTTTCAAATCTATAATCTGAAAAGATATCGCGTTTATATAATTTATTCCAAGCAGTTATGTCAGCAGTGTTAAACGAAGTAACAAGCTTGTAAACGTCCTTATCTTCTATGATTTCTATCTTACTTTCTGATTGAGCATCTTTAGCATCATCAGTGTCACTTACTTCCAAGAAATCGCAAACCGACATATCAGCATTATTATCAACTAATATATCATAGAGGTGTCCATACATATGCTCATCTATGTAGTCATCACTATCCACAAAGCCTATGTAATCGCCACTGGCAATGTCAAGTCCGGCATTTCTTGCATCTGACAATCCGCCATTTTCTTTGTGGATTACTTTTATTCTATTATCTTTTTGTGCATATTCATCACAAATTGCCCCACTGCTATCAGTAGAACCATCGTCCACCAAAATAATCTCTATATCTTTATATGTCTGACTTATAAGGGACTCTATGCACTTTCGTGCGTAGTTTTCAACATTATAAACAGGAACTATTATAGATATCATATGCGTTAACCAATCTATCTTTTCAGCTGACTGCCAGTTATATGCTCCGAATAAAGCATAAATACAAAAGGCATCATCAGCATGATGTTCGTATAACTACCGTCGCGTATCCCCTGAATTACAAAGACAATTGTCATAGTGATCAGTATGTAGTCATTAGCTTTAACACCATCTACCAATTTCTTCATCAGATACACAATTGTTATCAGGAGTCCTGCGATTCCAAAATCAGAAAACACTCTTGTAAAAATTGATGCTGCATCCTCACCATTGATATAGGGTGCACCAGCTCCATACATCTGATCGACCATCTGTGGATAAGAATATCTGTGAGAATCAAAACCTGTTCCAAAGATATGTCCCTGCATCATTTTGGCAATGGCAACTCTAAGGTTAGAAATGATCGCATATACCGTCGCGTTTCCAACAATGTAGTACTCTTTTGCAAGCCCCAGGAATCTGTCCACAATTATCTTCTGATAAAGATCATCCAACACAATAAATGCAGCTATGATCACTACTGCAAAAGAAGTAAAGAGCCCAATCTTGTACTTATTAGCAATATTAAGGTTAAGAAGCACTGCAACAACAGTGATCAAAAGTCCCAGATAAACCGTCGCCGATCCGGTCAAAAGCGTAGCTATAAAAATCAGTGCTGTTACAACTGGATTAGCAAATGCATATCCCTTATGCGTTTCTTTATCTCTGTGTGTTCCCAAAAGGATTCCTGCGCAGAATACACTTGCCAAATGCGCCGGCTCCCCATAAAAAGAATAGAGAGCAATGAACCCACCGCCAATCTCTGTCTCATAAAAGCGGTGCCAGCCAAGCTTTGATGGAAAATACAAAAAGGGCATATTTAACATATATCCCGCTTCTTGTAATAATCCGTAGATTGCCAGCACTGCTGCCACTACATATATAATTCCAAGAATCTTCTCTTTATTATCTTCATAGAGGTAATAAAGTGCCAAAACACAGAAGGATATGCAAGTATATCCAAAGTATTTAACAGCTTCAAAATCGAAATAATGAAGCGCTGTTATAAGGCCCATATATGCAAGAATTATCAGCACTTTGTATGGAACTACTATCTTCTTTTTGCCAAGAATAATCTGCACTCCCATGACAAGTCCCATCAAAAGGATCAGTATCTGAAAGGCATTGAGGGGAAGAAATCCCCATGTTCCCACATCCTGTAAAAGTAGTGATAAAAAAAGAAGAATATCAAGTATATTTAAATCTATTTGCTTAATCTTCTGTATCATTTTCATTTATAAGTATCTCCGCGCACTTGGGATATTTTTTGATTATCTTTTCCCATGAATCTGCGCTGTTGTTATGATTGACATTTTCGTAGTAAAGACCTGTTTTCTGAGTCTTAACTATAGCAAAAGGTATCTTGGCCGGAATACCTACACGGACTGCCTTTTTGTGATTCAAGACAGACATTGCCTTAAGCCACAGATCATCTGTCCTAAGAGCACATTCTCTGATGGCCTCTTTATCAAAGCCTTCCTGAGCTAAACAATGTGGTGGATATAATACTCCTCCTACTCCGGTTGGAATTATACCATATGACGGTTCATATCCCTCTTTTTCCAAATTCCATTTATCATAAGAAAGTGACTCTGCATCATTTCCGGGATGAACTCTATGCGCCCAGTAGCAGCAGACAGTATCAGGATACTTTTCAGCTGTTTCAGCAAGTCTCTGTAACATGTTTTCCGGGTAAAATACATCGTCATCAACAGTTACAACAGCGGAATCAGGATTTTCAAGCATAGTATAATAGTACTTTTTATGAGGATACAGATTATCACAAAACTTTATGCTCAGTCCATACTTCTGCAGTTCCAAAAGTGAATCAGGGAGACTCTTTTTTCTTTCAGGAAACTGATCATCAGAAAGCCACAGATATACGCCCTTAGGCTTATATGTCTGATTCAGAAGAGTTCTGATGGTAAGATAAATCGTATCAATCCTGGCCGGATAACTGGTAAGGGAGATAATTACATTGTGCTTGTCATCAAGCCCATACCCACATTTACCAAATCTTGGGTAAAAGAGATTAACAAGAGCTTTATTTATTTTATAGTGAAGCTTATTGATGGTATTTTCATTTGTGCTCAAAGTAGCTTCATATAACTTCTCAATTTTCATTAGTTGTAAGCCTTCTCCTCTTTAGCTGTAATGCTCTCTTAACGCACCAATAATGGGTTTCTATAAAGAGATTATGAAAGAGCATGCTCTCATCAAATATATCCTTGCCAAAAAGATACATAATTGACATTACCAGGTTTTTTAATTTATTTTGACGTCCAAATATACTCGCGTAATAGTTCCTATAGATTTTAGCATAGAAGTCAAGACAGACTTTATCAGCTTCAGCCTGATACTTACTCTCATCTTCCAATAGAGAACAGGCCTTATCATACAATATGAAAGCTGATTCATCTTTCTTAAGTATTCCATCTTCATACTTAAGAGGAATCACTCTGCTTGTCGTCTTTGTACCATCTACTTCGAGTTCAACTGCAATACTTTCAGGATTATATGGAATTCCTGTGTCAAGCTGCTCGAAAACAGCATTCCCAAGACTATAATATATATCCTTACCTTTGTATACTTCTTTTCCCTGAATAACATGTGGATGGTGCGCTATGACCACATCTGCGCCATGATCTATGTATCTCTTATAATGTTCTCTGATTTCAGGAAGTGGTAAATTTGTATCTTCAAGGCCAGCGTGAGATATTACCACAAGTGAATTATACTTCCCTTTTAGCTCATCAAGCTTGTTCCAAAATTTGTGGCTGTTAAACCAAGCATATCCATAACCGTTTTCTGCATCTTCGCATCCAAATCCGTTCTCTGCGACTGCAAGAATAGCAATGGTATGTTCACCATTTTTATCAGAAACAATGAGTTCTTTATAGCAATCATCACCCGCTCCAAGGCATCTATCAGCTCCTAAAAAGGAAATAGTACTATCTAGCCCCTTTTCGCCGTAATCCATTATATGATTGTTGGCCAGGCAAAAAGACACATTTTGAAGCTCTGTAAAACTTGCAAGTCTTGAATAGTCCTGATATAGATTAGGGCCCTTTTTATCTAGTGGAGTCGCATTTTTTTTATTTAATATAGGAGCTTCTAAATTGATACACACATTATCACATTCAGAAAAAAGCTCTTTCACATCTTTTGAAAATGTAAAGTTGCCACAATTATGTTTGGGATTTAAATACACATCGCCGATAAAGCATACCTTCATCATATTGATATCATTTCTCCTAAACGTTTCTGACCTTCATCGTTGTAATACTTGGCAAGTCCTCCTGCCGGAGTAAATGTCATCTCACCAAAAAATACTTTTCCATCGATATCATAAAAATCCATTCTGACAAATGGAAATCCCTTACTAAGCTTGCGGCAATACTCTAGCATCTTATCGAAAGACTCAGGTTTCTCAATCTTACGTCCGTCGTTGATCCCCTCGGCACCATAGTCCAAAATATTAAAATCAAGGTCAGTAAATACCAGCTGTATCTGCTCTTTCTCATCATCCCTGTCATAGCAGGTAAGAACAAGCTTTGGCACGCCATCAAAACAGTATATTTTATAATCATTAGGCAAAAAGCCATCTTTTGAAGCAAGATATTTTTCGCATATTATCTTCTTGGGAACATATTTGTAATTAACTTCAGCAAAGTTAAGATAATAATCCTCTTTCATCCAGTCATCAAGCTGTTTCTTGGTCTTTTCAATATCCAGCTTGCTCTTGTCATCACAAATTATGTTATATCCACAGCCATGATTACACTTAAGTGCGAACTTATCCGGAAGTTCATCCCAGTTTATCTCATTTGAGCTATCATAAACTCCTATAAGATCATTCAATATTTCTTCGCAACCACATTCCTTTATATAATCTCTTACTGCATATTTATCTACGCATTGGGTAATAATGGGATTCTTATAATATTTTTTTAGTTTAAGCCACATAATCTTGTCATCGAACAAAACAGGATTGTTAAGATCAAGCCTTCTCCCCTTGGCAATTCTGAAAATAAACTTAGATGCCAACGTAGGTGATACGTATGTCAAAGTCTTTCTTGATATCTCATATGCTTTTTTAAAAAATGCATTCTCTCTTAGTTCCATATCCACACCTTATTTTTTAATATTTCCTATATAGCTTACTCCATTATTCATAATTAATGTCCCTATATGCTATAATAACCTAGGCTATATTCTAGCACATTTATACTATATAGGGGAAAGTAAAATGAACAGAGCCAGGATTGGTAATATTCTTTTTTATATAGCTCTCACGTTTGAGCTTATACTCATGATCGTCGAAAAAAGTGAAGTGACCATTGGAATTGAAAGTCACCTCTTCCGCATCACATTTTTAATAGCATTATCAGCAGTTGTTATTACTGAGCACAGCAAAAAAGAATGGCTGACAATCGCAGCCGTATGGTTATTCACAATTGTTTGTTATAAATTGTCAGGTAAAAATGATCTGCTTAGAATTGCCACTTTTATGTTGGCGGCAAAAAACACTGATCTGAAAAAGGCAATGAAATACGCTTTTTGCCTGTGCCTTACAGGATTTGGAATAATTGCTCTATTGTCTGTTTTGGGAATTGCAGGAGACATTTCACTGACTACGGATTTTGGAAGGTCAGTCGGCGAAGAGACGCGCTTTGTATTTGGTTTCGGCCACCCCAACACACTTTTTAGCAGTTCGTATCTTTTGCTTTTGCTGTGGATATGGCTCTATGGAAAAAGCTCCAAGATCTATCAGTTTGTTTTAGCTTTTGTAATGATGGGAATTGTTTCTGTGATCACTGTGTCCAGGACAGGAATGATAATTATTTTCTTTACATTTGTAATTGCCGGCATTATCAAGCTGTTGCCGGTATTAGAGAATAAAAAATGGCCTTATATCGTCATAACCATTATTTCCCCTATCTCCTGTGTAGCCGCTTCAGTCCTATCCGCCTGGCTTGTTATCAGAGCCTACGCAGAAACCCTATCTCCACGCTTTGGAGAAATATATTGGGCTTTTGAAAAACTCACCAATTATAGGATTAGTAATCTATACTTTGCAGGCGATAATCACGATGGCGTCATTACCTCATGGAAGCTATTTTCAGACCACAACTCAGAAGAGTTTTTTGACATGGGGTGGGTAAGGATATTCTATTGGTACGGAATAATCCCGGGCATAATAGTAGTCGCACTTATCCTCTTGTTCTGCTATCTGTGCCTGAAACAAAAAGATCTGTGGACTATGGTCATCATATTGTCACTTGGTATCTACACCTTTGTAGAAGCTACATTTATTTCCAGATACATTGGAAGAAATCCGTTTTTACTGGTATTTGCAGTCTATGTATGGAATTATTTTAAGCAGAATAGTATGTCATCAATCAGAGATATCACTTAACATGATACCCTTAAAATACTTCGCAGCTTCATACGAAGAGAACTCTACAGTCAGTGAATCCTCAAACTCGCAGGGTTCACTGATTATTTTATCTATATGTTCCTGTCCAAATCCATAATTCCATTCAAAAGAGCTGTCATAAATAAGCTTTCCATTTGAGTAGATCTTTAGTCCATTTTCTCCCGGAACATAACTCCTATATATACCAACTGCTGCCTTTACAGGCTTATCAAGATTAAGTTTATATTTGCTTAAACCTATTCGTCCAAAGTCCTCCACGCCATAAACTACAGTTTCATTATATTCTAAAAGATCGCTGCTTTGAGTTTCTTTCACACGCGTAACTTCTTCATCTATCACGCCCGCCAATGTTTCCAGATACACTGAATGTCCGAGATCATTTGGATGAACTATATCATCCGGAGCACCTACTAATTCTTCATACTTATATTCACCTGAATTGAATGCACTTATAGTATCGACTACAGGAATATTGTAATAATCAGCTATTTCAATTATCTGATTCATCTTATTGGTATATTCACGCTGTGAACTCTCAAGGATACTCAAAATACTGCAATTGCCAGATCTGGCCATGATTGCCCTAATAATTGATTCATATTCTGTAGAAAAGTTCTCATCATCAGCGTCATTTTCACCATAGCAGATAATTGCCAGATCATAATCCATTTTATTATCCAGTTCTTTAACCCTGTAAACACCGGCATAGCTGGTATTACCGCCCATTGAAATATTGGTAACATTGCATGTTGAACCATATTTTTCTTTTATAGCTTCAGGCAGTCTGGCAGCCCAGCTGTTGCCACTACTTGCCCCTGTGCCTGCTGCTATGGAGTCGCCAACTATCAAAACATTTACCGGCTCAGCAGCTGCCAGTTTCTCATAAAAAGATATATACCCAATATCTTCTTTTCCACTCGGGATGGTGAATATCAATTTGCCTAAATAAATAAGTATGACTGAAATAACAGCTATCAATGCATATATCCGAAGTTTTTTAAACATTCTTTTCTTTTCCATAATTACCTCTGACTCACGCACATCATTAGAAGAAATCGAATCTTCCACCCTTTTCTATCCCATGTACTCCTGAGAAAATCACAATAACATAGTCAGGCTTTTGTTGCTGAATATAATCCGCCATATTCATTTTTTCATCCGGAATAAAATCTCTCATATCGCATATGTGTAATTCTCTTGTTTGTAATGATAAAAAGGGAGTAAGAGGACAACTGAATGAATCTCTTAAAACTAATACTTTCTTCCCTCCTAAATTCAGGTTATTCTCAATTATTTGTAACCGATAATCTCCACCACTATACACGCCATAAGGATTATTTTCGTAATAATCCTTTTCATCTACATATTTTTTAAAAAGTATAGTATCTTCAAATGTACCTTCACGTTTTTCCCCATCAAAAGGCTCTTCTACAACAAAACTTGTAGAAAACTTAGGTGTAATTAAATCAAAATCATCTGCACCATACCAAGTAAAATACAATCCCACCTTTTTTCCATATGATCCTAAAAACCAATTCTTAAAAGTTGTTATCTCATAGTTGCTGATATCCGTATATGCTTCATTATATGAAAAACTGTATCTATTAGATAATTCTTCACACAAAGCCCCAGCTGCCTTAAACCCACATTCCGCTTTCCAATGATGGTCTGTACGATAATAATAATCCGTATCAACAGCATCACTATCATCCATTACAATAGATAAGTCCAACGTCGGAATATTTTCATCATTAAGTCTCATCAAAAAATTTTGGTAATTCTCTTTTGAGTAATCAGGAACATTGCTTGGCGCAACTGTAAACATATTTTTTGTCGGAATAGCGCAATAAAGGAATTTTGCTCCATTATCCTCTGCAACATCTTCTAATTCCTTTATTCGCGTCACAGTCTCATTTAGCTCTTTTTCACTTTTTAGGGATCTAACTTCTATTAGAGAATCAGAATCTGATTTTATAACCGTTGTATCATCTTTATATATTACTCTTGTCCCCCAAATGTTATTGCGTATAGAATCAATATCCATCATTATGTCATGATAGTTTAATAATTCACTAGTTGCTTTATCTATACTAGCCTTTGCTGATTCAATTCCTTCAGTATCAAAATGAACTATTGCTAAAACCATATGAGCTGTACCAGCTGCTACACGAATACAACTGTTTCCAAATAAACCATATAAAATAAGGCCGGTCGCAAAAGCAAATAAAATACAATTTGTGTTAAATTTATTCAAAATAACGCTCCTAGAAATTAAAATAAATAAATGGATTATATGAACTTCCGATTAAAGAGGCTAAAGAAAGCACAAATAAGCAACATAGAACTATCACTTCAAACATCTTCGCAGTCTTATTCTCTTTTACTTTTAATACCATCAACCTGGCTATAGGCGTACAAAATATTACTCCTATGCATAACAGCGCAATACTTTGCGTAAACCACCCATGAAATATACCATCCGACAATGAATTGCCATTTAATAAAAATATGTTCTTTAAATAAATAAATGTCTCAGACAATGAATCTGATCTAAAAATAATCCATCCGATAATTACAAAGAAACTTGTATAAATCCATTTCAAGATATACACAAGTCTACCTTTTACATTCAGGATTCCCGTATTTTTTTCAACAATCAGCAAAACAAAATACATCAGCCCCCAAACTAAAAATGTAAAATTAGCACCATGCCAAAGACCTGTCAACGTCCAGACTATAAAAAGATTAAATACATTTCTCCTCTTACTACATCTATTTCCACCTAACGGTATATACAAATAATCCCTGAACCAAGTACCTAGCGACATATGCCATCTACGCCAAAATTCTGTTACAGATGTTGAAATATAAGGATAATTAAAGTTCTCTTTATAATGAAATCCAAACATTTTTCCTAAGCCAATAGCCATATCGCTATATCCGCTAAAGTCATAGTATATTTGTAAAGTGTAAGCTATCGCCCCAAGCCATCCAAACAAAGCGGAAACACTTCCAGTATTCTTCACACTATCAAACGCCTGATCAGCCAAAACGGCAAAATTATTAGCTAATAATACCTTTTTAGAAAGCCCAATAACAAATCTCGCAAATCCGTCAAAGAAGTCATCACTCGTTTCAACTCGACTCTGAATTTCATTTGCCACAGTTTCATATCTGACTATTGGCCCCGCTATCAGTTGCGGAAAAAAAGATATATAGAGCCCAACATTTAATAAATTAGTCTGGGCTTTCCCATTTTGACGATACACATCTATAACATATGACATTGCCTGAAAAGTAAAAAAACTAATACCAATAGGCAACTCAATCGAAATAATATGCAGATCTGTCTTACTCAGATTCTGTAGTATAGATAATGAAAAACTTAAATATTTAAAGACAAATAAAAGAAAAAGATTAACAAAAATATCTAATACCAAAGCGATTTTCGAAAGCCTTTTCCCTCGTTCTTTCTGTATAATAAGTCCAAATAACCAGTTAATTACTATTGACGCCATCATAACAAAAACAAATTTAGGTTCGCCCCATGCATAAAACATTAAGCTTGCCACGAACAAGAATACATTTTGAAATTGGCGATTTTTTCGAAGAAACCCATAATAAATAATAATAACTGTCGGCAAAAAAATATAAATAAACGTGGTGCTAGAAAATAGCATCTAAACAATTCCTCCAAAAAAATTATTCATGAGTAATTTTTCTTATCACTCTCGCAGGATTTCCTGCAATAACAGAGCCAGCTTCGAATTTACCGCTGACAACAGCTCCTGCTCCTACAACACATCCATCTCCGAGGACTGTGCCCTTTAAGATAATAGTATTGCAGCCGATAAAGCAGTCTTTGCCTATATGGATCTCTTTTGCAGGAACAAGGTCTGAATCCCCGCCATGAGGGTCAGAAAGGAGCTTGTTTCTACTTTCTGCCTCTATAGGATGAAAATCATTGTCTAAAATCTTACAGTTGCCGCCAATGCAGGTATTGTCACCGATTGTAATGCCTTTTCTTGCATAGATGGTCGCTCCGGAAATTCCAACTCCGTTTCCAATAGAGATAAATGCATTCTCAGCCCTTGTTACTATTATGGTTCTGCTATAAAGCCCCACAAGATTCGACAAAAAGCTGCTTTTTATGGTTACATTATCTCCAAATTCCATTGAAGCTCCCTTTTTATTGAATATAACAGGAGCTCCCTTTAAAAGAAGATTTTTGCCGTATTTTATTTTCTGAGCCTTAAGTACTATCTTCATCCAGTTTGAAGTCATTTATCTGCTCTCCCATTTTTCCGGGGCTTTCGCCGCGTTTTTTCATACTTCAACTCAAAATCATCTGAGTTTCCTAAGATCATACAAATCAGAGAAGCTCTTCATCTTGAATCTGAGAATATACTTCTGAACAAATTTTATTATCGGATTGCTGGCATAGGACTGGGCCACATAAAAGGTAATCCCAAAGTCTCTCTCAAGCTCTTTTCGAATCGACTCAATCTCTATAAGGTAAGGTCTGTAAAGGATGTCTTTGGTCTTTTTGGAATTTGTCTCTGACCTTACGATTATGAAATCCTTATTCACATAGCGCATGGACTGGAAGTGATAAAACACAACAGGAAACTCCTTTCCTGTGGATTTTTCCTTCATGACCGGCGCCTTTTGATTAGTCATCTTTCCTGTATACTCATACTGTGCCAGGTTCCAGGGAGCTGTTCCTCCACCTAAATGCTCAAGTTCATGGACTCCCTTAAAGAGCTGTGGGAATTTCATCAGGTACTTCTGATCTCCCATTCTGTCTTTTTCATAGATATGGAAACACCATTCAAAGCAGCGCTCCTTCCACCAGGCTAGAGCTTCTTTGGCATTTTCGGAATTGTCAAAATAGTTAAACTCTACGCAGTAGTCGCCGCTTCTTTTTTTGTAACGCCTGTCTTTCAGGCTATTCGAGAATCGGTGGGGCGTAATGACTATATTGGCATCAGCATCCTTTATCTCATCAAGAAGGATCTGCGGATCAGAAAAGAAATAAAGATCTGAGTCTATGTAGGTGCAATTGTCCACATCAAAGTGATTGAGAATATACTCGATGCTGGCAGGAGTACATGTCCAGCAGTACTCTGCCTTTGAGCGTTCTTTCTTTAGCTTCAGAAGGATTGGATATTCTTTTTCAAGATCCGTGTTTGACAGTATGACTGCATGTTTTAAATTCAAAGAGCTTAAGACATCAAAAGCCTTCTGATCAAATGTGTAAATATATAACGTAAAATTGTCAGTTACTCTTTCGAGAGACCTGTACAGAACCAGCCCCTTATCCAGGTAATAACTGTCAAATAATGTCGTAAAAACCATCTGCATAAATAAAGATATTCTCCAGTTTCATTATTTTGAAAAGATTCGTAAGATATCGAAAAGTCTTACATATACTCTTTTAAGGTAATACTTGAAGGCTGCTTTTGTTCCTTTCCTTGGGAATCTTGCGGCTTCTTTTTCCAGTGCAGGATCAGGCTTTGGATTTTCAAAAACAATCGGACTTGTCCTCTTTTTAAGTTCAGTAAAGTACTGGCTTTCCTCACTTTTACTAGAGTGAGTTCCGCTCCCATCAAAGCCTGCATTGGTCACAAAGCTGTCCCTTGGATATATAGTCAAAAGACCTCTCTTGTATAAACTAAGCACCCATCTGACTGCCCAGGAACTGATCTTGCCCTGACTCTGAAGGAGCATCAAAAGATCCCAGCCATTTTCTGTATTTTCAAAGTTCTTTCTAAGCTTTTTATCCCGGAAATATGCGTTGAAGTCAACATCAGCCCAGGATGCCTTATCCCACCTGTCTTTCCAGGTAGCCCATCCCCAGCAATCGCCCTTATGCATAGCATAAATGTCTTTTTTGTAATCTTTCAGTACCTCAAGAGGATAAGTGTATGCGCTTATGGCTCCTATGTTCTCATTACTCTCGTAGTAGTTAAGTGCTCCGTTCATGTAATCAAGAAAATCTTCAGACACAATGAGGTCATCCTCAACGATGATTGCCCTGCCGTACTCTTCCAGAACTTCTGTCACGCCCTCTATGATGGACTTTGCAAGGCCTTTATTCTGTGGAGCCTCCACCAGTTTTATGTTTGCAAATACCGCTTCTTCTTTGTACTGATGAAGGGCCTTTCTGGTATCCTCAACTTTAGCTCTGCCATTTTCGCTTTTTGCACCATCGCAATATATTATAAGGTCAGTATCCACGGCCTCTTTATTTTTTTCAAGGGACTTAAGGCACCTTATTATCTTATCAGCCCTGTTGTAGGCAAAAGCCACCACAGGTGCACAATTTCTTTTATCCATTCATTAAAAATCCTGTTTTTATTGATATTTTAGCATAAAGCAATTAAATATGAAATTTGGTTTGAAAAATCGGGGCGAAACGTTATACTATAAGGATGTTTGAATTTAGTTTTTGGGGAGATTTTTCATGAGAAAGAAGTTCAATATCAATTCCTTTTGGGAATTAGCATTAGTTGCAGGTATTGCCAGCGCTTTGGTACTGACAATAGTAATAGGTTTTGGGACAATGTTCACCGGATGGCATCTTGTGGATGACCATCAGTTTTTTTGGTACATCACTCGTATGAATGAAGGTGAGTCCGTATTAGATATTATAAAAAGCGAACTTTTAAGAGATCATTTTGAGCAGCGAAGAGCCAGATTTCTTTTTTACCCATTAAGAGTCCCTCAGGCTTACCTCTTTGGTTTTAACATAGTTCCTTATTATATATTAAAAGCGGTAGAAGCAATCCTTTCTCTTATCTTTTTATATTACATCGGAAGAGAGCTTGATCTTAACTACTTTTACTCAGCACTCTTTTCACTGTCTGCCTTTTGTGGTCATCAGAGCTCCGTATGGTGGAAACTTGGAACTCCACAGCTTCAGGGAACAGTTTTCTTTTCTATGGGTTTTTATCTGATGCTCAGATATTTCAAAACAAACTCAAGGGCATTTGCCATTTCAAGTTTTGTTGCATTCCTTTGCATGGCAAATTTCCACGAATCATTCCTTTGCCTGATACCTTTCGTAATTCTTTTTACAATGTTCTATGCATATAAAGAAGGTAATTATGACGGAAAATTCTCACTTTCAATCCTGTGGGAAATTGTCAAAAAGAGACTTGCTTACGAAATCGCTATTGGCAGTGTGTTCTTAGTTCTGATATCTTACATAGTATTTGTTCTTGGTGTAAACAGCTATGGCTCAGTTGAACTTGGATACCCACTTAGTGATACCATACATAACTTCATTGATTCTATTCATGGCGACCTGATGTTTTTCTGGTACTTTGGAGTACTTTTGTTGTTTATTCTGGCGACATATTACAATGCCATGAAGAAATTGTGGATGGAGGCCATAATGCTCATTGCGATTATTCTCCCTCAGCTTTTTCTTTACCAGAAAGAAGGCTTCTATGGAAGATATCTTTTGCCCTTATCTTTTGCCTGGTCATTCTTGTTTGTTGTTATTCCTTACGGATATGGCGTTTTGAAGACTAAGGGAAGACGCGTTGTTTATACCATCACTCTTTGTGCCATGGTAGCTTTTTCTATCAGAACAGTTGCATTAGATGCAGACTATTTCAGATTCAGAGGTGACAGTGTTCAGGCCATGCTTGATGAACTCCTTGAGCTCAAGAAAGATGGTGCAGATGTAGTTTCAACACTCTCTGCAACAAACTATGAAGCCGGACTTACCACTGATTACTGGCTTTCATCTCACAACACACCGGACTGCATGTACTGGAACTGGGAGGCAGGTGAAGTTGTTGGAAACCCTGACTATGACATCACAAAAGCTGACATGATCATTGAATACAACAGAGATGACATCCATTTCAGAGCAGATATGGACAATATCGACCACTCCGGCTTTGAATATGTAAGATGCGGATCACTTGATCTATACTTCAGCAAAGCTGTTTATGATACATTTAGTGAAGAAGACCTTGCCAAATTCAAAATCGAGCCTACAATTTATGGTATAGGCGCATATGATTATAACTAATTTCAGAATATATTAAGGAGCATGATAGATTATGGAAAAACTTGCTATAAACGGTGGAACACCCGTGAGAAGTGAAAAGATATATTACGGTCGCCAGTGGATCAATCAGGAGGACGTTGATGCTGTATCCAAGGCTCTTGTAGGTGATCTCATCACCTGTGGACCTCAGGTAGAAGCCCTTGAGAAAAAGCTATGTGAAGTAACCAAAGCCAAATATGCAGTAGCTGTCTGCAACGGAACTGCTGCACTTCACTGCGCATGTATAGCTGCAGGAATAGGTCCTGGAGATGAGGTTATAACTACTCCTCTTACCTTTGCAGCATCTGCCAACTGCGCTGTATATGTGGGTGCAACACCTGTATTTGCTGATGTTGACCCTGAGACATACAATATCTCCCCCGAGAGCATTGAAGCTCATATTACTGACAAGACCAAGGCTGTAGTTGCAGTTGATTTTACAGGTCAGGCTGTTGAGCATGAAAAAATAAGAGAAATATGCAACAAACACGGTATCTTATTCATCGTTGATGCAGCTCACGCTATCGGAACCAAATACAAGGGTCAGCCTGAAGGCTCTCTTGCAGATATGACATGTTTTAGCTTCCACCCTGTAAAGACTGTTACGGCAGGTGAAGGCGGAGCCATCACAACCAACGATCCTAAGCTTTACAGAAAGCTTCACCTTGCATCACAGCACGGAATTGTAAGAAACCCTGATGAGTTCGACGAAGAGCCTGAAGGACCATGGGTATATGAGATGCAGGAACTTGGCTTTAACTATCGTATGACTGATTTCCAGGCAGCACTTTTAATAAGTCAGCTTAACAGGCTCCCTGAATTCTCTGCCCGTAGAAAAGAAATAGTTAAAAAGTACGACGAAGCCTTCAGCAAGATTCCTGAGATCTTTGTGCAGAAAGAGATTCCTGAATCAGACACTACAAGGCATCTTTACATCATTCAGTTAAAGCTCGACATGCTTACCTGCACCAGAAGAGAATTCTTTGATGCACTTAGCGCTGAAAACGTTCAGCCACAGGTCCACTATGTACCTGTATACTACTTCCCATTCTACAAAAAGCGAGGCTATAACAAGGGCCTCTGCCCAGTTGCCGAGTCCATCTACAAGGGCATCATGAGCATTCCTCTCTACCCAATGATGACCGACGCCGACGTCTCAGACGTAATCGCAGCTGTAGAAAAGGTCGTAGCGGCCTACAGAAAATGATATAAAATTGTAGAAGACACAGGTAGAAGACACAGGGACGGTTCTAATGACTTATTAAAAGCAAGTCATTAGAACCGTCCCTGTGTCTTCCCTGTGTCTTCAAACTCATCTTTTACTGCTCGAATGTCCAGAGGCCGCTAGTGCTATCATCTGTGATGACGAGGTTGCCGGAGGCGTCGTAGCCAAGATGATAGTCAGAGGTGATGCTCATGCGATTGTCAAAAGTGTTAATGCGCTCAGAGCAGGGGATGATGTAATATTGGCTGTCTGTATCTGAGGGCTTTATTATCCAGAGCTGGTCGTCTGTATCGCGATAGGTCGTGGCTATGAGGGGTTCTGAGCCGTGGTCAAGGTAGAGGTTTTTATCTGCTATGTAGAGCCTTACTCTTCCGTGATAGTTTATTAGGCGGATGGCTGTGGCTTCCGATGAAAGATTAAGGTACATCTTCTTATCGTCATCATCAAAGCTGTATTCCTTGTCCGGATCAGGGACTGCCGTCACGTAAAGATCTGATTCTGACTTAAGGTTATAGGTGCTGTCAGGAATCACTACTTCCTCTTTCGAAGCCTGCACATAGGCTTTATAGCTCTCTGTGTCTGCTGCCAGGTACTGGCTTCTTCCATGGTAAAAAACAGTAAAACCGATGAAAAATATTGCTGCTATTATAAGAGACAGTCTATTAAGCGCAACCTTAAATTCCCCTGCCTTGCCCATCCCTGCAATAAGCTCTGATAACTGCGCATATCCGCTAACTGCAAATGGAATAAGCAGTACAAAGAATATAATGGTATATTGCCCGTTTGCTTCCCATACAAAATGGAAGGCAAATCCTCCAAAGAGTATCATCAAAGGCGTCAAAGCCTTGTAATATTCCCCATCTCTGCGGAACAAGAGCATAAACAATAGGGCTCCAAACAGTACCAATATCTGAAAGATCTTACCAAGCCTGCTTATAACACTGCTGCCGGAAACGCTTATGATCCACCATACCCAGGCACTGATTTTTACGGTATAATCGCTGTCCTCATTCAGGATAAAGATTGATTCATAGGTTGGTTCCACCCACTGGGCCGCAGTCTTTCTGGTAAAAAAGCTAAAGGCTTCTTCTTTATTTTCAAGGAAAAATTTAAGTCTGTCCTTTATATTCCAAATAGCTTCCTGGCGCTGAGCCTTGGTATCGTATTTGACTATTTCATAAGACAAGTCATTATATCCATCATACCATCCCGGTCCTAAGCCCCCTTCCTGAAGTCCCATAGCTACAAAGGCGTATGGGCTTATGCCATCCTGAAGCTTTAGTCCTGACATCTTTTCAAAAACAAATTTCGTTCCATAGGTCTGCAGTGCAAAAAATATAAGCACAAGAGCCACGTAATAAAGGCTCTTTACATCCTTTTTGATTATGACTGACAAGACTGCAAATCCCAGAATTCCTATCATATAGATTGCAAAGTTTGGCTTTACCATAGTAGCCAGCGCTATGAGCAGAGCAGAAGCAAAGGCATATCTCTTTTTCTTTTCCTCAAAAAATCTGTACTCATAATTAAGGGCACATAAGGCAAGTGCGAGCCCTATGATATTTCCATAGACAAAAGAACTGAAAAAGATGATCGGCAAGAAGAAAAAGCCGCTTACCTGCACCAGGAGCCTGTTAAAATTACTGAGTTTTATCACAGCTCCAAGATCTGCAAGACGGACATATATCACTGCCACAGCGACGCAGTTGAATATCTGAAAAACAAGATAGTTCTGACTTCCGAATATAAAAGAAAACAGGTAACTGATGAGCATAAGCCCAATCTGATTGTAGTGTGCACCTATATAACCGTCAGGAAGAAGCTCGCCGAAATCTCCCAAATGCACTCTGAAAGCTGCCTCCTGGATCTCAAGCTGATCGCCTCTTGCCATCATCTGTGTACTAAGCACCCAGAAAAGACACACTGAAAACAGTCCAAATGCCAGGTATGTTCTTACCCTTCTATATAGCTTTTCATCTGTATTTATCTTGCTGATCAGCTCTTTTCCCCATTCAAACCTGGTAAAAAGAAATGCCACCACAACTGCTGCCATGATCCAAAACAGGAAAGAAAGCGGTGACTCCTCAATAAACAGCAGATGCTCCGACTGGGTCAAAACTGCTGTTGTCCGACTTCCTAAAAACAAAAGGAAGGTAATGATTCCTAAGGTCAGAAACGATATTAATCCTTCATATAATTTCCTGATAATCTTGATAACTGTCTCCACTCTCACACTCTCACTCTTATTATTTTGTCATAATTTAATAAACACATATATGCAGGACATTGTCCTTAAAGATCAGCTGATCCTCAGAATACATTCCCCAGTCTCTCTGAGAGAAATACTCTGCAATCTCAGGGTCCTGTTCACCCTCGATATACTCTCTTCCCAGATAGAAATTGAGAGAATTAAGTGCACTCCATCCGCAGGACTGCGCCCTTGACATGAGCATCGTGTCCCCGTAGCCTTCATCCCACCAGGTAATAGTCGCATCTTTGTAATAGCTTATGGTGTCAATCTCGTTGCCGGTTTCGTCCTCATATTCGCGGATCTGCTCACGGATCAGCTGTGCATAATATCTGTCAGCCTCATTGCACTGATATCTGTCAATAAATACTGAGCCAAAAGAAATATACTCCATGGCAAGAATTATGACTGCCGCAGCAAGTGCCAGGTTTAAAATTATTTTTTTCTTCTGAATGGCAGAGTAAAACAGTATCACGCCAAAGAGCATTCCGTAGGTGTAGACCGTTCTGGGTGATGGAAGTGCAGAGCCGTTTAATACAAATATAAAGAAGCTCGCCACAAGACATCCTGCCCATATATATGCATATGATAAAAAGAGCTTTATACGGCCTTCTTCAGCCTTTATAAGGCTTATTGCCATAATAGCGGCCAGAATAAGGCACCACAGGAAAAACTCGCCCTTATGAAGATGGTAGAAACTATCTGCCGTAATATCGCGGATAATATCGGCTGTCCTTGCAAATCCCTCCTGCAGGTTCATGCTCACAACAGCTCTTTCTGTGTGAAGGATGTATTTGGCAACTGCCAGGGCACATCCCATGGAACAGCCGTATAATAAAGCGACGTAAACATTCTTTTTAACAAAATCAAGAACGTTTCGTGAATAGATCACAATGAAGGGAAGACTTAACACTACAAATACCTGAACACTGGTCTGATAGCTAAGAACCGCCACCAGCATGCACAAAAAAGTAAATAGCGCAGACAAAACTAGTTCTTTTCCAGAACTCTCCCCTTGTTTTCTCCAGGTTCTTTCCGTGATAAGCGCTGCTATCACGTTCAGAAGAATCGCCAACATGAAGATTCCTTTTTCTTCAAAAAGGAAATACTCGATTATAAGAGGATTGGCAATGGTGAGGAATGAGAGCACCACAGCGATTGTCTCTGACTCCATGTACCTGTTATACGTTCCAGCCAAAAGAGCTGTCGCAGCAGTAAGGAACACGATTCCCAAAAGCTGCATTATATGATATATCATCCCAACTGAAATCGGCAGAGATTCCAAAATATAAAAACACAGGGCTAAAAACGGTCGTCCATTGTCAAGACAAGCCACCCAGGCACCTTTTTGAATGAAATTGTAATAGGTATCTGTGGCAAATTCTACTCTGTAATTGATTCCAAAAAATAAAAGGGTGAGAAAAAAGCTATAGAGAATAGTTTTTCTGGTTTTGAAAAGTTTTGTTATCATAAATGATCCTTTATAAATATAATAATACAGAAAAACAGGCGGGAGAGCTAACTCTTCCACCTGTTCATGATTCCTTACGAATAGTTCCCAGAATTAAAGCTCAAAGCTACCGTTTACTTCGCCGTTAACAACGTAGTAAGCTCTTCCTTCTTCTGGCTTAACATAGATGTCAAGAGACTTGATGTCTTTTTTGCCATAGGCCTTTTTTGCTGCAGAAACGAGCTGATCCTCTGTAACTGCCTTGTCTCCAAACTGAAGTTCAATCTTTGTAGTAACTTTACTAGCTGCCATTTTTCTTTTCCTCCCCTTAATAGAAAATAGATTTTAGTTATAAATCAGTATACTACCAATTATTTCTGCATGCAATTGCGAGAACTATACCAAGAATGATTATTATTATCGAAAAAATCTTCATCCATTTGTAGGTTTCCGGTTCTTCCTCATTGTCCTTGTTAAGCTCTGCAATTGTAAAAAAGACAACCCCCGCAATAAAAACTATCGCCGCAAAAACTGCAAATAATTTATTCATGCCAATTCCCCTATTTTTGACTTTATAAAACCATTGATAATATTATACAATATCATTACAAAGACAGCATCTGTATTTCCGGGGGAGCTAAAACATGGTTAATTTTTTGGATATAAGACCCAAATATTCTTTGAAACAGATCATAGCTTTTGAATCTGACCCTATTCAGTGTAAAGAGAAGACCAGAACAACCATCATACTGTTGACCGGTTTCATCTTATATAGTCTTATTGCTACTATTCCCGCTGCACTTGATGAATACAAACATGGTCTCGTGACCAATATCAGCATTGCTATACTTTTCCTTGCTTTGGCAATTGTGCTCTGGAAAACCAACAAGCACATAATCATCACTATTGCCGGTTCTTATATGCTATCAATTATCCTTTTCATTCACCTTATCATGGAGACTGACTGGACCATCGGAATGGACGCCTTTTGGCTCTTTATCCTTATCATGCCATTTGTGACCGATTATCTGGCCGGGGTGTTTTTTGGAACCATTAGTGCTCTAAGCGGATATTTCCTGAGTATTCTTTTGTTCAAGACTCCCCTTCTTAACTACCTTCAGCCCTATGGAAGTAACATGATCAACTGGTTCCCGATAATATATGTTGTAGTCATGCTCGCCGCTGCTGTTATGGAATATGAACTTACAAGATTCCAGATGCATAAAAAAGAATCCGACAGAGAGATCGCATACTATCAGGATGCCAGGAGTAAGCGCCTCAAAGAACAGATCTCTATCTATGAGGGCAACGAACAGACCATTCGCAAATATAAGCATGATGTTCGCCATCACAACAGAGTAGTGGCAGGACTTATCAGTGAAAAGAGATATGATGAAGCTTTATCTTATTTGAAAGAGATTGACTCCATGCTTGATACTGTCACCTCAGTATCTTTTTGTGATAATCAGATAGTTAATGAGCTTTTATCGATCTACTCTGCACGTTGTCAGAAGCTTGGCTTTAAACTCAGAGCCAAGGCCATTGTTCCGGATAAGATTCCAATGGAATCTACAGACCTCACAAGCCTTGTAGCCAACATACTTGAAAACGCCTTCGAAGCCCAGGAAAGAATTCCCTCTCCCAAGGGCCGTTCCATACAGATTGAAATTGAGTATGACGGTAGAAAGCTCAAGATTCAGAGCAAAAACCCATGCTGTATCGACACCAAATTTGACGAAAATGGTATGCCTGTAAGCTCAAGGGCAATTCAGAGCGGCATGGGCACAGTTCAGATAAAATCAATCGCAGAAAAATACTGTGGTATTGCAAGCTTTATTCAGAATAATGATACCTTTATCGTAAAGGCACTTATGACAGTTATGTGATCACTTTTTTGAGAAGTTTCTCATACCGATCACTCCTGCGATAAGCCATATGGGTGCAAATATGAACAGGTACCTCTGTTGGGCCTCAAACAGCATGATAAATGCCGTTATACCCATGAGACATACAGCCAGTGACAGTTCATTTACATTGTCTTTTTTCATACAAAAAGAGAAAGCTATAAGTCCCAGCCAGATCATCTGAAGAAATGTGATGTAGTACTTAAATCCCGCATAACCTGGCATTTCAAAAAATCTTACGGGAATATTCCAGGCTGCATCCTCAATAAGCATCTCTTCTATGAAATCCTTAGAGCCGAATTCTCCACCAAGGCCATAACCAAAGGATCCATCATTATAGGTAAGAAGCATTTTTCTGTCATAGAGTTTAATAACTCCGATGATCCCAAGATTTTTTGCCCTGTCTTTTATCTCATGTTTTTCCCTTGAGATTCTCTCGTCATAATCTGAGATATAATCCGAAAACTCACTGTCTTCAAAGTTAAAGGTTCCATCATGCTCATCATTAAGTCCCATCATGAGGTAATGAAAAGCTGTAATCTCTGCTTCGCTGTTAACTTCTGTTCCGGTGGCCTTTTCAAAAAAATATGTTCCCATAACCATAGCGCTTCCGCTCTTAAAGACGATCAGGGTAAGTGCAGCTGCAAATATGACAACAAATAAATTTCCGATTATTTCCTTTGGCTTTTTGCCTTTGAAAGCAAATATAAACGATGCCACCAAAAGTGCAAAAAACATAACTATGGCGGTTGCCTTTACCTCATATGAAACCACAGCGGCGCCTGATAAAATAACCCACTTTAAAATCTTTTGAATGGCATTTTTCTCAGGAAGTCTTAAAAAAATCCATAACAAAAGCACCGGGAATAAGATTGCCGCGCCATCTGTATAAGCAATGGAGATCCAGGGAGAAAGCCCAATAAATAGATTATAGATAACGTAGCCAAAAAGAGAGGTCTTTTCATCCCCTGTGATAACAGCGATTATATCCCTGGTCAAAAGACCTGCAGCAAAGAAAAGAAAGGCCTGAACAAGTGCTACAACCTCATAAAGCACTGTGGTGTCATTAATCCCAATATTCCTGCACATATTGAATATTCCAATTATGATAGCCGTAAAGAGCCTGTTATTGGGATTGGCTGAGAAATAGGTAAGATTTGTATCTTCACCTGCTGACACTGAAAGAGCAGCAGATATAATAGTTCCTGCATCCCACCCTGTTCTGTACAAGGTACAAAGAGCTACATAAATTGACAAAACAAAGCCAAGAATTGTCAGAATACGATGCATCTTCTGTGCATTTACATGAGTCATGACCTTTAAAAGCAGCACCAAAAAAGCTATTCCCAGAATTAAAAGTATGCTGTTTGCAAGAACAAATCCTCTTCTATGAAACTCAGAATATGGAATATTTTTTGCAAATAAAAGGTTTATAAGAATAAATATCATCATAAAAGAAAAAGCCAATCCACTTATTCTTAAAAGGAATTTATGGGTTGACTCTGCAATCTTGTCTAAAAACATGTTTTTCACTCCGCAATCGGTTCAAAATGTTCACTAATCTTGGCCTTGATACGCTCTTCTACCATTTCTGCTATTTCCACAGTCTTAAGGCCCTTGTACTCATCATAATTTATCGGATCTAAATAGTACACGTAGGTCTGTGTAGGTCCATAATGCGTATCAGAGTTGTAAACTTTATAAGAATCAACAAGGGCAACAGGCACTATCGGCGCCTTGGCCATTTGAGCAACTTTAAAGCTTCCCGCCTTAAACTTCTCAACTATGTTCCCGTTATTCTCCTTGTACCCGCCTTCAGGAAAAAGAATAAATTTCCTTCCGTTTTTAAGTTCCATTGCCATTTCCTGGAAAACTCTTATGGTCTGTCTTGGATCATTTAAGACAAGTCTTTTGCCCTTAACAAGATTCAAGAACTCAGAAACCAGAATGATATGGGATCTCTTTTCATCCATAACAAAGGAACAAGGCTTTTTGTGAGTTGTAAATATTCCTAATACGTCATATTTCCCCTGATGATTGGGATACAACATATATCCGCCCTCTTTTGGCAGATTCTCTGTTCCAAAAGCCTTAGTACTGTAACCTGAAGATCTGTTCATCTTGGTTACCATCTCATTGGCAAGAGCGTATCTCTCTTCATCTGTGTGGCTGTCGATATTAAGAAGCCAAAGACGGGATTTTATAACGTAATAAATTATTCTATGTAAATTAATTAATATAGTGTGGTAATAATTTCGCATTAAAGTTTTTCCATAAGAGACTTAAAGCCGTATTTTTCAAACTGTTCTCTGGCCTTTTCCACATTGATATTTACCTTAAAATCATCAAGTTCCTTTTTGAAATCATAGTCTCTTCTGATCATGGCAAGGTCTTTTGACAAAAATGCCATATCCCTGTACTCAGTCAGGGCTTTCATAGGACTTCTTGATATTCCAAGATTCTCTTTCCAGTAAGCACCCAGCTCTTTTAACTTCTTGGCATCGCCTTCGCAGGCATCAATAGCGCTATAGATTCCTTCAACAGTGCCATACTCAGCCAGAAGCGGCATTGCTGCGCTACTAACGCCCTTAACACCCGGAATATTATCACTGCTATCTCCCTGGATACCCTTAAGATCCGGTATCTGCGCAGGATTAACGCCGTACTCAGATAAGCAAAGAGGCGGTGTAACTTCAAAGGCCTTATCGGGAATCTTTACTATCTTTCCAGTCCAACCATATTCTGCGCTGTATTTAGCCTGCAGTTCATCAGCAGTCTCCTGCTTGGTCTGAATAAGCCAGACTCTTGTGTAGTCGCTGACCAGCTGCAAATAATCGTGGTCCTTGGTGATGATATAAGAAGGAATCTCTTTTTCAAACTTAGAAACAACGCTTCCAACTATATCGTCGGCTTCGTACTTCATGTCATACATGACCTGGAAGCCAATCTCCGAAAGGAGCTCTTCCATGTTCTTAAACTGTTCTTTTAAAGGCTCCGGAGTCTCGCCACGGTTTCCCTTATAATCGGCATATTTTTCCCTTCTGAAGGTATCCCTTGTCATATCAAAGGCAAACATCATATGCGTAGGCTTTTGCTCTTCGATTATCTTCATGATCGTTCGCATCATACCATACATGGCGTTTGTGTACTGGCCTGCCTCATTATGCATGATCTGGGAAAAGAGCTTTTCTTTTTTCTCAGGATCTTTTTCAAACAAAAGTGCTTTGGGAAGATTGCCGTAGTAATTGGTAACAAGCATTGAGCTTCCGTCTATTAAAATAAATTTATTCTGTGACATTTATAGATTCCTTTTTGTATGAATAAAGTTTCCAACCCCAGAAGATAAATGCTAAAAGAGAAGCAAGTTCAGCAAGTCTCCAATGCCATGGTTCTGTGAACTTTATCTTTATCTGTCCGCTAAATCCTGCAGGAATATCAATAGCAAGCTTGTAGCTCTCTGCCCTGTAGGTCTTTAACTTCTGGCCATTGCCTTTGGCTGTGTAATATCTGTAGCCCCAAAGAGGTGCTTCTACAGTAACTGTCTCACTTGTAGGATTGTTAACCTCTGCTGTGATCTGAAGTCCTTTTCTCTCCACCACAGAAGCTGTTGCCTCTGTTTCCTCACGGATCACCATATCAGGCTCTGTAGAAATAAGACTCTCATCTCTTCCTGTAACGATAAATTCTGCATCAAAGTTGACTCTCAGCGGAGTGTTGTCAAACATAGTGATAGGGTTTGCCTCTACAGCAGTTTCTTTGTAGAGTTCTCCCGCGTGATAAATGCAGGTCATCATGATGATAGCTCCCACAACAATAGCTATCTGTTTGCCTGTATTTTCCTTTACTATCACTTTAAGTGAAACTGCCAAAATAAATACAGTCACTGCGCAAACAATATCAAGCACATGCCATGGATACTGAATCTCTGCGTAGTGTTCGTAAATGCTGTAAAGTCTGTCCTTAAATATGAACAGCAGCTTGTTGTTTAAGCACATATAGAAAAGGAAGCAGTTAAAGAGCCATATTCTGGCATAAACGCTTGTTTTTTTTGCAAACTTTCCTGTGAGAACTGCAGCAAGGCCAATGGCCATTATAACAATGGTTCCATATCCCATGCCTGCCCAGCCGCCTGACTCTCTGCCTTTGTCATAAACTTCAGTGAAGATAGTAACCATCTCCTGACCACGTTCCCAGAGAATATCAGTGTAGTCATTGCCTCTCATGTCATCAAAGAAATCAAGGAGCGGCACAACGAAAAACGCGCTGGATAAAAATGTAAGTCCCATAGCCTTAAACAGGTCAATGAGTACAGGCTTTTGCAGTGTCTTTTCAATCATGAGAAGGCAGAAAAGAGGAATTGTAAAAGCGAGAATATATGGCGTGATAACGTGGTTTGCAACTACCAGCGCGATACCAAATGCAAGTGTGACATAGCCATATTTCTTTTCCCTTGTGTAAATATCGTAAAGTCCAAGTACGACCATAGGAAGGAAGGTGTAAGCACCAAGCTCTCCAAGTGTTGCTCCTGTGTAAAGAGCCTGAAGTCTGAATCCAACAAGTGTATAGAAACCTGCGCACAACAGAGCTATGTAGTCATTACCTGAAACTCTTTTGCCCATGTGATAGGAAATCCAGGCTGTAAGCACGTTGTGGAGAACATAATAAAACTTGTAGGCAAACTGGATGCTGAATCCTAAAATTACCAGGATTGCTGAAGGGTAAAGGAACACATCACCATATCCTACGCCAACGGCGTATCCATAGTCATTATCCCAGCCACTCTGGATCTTGACCGGGAACTGGCCTGTCTGAAGACCCTCAGCAAGAAAGGCAATTCTTCTTAAGTGATAGAAAATGTCATCACCAAAGTATATTTTTCTGTAAAAGAGAAGTAAGCTTGATAAAAATACAATGAAAACCATGCCCGCAACAACATAGGCTTTGCGGCTGAGGTAATCGATGGTCTCTTTTTTCTTAAATAAATAAAGGAAAAGCACTATATCGATCAAAAGGAGGGCAAACAGGAGCTTGGTTGTCTCATGAAGGATTGTCTGACCTGCCATGTAGACGACTGATACACCATTGACCAGGCAATAGTAGCCATCGCCCTGTTCATCAGTTGCAGGACCCATTCTCACTGCAAAATCAGTGCCATAATGAACCCATGAGCGGTATGTGATCTGGTGTGATCCTGCAGGAAGCTCAGCGCGGTCGCTGCTGACAAGATTGGCCTGTCCATCAGGAGTTGTATCTTTTGTAGCGATAAGTGTGCCGTATGACTGATGCCATGTTCCGCCATTTGCTTCAAAATCCATTGTTACGGCGTAGATTCCTTTGCGCAGGAAAAACTCCGGTGTATAGATCACACTCTCAGGTTTGTTGGAGTGATCAGCGTAAAAGCCCGGCTCTGTCACTGTGCTGGCCGTTGCCTCATCATAATATGAAAGTATCATATCATCGCTGGTAAAAGAGATCTCTTCATGCCTGTAAAATCTAAGGGCATTAACCACAAGAAGTACTAGCTCGAGAGCTAGTACTCCAATAATCAAATTTCTTTTGTTTTCAAAAAACTTTTTCATTCAAAAATATCCTCGCCAAAACGTACTTTCAGTTGGGCCTTTATGGCTCTAACAGTTCCTTCAAATCCAAGTTTACTACTGTCAAGACACAGGTCATAGTTCATGGCGTCTGTCCAGTTCTGTCCTGTGTGATGATGGTAGTACTCGGCGCGGTATTTATCCTCTGTTGCTATGTATTTCTCCAGCTCTTTTCCTGTAAGTGGCTGAACCTTGCCTGCCTGCTCCATCAGGAAATCATGTGGTGCATGGACAAAAACACTTAGCACATTTTCGTAATCTTTTAAAACGAAATTAGCCGCACGTCCAATTATAACACAGCTTGTATTTTCTGCCAGTTTCTTTATTGTAGCAGCCTGAAGATTAAAAAGATTGTCTTCTGATGTATATTCCTTGCTGTCAGGGCCTATAACATCTCCCTTGTACACATTTACCGGAGTGCGAAGGAAACCTCTTTTTCTGCGTTTTTCATCAACTTCCAGAAAGAGGCCTTCACTTATGCCACTTTCTTCTGAAGCAATCTTGCTAAGTTCTTTGTCATAGTAGTGGATGCCAAGTTCATTTGCCAGCATTTCTCCAACTGTACGTCCGCCACTGCCGTACTGACGGGCTATTGTAATGACGATGTTTTTTTTCATGTTTATTCTCCTAGATAAGCAGACTTTATAGATTCATCATTAAGAAGTTCGTGAGCATCCCCCTCTTTTACGATGCTTCCGGTCTCGAGGACATAGGCTCTGTTGGCGATGGAAAGTGCCTTTTTGGCGTTCTGCTCAACCAGGAGCACTGTCACTCCATCTTTATTAACATCTTCAATGATGCTAAAAATCTCGTTTACAAATATAGGTGAAAGTCCCATGGATGGCTCATCCATAAGGATAATGTCAGGGTGTGACATAAGTGCTCGACCCATGGCAAGCATCTGCTGCTCACCGCCTGAAAGAGTTCCTGCAAACTGGCTCTTTCTCTCTTCAAGTCTAGGGAAGCGCTTGTATATCATCTCAAGAGTGCTCTCAAATTCTGCCTTATCATTTCTGGTATAAGCACCCATCTTGAGGTTCTGCAGAACAGTCATCTCTGCAAAAACTCTTCTTCCCTCAGGAACCTGCGCCATTCCAAGGCTGACGATCTTATGATTTGGGATCTTTGTCAGCTCTTTTCCCTGATATAAGATACTGCCGCTATCGGCCTTTATAAGGCCTGATAAGGTGTGAAGTGTTGTTGTCTTACCTGCTCCGTTCGCACCAATAAGAGCAACAATCTCGCCCTTATCTACATGGAAAGAAATCCCCTTTAGAGCCTGGATCACACCGTAATATACGCTTAAATTATTGACTTCAAGTAAATTTGCCATATTCAATCTCCGATGTATGCTTTTATAACTTCCGGATCCGCCAGAACCTCTTTAGTTTCGCCCTGACACAGCACTCGTCCAAAGTTGAGCACTGTGAGCTTCTCACAAATTCCTGAAACAAGCTTCATGTCATGCTCAATGAGAAGGATAGTCATATCAAACTCTCTTCTCACAAGGGCTATTGTCTCCATAAGCTCCTTTGTCTCATTAGGATTCATGCCTGCTGCCGGCTCGTCAAGTAAAAGGAGCTTAGGATTTGTCGCCATAGCTCTGGCAATTTCAAGTTTTCTCTGCTTACCGTAAGGAAGATTGGATGCCAGGATATCTTTTTCCCCGTCAAGGTCAAAGACCTTTAAAAGGCGAAGGGCCTCCTCTTCCATCTCTTTTTCTTTTGCCTTGTAGCTTCCAAGGTGGAAAACACTCTCAAAAAGGCTATATTTAATGCGCTCAGAAAGACCAACCTTAACGTTGTCTATAACTGAAAGCTGCTTGAAAAGTCTGATGTTCTGAAAGGTTCTTGCAATTCCTGCGTGATTGATCTCAATCGTGTTTTTCCTTGTAATATCCTGACCATCAAGCTTTATGATTCCTTCATCGGGCTTATAAACACCTGTAAGAAGGTTGAAAACTGTTGTTTTGCCGGCGCCGTTTGGTCCGATAAGGCCATACAACTCGCCCTTTTCAATTTTCAGATTAAAATCTCCAACTGCGCGAAGACCGCCAAAAGAGATGCTAAGATTGTTTACTTCAAGTAGTGCCATTATGCCATCTCCTTTCCGCTCTTCTTAAGGAGGTTGCCAAAAGTTCTTTTCCTCCACTCGATTACCTTAGGTGACCAGTTAACGATCATCATCACGATAAGAACGATTGAGTAGATCAGCATTCTGTAGGTGTTAAGGCCACGAAGGAGCTCCGGAAGAAGGTAAAGTATGCATGCTGCGATCACGCTTCCTCTGATATTTCCGATGCCGCCCAAAACCACGTAAACAAGGATCATGATCGACGCGTTGTATCCAAAGTACTGGGATGAAGCTGTAAGAGTTGTGATGTTATGTGAGAAAAGAACTCCTGCAGCGCCTGCAATTGCAGCTGAAATGGTAAATGCCATCATCTTGTATCTGGTGACATTGATTCCTGAAGCCTCTGCAGCGATGTAGTTATCTCTTACTGCCATGATAGCTCTGCCGTCTCTTGAATTGATCAGGTTGAGCACAACAAAAAGTGAGATAAGAAGAACTGCGATTCCAATAGCAAAGTTGGAATCATGTGGTGTTCCTGTGATTCCCATGGCGCCGTTTACAATGATCTGTCCATCCGCTTCCATGTTGAGTTCCATGGCGTTTTTCATAGAGAAGTGAAGTCCATGGCTATCAACTCCAATATAGAAAGCATTGATAACATTTTTTATGATCTCACCAAAGGCAAGAGTAACAATAGCAAGGTAGTCGCCCTTAAGTCGCAGAACAGGGATACCAATAAGGAATCCAAACAGTGCAGCAAAAGCGATGCCTATGATAAATGCAATAATGAATCTTGGCGCAGTTGGAAGCACTTCCTCAGTCACTTTTGAAAAGAATGCACTTGTAAATGCGCCGATGCACATAAATCCGCAGTGTCCGATACTGAGCTCTCCCAGGATTCCGACGCAAAGATTAAGTGCCACAGCGATAACCGCATAGTATGTCATTGGAACCAAAAGGCCTTTCATGTGGCTTGAAAGATTGCCCGTTGCCGATAACACCTGAAATATTATAAAGGCAAGAATTACTATGCCATATGTAATGAGATTGTCACGTTTTGTTTTGCTCATTTATATAAGTCCTTTCACTAAGGATGATTTGTCATAAGGAAGTTCTGCTCTCACACTTCGTGTTCGCCAGAACAAAGGTCTGACTATGATTCGAAAAAACCTCATCAAGTCATACCTTTTCCAAGTATTTTTTTCCTAAAATGCCGGTTGGCTTAACAAGAAGTACGATAACAAGAATACCGAACACGATTGCATCTGAAAGCTGTGATGAAATATATGTCTTACTCAGTATCTCAACGATACCGAGAACAAGTCCTCCGATCATGGCTCCGGGAATCGAACCGATTCCTCCAAGAACAGCTGCCACGAAGGCCTTGATACCGGGCATTGCGCCTGTATATGGTGAAAGTGAAGGATATGCTGAGCACAAGAGCGCTCCCGCAATAGCTGCAAGAGCAGAACCAATGGCAAATGTAAGCATGATAGTTCTGTTAACATTGATGCCCATAAGTGCTGCAGCGCCCTTATCTTCAGATGCTGCCAGCATAGCCTGTCCCTGTTTTGTCTTATTAATAAAGAGCTGTAAAACAATGAGAATAACGATACTCACAACAATTGTGACGATTGTTACTCCCTGGATCTTAAGTTGTCCATCAAAAAGTGTGATTCCTTCCCATTTGACTACGGAAGTAAAAGATTTAATGTCAGCACCAAATATTAAAAGGGCTACATTTTCCAAAAGGTAGCTGACACCAATTGCAGTGATAAGAACTGCCAAAGGAGATGCTGCACCTCGAAGTGGTCTGTATGCCACGAACTCAGTTGTAATTCCCAAAAGTGTGCAGAGAACAATGGCAATAAGGATCCCTATAATAGGATTGCCTGAAAGTGCTGCGCTTACTGAGAAAATAATGTAGCAGCCCACCATGATGAAATCACCGTGTGCAAAATTAAGCATCTTGGCAATTCCGTAAACCATCGTATATCCAAGGGCTATTATGGCATAGATACTGCCAAGACTCAGACCATTTATGAGATATGTCAAAAAACTCATAGTCTCCTCCAAAATATTGATATCTTTTTTCATGATGAGAAAAACGCTGAGAATGCGGATTCCTCTTAAATATAATGCGCAAATAAGCTCTTTTTCATGTTAAAAATTGATTTAATTATTGCATCATTATAATAATAACACAGTAACAGAAAACGAGGGCATTTATTTCTAAGCGCCCTCGCTTGCATTTACTTTTATTTTCTAAGGAAGTTACACCTCTCTTCGCTCGGTGTAACACGTTCGAACCAGACTCGAAATTACCTCGTCAGGTTACCTCAGCTTAGTTGGCTGAAACGTATGCACCATCCTTGATAACTACGGCCTTTGGCTCTTTGTTAGGCTCACCGCTTGCATCCCAAGTCATCTTTGTTGATGTAAGACCTGAAGCTTCAATCTCTGTCATAGCGCTCTTAAGAGCTTCACAAAGATCAGATGTGCTCATATCAGGTGTTGCATTCTTTGACTCAAGTGCCTGCTTAAGGATGAATACTGCATCATAAGCATCTGCTGCGAACTGGTTAGGTGTATCACCATATTTTTCTTTGTAGTTCTTTACAAAGTTAACTGTAAGATCATCTGTTGCATCAGCTGCGAAAGGTGTAAGAAGCATTACGCCCTCAGCAAGTGCTGTGTCAAAATTCTCAACTGAAAGGATACCATCCATACCATCAACACCGAAGAATGTTGGAGCATATCCCATTGTGTTTGCCTGTGTAAGGATAAGAGATGCATCTTTGTAGTAGATAGGAAGGAATACAAGGTCTGCACCTGCATCTTTTGCCTTCTGAAGCTGTACTGAGAAGTCTGTGTTGTTGTCCTGTGTGAAAGCTTCAGCTGAAACTACTTCGTAGTTCTTTCCCTCAGACTCCTGAACAAACTTCTGATAGATACCGTTTGAATATACGTCTGAGCTGTCGTAGATGATACCAACCTTTGTAGCAAGGTTGTGATCTGAAATATACTGAGCTGAAGCAATACCCTGGTTAGGATCTGAGAAGCATACACGGAATACGTTGTCATATTTTACGCAATCCTCAGCTGATCCTGAAGGTGTAAGCTGGAACATGTTGTCAGCCTTTGTGTACTCTGAAACTGCGATTGAGCAAGCACTTGTTGTTGAACCAACAAGGATCTGCATGCCCCAGTCCTTAAGAGTGTTATAAGCATTTACTGACTTCTCAGCGTTGAGCTCATCATCTTCTTTGCTGTACTCAACCTGATAACCGTTGATTCCGCCTGCTGCATTGATCTCTGCAACTGCAAGCTCTGCTGCGTTACATACTGCATTACCGTAAGCTGCTGCGCCACCTGTAAGAGGTCCTATCGCACCAATCTTAAATGTAGCACCTGCTGCACTGCCTTCTGCCTGTGCTTCGCCTTCTGCTGCTCCTGTAGCACCTGTGCTCTGAGCATCACCACATCCAACAAGTGATGTAGCAAGGAGCGCTGACGCCATGAATACGCTAAATGCCTTAGTGAACTTCTTCATAATATTTTTCCTCCTTCATAAGAGTGTAAACACAATGTATATATGTATACAATCTCGTATTTACTTTTAAAGGTTAAAGCATTGTAGTGTAAAAGTCAATAGATTCTACTTAGAATTGCATAATTCATTTATGATTGTTACAATTGAATAAAGGGGGATAAACATATGCTACAGTTGTGTTATCTGGGGATGGCCTTTGCAGCAGTATTCTACATAGTTTTCGGACTAGCTGTAAAGCTCATGGATTTGGATGACAAGCTCCGGAATTATACCCGGCTGGTCATCTTGATAACATCTCTTTCTATTCTGGTGTTATCATCTTTAAGTTCCACCATTCTTAATATGAGGGTTGGTATCTATCTGTACGGTATACTGAGCCTGATTCTTTTTGTGGCATCTTCGTTCATTCTGCTTTCCATCGTTATTGAACTGCATCATATAAATACTAAAAATAAAGTCCGCAGGTTTATGATTCTTTTCGATAAAGTCGAAAGCTTTATCAGCGAGGGCAAGACCCAGGAAGAAATCATGTCCTATCTTACCGGAATTCAAAAGCTCACCCGCAAGGAAGCCAGCGATTTCCTAATGTTCATCTCAGATCCAACCAACCACCAGTTTCTAGCCGACGTCAACGAACAGATCCATGCCGCCAAAGTGCAGTATGAAAAGAAAGGATGATGATTTGGGCATATATCGCAAAAAGAATATCCCAGAACTATTTTCTAGTTCTGGGATTAGATGAGTACGGTAAAAACATTCAAAATGTCATACAATTCTAAATTCATCAAATTGCGGATCTTCTATGAAGCTCTTAATAAGATTCAATGGCGTCAAGCCAATAGCTTCATGATGGATCTGCTCTCTGATAACCATCTTCTCGTACGAAGATAACTTAGAATACTCAGGGTGTGTCTTTTCGTACTTTTCATTCAGCTGGTCAAAAAGATTATACTCCGGATCGCCCCACGCAAATACTTCGGCTGTCTTCAAGTTTGGTTTGAACGGAGAGTATTGCAGCTGGCTGTTTTTCATAAGCAGGTCGCTCCTTTCTCTCTTTCCATTTATGTCCAACAATTGAAGTCTTTTTCCGAAGGATAAGATTACCCCTCAACATAATTTTATCATAAATTTAAACAAAATTTCATAATTGGTCATAAAAATTTAATACAAAATTTCAATGGCAATAATTGATTCCCTTATCCTCTGAGAATATCATTAAAGTAAGTAATGGTGGGCTTTTTGCCGATTTTTATCTGAAAGCAATATTATTGAATTTTTGGAACAATTGTCTTAATCGGTTTCGATACAATTGTTTAATGATGTTTGCACTTTTTTAGAAAGGGTATGTATGGGATTAACAGTTGGTGGAATTGGAAACATGTACGGAATGAGTTTTGTTCAGCCTTTGAACTATAGGGTAAAAAACGAAGCTGATATATCTGACGCATTTACTGAGACAGGTATGCAGGGCGCCGTGATGAATGTGCCGCCTGTGATATATCCAAATGCACAGGTCGCATCACCCCAGGAAGACTCTGATTCATTGTCCATGTCTATGGACTATGTAAAAAAATCTCAGGAAACAAATAGGGCCTACAACGAAGTCGCTCAGAAATTCCAAGGCATGACAATTGGATATGGACAAAATATGTCCGGTCAAACATATGGCGTTCAGGGAGCTTCACTAGATTTATTCGCTTAAATAAAAGAGCGGCACGCTAAGGTGCCGCTCTATTTTTTTGTTGTGACTCAAACCGCATCAATAGCGAGTTTCACAGCTCCCATTATTCCCTGGTCATCGTTTAGGCTTGCAGGAACGATGTATTCATCAATGTTTTTGATTTCATCAGTGTTGATGTAACCATTAAGCTGCTCAATGACTTTTTTCCTGATAAGTGGAAAGAGCTGCATCTGGTGCATTACGCCGCCGCCAAGAATGATTATCTGAGGACTTAAGGTAAGAATATATGAGCTGAGGGCCTGTGCAATATAGGCACTTTCAAGTTCCCAGACTTCGCTATTGTCAGCAAGTTCAATAGCTTTTTTGCCCCAGCGCTCTTCTATTGCAGGGCCTGCTGCCAGACCTTCAAAGCAGGTACCGTGATATGGGCACTTTCCTTTGTAGGTATCTCCATCTTCCAAAGCAAGTTTAATGTGCCCCATCTCCGGATGAAGCATGCCATGAAGGAGCTTGCCATTGGTCATAACTCCGCCTCCTATGCCTGTTCCGATTGTCAGGTAAATGGCATCAGTCTTATTCTGTGCACATCCCCATGTGATCTCGCCAAGAAGTGAACCGTTAACATCTGTATCAAATCCAACAGGAACATTAAGCGCCTTCTTGAATTCTCCTACGATATCGTAGTTTCTCCAGTCAAGCTTTGGTGTGGATGTAATATATCCGTAAGTCTTTGACTCCTTATTCAGGTCAATTGGTCCAAAGCAGGCAATTCCAAGGCTAACGATCTCTTTATCTTTAAAGAAATCAATCATCTTTGGCATTGTCTCTGCCGGAGTCAGCGTAGGAAAAGATGCCCTCTCCAAGATCTTTCCATTCTCATCCCCAATTGCTACTATCATCTTTGTTCCGCCAGCTTCAAGTGCTCCGTATCTCATTGTAATCCCCTTTTCTTTCCTATTGTTTTATAATTTGCTAACCCATATTAGCTTATCTCTGCAAGTGCTGCGAGCACTGCTCCCTGTCCCCAAGGATAATGTCCATAAGTCTGATAATGAACCCCAAAATCATCGCATGAGCTAAGTGCGTCAAGCACTGCCCCTTTTTCAGTATGCGACAACATGCACTCAACAGCCTTGTCAAAAGAGCTATCTATGTCTTCAACGTTATCAAGTATCCCGGCGTTATACCCCCTTGCCAGTGAATATGCGATCATGCCTGTTGCAGACATATCAATATGCCCTTCTGTCCCCTGAATCTGCCAGCTCCAACCGCCGTCAGCACGCTGATATTCAAGAGCTGTTCTGCTCATCTTCCTGTAAAGTCCGGTTATATTGAATCCGGAATTCATGAAACAGCGCTTCTTATCAGGACAATCTTTTTGGCACTCACTACTATCGAGATTTTCGCTATTTGGAATTTTCTCGTCATTATCATTTGCTTCATCACTGCTTTTAATTGCAGCACAGGCTGCCTCTGCGACTCCCATGTAAAGCCATCCGAATGCTCTTCCCCAGCCAAGAAGACCTTTTTTCTGGTTATCATGGAGCGAGTATCCGTGGTAATTAAGCCCACTTTTTTTGTCTACTCCCATTTCAAAGAAGTTCTTGATCTGCTTGCTGGCATCAAGCCTGGAACCGGAACTTATGACAATGTCGCTATCCGGAAAGGCGCTTGTATAAGCAGCCATGAACATGGAAACCTGTCCCACTCCGTCAGCAAAAATATTGGATGAATTTCTCCCCGGATTATAGATGATCGTTCCCTGCTCATCTCGAGGGGCTGTTAATATAAACTGTGCTATCTTGTCAGCTGCCTCTTTGTACTTATCTTCATGAGTAAGCTCATATGCTTTAATAAAACAAACTCCAGACAAGGCATCATCAACAAAGTCTATTTTTCCATCATAGGATTTAAGCCACATATCAAGGTGCGCTGAGATTACAGCAAGGCACTTGCTCTTTATTTCGCTGTTTTCCTGCTCAGCTGCCGATACAAGTCCCAGCATCAGCATTCCTGCAGGCCAGAACAATGGATCTTTAGTGCGGACCGAGCGCCCCATAAACCTTTTTACTACGTCTTTTGCCTGCTGGACCAAGGAAACATTCATGATTCCAAGTAAATCATTGGCTGTCCTGTCCAAGACCATTTTGTATCTTTCATCAACTCTATAGCCCATAATTAACACCTCTACGTGCAAATATAAATCATGTTTACTACTATTTTCCAAACTTGGCGAGGACTTTGCCAAGTACATACTTAAACTCTGCTGTTCTGCCGTAAAGTAGGAAATACACTCCGTTGAATACGACAGTAATGATTACAGCCATAACAAGGAAAGTTAGAATATTCAAATCCGCAAGAAGCCTGATACTGATAGCATTGCATACAACCATCACAAAGACAAGGCTTGCAAGGTATTTGCAGGTGTCTACGAAGTAGCTTTTGGCGCTCATGTCAAAGCAGGTGCGGTAGATAATGATTGGTTTGGTGATATTGGCAATTAATCCTGAAACAATTGTTCCAACGTAAATTCCGGCAAGGCCAAGGGGCGTCTGCACCAGCGCAATTGATATCACGAGGTTTACTGCACCCTGGATCAGAGCCAGGTACTTATCCTGCTCGAATACGCCTGCTGCGGTCTTATAGTTACTTAGGACAATTCTGTCGCCCTTAAAGTAATAGTCAATGAGAATACAGTAGATTACCATTGGCGCCAGAGCCCAGTAATCTCCGTACATTATCCTGATAAGAGGAGTCAAAAGAACCATGAATCCCACGCAGGAGTAGCCATAAACCCAGGATGCAAAAAATCTGTAGACTTTGAACATCTCGTACTGCTTTTCCTTGGACTCTGTGGCAATGAGGTTTCCAAAGCTAGAGATTACCGAATTGAAAATGATATTTACAAAATTTGAGACTGAGCTGATTACCATGTTGTAGTTATCAACAAAGCCTGCCATTTTTACTTCGATAAATGAAGAAATAATAAGGGCATCGGTCTGAAGTCTGGCTACATCGCCAACCTTATGGAACACAAGGGCTTTCGTCTTCTTCCAGACAGTGTCACTCTCCTCTTTTGACAGAGGCGTAATATCTTTTTCCGTAAGATATGGATACATCTTGTTAAGATATCTTGAAACAAATATCTTCTGAAGAAGCTGGATCACTGCATCTGTTATCAGGAACAGATAGAAATTCTTGGTAACGATGATGACAATTATCTGGAAAAAGACTGTAATAACCTTTGTTATTGTAAGAATATTGGTCTGGACATAGTTCTTTTGCTCAGCATTTACAAGACTGTATTTATAAGCAACAAAGTAGCTGCTGACAGTGTTAAAAAGAAAAATGAAATAGTAAAGGGTGAGATCTCGTAAAAGAACTCCATCCGGCTTTTTTACCAGATACTTAAGGAACGGCGCAAGAGCTGTGCCCATAACTGCCACTACCAAAGCAATACAGTAATAGGCCTTTCTGTACATCTGCATGTAAGACTTGATCTTCTCTTTTTCGCCGCGGGAAACCGGGCCGTAAAGGCTGAAGTTAAGCGCTGTTCCGATGCCAAGCTCTGCCATGTTTAAAATCGAGAGAATATTTGTGTATGTGCTGTTGATACCAAGCAGAGTTTCGCTCAGATGCATGATAAAGATCTTTCGCAGCACAAAAGACATGATCATGGTTGCGACCTGACCAATATATCCGAATGCAATATTTCTCGTTGCTGACTTAACTCTACCCATTAAAACAAATTCCTTTATACATCTAACATTTCGCTAATTACTGGCACTCTGTGCACTCACGCACATTTCAGACAATCACTCCGTTCTCATCAATGAGAATCCAATTCTTCCAGTACTCATGCATGATCTCAGGCTGTGCTTCCTGATTGTTTCTCATCTTAAGTGTGCGCACAAGCTCTCTGTCGGGACGCTTATTAAGTCTTGCTCCCCAGAAACTAAATGTGGAATTGGCACAGATATTGCCCTTGCAATGACTCATCAGCATGAGATCCTGAAGGCTGTTCTTTCCGGTGTTCCAATCTATGATCGTGTAGCGGGATTCATCGCTGTAGTGCTCCCTTGCGTACTCATGGTCATTGGTAAAAATATAAAAATGAGTATTCTCATCTTTTTCAAGGAAATAATTCATTGCACTCTCATAATATTTATCAGAGGCAATATTCCCAAGAATTCCCACATTTTCAGGACTCAGATAATCCCCACGTCTGATGTGGACACTTACCGAATTTTCTTTTTCCATCTTCGAAGCAAGAACAGCATTTCGCTGATCAAGTTCCGGAATGGAGTGAGACGGGAATACAAACAGATCCTGAAGCTCTGCCATCACATCGTCGTAGTAATATTGGCAGGCAAAATACCCCGTGATATAAACATCATCAAGGTCAAAGATCTCTTCATGATACATTTTGGTTTCCACAAAAACCTTTGCGTTGGAGCTTGCACTTTTTCCAAGCTTTTGTGAAACTTTCCCTGCTATCTTTTGAAAAAGATTCTGCTTTATAAGAGCATCTTTTTCCTCTTTCGTACAAATTTCAAAAGGAAGATCCTTAAAAAGAACCAGCTCAAACTCACGTGGAGCAAGCATATTTTTCTGAATTTCCGGGCCAAACCATGAAAGGTCCAGCTTAACTGTTTTTCCGCACTTTAAAAGTTTCCTGTACAGTGCATACTGCTGCATCTGGTTCCCCAAACCACCAGCTATCTGCAAAATTATCATATTTTCATCCCCAATTTTCTTCTCGTCCCTGTTTATTAACACCTTAAAACATAAAATCCATCATCACAACTATCGATTCAGTTATGAATGACTCATAACCCATTTATAGCCATTTATCAGCGCATCCGGATCTGACAGTTCCTGCACCGGAAGGCAGTAATTCTCATAACTTCCAAAAAGATCTGTCGCAATGCCACGGCTCTTTACTGAATAGCCAATAACAAGGGTAGGCACGCCACTTGAATAAGCGGCAATCGTGCTGTGAGTCCTTGCTCCCACAAAAAAGCTGCAGCCGGAAATATAGCCTTTTAGATCCGAAGCAGGCATATCTTCTACCAAAAAGACTCTTCCGCTATCCCTGAAAGCTTCAAAAAGCTCAGAAAGTGGCTTTCTGTCATCGCTGCTGCTCCAGACAACATGCGGAATCAGGGCGACTGACTGATCAGTGCTTTCCAATATATACTTAATGAATCTCTTGTAGTTCTCCATAGTAATCCCCGGAGTCTTCTCCTTGGCAATTACCATTGGGCTTAAGTTTATTCCGATGTAATTACCAGCCTCCAAGCTTGCTCCCTGGATTCCGTCGTGAAGCCCTGATACATCGTTTGTTTCAAGCTCAAAAGCCGGATCTTTCCTAAGTTCAAGCTTATCAGCAGAGATCCCTGCATTTAAAAGAGCATTGTAAGTTATGGACTCTCTTGCATAAATCCTGTCGAAGTTCTTAAGATCCTGCAAAAGAGCTGCATTCTTAAGGGAGCCAGGCTCAATGGAGCATCCCCAAAGGACTGTATCAAAGCCTCTTTTTCTGAAATAATCATGAGCAAGTATCAGGTCTGAAACCATCTCAGGATAACAGTAGTTGTCACCACCAATTGAAATCGCAAGGGGAGTATTGTTTGTCGCAATGCTCATATCCGCTTTTTCATCCCGTTTCTGAATATCGCACCTGTTATGCTCCTGAACATAGGCCCTGTAGCCATCCCTAAATCTGTATCTCATGAATGACTGCTTATCACCGGTTATCTTGCGCCATACGTAGTAGATCACATGGGCAAAAAAGTCCTGATCAATATGCCTTTCATTGGCAAGAACGCAAAGTCCCTGCTTTTCCAGCTCTCCAAGGGAATATTTCCTGTCCTCTTCCACATTGTTAGAAATAACAACAGGAATCGGAGTGTTCTCCATGTCGCATCCCTGCTCGATCCTCTTTCTATGAATGAGCTTTAGTGTGCTGTTTGCAATTGCCTCGCAACCATGATTTCCGCTGCCGGCATGATAATATAAAACTATCGGTCTGTTTAGATTCATGCGAATCCTTTCCTTAATATTTCTTATAATTCCCATAAAGTTTAAGATAAAACTTCGGATTGATTCTGAAAATAGTCACCTTGATCTTGTATCCAAATTCAAGGGCAGCAAAAGCACCTCTCACTTTAAGGGCATGGCTGACCTGTTCCCTGACTTTTGAAATAACAAGTGTTTCTATATCTTTATCTCTTTCGACTTCATCCGTCCTTGCAAGTTTCCCCGCCACCAAAAGAGCTGTCATGATCTGGCTTACAGCGACGCTCACAAAAGAATACTCTGAAAGAAACTCTCTTGCCCCAAGAAGCTTTTCTTCAGCCTCTTTCCAGCAGATGATCTCATCCATGTAGCTGGCCTTAAAAGCCTTTTTCATAGCGCCTTCAGGGTTATCCACATAAACATAGCCACTCGTTCCAGTGCACTTCACTGTCTTTTTCTTTCCCTGCAAAAGAGCTAGATCCAGGAGAAAAAGAAGATCCTCACCAATAGTCAGCCCTTCTTTGAAGGTGACGTGATTGTCTCTTATCTCACTAAGTAAAAAGAGCTTTCCCCAAACGTGGGTATTCCTATTCAGGATAGAGTTCTCAATATACTGATATCCACTGATACTAAGTCCCGACAAATACGCATCTGTGGAATCGATTATTACTGGCGTTGCACTCTCACAACCCGCAGCAGCAAGAAGATCAGTCACAAAACTCTCACCAACATAGTCATCTGCATCTACAAAGCAGATGTACTTGCCTGTCGCCTTCTCAATTCCCAGATTGCGGGCATGAGAAACGCCGTGGTTGCCGGTATGAACAGCTACACAGTTTGCACTTTTTTCAAGCTCATCTGCAAGCTCGCTGCTGCCATCTGTTGAGCCATCATCGACCAGGATTATTTCCAGCTCATCGGCATTTATGCCCTTCTGCCCAAGGCAGGATTCTACGCACCTTTCAAGGTATTTGGCTGCCTGATAAACCGGAATTATTATGCTTACCTTTTTTTCCATTAGTACGCAGTCCATTCCTCTCTATCAACGCTCCAAAAACATTCGATTCCATAGTGCTCTGTATAGAATAGATTGATCCAATAATCGCAATCATCAGAAATATCTGAATCATAGGCAAAAGAAAATCTGTTTTCCCACTGTGGTCTGAGCCTTGGAACACAAATTTCCACTTCCCCAGCCTCTACCTGCTGCCAAACGTAGGCATCACGCTCATCCATTTCTCTTTTGATCCTGGCGAGGTTTGCTCCCTGCTCGATATAAGTGAAAGCAAGCACAATTGCCCAAACTGCCACAAGTGAAGTTACTGCTGTCTGCAGCATCGTATATGAAAGGCCGCCCTCTCTGTCCGATGCGCTTCCTGACATAACATGTGTATTAGCCACAATTCCTATACCGTTAAGTACCGCCATCATCAGGAAAAGACTTGCACCGTAGTAGGTTCTTATCTGTGATGAAGGAACAGCAATAAGTGAAAAAGCTGTCATAAGAGCCACAAAGCCCAGCATTCTCATGTACTTTGTGGTCTCAAGGAATTTCTTTTTATCTGCTGACATGTAGTAAATGAAGATCAAAAGAACTACGAAAGCAGCCACTAGAATGAAATAGTTATCTCTTATGTTGATAACTATCTTCAAAAACCTCGCCATTATGGCTAAAAGACCTGTGTGCTCTTCCTCAGCAACTTCCGCCCTTCCAAAATTGCCGGGAGAAAGGATCATAACCGCAAATCCAATAAGATTTCCAATAAAACCTGTTATCATCCATGGCTTTACGAATCCACATTTTTTGCCATTCGCAAGCCATTTATCCACAAACAGGATCAGACAAAAGAGGATAACGCCGCCCGATGTGTTCTCGTTGCACCAGCCTGCCAAAAGTCCAAGGACAAACATCTTGATCATGAGAGAAAGGCTGTTGCCACTCTCAAGTCTCATGTGCCTTCTAAAATATGTACAATAGGCAATAGCGATGGTCCCTGTAAACAGATAGTTGCAGGCACCTGTCTCCCAAAAGACAGTGTTGCTCATAGCTGGGTCTAAAAACCACAAAAATAAAAGCACAAGACCATAAAGCCTTATGTCATATTTTCTCTTGTGATCAATATTCTCATACATAAGAAGTGATAAAACGGTAAAAACTGCTGCCGCAACCACGTTGAACACGCTCTTTGTCTTCATGAAAAGAAATACTCTGAGAATAAAGTGAGCAACGCTTCTGCCACTGTGGTTCATGTAATGCTCATATTCCTGACTAAACAGATCAAAAAAGTTTCCTGCCTTAGCCACAGTGTCGCCATATATGATGTCATCAGACATGTTTGGAGTTAAAAACTCATAGACAGCAATCATTAAGAATGCTGTAATCACAAGTCCTATGAAAAGTCTTTTGTTCTTTTTCTCAGGCATTATCAGTTCCTCTATTTCACTTTAGATTACCAACCATGTATTCATGAAATCAACATTTACTTCATTAACATATATCTATTCAATGATCATTACTCTCTTTGGCATTAATCCATTCAATGATCATTTATTTTTCAGCATCCTCATCACCTTGTAATAGGCTTTCCTGCAGAATCTTCCTGCAGTAATATCTACGTAGTGATAGCATTTTGAAAACGCTGTTACTTTTGGCATTACAAGATGACTGTACTCTGCGATGTGTTCCCTCAAGTACTGTGGATAACTCTCATCGATCTCGCATCTCTCAAAATGAGCATTTCTTCCAAAGATATCGTGTCCAAGGATGAGATGATCCATGGTTTCTTTCAAAACTTCCCTGTCGTTGTACTCCTGGTGAGCTGCGGCTTTTACCTTGACGCCGATTCTCTTGGTCGGGTCTTTTTCCACATGTCCGCCCATATATCCAAAGTGCCATCCACCATTTGGTACACGAACTGAGCGCTTATCGCACACAGAAACAAGGTCTCTGAGTCTTACGATTCCTTCCCTTGGAATGTTGTTTATGGAAGTTATCTTGGTTCCAAGCCATTTTCTATCAGCCTGTGGAACATCAGGAAATTCGCCGGTTATAGACATAAGTGTTCCGGACTTTTCCTCATTATTCATGTAAACATAAAAATTCCTCTGGGCCAGGTGGTAAACTTTTGTATTGTCGAAGTTATCCACAATATCTTTTAACACAAGAGGATTTGGGATCTCATCGGCATCACCAAAGATGATCACATCATCCGCCGTTGCTCCAATCTCCTCAAGTCCCTGTTTTAAGTGATTTTTCTGGAAGTAATCCCTCTCGTGGGTCACCTTGAAGTCTTTGTCCTCATCCACAACAATGTAGATTATCTTATCGAGGTATTCCTTGAACAGATCTTTATTTTTCTCAAAACACAGCTCTTTTGGCTCCCCGGAGAAAGTCGTAGTAGCTTCCTCAATTATGAACTTGTCCACATATGGGTCAAGGATCCCGAGCCTGAGCTTTAATATATCTATTTCGTTAAAAAAAGGTATTAAATCGTAAACCATGGGTCATTTCCTTTTTATCGCGCGCTTTGCCACTGACTTTGCACTGTATTTTACTCCCGATAAAAAGAGCTTTTGCATCGCCCCTTTTGATATCTGAAGTCTGTGCACATCCTTGCTCTCATCCGGAGCCCAGTCAGGAAGCGGCATCTGGCTATATCTTTTGTAAAATTCACTGTTAAATATATTTGAAAGCTCTGACATCTTTACAGAAATGGGCTGATCTGAATAAATGAGCTTGGCTATTGCAATGCTACAAGTCAAAGACTTTCTTCTGTCCACTGTAGTAACAAAACGCTCGCCACCCCATTTTTTTACGTAGCTGTCAAACTTATTCCAGGCTGTCTCCTGATTGGGGAGATATTCAATGTGATAACCGCCTGTAAGTCCCTTTTCGTTTGGTCTGTAGATGTAGAGAATCTTATCAAGATAAACGATTCCTCTGGCTTTATCCAAAAAAGCAGCGGTCTGCAAAAGATCCTCGCCATAATTAAGAAACATATCCCTGTCATCAAGCAGGACTTCAATCGCAAGCTCTCTCTTTACACACTTGTTCCACATAGCGTTAAGGGAGTCACCCTCACACATAACCTTGTAAAAAGAGTCCTTGGAAGCTCCATGATAAACCTTATTTTCTTCAAAAGGAAAGTTGAACTTTCTCTTGGACGGATTACTGCTTGTAGCTGCGTTATACAAAATAATATCCAGGGGCCTGTGAGCTATAGAAGCGTCGGTAAGCCCTCTACATATATCCTCAATCGCGGTATCCACCAAAATATCGTCCGCATCAACAAAAATGAGCCATTGGCCCATGGACTTTTTTATGCCTTCCTTGCGGGCAGCGTATGCCCCGATCTTTCCATAGTGATAGCAAAAAACAAATGGATTACCCGCTGCATACTCATCACAGATCGCAGGAGAATTATCCGTTGATCCGTTCTCTATCAGGATAAGCTCCGCATCCATTCCGCTCTTACCAAGCTGAGGGATAATGCAATCCATCAATTCTTTTATGTACTTTTCTGCGTTATGAACCGGAACTATAACTGAAAAGATCATTCTATGCCATGCTCCTCTTTCCACTTTTTACTTCTTCTCCAGAAAAGAAGCGGTCTTACTGCCATTTTGAATCTCTTTTTTGGGCTGTAGAATCTGGGATACTCCGAATTCTCACCCCACCATTTATGGAATGCAAATGGCTCTATTCCCTTGTTTTCAGGAAGTGGATGCTCCCTTCCAAACTGCACTGCAACTTCGATAGGTGCCCACTTCATGCCTTCGGCTTCCATGGCATTTTTATGGTAACAGCAAAGGAAAATATCCTCGTTATAAAATCCATCGTAAACCTTTTCCCACTTAAGATTATGGGCTGTAGGATATTCCAAAAGTCTCTTTGACCTGATAGATACGCTGTTTCCCACTCTACAGATTTCGCCCTTTGAATCTCTGTAGGCGTAATCATTTTTAGGAAGCGGCCAGGGAGAGCCAATATAGTCGTACTCAAGGAACTCGTCGCGCCAGTTTTCAGGATGAATAACAAATCCGTCAGCGTGGACCACCATACAGAAGTCTGTATTTATGTGATCCTTGAGTTCATAGACCATCTTGTAATTAAATTTATCGATACTGTCGAGCTTGGAGGTGTAACTGAATCTGATGTTCTTTGGCAGATAAAAAGGTCTTTTATCTGAAATAAGAACCGCATCTCCAAACTCAATCTCCCTCATGCTGTACTTCATGGCCTGCACAGTCTCATAAACGTTGACACTGGTCATGGCACAGAGCGTAACCTGCGGGAGCTTTAATTTTTTCTCCATTTTATTCCTCTAATATATTTGATATACAAACGTATAGCTGAGAATTATTATCAATACTGAAATCTCTTGATAATTCCTACACGCTTTTCAAGGCTTCTCAAAATCTTCTTTGCATAGAACAAGCCATAGAGGCATTTCCTGCGGATCACCTGGCAAAAGAGCCTTAGCTTACCCGGCCTTTGATTCCTTCGTGCATAAAGAGCTGATTTCTTTTTATACTCTTCAAGCTCTCTTCTGCACTCATCTGCCTCAAATATCCTTCCCTTTTTGTCCTGATAGTGCAAAAAGGTGTAGATATTCTGTTCTGAAGACCAGAAACCATCTGATATATTGTGCCTTGCCCAATACTTGGGCGCAATTGCGTATTTAAGCTCAGTGCTTGACATTACAGGCATAATTGAAAAAGATGAATTGGAAAGAATAAGATATCTGGCATTCTTTACTGTCACATAATCTTTTCCCATGTCAAAATGATGGCACTCATATTCCGGAAGAATCTTCCTTGCTGCCTCTTCATCCTCAGTCACCACCATGAATCTCATGGCAGGATTGATCTTCTTCATATTTTTTATCGCATTTAAAAAGTACTTTCTGTCAAGGTAGAGCTCCGGGTGATTGGTATACTCACCGCCGCGGATGTTTATGATGCACAGGTCATTCGCTGTGTACTCATAGGATTCATACTCAGGTTTAACCTTGAGCCAGTCCCTGATCTGATCTCTGTATTTTTCAAAGTAGCTCTGATCCTGGAGATTACCATAGATCAAAGTATTGTCTTCAATTTCAAAGAGCTTTGGATCCGGCCCACTTATATAGCAGCCATTTGCCATGTCATGCTTGGAATTGCCCATGTACAGGCGATCGTCCTGCTCAGTAAAAATCGTGAATTTGTCCTTGTCGGCCATAGGGATTTCTTTTCCCATGTCGATATCCATGAAATACATGCCTTGATGGGACTGGGCCACGTTTCCCACCTGACCGGGATTTATGAATCCATATTCCACGCCTTTATCAAGCGCCATACATCGAGTGACTATATAAAAAAACAACTGATTGCCGAGACCATACCCCGGTATAAACTCTGTTCCTATCATATAAACTCCAATCATAAGATTACAGGCTGATTGCCAGATCTTATGTATTATTCAAGGGCAAAACATCACATTACTGAATGATGGTCCTACCTTCAAGTGTTGTCTCTTTTATCTTCTCATCCTTAACTTCGTAGATAATATCGCAGTTAGCAATGGTGTTAAGTCTGTGAGCAATGATGATCATTGTCTTCTTGCCGTGGAAACTGTTGATGGCTTCCATAACTGCTGCTTCTGTCTCATTGTCAAGAGCACTGGTAGCTTCATCAAATACAAGGATCTCAGGGTTGTGATAAAGAGCTCTTGCAATACCGATACGCTGCCTCTGACCACCGGAAAGTCTGACACCTCTGTCACCAATCCTTGTATCAAGGCCTTCGGGAAGAGTCCTGATAAAGTCAGCAAGCTGGGCCTCTTCGCAAACTTCCCAGATTCTGTCGTCATTTATCTTATCAGCATCAATACCAAATGCTATGTTATCTCTGATGGACTCATCCACAAGGTAGATAGACTGTGGAATATAACCAATCTGCGCAAGCCATGACTCGTAGTTACTAAAGATATTGCTGCCATCGCAGAGGATCTCGCCGCTTTTAACGTGCAAAAGTCCGAGCAGAATATCTACAATTGTAGATTTACCGGCACCTGAAGGTCCAATGATACCAACTGACTTTCCTCTTGGAACCATCATGTTAGCATCAGTAAAGATATTGTCTTCGGAATCAGGATAATGGAATGTTATATCTTTAAGCTCAATCTCTTTTTCCAGATGAAGGGCAGGTCCTGCAACCTTGGCTCTCTCTGCACGCATCTCTTTTTCCATTTTCATGGATTCTGTGAGGTTGTTATAAACAAAGTCCAGACTGTACTGGTTGTAAGCTATCTGAGTAAGGTATGTGTTAATTCTGTTTGCTGATGGCATGATCCTGATGGCTGCCATACCAAAGGCTGTGATCTGCGGAAGAAGTGCTTTCGCATCGCCGCCATTTACAAGATAGATAAGCACATACAAAAGAACTACTGATATGAAAACAGTCTCAATAAGGAGCCTTGGGATATTGTTCAGAACAATATAATTTCTGTCGATATCAGCCCCGATCCTGCCTGACTCGTAATAGTTTCGGATAAAGAAATCCTGCCTGTTTAATACTTTTACATCCTTAAGTCCATAGATTGCCTGGATTCTCCACTTGGCGATCCTTGACTGTGTTTCCTGATTCTTCCTTCCGATTGTGTTAAGCCTTGGTTTCAAAATCTTGGTAATGATAAGTGTAAGTATCACCAAAACCACAAGGATAAGCACTGTCATCTGCCAGTTTACTGCCAAAAGCACGATTCCAAGGCAGATTGAAACTACCATCTCTGTTGAAAGTGACAAAAGAGAAAGCATCAGAGTAAATGTCTTTGGAATATCACTGTCAGTTATTCTAAATACTGTCGGAATATCCGCACCAAGGTAATCTTCATAGGGTCTATTTAAGAATTCTCTCATTACCCTGCTTATCATGTCATTTCTGGCTCTTGAAATGAATGTGTTCTGCTTGTAAACAAGGAAAAGCAGATACAGATTTTTAAATATAAACAGGAAAATAAGTGAAATAAGAAGTGCACTGGCGAGCTTAAGGTCAGTATTAAGGCCCAGTGCATTCACGATATTCTGGAGTATCTCACGTTTTTCTATCTGTCTGTGAAGAGACTCAGGTTTTAATATAACTGAAATAACCGGGATCATCATTGAGACACCTAAAGTCTCAACAACACCCCCAATCAGTATAAGGACAGCTAGTATGAATAGCTGTCCCTTTTGTTTTTTATCAAATATGTAATTTATCTTGGCAAGCAGGCTTACCTTTTTCGTATTACTCATTAAGATATTTCCTAACTATTTGTTGTATGTTCAAAGAAATAATGACCATCACAGAGCAATCTTAGTCATGCGCTCTGTGTAGATGTCGTCCATATCGCGGTTATTGATCCACTTCTGAGGTGCAATAACAATTTTTTCAGGTGAATCATTGAGCCATGCTGCCCACCAGCTAAATGAGCTGTTTGCAATGATGTGGTGCTTACATCTGCTCATAAGAGTCATCTCTGCAATATCAGTGCCATCGCCCTCTTCAAGCTCAACCACTATGAAATTAGGTCCCTTGAAGTGGTCTCTGCACCATTCCTTATCATCTGTGAAAATAAAGAACACAGCTGATGGATACTGCTTTCTCACCCTATCAATAGCATTTTTATAATATTTCTCAGTGCAGATATTGTGGATATGAATATGCTCTTCATCCACATAGTCTGTCCTGCGGACATGGAGACTTACTGACTCGCAGCACTCAATCTGCTGCAGTGTTGACCAGCTTGAAGCATCTGTCATAAGTTCCTGTGGTTTTTTCTCGAATGCTTCCCTTATTTCCCTGACAACATCCTTATCATCAAAGTACTTATCACACTGCCAGTAACCTACGAGATAAGCGTTCTCTTTTTCAAGGATCTCCGGATTAAATTTGCCGGATTCCTCATCTATTCTAAATGTTTTTCTACCGGTGAGTTTTCTTCTGATGCGACTGAAAAGATCCATTTTAGAATCAGTAAGATTTATGATCTCTTCATCAGTTGCCCTGTCATACTCAACGCCCCATCTGGATAATACCGGGATTCTGAGCTTGTCATTGACAAAGCCTGTCTTATCATCAATCTTAACTTCTTTTCCGCGCTTTTTCAGAGACTTATATAATGCGTACTGAAACATCTGATTGCCCAGTCCGCCCTTAAGCTGAATGATTATCATAGCTCCTCCAGGTTGGTTGCATGTGCATACTGTAAGTCTGACGAGTCATAAAGCTTATCATGCAAGCATGAACGCATTATGGCCTTTTGACCCTGTCGTCATATTATACCATAGTTGTCGTATCTATAAAACAACGCCCCCTATTACTCGCCTTCTTCAAGGTCATAGTAAATCTTGTTCTCAACGTTGTAGGTAACTTCCGCAGAACCGGTCTCGTAGGCTTCAAGCCACAGCTTGTAGGCTTCATCCCATGACTTGTACCTGGAATCGCCTCTGTGGTCAGCCAATACTCCATCTTTCACATAGTTCTTCTGAAGATAATCCTCAAAGAACTTAGTAACTTTATAAGCTCCGACGATATTGGTGTGGGTTCCGTAGTCCTTGAAATCAACAGCATGATCAAGGCCAATCTCATCTACATACTGGTCCATATCAAGGAAGTTGTAGCCTGCTGCCGTAACTATGTCGCTGATATAATTAATCTTTTTCTGCTCATCTTCCTTTACATCATAGGGAGTGATAACGAAGAGAGCATTGAGATTCTTCTCTTTCAGATATGTCAAAAGATCTGTCAAATAATCTTCCTGTTCCGCAGGAATTGGTTGCCTTTCCGTGATAGAAGCATTATTTGTTCTTTCAACAGGTCCAACTGAAGAATAGGGCACAAATCCCTTATAATCATCCGGGTACTCATACATGAAAGTGCGAAGCTGTGACCACAAAGCCAATGTCTTCCAGTTTGAATGATACTTAAAGATATCAAAATAATAGGAAAGTCTCTCTGATGGATCCTCAACCATAGCATTTATGGTTTTGATCCTGTTTATGGAGTACTTGAGATTATCTGTAACTTCCCTTGTGTGGGCCATGTTTCCAAGAAGGTTCTCATCCTCTGCAGTCCACATGCGCATCTCAAAAATGAAAAGATCAGGTGTCTGAGTCTTTAACACCTCTTCCACCAGATACTTTGTGGCAACAGGTCTCTGCATATTGGAGGCCAGAGGATACATGGTTATTCCCATATCGCCGTAGATCATTGGATTGGAGATACAGGGATATACCGGACTTGACCCAATCATTACAGCATCTATGGTGTTATTCTTCTCTGAATAAAAACCAACAAACCTGTCTTTAACATCACCATTAGTCCTGATGCAGTAGGTCACATGCAAAAGGAGCCAGGATACGATCAATATGAAAACTACTATTTTTGCTACTTGTTTCTTTGTCATAACTAAACTATGTTCTCTCTATCTGAATAAAACCGAATTTGCTCTTAAATCAGAAATCCTTATATATAAACTCCGCTGCGCTGTAGCCAGGGCCATACTCTGCGATCAATATCACAAAGAATAAAAATGCGATGTAGATGCACCATCTAAGAACTACCGGCCTGTCAGCAATGAATTCTCTTACGTTACTGTAATCATTAATTCCATTCTCCATGCGATACTGCATAACAGAAACACATGTGAGAATGATAAGTGAAACCACAACGATTCCCCAGTCAACAATATCAATTCCAAGGTTCAAAAGGCTTCCATCCACAAATATCTGTGGGTTGAAAGTAGATACGCTCTCTTTTAACATGCGAAGTGCGTGAGGAACGTTGTCTGCTCTAAAGAACAGGTCACCGATGCAAACAAGGATAAATGTTCTTACAACACGCACGCAGTCAGCAAATCTGCCCTTCATATTGATCTTCATCTTTTCGCCAAAGAGCCAGGTAAAAAATGGAAGTGTGAGTTCACCAATTACTATGTATGCCCAGTGCAAAAGGCCGGAACCAATAACATATTTCATCTCACCGCCATGCCACAAACCTACAGAAAACCAGAGGATAAACATAGCAACATAGGTGGTATACTGCTTGCCCTTCTTTTTACCAAGCTTACTTTTTAAAGTCTTGCCCAGGTTCATGATCATCTTACTTCTAAGGAGTGGGTAAAAGACATTTTCTCTCATCCACACTCCAAGAGTGATATGCCATCTTCTCCAGTATTCACTGATGTTCTTAGCAAAAAACGGAGTAGTAAAGTTCTCAGGCAATATGATCCCAAAGCACTCTGAAGCTCCGATAACTATATCCATGCAGCCTGAAAAGTTAGTGTAAAGCTGAAGCGCAAAGCCCACTGTCCCAAGTATGATATAAGCGCCTGGATACTCTGTATCGTTGTTGTAGATTGTGTTAACAACTACAGCCAGTCTCTCGGAAATAACCAGCTCTTTAAAAAAGCCCCAAAGCATTCTCTGAGCGCCAAAGGTTATGTTTTTATAATTGAGCTTATGTCTTTCAAAAAACTGCTTTCCTGTTTCTCTTATCTGGAAAATAGGGCCTGATATCATAACAGGAAAATACATTCCGATAAGGGCAGTTTTTAAAAAACTCTCACCACCCTCTGCAAGTCCGTTGTAAACTTCGATGAAATATCCAAGAAGAATGAAGGTATAAAAAGAAAGACCAAGTGGAGTTGCAATGCTTCCTCCATGGATCAGCTTGGTATACTTAAGAAATATCAGGATTCCAAGAAGGGCTGCAAGCTCAAGGCAGAGAACTGTGCGCCTTTTAGGAGCAGTATCAGCCTTCTTAAGGATTTTCAAAAGTCCCCAGGTTGCAAATGATGCAAAAAGAGGATACAAAATCAGCACCCCATTGCCAGACAAAAGATAGTAGGCAATGCTTGCAAGAAGAAGCACCACCCACTGACCTTTACCTTTAAAAAGCAGAGGCACTGTATAATATACAGCTACTGTAATTACAAAAAACAACAAAAAATAAAACGAAGTGATTCCCATATTATCTCTCTATTATCGCTGGTACTCAGTCTCCAGCCACTGCTGGAACATAAGGATATACCAGATCTGAATGCGGTAAACTCCACGGTCTGTGAAATCTTTCCAGATCTTTTCAACGACATCAGGATTTAAAAGGCCCTGCTGCCTTATCTTGTCCTTGTCCAAAAGAGCTTCAGCCCAATCTCTTATGTCTTTTTCCAATAGCCATTTAGAGACCGGAATTGAAAATCCTTTTTTAGGTCGCTCCATCATATCACGAGGAACGTATCTATACAACACATCACGCAGAACAAGTTTGCCCTGCTCATCATTTCGAAGGTACTCAATTGGCAGTGACCAGGCAAATTCTACTACGTCTTTATCAAGCATAGGCACTCTTGTTTCAAGAGAAACCGCCATAGCTGTCCTGTCTACCTTCACCAGAATATCGTCCGGATGGTACATGCACATGTCCATAAGCATGGCTTCGTGGTTGACTTCTCCAAGGAAATCCGCCGGCAGATCAAGGCATTTATACCTTGCTTCTCCCTTTTTAAGCGCAATCTTTTTAATTATTGGGTCGCTCTCATGCTCCATTCTGTGAACTTCGTAAGGAGACTTTGCGCCAAAATACTGAGCCTTTGCAAATTTTACTTTATCCTTAAGCTCATCTGAATTATCCGGCCCATAAATATTCATAAGAAGTGAGCTTACAGGGTTTCTTAAGGCATAAGGTATTTTTGCTGCCTTTCCCCAGACTCTTGCCACTGAATTATAGGACTTATATCCGCAAAAGAGCTCATCCCCACCGTCACCTGAAAGAGAAACCGTTACATGCTCCCTTGTCATCTTGCTTACAAGGTAAGTCGGGATCTGGGATGAATCAGCAAATGGCTCTCCAAACATAGAAGAAAGCCTTGGAATAACTGCCTTTGCATCATTTTCATTTATGTAGAGTTCTGTGTGATCTGTTCCAAGATGCGCCGCGATTTCTTTTGCAATAACCGCTTCGTTGAACTTCTCATCTTCCATGCCGATGGTGAACGTGCGCACTTTTCCGGGAGCTATGGACTGCATAAGAGAAACCACAGTGCTGCTGTCGATTCCCGCAGAAAGAAATGCTCCAAGAGGAACATCCGCGATCATCTGTCCCCTGATGGACTCTTTTAGGAGTCTTTCGAGCTCATCTGTCGCTTCTTTTCTGCTACCTGTAAAAATATTGCTCTGGCCCTTTTTAGCTGCTTCTGCCATTGACCAGTAAACTTCACTCTGAGTCTTTAGTGTCTCCACATTCAAAGTAAGAATAGTACCAGGCTCCAGTTTATTTATCCCCTTATAGATGGAGTAAGGCGCCGGAATATATCCTTCCTCAAAATACATATCCAAAACATCAGTGTTTATCTCGTTAGCAAAGCCATCAACAACGCGAAGGCAGCCGATATCAGAAGCAAAAGCGAAGGCTCCTGCTACATTTCCGTAATATAAAGGCTTCTCTCCCACTCTGTCCCTGGCAAAAGAAATAGTGCCTTTCTCAAGATCATAGACTGCAATTGCAAACATTCCTTTGCAGAGAGAAAGAGCTCTTTTCATGCCAAAATACTCAATAGCTTCTACTAAAACCTCTGTGTCAGAAGTTCCGCGAAATGAACCAATATCTACACCCTTTGAAGAAGCATCTTTAAGCAAAAGATTTTTTACCTCAGCAGCATTGTAAATCTCGCCATTATAAATAATGACGCTCTTTTCACTATGAGATTTCATGGGTTGAGCGCCATTCTTGGAAAGGTCAACAATAGCAAGTCGCCTGTGTCCCAAGGCGACTTTTCCATCATCACTTATGTAAATTCCACCGTCATCAGGGCCCCTGTGAAGCATCCGATCATTCATCCTTCGGATGTTCTTTTCTGCATCGCCCTTAAACTGTATCAGTCCTGCAATTCCGCACATAGTATGCCTCTAGTGTCACTTAACACTGATCACTTTATTCTTGTTTTCATAGTCCTTACTTATATCCAGCTTGTAGGTCTTATTTCCGTCAGCATCCTCAGAAACAAGGTCAAAACCCTGGATATCGTAGAACTCTTTTACCATCTTGTTCTTGGCTGTTGGATAATAATAGCCATAAATTGTCTTAACTCCGCGCTCCACAGCTTTTTTAACCAGAGCATCCATCATGGCAAACTCCATATCTCGCTTTAGAACTCTGCAGCTCATAAGCCACAGATCAATATGAAGCTCAGCATCAGAGCGGATATTTCCAATAACAAGTGATACGATTCCGTTATCACCAAATTTATCTTTAAGTCTCCCGTAAAGGGTTATGTTACTGTCATCTGCGGCAGTTTTCTCGATGTCATCCTGCGTGTAACGCTTGGTTGTCAGGTTGAACTGGTTGCTCTTATTGGTGAGCTGCGCGATTCGAGGCATGTACATCTTCTCAAAAGGCGCGATCTCAGCCTCCATCTCCAGAGACTTAAGGTACTCGCTGTAGTCAGTAAAGCTCTCCTCAAGCTCAGTTCTCTTTTTGTTGGCCATATACATCTCGTTGCGCTTTCTGTCATCATCAGAAACAGATGTGGCCTCGAAAAAGCCCGCATGGTCAATAATCCTGATATAGTGCTCAGGGCTGTCGATCTCCGGAACTGCTGCCCCTTTGATCTGTCCCTCAACAATAGCTCTTTCAGCAGGGTTGTCATCTACAAATACCAAGGACTCAGGCAAGATATTCAGCTCTTTTGCTATGGCCTTCATATTCTCGCTCTTGGGCTCCCAGTTGGCCTTTATAGCCACAAAGTCATCGGGCTTAAGGCTTCCGTCAGGATGATTAAGACCTGCGATAGCATTTTCCTCATCGTTCTTGGAATCAACAGTCAAAAGAACTCCGATGTCCTTCTGCATTTTCACATAATTCTGGAACTCAGCATATACCTGACCAAGATTGGTCTCCTGGCCGATCTCGATGCCGTCAACGCCGTCGTCACCTACAACTCCGCCCCAGAGGGTGTTGTCCAGGTCAAGCACAAGTCCCTTTTTGTTCTTGCCATAAATTGACTTGATAATATTGGCAACGTTGAAACTAAGGGTAGGAATAGCCGGAATGCAAAGGGCATATTTGTACATGTGCCAGGCAAGCGGATCTGACCACTGATCAAGTCCATAGCAGCTTGAAAGGTAGTTTATATCATTGATAAAAAAGCTCTCAGCTGAGTCTGAAGCCTTCCTTGCATACTCAGCAAACTTCTCGTTAAGTCTGTTTATAAAGGAAAGTCGACCGTGAACATCAAAAAAGTCCCTGTTTCCAAGGAGCCTATAAAATGGCGCCTCGAAATTGTTCTGAATAATAGGACAGTGATAGGTGTCAGAGAGCTTCTTCCACATGGTCTCAAAGTGCTGATAGGTCTTTTGGAGCTTTTCTTCTACCGCCTCCGCGCTGTCATCCATTGTAGGAAAGTCAGTGATATTGCGGTTTGAAGTGTGGATATAGATGATATCCGGCTTAAAGTCATTAAGTTCACCCGGGAACATTGCATCCTGCCAGTACTGACCATACTCAGACTCATAGAATTCGGGCTCAATTCCATAATTTAGTAAAAAGAGCTCCAAGATCCTTATAATGTCATGGGTAGTAGACCCCCCAAGGACTGCTATTTTCTTGTGGATCCTGTCACTTCCATCAGATAAAAGAGCCTTCTTTAGGCTCTTTGACTTTTTCATTATGTAGCTGCTATCAAAGGGGTATTCTAATTCTTTCACCTTTTGCTCCTATATATTCAAACATTTGTCACATGAGTGAATCAAAGTATTCTTTCCACTTCTGATTTGTAACTTCAGGACTGCATTTTTCCTGGATCTTCACAGCTTCAGTTCCTATCTTCTCTGCAAAGTCCTTATCCGTGATAAGCTTCTCCATGGCGCTTACAAGAGCTTCCCTGTCATCTACCGGGATAAGGATTCCATTTTCTCCGTCAGTTATAAGGTCTCTCGGCCCACCACAAGGACAATCCGTAGAAATACAAGGAAGTCCCAAAGACATGGCCTCAATAAGGGAGTTTGGCATTCCCTCCTGCTTGGATGCAAGGATAAACATAGATGCCTTTTCAATGTGCTCAGCAACATGCTGCACACTTCCCTTAAACTCAACGTTTTTGTCGATTCCAAGCTTAACTGCCATATTCTGAAGCTTTATCCTGTCGGGGCCATCGCCGTAGAATACAAGGCTGTAGTCCTTATGGCCTTTTTCAAGGATCTCTTTAAAGGCCTCCAGAACCATTGATTGATTCTTATTGGCATCAAGCCTTGCCACCATTACAATTTTCTTTTCCCTCTCGCCAATGTAGCGTTTTCTGATAAATGAAGGATTGATGGCATTTGGAAGTATAGTGCATTTCTTTTGTATATAGCCCGGGAACTTCTCTTTTGCTCCCTGTGACTGAACTACAACACCTGCTGCCCTTCCAAAGAGAGCGAGCATCGAAGATTTCATTGAAAGAGATGCATATTCCCTGTCAGGGTCTGAGCGCACAGAAACTACTACCGGGATTTTCTCGCCGCCAGCAGTTGAAAGTGCCATAATATTGTTTTTTCCGATAAAGCTGAGGATCAGATCCGGATGAAGATTCTTCCAGATGTCCTGGAGCTTTTTATGTCTCATGCGAAGATTATAAGCTCTGCCCTTTTGTTCAGACTTTAAAAGAGCTGAGAAAACGCGGGCTATACCATCTTTTTCTCCGCCATTTGGGTCAACCCAGGCAGGATTCTCATCAAGGTCTGCCACAAGCTCAGCTCCGGGAGCTCCTGCAGGAACTCTTTTCCATGCCGCGTGCCTGACCTCATATTCATTGTCAGCAAGGTATGTAGTAACAAAGGTCACTCTGTAGCCCTGCTCGAAAAAGAAATCTGCAAGGTTCGTCATGACCCTCTCTGCTCCGCCTTTCTGAAGGGAGCCTATATACATCGCTATATGCTTTTTACTCTTGTTTCCTTGTTCCAAGGGATTATATTCCTCTCAAAATGAATATACATGCATTTTTACGTTAGCCAGATAATACAGCATAACATCTGTTTGTTTGCTTACATTTCAACGAGCTCTATGATTCCCATGCTTATGTTATTCAAAAAAGCTACTTTTTTGCCCTCAATGCATGGTGCGATATTGGGTTCCTGGATCACAGTGTAATGCTTATCCTGAAGATCAGATATGGCATTGTCAATGTTTTCCACTTCATAACACAGATGATAAGGAGTGTTCTTGTAACGTTTAAGGAGTGGATACATTGGAGACTCTTCGCCTTTGGGCTCGATCAGCTCTACCCTGTAATCTCCGTTTACCAAAAACTCAATGTCAATGTTTCGAATCTCATCAAACTTTGTAGGAGATTCAATTTCATACCCGAGTTCTAAAAACTTTTTCTCAGTCTTTGATATGTTTTTTACCAGATATCCTATGTGGTGTACTTTCATTTTTACCTCAAATAATCATCAGCCAAGCTTTGCAAGGATAAGGTCAGCCATTGCGCCAACGTTCTTCATTCCAACGATCTCACCCATTGTAAACTTGATGTCGAATTCCTGCTCAATAGCATTCATAAGATTGATGTGCTCAAGTGAATCCCAATCATCAATGTCGTCTGCTGTTGTCTCATCTGTTACTGTGATATCGTCATCTTCAAAAACGTCTCTGAAAACTTCGTTCATTTTCTCAAAAACTTCTTCTCTTGTCATAATTAACCTCTTTCTAAAATGTGATTACCCAACGTAGTAGTTATACCACTGCTGGAAAATAAAGAATGACCAGGAAATCTTACTAAAGTTGGCTCCTGTAGCAGGACCTGCGTCTCCGTTTACAATGTAGTTATTGATAAATTTGGAAACATACGCACTGTCGAAAATTCCCTGTTTCTCCAAAAATGAAGTGGAGCTAAAGTCCATGAGCTGGTCTTTTAACGGACCTCTGAGCCACTGATCCATAGGCACGCCAAAGCCTGTCTTAGGACGATTAAGCAGCTCTTTTGGTATATAGTCATAAGCTATATCCTTAAGGATATGCTTCTTGTCGCCGTCCATATATTTGAACTTCTGAGGAATTCTGAAGGAATACTCCATTACCTCAGTGTCCATGATAGGGCATCTGTTCTCAAGTGAATACTTCATGGATGCTCTGTCCATCTTAACCAGAATATCATCGGGAAGATAGGTATCCATATCAAGGAGCATTCGCCTTATCTGGAAATCTTTTACCCCATATGATGACTCAAATGGGAAAAGAACCGGTTGCTGACCTCTTACATCCCTGTCAAAACTCTCTACTCCGCTTATAAAAGCGTGAGCAGCCTTCACATAGCTTCCTGAAACAAGTTGTGTCTTTGTCTCAGGATTCCTGTTTGCAGCAACAACTCTTACCCTGAAAGGCATCTTGTCTATAAGCTTTCCATTTCCCAAAGGAATCTGTCCAATGGCATTAACTATTGCTCCAGGAATTTCAAGCTTCTGTGCCTGTCTTACGTTGTCATATATATTGTACCCACAGAAAAACTCATCGCCGCCATCGCCTGAAAGAGCAACTGTAACGTCTTTTTTGGCAAGCTTACTTACCAGCATTGAAGGGATCTGTGAATTGTCTGCAAAAGGCTCATCATAGTACTGAGGAATGCTGCTTACAAGGTCAAACATCTCTTTTTCAGAAATATAGAGCTCTGTGTGATCACAACCAAGGTGCTTGGCAACCTCTTTTGCATATTCAGCTTCATTGTAACTTGGCACATCAAAGCCGATACAGAAAGTCTTGACAGGCTTATCAGAAAATTCCTGGGCCATGGCTGTTACAAGGGATGAATCATATCCACCAGAAAGGAAAGTTCCAAGAGGAACATCCGCGATCATTCTGTCAGCAACTGCCTTTTTAAGTCTCTCTTTAAGACCCGCTTTAGCTTCTTCGTAGCTCTCTATCTGATCCTTAGACTTTTCAGCATAAACCTTTTTGATGTCCCAGTATTTCCACTTTGTCACTTGACCCTTGTGGAACTTCAGGACTCCACCGGCTTCAAGCTTATAGACATTCTCAAAAATAGTGTCAGGGGCCAGAATATACTGCTGATAAAGAAACCTTGAAATAACATCTTTTCTTACTTCAGGCTTAAATCCCGGGCATTTCATAATAGGCTTAAGCTCTGAGCCAAACACAAGATTCTCACCATCTATCCAGTAAAAGAGAGGTTTTTTACCAATCCTGTCTCTTATAAGGTAAACATCAGAAGTTTCTCTGTCATAAATGGCGATTGCAAACATACCATGAATGTGGTCAACCATATCTATGCCCCATTTAAGGTAAGCTGCAATGATAACCTCTGTGTCGCAGTGTGACTTATATGGATAGTCTGACAACTCCTCTTTGAGCTCAAGGAAATTGTAGATCTCGCCATTAAAAACAATTGTTATTCTGCCATTGACCGAATGCATGGGCTGATGTCCAAGTGGCGACAGATCAAGAATTGAAAGTCTTCTCTGGGCAAGCCCCACTGAATAGCCGTCCTTATCCTCGTAAATAGCAACTCCGTTGTCATCAGGACCTCTATGGATCATGGTATCGTTCATGATTCTGAGATTATCTTCACTTATTCTGTTTTTGGAAATATATCCGCAAATTCCGCACATTCTCTATGTTGTTTCCTTAATGTAATGTGTAATATTTACTACTAACTAAAAGCATCAAAGTGGCAATTTCTCGAAGTTATCCCTAAGTGGCCCGAAGTCCTTGCACTCATTGTCGATCGAATCAAGAAGTTCTACATATTTCTCATTGATGAGTGCCCTGTAATTTTCAAGGTTATCATATCCTTTTTTGGTCCATGCAAATGGATGTGTCAGGATCTGAATCTTCTGGTGTTTGCCAATTGTCTCCGCATCAGGGTAGCCATATCTCCAGATGTGGTTTGCATCTGACATGTACTTTACTTCAAGCTTTGACTCAGGTGTAGCCTTAGGGTCAAAAGAAAAGAAGTTGTCCTGATAAGCATTGATAATGCCTGGGATTTTGATGTTCTCTGCAAGTACATCAGGTGATGGTCTGTGGATTGAGAAAGAATTGATCTCGAATCCAAGCATGTTGCTGAGCATATCGATCTCCTGTCTGATACGCTCTCTTATGAGCTTCATATCTGTCATTCCGTTTAAGGCAAAATGAAGACCTATTGTCTGTCCTCTTTCATGCATATCTGTGAGGATATCCCTGTTTTTCCTTGAAAGGATGTTGTAGGAATTGTTGGTCCACTGGAAAAAGAATGTAGACCTGAAATCCATGCTCTCCTCAACCTTTGACAAGGCATACGCTCTTTCTACTGAATACTCAACGTCGTGTCTCATGATGATCCATGAGTCTCTTTCAAGAGCTTCCTCGTATGTAGCGTAAAGACCTGTCTCTTTTATTGCTCTAAGTATTTCTCTGTAATCTTCAAATGAAAACATTTTTGCTCCTTATCATTATCTCTTTGATCTGGCGATCACTTCGTCAAGATAATCTCTCCACTGAACAAATACTGCATCAGCGTTTGCTATTTCCTCTATCTTTGCAGCTTCTTTTCCAAGGCGCTCAGCAAGCTCTCTGTCCTCGATGAGCTTGCAGATGCCCTCTGCCATCTTGTCCTCATCTTTTATGGGAACAAGTAGTCCGTTCTTGCCATCTGTCATAACAGTCCTTGGTCCGCCGCATGGGCAGTCCGTAGCAACAATAGGCATTCCCATTGCCATAGCTTCCAAAAGAGAGTTTGGCATGCCTTCCCAGTCTGAGGAGAAGGCGTAGACTGCACCCTTTGGAATCTCTTTTTCCAGTTCATCGCTGCCTCCCATAAGAAGGATGTAATCTTCCGCATGATTATCAGCAATTATCTTATCCAGTATCTCTTTTGTTCCGTCAAAAGAATCCGGACCATAGATCTTAAGTACATAATCCGGGTGCTTTTCATGAACCTTGATAAAGGCTCTGCAAAGCATTGGCTGATTTTTGAAGTCCACAAGTCTTGCGTGATGAACAACAGCCTTTTCTCTCTCTGCAGGTGCTGTCAGGCCAAAGTACTTAGGATTAACAGGATTTAAGATGATCCTTGAATTGTCCTGTAGGTATGGTTTAAAGAACTCCTTCTGGCCTGTAGTCTGGAATACGCATCCCGCTGCCTTGGGGAAGAGCCATTTTATCTGCACTTTATCAGAAAATGCATCGTAGTGTCCAACCGGGTCTGTTCTTATGGATATAACTACCGGAACATCGCTGTTTCCTGCTGCCATGAGGGCTCTGTAATTGGCTCTCTGGGCAAAGGCAATAAGCACATCCGGATGATATTTTTTAACGAACTCTTTTAAGTATTTAATTCGTAAAAAGAACTTTGTTATACGGTTTTTCTTTTCATCGCCCTCACGAAGTCCAACGTGAACACGGGTAACTCTCTCATCGAGAGCAAATTCATTTTCGTCTACCCATTCTGTCGCAACGTAAACCTTGTAGCCCTCCTTGGCAAACTGATTGGCAAGGTTGGAAACTACTCTCTCTGCGCCTCCCTGAACGAGGCAGTTTAAATGAAATGCAATTGTCTTCATATTACTTAAGTACCATTCCTGTGGATAACTCCACTTTACTATCAAATCTATCTATTCTAATGGAACCGTCAACAGTCCTTACGATTGGCTTTCCATCAAACATATCAACAATCTCTCCGGGAGCAAAGGCCGAGAAATCAATCATCTCATCAAAAGGATGTGCCTCCCACACCGTAACTTTGTGGTCGTCATCCTCTGTATCCGCATAGCAGAATGCACCCGGGAAAGGAGCTGCCACGCCGCGGATAAGGTTGTAGATGTTTCTGGTCCTCTCATGGAAATCAATCTTTCCATCTGCCGCTGTACGCTTATTGTACCATGAATCAAAGTCCTTGGAATCTGTGCGGATCTCAATGGTTCCTTTTTCCATGTAGGTCTTAACAAGTTTTCTTATAAGGTTCTTGGAGCATATCATGTTCTTGTACTGAGCTGTTCTGATGTCATCGTGTTCATTTATCTGGAACATCTCTGTAGCAAAAACATTAGGTGAATCTGCATGCTCATCATATCTAAAGAGATTTAAGTTAAATCTTGTATCTCCAAGTATCATTGACCAGTTGAGAGGACTTCTGCCTCTTCCAAAAGGAAGATATCCACAGTTGCCGTGGAATCCGTAGATTCCGGCTTTGAATACATCAAGGACTTCCTTGGGGATAAGTCTCTGCCAACCCATAACGATTCCGAGATCGAAGGTATTTTCAGAAATGAATTTATTTGTCTTGTCATCGTTTAAGAAGTAGCTGTCTGCTTCAAAAACAGGGATTCCGTATTTATCAGTTAAAAAACTAAGGCCCTTAAAACCGGAAACCTGGTTTTTCTCTGTAACCTTAGGTGCGATGGTGATGACAAGGTCAACAGGGCAAAGCTCTTTCTGTATAAAATCTATAATATTTTCCGACGTATCTTTTACGCCAAAAACCACAACTTTGTAGTGCATTTGTTTGTGGCTCCTTTCGTGGGTTTTAGCACAACTTTGGAATATATGGGGTTATCGTGTTCGTGTGAGTATGTTTTTGCGGACGCTTTCGCTCCGTGAAAAACGCAGCGGTACTAAGGTGTCAAAAAACGCCACCTAAGTACCGGCGTTTTTCAAGGCTCGCAAAAGGACATACTCGCACTCACACTCCACCACCATATATCTCCCAAGTTGAATCTACGTTCCTTCCAAAAATGTACCAGCCTCAGCAAATTGCTGGAGGAGTACTATAGGTGTGGGCGGAATGGTACATTACTCGTACAACCTAAATATATCATGTATGCTGTCACGGTATTTCTCAGGTGTATAATTCAAAGCTCGCTCGAAAGCTCGCTCAGAATATTCATCTCTAAGGTTCTTATCATCAAGAAGCATGCAAATCTTTTCTGCAAGCATTTTCTCTTCTTCTGTTACATGAGTGATATCCATATCCACATTTTCACCCATATCAGGTACTAGTATACCATATTTGCCGTTTATAGGCTCTTTTATGCTGTCACCGCTTGGAATCTGTGTGATGAGGTCGTTGTACTGGGCATCGTCAAGTAATATCTCTCGGGGGCCTGTCTTACAATCAGCGGAAATAAGTGGCTTTTTGAGGGCCATTGCCTCCAGGACTGCATTAGGAAAGCCTTCATGATTTGAACTGCAAACATAGACATCCGACTTCGCAACGTATGCAAACGGATTCTTTCTGTTTCCGGGAAGAAATATCTTACCAGAAATGCCCAGCTTTTCAGCCATCTCTTTGTAGGGATCCCAATTTCCGGCACCAAGAACCATAAGGCGTGCCTCGGGATGTTTTTTCTCAACAAGCGAAAATGCCTTTACAAGATGCCAGATTCCTTTGATGTAGTCATTTCTTCCCATGCAGGCTATTACTTTGGTATCACTGTCAAAAGGAAAATCTTCAATAGTTTCGCTTCCTTTTTTCTGAATGTCCTCAGTATCGAGAGGATTGTATATATAGGTGCTTCTGTCGTAATTAAAATCTCTTTTCAGCTGTCTTACAATCTCTTTTGAGCAAGACAGGACCTGATCGGATCTGCTGCAAAAGAGCTGAACCTGCCTTGGACTTTCAAGATCCGTCTGGCAGCGAAGACCTGTGAGCACTTTTTCTTTTCCTCTTGAAAGAACATTTACATAGTTGGAGGAACTGCCAAAGCTGTAGGAAATATCTATATTAAGGTCTTTCTTTATTTTCTTAACTTTTTGAACGCGCTTAAACACGTTTATAACTTTATTGATCTTGCCTTTTTTGGCGGGAACATCAATGTCGATCACATCAAGACCTGTAATGTCAAAGTTAATGTCTTTTGAACTGAATATAAGAATGTGAACGTTATAAAAGTCCTGCATAAGTCTGGCAGTTGTGACGCACACTCTCTCAAATCCGCCCTGATGGAGCATTGGAACCATAAGTAAGAGGTTCTTTTTGGTTTTATCCTGCATTAAAAATGTCCTCTCTCGTAAAAGTAAGTCATCATCTTGGCCTGATTCTTCACATCGAATCCCGCATGACGAAGCTTACTCAAAATATAATCTGAAGATTTGTCTCTGTCTCCGATTGAAAACTCATTTATATTATTGCGCTTTGTCTTTTTCTCAGATGGAGCATTGAGCTTTTCAAAGCCAGTGCCCTTATCAAGAGCATCAAGATCAGGCATATCATCGGACTCAAATACGCTCTCTCTGCGCTCTCCAGCTATTGCTGTAAGAGTCTGGTTGAGTTTGATTTCCTCCATAAGAGGGTCGCTCTGATAATTCTCTCTAAGAAGCAAGTCATCGAGGATTTTCCTTGCCCAGTCTTTGGCTTCTGAATTTATGCTCATCATGGAAACAAGTTCAGTAACGTTAACTTCAGGTGTTACTGCGTCAGACACAAGGCACTGAAGACCTGCTGCCTGGGCCTCAATAACACTTCCGGGAAGTCCCTCATATCTGGATGGGAAACAGAAATAGTCCATTGCCTGATAGTACTCACTGGCATTGCTCTTGTTCCCTGCAAATATGCATCTGTCATAGATGTGGAGCTTCTCAGCCCTATTCTTCATTTCATCCATAAGAGGGCCTTTTCCAAGCATAAGGAGTCTTATTCTCATACCATGGAGCATGCTGTACTGGTTATTTTCATCATTGTCGAGGAATCTGCAGAGCTGCGCAAAAACCTCCAACAAGAACTCGTGGTTCTTGGCATATCTAAAGCTTCCTACATGGCCTATTACAAGGGCATTGGAAACGTTCAGTTCATCTCTTATATTTTCTCTTACCTGTTCATTATACGCAAAACGCTTAATATCAATGGCATTTGGTATTACACGAACATTGCCGGCATCAACCATATCCTGTCCGAATACAGAAACACCCGCTTCTCTGGAGCATGCAAAGCTATAGTCCGCTATCCCTTCTTTATGGAGAGGTTTCCTTAGTACTCTTGTGGCAAGACCTTTTACACCCTGGTCAACTCCGGCACTTCTTGCATGAGCTATACAAATAGGAACTCCGGCCTTTTTAGCTATTGGAAGGTAGATTGCTGCAGTGCTTGTCATATGTCCCTGCACAACTTTCCATTCATTGGGATGTTCTTTAAAAAACTGCTTTATAGCCTTTTTATACTCTACAAGGTTTGTTCCAACAAATTTAGGAAGACAGAAAATTCTGCCTCCCAGCTTTTTTACACTAGAATCAAAATAGTCCGGCTCGCGAACTGCCATGAGTTCATCTGAAGTCGGACTCTTTTTACCTGTTTTTTCTGGAGAATAGTGTACAAGAAAATCAAACTGAATCTTGTCTCTATCCATGTTTCGATACAAATCAATAATACGGCATTCTGCGCCGCCTACTCCAAGTCCCCCAAGAACATGAAGCACCCTTATCTGTCCATATCCTTCTTCCATATCATTTCTCCCTGATACTATAAGTTCAAATGCACCTGCACTTTACATCATAGAACTTTTGATACGAACGGCTAAATATTTGCCTTTTGCCAGTGCATATTCATATATATTTCCAATAAAACTCCGACTTCTTACATTATACTTTGAATATTCGGAATAGGAAACAACCTGGGCCTTATCAAAAAGCTTTTCAAATCTTTCGAAATCTTTTTCATCCATAGTATTGGGGTGATAGACAAAAGTTGTAATGCCATCTTTAGTTGACGCAACACTTTTTGATTTCTGAAGAGATATTGGATAAAAAATAAGTCCACACCTTTTATATGGTCTATCCCCAAAGCCATCTGTTATAGTAGTAAAGCCACTGGCCTTCAGTGCTTTTAAAGTAACGCGATCATAGGAATGTGAAGGAGCCATGAAAATGTCTGTCTTTATTCCATGGCTTTCCAATATTTCTTTACCATTTTGTATTTTATCAAGCTGAGTTTCATAGTCATAACCGGCAAACTCAGACTTTTTGTTAAGAGGAAATAATCCGCCATTAACAGTGGTATATAAATGATTGCATCCGTGCATGGAAACAATCCAGCCTTCATCCTGAAGCTTTTTTATGTATTCCCAAAAACCTTTGGGAGCATCTGATATCTTTAACTTACTGTCCTTATTATCTGGAATGACTCCAATAAGTGGCTTGATCCCATGTTGATCCAGGATAGCCTTGAATCTATTAAAGTTTCTCCAATCAATTTCCGGAGCAATATCGTCAATTCGGATTGTTATCTTCATGGTTATCCTCGTGTGTAAGATATACGCATGACTTCGCTTCGCTCTCGTCATGCTACGAATATTCGGAAATCGATATGCTCATTCTTCGCATATCTTTTTTCCTCATCTTCGTTCGGTCTTCAAGGTCATGTGAATTATCATGCAAGCATGAAATTCTCATGACTTTGAATCCCTATATCTTATAGGTTTTCTTTATACCAGTCGATAGCGAGCTTGATTCCTGCCTGGAAATCATAGGAAGGATCGTATCCAAGGTTCTTTCTTGCCTTTGAAATATCAGCATTGGAATCTCTGATATCGCCTGCGCGTGGAGGTCCAAATATTGGCTCTACATCCATGCCAAGTGCTTCTGTAAGATGATGATAAACATCAATAAGGAACTCTCTTCCGCCTGCACCGATATTGTAAGCTTCGCCTGCTGCCTCTGAAGAAGCAAGACAAGCACGTAAATTTCCTTCAATAACGTTATCTACATATGTGAAATCACGGGACTGTTTGCCGTCGCCGTTGATAGTTGGTGTCTCACCATTCATGAGCTGACGAAGGAACTTAGGAATAACAGCTGCATAAGCGCCGTTAGGATCCTGTCTTCTTCCAAATACGTTGAAATAGCGGAGGCCATATGTATCAAGGCCATAAAGCTTTTTGTAAAGCTTACCGTACTCTTCATCTGTCTTCTTTGTAAGAGCATAAGGAGAAAGAACGTTTCCTTCCTGCCCTTCCTTCTTAGGAAGTGTTGTAGAATCACCGTAAACTGATGAGCTTGAAGCATAGACGAACTTCTTAACTCCGTTCTGTCTTGAAGCTTCCATCATGTTAAGTGTTCCTCTGATATTGATCTCCTCATACAAAAGAGGCATCTCAATACTTCTGGGAACTGATCCCCAGGCAGCCTCATTGAGAACATAATCAACGCCCTTTGTAGCTTCCATACATGCATCAAGGTCTCTTATATCCTTCTCGATGAACGTAAACTTAGGATTTCCCATAAAAGGCTGGATATTCTCAATATGTCCAGTTGAAAGGTTATCCATACATCTAACTGTATAACCCATATTTAAAAGTGCTTCACAAATATTTGATCCGATGAAACCAGCTCCACCAGTAACGAGGAACACTGAATTCTCCGGGAATTTCAACTCTTTATAACTCATGTACAACTCCTTATATATCTAAATAAATCTAGTATTTCAAAACCGTCCTGTAAAAATAAGGAAGTTCCGCTCTCGCGTTCGCTCGCCGGAACACGCGCGCACTAAGCTCGAAACAACCTCGCTAAGTGCTTACAGCCTCCAATAATCAAACTCAGGTGCCTTGTAGTCGTTCATGTCATAAATGCCCTTGAGGTCCATAAATACCTTTGTGGCATGGGCAGGATTAAAGAACTTAACAATGTCTGCTGGTTTGTAGTTCTCAAACTCCTTGTGAGCTACAGCTACGATAACAGCATCCATGTCTTTTACCGCATCAAGAGTATCGAATTCAATGCCGTAAAGTCTCTTAGCTTCATCTGAATCAGCTTCTGGGTCAACAACTACAGGTGTGATGCCATACTCTAAAAGCTCGTTGTATATGTCGATTACCTTTGTATTTCTTGTATCAGGGCAGTTCTCCTTGAATGTGAAGCCAAGGATTGCAACCTTTGCATTCTTAACAGCGATATCGTTAGCGATAAGTCTCTTCACAGCTGACTCTGCGATATACTTACCCATATCATCGTTGATACGTCTTCCTGAAAGGATGATCTGTGAGTGGTAACCAAGTTCCTCAGCCTTGTATGTTAGGTAGTAAGGGTCAACACCTATACAGTGACCACCTACAAGACCCGGTCTGAAGTTAAGGAAGTTCCACTTTGTGCCTGCTGCTTCAAGTACGCTCTTTGTATCGATATCCATCTTGTGGAAGATCATTGAAAGCTCGTTCATGAAAGCGATGTTGATATCACGCTGTGAGTTCTCGATAACCTTTGCAGCCTCAGCAACCTTGATTGACTGAGCCTTATATACGCCTGCAAGTGCAACGAGGCTGTATACGTTTGCAATCTCCTCAAGAGTCTCTTCATCCATACCTGAAACAATCTTTGTAATAGTATCAAGTCTGTGAACCTTGTCACCAGGGTTGATACGCTCAGGTGAATAGCCAACCTTAAAGTCTACTCCGCACTTAAGTCCAGACTCTTTTTCAAGAATAGGAACACAGATATCCTCTGTTACTCCCGGATATACAGTTGACTCATAAACTACGATAGAACCCTTTGTGAGGTACTTACCAAGTGTACGGCTAGCTCCCTCTACAGGTGAAAGATCAGGTGTATGATCGTCGTTAACAGGTGTTGGAACTGCAACAACGTGGAATTTACATTCCTTAAGTTTCTCAGGATCTGCTGTAAATTCTACAGAAGTCTCTTTAATAGCTGCGTCTCCAACTTCTCTTGTTGGGTCAATTCCCTTTTTATAAAGATCAACCTTAGCAGCGTTGAAATCGTATCCTACAACCTTGATTTTTTTGGCGTAGGCCACTGCTATAGGCATTCCTACATATCCAAGTCCTACAAGTGATAACTTTTCCTCTCCAGAAAGGAGCTTCTCATATAAGCTCATGGTGTATCCTCCACACTAAAAAATATTTCAATTTAAATTTAATATCAATAACATACATAGGTATTATACTACGGCTGTCAAATATGGCAAAACGCCCCTCATTAAGCAGTAATCTCATCTATGTACGCTTTTATTATCTTTTTCCTGTCAAAATTATTTTCAACCCAGCTGCGGCCTAAGCGCCCCATTTCTTTCCTGGAATCGGCATCAAGCTGCATAAATCTATCGATTGCATCAAAAAGAGCCTCTCTGTTTCTGGGTTCAACCAAAATTCCTGATCTGTCTTTATCAACGATTTCCTTGCATCCATTTATATCTGAAGCAATAACCGGTCTTCCTGTGGCTGCTGCTTCCATCAGAACATTTGACATGCCCTCATGGTAAGAAGGGTGAACTACTGCGTCCGCTTCTTTAATATAAGGATGAATATCCTTTTGATATGGTATCATCTTAAGGATTCCTTTTTTCTCAGCTTCTTTTACCTGGTCTTCAAATTCGTCCTCAAAGTAACCGATGGCAGAAAAAGAAACTTTATCTCCATATTTCTCATGGATTTTTTTCGCTGCATACAAATACTCTTCCGAGCCCTTTTCCTTCATGATCCTTCCAATATAAAGAAATCTTGTAACGTCATCGCTGTGGCCGGGGTATTCTTCAAATTTATGTTTATCAAGATTAACGCCTGAGCCATTTACAGTCACATGCTTTTTGGCATGTATGCCACAGTCTTCAAATATCTGCCTGTTGTTCTGATTCTGGAAAAAGAGGCATTTGCACCCCTTTAAGGAAGTCTTGTACATGGCGATTATCATTTTGAGCAAAATTCCTCCGCGCTCAAATGTGCTTCCAAGACCTGTTATAGTCGAAAAATATGGGATTCTTGCAAGTCTGCAGGCAAATCCGCCGTAAATATTGGGCTTTATTGTATAGGTCAAAACCACATCCGGGCGCTCACTTTTTAAAAGCTTTCTATAAGCGCCAAAAAGAGCCAAGTCCTGTACAGGATTGACTCCGCGTCTGTTGATGTCAGTATGAACTACTCTGCAGCCTTCTGCAGTCAGCTCTTTTACCTTAAGATCATCAGGCAGGCTGATAACTATTTCATATCCTTCATCCATAAGTCCCAGAAGAAGTTCATTTCTGAAATCATAGAGCCCACTTGATGAGTTTGCTAGTATTAACGCCTTTGGCATAATGTCACCTTTATGATTTATTTTGCTAATTTGTCCTCAGGAAGGATGCAGAGCTCGTTGTACTTCATCATGTACACGCCTTCCTGGTAATCACCGATGTTAACGGGATTTTCTTTACCCTTTAAGTTGTTGATGATGCATCTTGGGAAGTTGACTCCGCATGCATAGGCATGTGGGTATCCACCGCCAAAACGAGGATTTACTTCTGACAGATACCAGACATCTGTTGCATTGTCATAGAAAAGGTCGATGTCAATCATTCCTCTGTAGCCAACAGTCTCAACAAAAGAAACTATCTGCTTAAAGAGTCTCTCATCTTTAACTGAAACGGATTTATCTGTCTCGCCGGCTCTCATCTTGATCTTTTCCTTGAGGAAAATATCTGTGCACTTGCCGGAAATAAGGTCAATGTATACATCAGCACCGTACTCCTGGCCCCTCATGTACTCCTGAATAATAAGATCATCAAAGTCGTGGAAAAGAGCTACAAGCATCTCTTTGGATTCTACAGCATTGATATTTATTGAAGCGCTACCGTTTCTGGGCTTTACAAAAACAGGGAAGTCTACTTCGCCAGCTGCCTTCGCTGTCTCAAAATCCTCTATTGAAAGATAACATTTTGCTGTAGGGATCCCCAGCTTAACAAGCATCTCGTACATGCGATATTTATCAAGGCTCGTCTCGCAAAGCTCATATGAAGATACAATAGGTGTAATGCCTGCTTCAGTAAATCTGTCTGCGTTTTCTGCTATAAGAGAAAGCTCAGGATCTATAAGACTAAACACCCCATCTATGTTATTTCTTTTGCAGATTCCAAGAATCTCATCAATATAGAAGGGATCCTTGATTCTTGGAACAAGGATTGCTTCATCTGCTTCATATATAGCAGGGCCAAGGTTTGAACAGTCTGTTGCAAAGACCTTACCATTGTTAGCAAGCTCCTTTTTGAAAGCCTGTACTACCTTATTTCTGGTGCCTGCACTTAAAACAAGAATATTGGTACTCATGCTCTACCTCCGTATTTTATCAAGATCATCAAAAAACAACGGTGTTCCGCCTGTATGTATAAACAGGATATTTTTATCTGCTATATCATAATGCCTGATGTATTTTTCCATTCCAAGGAATGCTTTGCCTGTATATGTGCTATCAAGCGGCATTCCATACATAACAAGTGATTTTTGAATCACATTCTGGATCTCAGCATTTCCTTCGCCGTATCCGTCACCTGTATAATCATCCAGGAAAATGGTCTTATCCTGAATATCCTGTTCAGTAATTTCTTTTCCAAGGTATGTACCTGGTTCTTCTTTAAGAAATTCCCTAATACTGTCAATTACAACGTCTCTTCCACGAGGATTTTTTCTGGCTATACTAATGCCTATGATCTTTTTGTCGTCCTCATTTTTGAGCTGTCCGCATACAAGGCCTGCATGTGTGGTGCCTGTGCCCGAAGCAAAGAAGATATAGTCAAAAGAAATACCATTTGCACGCTCAAACTCTTTTATTTCCTGATAACATTTTACATAAGCGTAGGTGCCGATATTGCCGTGGCCTCCGCCCATAATAAAATATGGCTTATGGCCTGCAGCCTTTAATTCATCGAGTTTGTCATCAATTGTCCCGCTGACCTTATCAACCGGAACTGTTATTATCTCTGCACCAAACAGCTCCATCATTCGGCTGTTGTAAGTCACATCACTGACCTCGGAAGGTCCGATGATAACACACTTCTTACCTCGCTCTGCGGCCATATTTGCCACAACTCTGCAGTGGTTCGAATGACTGCTTCCATAAGTTACTACATAGTCATAGTCGCCCTTATCTATATCCTGAAAAAAGTCAATGGCCTTCCTCGCCTTATTTCCACCAAAAGAATAAGGGATCATGTCTTCTCTTTTGACATACAGAGAAGGAAACTCAGCACTATTAAGTTTATAGGTCGGTGTCATATCCATGTTTTGACTCACTCTTTTATCTGCTGCTTTCTGTAATCATCAAAATCAGGAAGCGCATTAAGAACTACTCCGTCATGAGACAGAACTGTTTTCACTGTATCAATGATAACCTTGATATCTGTGGCAAATGAAAGATGCTCCACATAGTAGATATCGTATTCAAATTTCTTTTCCCAAGATATCGCGTTTCTGCCATGAGCCTGTGCATAACCTGTAAGTCCCGGTCTTACACTGTGTCTGAGTCTTTCTCTCTCGTTATAGTAAGGCAGATACTTAACCAGCAGTGGTCTTGGGCCTATAAAACTCATATCTCCCTTTAAGATATTAAAGAACTCAGGAAGCTCATCCAGGCTTGTTTTCCTAAGGAAGGTTCCAAACTTGGTGATTCTCTGCTCATCAGGAAGAAGGTTACCCTCTGAATCTTTTTTGTCTGTCATGGTCCTGAACTTATACATATTGAAAATCTTTTCATCCTTGCCAGGGCGGGCCTGTTTAAAAAGTACCGGGCTTCCAAGGTTAACCCTTACAAGTACTGCCAAAATAAGGTATAACCAGCAAAAAAGCACCAGTATCAGAAGAGAAAGCAGGATATCAAGTAATCTTTTTATACAATTTTTGTACATAAAATACCTCGGCAAGTGCTCTACTCAAAACATCTCTTAACAACTTCGATGATCACATCCTGCTGCTCAGGGGTCATCTTGTTGTCGCTTGGAAGGCAAAGTCCTCTGTCAAAGATGTCGCTTCCAACATCCTCAAAGCCTGTCTCCTTGATGTAGGCATTACTTCTTGCTCGCCCGTTTCCTGTTGCAGTCACAAAGCCATTCATGCGGTAGATAGGCTGCATATGCATTGGCTTCCAGATAGGGCGGCCTTCAGCATTAATAGCTGCGATTGCTTCAAGAATTTCTGTAGGGCAGCTCTTTCCAGGTTCTGAAACATAGAGAACATCTTTTTCTCCTCGAACCTGCTTGCACATTGCATCTTCATTGATAAGAATACATGAGAGCCAGAAATTAGGCTCACTGTTCTCGGCGTCAAATGGATTCATTGTAACAGGAAGATCCTTGAAACCCTCTTTGTATCTCTCGTAGATGGCTTTCTTTTGCGCGATGTGCTCTTCAAGGTATGGCATCTGGCCTCTTACTACGCCTGCAATTACATTGCTCATGCGGTAGTTAAATCCAAGCTCCTCATGCTGATACCACGCTGCGTCTTCTCTAGACTGAGTTGACCACTTACGAACCTTGTGGGCATCATCTACATTATTTGTCAGGAACATTCCGCCTGCTGATCCTGTGATTATCTTGTTCCCGTTAAAAGAGATAACACTGTAATCGCCAAAAAGTCCTGTCTGCTGTCCCTTATATGTTGCACCAAAAGACTCTGCGGCATCCTCAACTATAAGAGCACCATGAGCATCGCAGATCTTTCTGATCTCATCTACTTTGCCCGGAGTGCCATAAAGGTGCGCAATTACTACAAGTTTTACTTCAGGATAAATCTCAAAAGCTTTCTTAAGAGCCACCGGATCCATGTTCCAGGTATCTCTTTCAGTATCGATATATACTGCCTCGCCACCTTCGTAAGCAACAGGATTTACTGTTGCGTCAAATGTCATATCTGAACAAAATACTTTTCTGCCCTCGAGGCTTCCATGTCCAACCTTTGGCTGTCCATAAAGTCTTTCTCCTGCAAGCTTAATTGCAAGATGAAGAGCTGCTGTTCCGCAGGAAAGAGCTACAGCGTCCTTGCAGCCGATCTTTTCTGATACAAGTCTCTCAGTCTCATTGATATTGGCTCCAACAGTTGACATCCAGTTGGTTTCATAAGCTTCCTGCATGTACTTAAGCTCATCTCCATGCATTGTAGGAGATGAAAGATATATTTTTTTCTCAAATCTTTTTATTTCCATGATATCTAACCTCAGCAAATGCTTTACTCTTCATTGATCTTTTCTGCTGCTTTCTTCAAAGCTTCCATGTGCTCTGCGGTCTTGTCATCTTCATTATCTGTCGGATGATATGTTGTAACAATCTCACGAACAAGCAGCTTAATATCCGGAGACTCTGCTCTTGCGGCTTTGTGGAGCCTTTCAAGCTCTGAAAAGAACTTCATTTCATCAAGTTCGATTGGCTTTCCAATGTGGATCATCTTATTAGCTGTATCCTGAAGCCCTTCCTCGTCCATAAGCATCTCTTCGTAGAGTTTTTCTCCCGGACGAAGTCCTGTAAATTCAATCTTGATATCTTCTCCAACCTTATAACCGGAAAGTTTGATCAGATTCTCTGCAAGATCAAGGATCCTCACAGGTTCTCCCATATCAAGAACAAATATCTCACCGCCCTTTGCGAAAGCTCCTGCCTGAAGGACAAGTGAAACAGCTTCAGATATTGTCATAAAGTATCTGATAATGTTAGGGTCTGTTACTGTAACAGGGCCTCCTGCCAAAATCTGTTTTTTGAACAGCGGGATAACTGAACCGTTTGAACCAAGTACATTACCAAATCTTACTGCAACAAACTCTGTGTCATAGTGCTTGTTAAAGGTCTGAACTATCATCTCACAGATTCTTTTGCTGGCTCCCATGACATTTGTCGGGTTAACAGCCTTGTCTGTCGAAATGAGAACGAACTTTTTGGTGCCGTTCATGGCTGCTGCCATGGCTGTTTTCCAGGTACCAAATACATTGTTCTTAATAGCTTCTCCAGGGCTGTCCTCCATAAGCGGAACATGCTTGTGAGCAGCTGCATGATATACAATATCCGGCTTGTACTGCTCAAATATAGTATTAATCCTTAATGTATTTCTAACTGATGCAATGAGAACTACAAGATCCAGATCCGGGCACTTGGTCTTAAGCTCCTGCTGAATGTCGTAGGCATTATTCTCATAAATATCAACAATAATAAGTCTCTTGGGTGAATGCTGTGCTATCTGTCTACAAAGCTCAGATCCGATGGATCCGCCACCACCTGTGACCATGACAGTCTTGCCACTAACATAGCCCGCGATAGAATCAAGGTCAACTGCGATAGGATCTCTACCAAGAAGGTCCTCTACCTCTACGTCACGAAGTCTTGATACATTTACTTCGCCATTAACAAGCTGGTACATTCCAGGAAGTGAACGAAGCTTACAGTCAGTGTTCTTACAGATATCAAGGATTTTCCTGAGTTCCTGTCTTGAGATTGAAGGCATTGCAACGATGATCTCGTCGATGTCATAGAGATCTGCGCATTCAACGATCCTGTCTCTTCCGCCAACTACTCTGATTCCCTGAATATATTTACCCCACTTCGCAGTGTCATCATCGATGATGCACTTGATGGACATTGTGGAATAGTTACTTGTAATGATCTCTTTGATAATGATGTTGGCAGCCTCTCCTGCACCAATTATCATAACTGACTTGGAGTTGTGCTTGTTCTCTGCCCTGTGCTTCTGGCTCCTCAAAAATCTGTATGAGAACCTGCTTGAGAAGATAAGTGTTATAAGCAGGAACGTGTACAAAAAGTAATAACTCTGTGGAACCGGCTGATTCGTTGACTTAAAGAACTGAAGTCCTATAGCATTGATCACACCTGAAAGGACACAGGCCATGACCAGGTTCTGCATTTCTCTTTCTCCTGCATAAGCCCACAAGCTATCATACAGCTTAAAGAAATAGAACATTACCAGAGTTATCAGGATATTAAGTGGAAGGAACGTTGTTACAGGATCAAGGAAATGATCTGGAATCGTTCCGATCCTAAACTCATATCTGATAAGAATTGCAATATAACTGGCCGCTATAATGCTTATGATATCGTATATTATCAGACCTGTTCGTCTATAAAGTTTTTGATAGTTAAATGGTTCTTTTTCTTTACTCATTTTATTTTGCCTTTTTTTCAAATAGTAGTGGCGCAATTGAAAGCATCAGAGCAAGTGTCATAGGATTGCTGAACATAAATACCCATTCACTAATACCTGCAACTGCAAATCCGAGTAAAACTGCAAATGGCATAAGGGCCAAAGGTTCTTTCTTCTCTTTTTTGTAATATGAAACTCCGGTAATAATACCGCAGATCACAAACAAAATAAACAGTATGCCTACAATAATGCCATGGTCATAAGCAACCTGTATATAGGTGTTGTGAGCATGTACAGCTATTTCTCCATTTGGAAGCTCAGCTCCCATTTCGTCATGTCCCTTAAGATTCAGCTCTTTTAGATAGGACTTGAATATAGTGATACGGCCGTTTGAAAGTACATCAATTATGTTAGAGGAATCAACATACTCATTGACTTCCTCTGTGAGCATCAGTATTGCAAGTTCAGCCCTGGTCATAGCAGCACTGGCCAAAAGCCCGTCTCTGTCATAGTCAGTTACAAAGCCATACTTTTGCTGCTGCTCATCACTGCCCTCATATTCGTTGCCATAAAAATCAAAATATGGATCACCGGTTTCAGGATCAAAGTTGTTAATGTCTATAGGATAACTATAGTCGCCAACCGAAATTCCAAGAATCTTACCCGCAAAAAGATTGGCAAATCTCTCAACGCACATGAAGTTCGGACTGTTCCAGGCCGCTCCGCCTCTAATAAACTGATCAGTGTCGTCAATTGCATATACCACAGGTCTTGCAACCATAGCAGGTACAATTCTCTGAAGCGTAAAAGCAGCAGGGAAGCATACAATAACTGACACTATCATGACCAGAAGCATCCTGAAAAACTCACCCTTATATCTGATTGCTGTTACTACAAGCACCAGTAAAATACACACTCCCATAGCAAGATAAGCTGTTCTTGATACTGTAAATACAGCATAAGACGCTATCCATCCAAAGAGCACTATTTCTTTCCAGGCAGATTTTATCACCTGCTTAATACCTATTCCATCAGGAAGTGCTACTATTTTCGCTGTCAAAAGAACTGCTGCCACAGCTCCCAGGAAAGTGAAATATTCAGCAGTTACTGTGACTGTGTGGAAAAGGAATCCAAAGCGACCACTTACAAAACCCGCAAAATAGCGATGCAACAGGCTAAATACAAGTGAAATCGCAAAGTTCATCATAAGTCCGCCAGATACGATTTTTATAAAGTCTTTCCTGTTTTTCCAGACTGACAATCTTATGTACAGGCAGGTAAAAGTTACTGCCAGTGCTACTCCCCACCATCTGGTATTTCGCATAATGACGATTGAAGCAAGAAATACCAACACAAGAATTCCATATGGAGAAAGTCTGAAACCTTTGGCCCCATTTTTGTCTCCACCGGAAATTTTCTTTTTAATATATCCTGCTATGAGCCTTAGTAAGTTAAGTACAAGTATGCCTCCAAGGATCACAATAATAATTCCATATTTAAGGATCATATTGTGAAGATCATATTCTTTTTCAGTATCCGCAAGTGCGTTGACCTGATAGTAATGAACTCCATATATAACTGATCCGACGAGCCATACAATATTACATATATTAATGAGCTCTTTGAAGCTGAGTGTAAGAATGATCATAACAAGGAGCCATATGAGCATCCTTCTCTCTGATAAAGTGTGGTAAATATCATAGAGATCATTCATATAATCGCAGGCATACCAGATGGCCATTGCCATTGAAAACATCATAAGTATATAGACCACTTTGCTCTTAGGATCTATTTCATCCCAGAATGATACACCAACACTTTGCTTAATGCTTTTGTGATTAACAGCATAAAAAGCAATTCCCGCGCTGATCAGAAGACCTATCTCATAAAAAATGATATCCACAGCTCTCATATCAAAGAGTCTTAAAGGAAATACCATTATCATAAGTGCGCCAAATACCAGCACAATAAGCGGATTGGCCACTGTCTTTAGTGCCTGTCTTACTGTAACAAGCGAATTCTTTTCAGGTTTTTTTCTGAAATATAAACCTGTCAAAACATACAGTATAATCGCCAAACCTGCGATTCCTGCTATAAGTTCTACTGAAAGTGACTTTGAAATCGGAAGTCTGTAATTGTAGGTAGCAGCTAAATGACGGGCAGGAATCTCCTGTCCATTAAAATACAAGCTGCCTACATATGCAGATGTATCAGGCACTGTCTCAAAGGCCAGATTAAAGTTTGACCTGCATCCTGTGAGAGATAAGTAATACTCTTCTCCTACTTCAACATCATACTCGATAGGAATTGTCACATAACCAGGAAGCTGATATTTGGAAGTATCTACATAGGCATAAAACAGTTCCCCGTAGTACTTGTCCATTAAAGTCACACCCAAATATCTGCCTTTATTCATTGAAGTCACATAAACATCAATTGAGCTCAGTCGTTCATACTGGGTAACAAATTTCTGGGACAGTCTGGATTCAATGTTGATCATCCCGGACTGATCAACAATCTCTCCTCCTGCAGAGAAGCTGTCGACTTTTGTCCAAATTCTAAACGGGAATATGCTAAGCACGGCTAAAAGAGCCAATAAGAGTACTACCACTCTGCATGCTGTTTTTTTATCTATAACTTTTCTCATATATAATCAAGCCTTTTCTCAAAAAATGGCACAAAACACCATCATTTAATAATAACATATAGGCCCTGGCTTATCAAATCTGCGTACTTCCTGTGTCAAGCAGCAAAGGCAAAGCAAACCACAGTATTACCACATAACGCACCAGATATGTGGGGCCAAGGATCACAGTAAGCCAAACCATCAGTATAGGCAGGAAAGGCAGTATATTCTTGTAATCTTTTTTATAAAGTCTGTAAGCGATTACGTACAAATAAATAATTATCAACAGTCCCGGTGAAAACAGCAGTGCGGGGACTTTGTGGTCTGTATGGAAGGAACCGATTGATATGTACCTGTAGAACTTGTCGATCATCGGAATTAGGCTGTGTCGTTCTCCGGGAAGTTCTACTTCGTAGCCAAAGTAGGAGCTTTCATCATAGGTAAATGTAAAAACTGTGGTACCTTTATAGACATTTATGTTGGCCGGTGGATACCAATATCCGTAGGAAGTCAGAAACCAGGCATTCACATAGGTCATAGGATGTGTCTTAAAAAGTTTGAAGTACAGTTTCCAGAACGCTGCATTGTTTTGCTCGTAAAGCTCATTGTTAAAGCCTACCTTTACAAGGTCAGAGACTCTTGGTGTGTATTTACACAGGTTCTCTTCAGGAACGAAGGATTCAAGTATCTCAATATCTTCTTTTGAAAGACTCTCCTTGTCATAGGTATAAACCCTTGCCATCTGCATGATCGGAACTGTAAGCATTTCCTGATGATGTGGTGTGCTTGTTGTAAGTGTGACTGAAAGCACCGTATTTACTACAAGATACAGGATAACAGGCGTTACTGTTATGATAATAATGGCCTTTGAAAGCTTTTTTCTAAAACAAAACAACAAAAACGGCACAAATACCAGATAAGCATAGAAACCATTATGCCTAAAACATGGCATCAGAACAGCCGCCGCTATAAAGGCGGCGCATTTATTTCTATTTTTCAAAAACGCCTCTGTATTGTCCAAAAGCTGCACTAAAAAGGCTGTCAAAAGAAGGAGCATGGCCGAAAAGAGTCCGTCCTTGCTTGAACAGAGGGTATACATCACAATCGTTGGAAAAGCGCCATAATAGATAGTCCACAAAATGATGCTTCTTTTCCCGATGCCTCTTTTTTGCATATAGGCGATGACATAAGCCAAGATGCAGGTAATAACAAGCATCTGCAAAAAGATATATGCACATATGCCAAGGTTCCAGGAACCGGTGATTTTGTGAAAAAGTGCAATTGTACCACCAAGTAGCAGAACGTGAAGGAGCGGATGGTGTGTAGTAAAAGTCCTGGTAAGAACTTCATTTAATTCTTCCTGAGCATCATAGACAAAAAATCCGGGAAATTCAGCCAGTAAAACCACCGATCCGAGGGCTGCTAAGATTCCCCATGTGAATAAATGTTCCTTTGAAAGAAATATCTTTTTATCTGAAGTATCAAGTGGTGATGCACTCTTAAGAGGAAAGAGGCCAAAGAGTTTTTGACCGCTGTGGGCCTGTTCGTAGTTTCGCCATACATATCTGGTGTCTATTGCAATAACCATCATAAGACAGACCATGGTAAGCATCGCATTCTTGTCAGAAATATCCACCTTATCAAGAGTTTCAAGCTGATAACCTATCACAAGAAAAAATCCTGTCAATATGCCAAATAAGCCTGACATAAGCCAGGCTCTGTAATTAATCTTATTTATGTTTTTGTTCCCCATTCTTTTGTCCAAATACACTTAAACGCCCCCAAAACTGATCTGTTTATTCCTCTTTTTGGGAAGTTGTTTCTCTTATGACATACTGTGGATTTTTATTCTGAGATATATATACTCTTCCCAAATACTCTCCAACCATTCCAAGCATGAGCATAACCATTCCGCCTATGAATATGATTGCGCTCATCATAGCTGAAAATCCCACCGGCACGTTAGGATTTACAAATTTCTTTATTATCGTGTATATTCCGTACATAAATCCCAGGCATGCAAATATGCTGCCTGAAAGAGTTGCTATTCTAAGAGGCTTTATGCTGAATGCAGTAAAGCCGTTTATCCACAATCCAAGAAGCTTTGCAAAAGTATATCCACTTGTTCCAACTTCTCTTTTTCTGTGATTAACATCTACGTTTACTATATTCTTGGTGCTTCTTAGTACAAGACCAATTACATAAGGGTAAGAGCTTTCGTATTTTACCATCTCTTCAACCACAAATCTTCTCACACCAAAGTAGCTTGATACAAAAAGATCTCTTGGCTTACCAAGCATCACGCTTGCCATCCATTCGTTCATGGCAGTTCCAAAATTTCTGAAAAGATTGTGCTGCTTGTGGCCATATCTTGCATAAACTGCATCTGCATCTCCCTCAAGAGCCGCAAGAAGCTTTCCGACCTCATTAGCAGGAGTCTGCCCGTCGTCGTCGAGACAGATAACATAGTCGCCCTTGGTATTATTAAGGCCCGCCATAAGGGCTGCATGTTGCCCGAAATTCTTGGCAAAATTAATGCCCAGGACCTTCCCATCAGCTCTTTTAGCTGCTATTTCCTGGATCTTGCCCCAGGTATTGTCAGGAGAACCATCATTAACAAGGATGATCTCATAGTCATAATCCATCCCTGCCATAGTCTCATCTATTTCATTTATAACGGATTCCAGAGTCAGCTCTGATCTGTAACACGGAATCACAAAACTTACTGTTTTCTTTTTCATATTTTTTGCTCCATAAGTATCATATCACTTTTCTCCCCATCACTGCATTCAACCAGTGGGAGATCTTTTACCTTAACAAAGCCCGCATGCTCGTAGCTCTTAATCGCTGCCTCATTGTAGGTAAATACTCTGAGGATAAGCTTTGTAAGTCCCAGCTCCTGCCTTGCATATCTGGTCGCCAGGACAGCAGTCTCATTGCCATAGCCCTTTCCAATGGCATCATCCTCTCCAATAAATATACCATACTCCGCGCTGTGTGCCTCATTATCAATATCCCTAAAGTAGACACTTCCAACAGGACGGGCATTATTGTTCTTCTCACATATTATAAGCTGAACAACTTCTCCTGTCTCAACCTTTGTCTTTATCCAGTTCTCGTGGATCTCATTAGTAAATGTCTCACGGTAAACAAAATTGTCCCTGACTCTGGGGTTGTTTCGCCACTTAACGATAAGGTCAGTATCTTCTCTTGTCATAAGGCGCAGAGTCACCTTTTCCCCGGCAATCAACATCTCTTTTCTCCAATAAAAACATTTTTGATACATTATTCAGCCAGTCTGACCTTGTAGACTCCAAAAGCGTCAGCAACTGTGTCCACATTTATGATCTGAATATCATAGCCTTTCTCAATGTAATAGTCAGATAGCCATTTTATATCCTCAGACTTATTCTGAACTATGTATACATTATCAAGAAGTATCGCATCCTGCATGGAATCAAAGCCAAAGGCTCTGAATTTTTTGGCTGTAAGTGGGCTCTTTGAAGCCCAGCCTCCCATAAGATCATGATTGGCATAGGAGTTATCCACATTCTTAAACATTTTTTCTGAAAAGAATGTCTCTCCTTCCACCATATCTTCGCCACAGGAAACACTTGTGTAAACATCTATAAAATAAAAGTTATCCTTGTTGTCTGCAAAATAGTCATAGAGCGCATCATAATGCTGACGCATTTTTTCTCTGGAAGCCATCTCAGATTTTAAAACAAATATCTGATTAGGAATTGACGCAAAGGAAACAAGCGCAAGCACAGTTAGTGTTACCATGGCTATCTTAAGGCTCTTTGGCGCCCTTAAATACAGCATTTCCAAAAGAACTACAATCTCCATAAGATAAAGCGGGTGTGTGATCCTTATAGGGTCTCTTCCTCGTACGATTATATAAAGCCAAAGTGTTGTCCTGCACGCAAATAAAAGAGCCATCAAAGCAACTGCCAAAAGCGCGGTTTTATTTTCCCTCGTATTTTTAGGGAAAAGATACATTAACAGGACTCCAAGGTACAAAATGAACGCTGCAATATTCCACGGAAAATCTGTCATTGGATATTCAAAGCTCTTTTGAAAAGAAATCTGCCTTAGTCTGTATAAATACTTGCCTGCTGCCTGACGAAGCTGCGCAGGGAGCGGGATCTCATCAGTCTTAAGCTTATCTGCATACTCAGCAACAGCCCAAAGAGTATCTGCATTTATCTCATCATCAAGTCCAAAATTGTAGTTTACAAGTAACTGCTGCTCGCTCTCGGAAAGACCAATGCTATCATAGAACTCCTTATTCTCAGCGTAATCAGGAATATACTGAAAATCATAGAGCTCAGTCCTGGCGTTGAAAAGATCTGTAAAATCCTTCCAGTCAGCAGATGAATAGGCTATTTTGTGGATGCCCTGACTTACGACAATTATAAGTATGATAGAAACAAGGAGTTTCAAGTAATTTAAGAACTCTTTTCTTGTAAGTGCCCATTTTATCAGCATTCCCACCATTACAACAGGAAGTGTCAAAAGAAGCATCTCCGAGCGAAGTAAATATGCTACTGCTATGAGTACAGCTGCCAAATACAGATTTTTGTCTTTTTCCCTGTGAGAGAAAATTAAGATAACAGCTGTTGCCGATAAAAAGCCGCAAGTGAAAGTATACTGAACAAACAAGAAGTGTGCCCCTACTACCCCCAGCATCATAAATATGATTGAAACAAGAGACAATAGCCAAAGCTTATAATCTTCTGCAAATTCAAGCACTTTGTAAGTAATGATAAATACGCAAAGAGCCTGGAGCAAACATAAAAAGATGCCGTACCAGTCAAGAGCGCCTGATACTCTGTAAAGTACAGAAATAAAGGCGCTTATCGGATACAGCATCTGTATATTGTGTCCCTCCGGCACACCTGTATAAGCGCCGGAGAGTATATCCTTCATAAGGACATCATCGTTTAAGTCAAAAAAGTAGTCGCCACCAATAGCATTAAAGAGCATAACAAGGAAAGCAGCTGCTGCACTCCCTTTTATATTTAAGCTTTTTGATGTATTCCCCATAGTCTGACTCCAAATTTAAGTAAATCTATAGTACTCCTTTACCCTCATAACAACTTCGTCAAGGTCTTCATCCTTAAGATTGTAATACATAGGAAGACGAAGGAGTCTCTCGCTCTCTTTGGTAGTGTATTTATCCTCTCCCCTGAACTCACTGAAGCGGAGTCCTGCCTTGGAAGAGTGGAGCGGAATATAGTGAGAAGCAGGTAGAATATCATTGGATTTAAGGTAATCGATAAGGCCCTGTCTCTCTTCAAAGTCCTTACACTTGATATAGAACATGTGAGCATTGTGAACACACTCAGAAGGCACATAAGGAAGCTCGATAAGTCCCTTTTCAGCCATATCTCTGAAAGCATCATAATACCTGTTCCATGATCTTAATCTGTTATTATTTATCTCATCTGCAAGCTGAAGCTGAGCATAGAGATATGCTGCGTTCATATCACTTGGAAGATATGAAGATCCAAGCTCGATCCAGCTGTATTTATCAACCTTACCAAGTTTGTAAAGTGTACGATTAGTACCTTTTTCTCTGATAATGATCGCATCATCAACATAGGTTTCATCTTTTAAGAGGAGTGCTCCACCTTCACCCATGCTATAGTTTTTAGTTTCATGGAAACTGTAGTTACCAAAGTCACCGATAGCTCCAAGTGCCTTACCCTTGTATGTAGACATTACGCCCTGGGCTGCATCCTCAATAACAAGGAGGTTATGGCGCTTTGCTATGTCCATGATAGTATCCATTTCACAGCCTACACCTGCATAATGAACAGGTACGATCGCTCTTGTTTTTTCTGTGATGGCTGCTTCGATCTTGGTCTCATCAATATTCATGGTATCAGGTCTGATGTCCACAAATACTATCTTGGCTCCTCTAAGAGCAAATGCATTAGCAGTTGAAACAAAAGTAAATGAAGGCATGATAACTTCATCGCCCTCTTTTATTCCTGCAAGAATAGCAGCCATTTCTGTTGCATGTGTACAGGATGTAGTAAGAAGCGCCTTAGATACTCCGGTCTTCTTTTCTATCCATTCATTATCAAGAGCTGTATACTTACCATCTCCGCAAATTTTCTGAGCTTCTACACACTCTTTAATATAGTCAAACTCTTTTCCTGTAAATGGCGGAACATTAAAATTGATTCTCATGATTCTAGCCTTTCTTCGAAAGCAAATTACTTCTTCTCAAGGAATATCTTTCTTGATATGAAATTATATACCATAACTACGCCTGTTGCACCAAACTTAAAGAAAACGTCCTTAGCAAAACCTGCACTCATAAAGCTCTGAAGCCATGGCCAGTTCAGGTAGATCACATCGAATCCAATGAAAAGACATATCTCGTTGATCCCAAGACCGATGATACTAAGAACAAGGAAAATAACAAACTCTTTCTTCCTGCTCATATCCTCTTTTCTCTCGAATACAAACTTAAAACTGAGGATATAGTTGGCTATAACTGATACTGTAAAACCAAGAAGTGCTGAGAGCAGGTAATACTGTGGAAATACATTGCTAAAACCTGTAGATTCAAACACTACATTAAATATTCTGTAAATAACATAGTCGATGATGAAGGCAATAACACCTACAACACCAAACTTAGCTATCTGTGCCAAAAGTTTATTCATAACACTACTCCTATTATCTATTTTCGGCGAATACAATAAAACGATCGCCCTCGAAGACTTTATTATAATCGTGATTTACAATATAGTCCAATAAAATATCATACTTCATTCCTATGTTGGCATACTCAGCCATGTCTTTTCCTATGATTATCGTAGGTGTAGGTTCAGCTGAAACTGATAAATCCATCAGCTGCTTGTCAAAATTATCAACGCTGTAACTATCGAGATCAGGCCATGTTGTATCGATTGCAGGATACATGTCAAAAAGATAGGAAACTCCCGGAATTCCGCCAAAAAGAATAACCTTGGTATTTTGGAGGTCATTTTCATTAAGGACAACAGACAGTTCCTCCAAAGTATCAGCGTTATACTGCGTAGTAACCATATTCTTAGCTTTTTCAATGCTTACCAGGCTTTCGCGCTTTGTTCCGTCGGCGCCATCCATAAAGGAATATCCCAAATGGAAAAGAGCTCCCTGTATAAAAAGAACTATGAGAACAAAGGTAAACATTGCTTCCCAGGCAAAGTTATAATGTGCTTCACCTGCTCTTTGCATCATTCTCCTAAAGAGCCAAAGAACTATTGGCCCGATAATGAATAAGTTGTTAAGAATTGGGAATGTGTAATTATTACTGCCAATAGGGGTTACAAGTATAAGCATAAGTGCAGTAAAGGCAAGGGTCTGCTCCTGTCTGCTTCCATTTAAGATCCCAAGGCTGCCTATAACAGACAAAACAATGCCAGATATGATAAACATCATGGCTGCCTGGAACATTGAGTCATAGTAATAGTAATTTCTAGTGAAGACCCCGGTCGCAAAATAGTACTTTGTCAGAATCAGAATACCGCCAATAAAAAGAATCTTTTTTATCATTACATATTTCTCAGGGACAAGCAGAAACATGATGATTCCAGCCGCAACACAAGGCACCATTATTGCCATGTTAGAAAGCGTTGTCTTATAAGCTTCAAGAATAAGGCCTATCATTCCACCTGATGAGTAGTCAGATGCACCTTCTGTCATGCCAAACAATCCCATGATACCTGAAACATAAGAAGCTGCGCCGTATTTTACAACTGTAAATATAAAAGGCACTGCAAATCCTGCTAGAAATCCGAGTATGCAAACACCGGTCTTTTTAAGTATCTCCTGCACTTTGTCCCTGGTTATATATCCATAAAACCACAGAACAAGAATAAGTGAAGTCTCAACAATATTGGGGAACCTGACCATGACATTAAGTCCAAGGCAAACACCTGCAATAAATAGGTAAAGGTTTTGCCTTTTCCAGGCAAATATTCCAAGCAAAAGAAAAACCGTCCCCAAAGTAAAGAAAAGATATGTCAGATAGTTATAAAGAATAACTCTCGGGCTAAAACAGATACTCTCTGCGATAAACTCGCCGATAAAGATCATCCATCCAGGCATAAAGCTCTTTAGAAAATAGTATGAAACCAAAGCAATCACACTGGTAACAAAGCTGCAATATATGCTAAATCCAAGCATTGTATCTGCACCGGGGAAGTGCATTATCACTGCACCGAATACATTACTTAAATATGTGGAAAATAGCCACATAGGATTTAGAGTCTCTATATATTCATAATTGGTAAGGGAATACATGGTGTCAGATATATCAAGTCCCTGATTGACACCAATTAAAGGGTATAATAGCAGAACCACCGGAAAGAAATATCTTTCCAGCGGTAATTGATACTTTTTTAAATTATAAAAATAGCTTCTGATATTTTTTAACATAAGTCCTGATCCAACTGTCTTATTTTGTTAAAGAGCCAAGTATCATGCAAGACTCTGCCAACGTATTCAAATATCATCTTGCGAACCCAGTCAACAAAAATACCTGCCGCAAATATGATCACGATTGAAGCTGCCATGTGAAGGGCATAGAGAGGAACGCTGTAAGTTGGAACTTCACCAATAAGATGCTCTATCCACTCAACCCATCTGTCTTTCATCTCAACATGCATATGCAAAAGATAAACGCCAAATGTAAATGGCGCGATAAATCTGATAATATCCGCAATCTTATTCTCTTTTACCCTGTAATATCTAAAGAAAGAGAATAATCCAAGTGAACCTGTCAAAGTAAAAAAGAAATTATGATGGAACGGCACCTCTGAATAATAGATAAGTCCGCCTGTCATCAGGTTAATATGATGAAGAGCAAAGCTCATTGCTGCGATCATAAAAGCCGATGCCAAAAAAACTATCATGCTGTTTCTGGCATTGTAAAAGACTCTGACGTCATACTTTCTGATATATGCCGCAATAAGATAAATAACTATAAGCCATCCAAAATCGTAGCCATAATGATCTGTGACAAACATTACAGGAACAAAGCTCTTTATAATACAGAACCATATTAAAAGTCCTATGATAACTGCCTTCATCTGCCTTCTTGAAAGGTTGTGTATACCTGCATTAAGTACAGGTGCCAAAACATACATGATTACATAAGCTGTTACAAACCAGTAGTGCTCAGAAGATATTGGGAAAATATACTGAGCTACCTTGTAAATATTGTCAGCCGGATGAACCACATATGTTCCTGCGATCATCATAGCAACAGAAATGAGTATGGTATAAAAGTATACCTGACAAATAAGCTGAAGGATACGGCTAACTTTGACCTTTGATCCGGAAATGAAATAACCACTTATAAAAACATAGGTATTAAGTCCCATGATGCTAAATGCCTCTAAGATAGTGGCATATGCCTGAACTCCTGTAACATTCTCTCCTAGATGAAGAAGTGTATCACAGTGAGCGTTATAATGCAGAACCAATATCATAACCATTGCTATTATTCGCAACAGTTCAAAGCTGGCATTTCTTTTTGTCATTTGATCACGGCCTTTCCGTCATTTATGCTGTAAACCATATCACATTTTTCAATAGTCTGAAGCCTATGCGCAATGATAACAAGAGTCTTTCTGCCATGGAGGCGGTTGATTGAATCCATGATTGCTGCCTCTGTTTCATTATCAAGGGCAGATGTTGCCTCATCAAGAACAAGTACCTCAGGGTCCTCAAAAAGAGCTCTGGCAATGCCGATTCTCTGTCTCTGTCCACCTGAAAGTCTGATTCCTCGCTCTCCTATCTTGGTATTGAGACCCTCAGGAAGGCTTCTTACGAATTCGTCAAGTGATGCCTCTTTAAGAGCCTGCCATACCTTGTTGTCATCAATTTCGTCATCAGCGTAGCCAAAAGCTACATTTTTTCTGATAGTTGAATCGATCATAAAGATTGTCTGAGGAATGTATCCAATGTTTTTAAGCCACTGTGGATAATGCTCCATTACGTCAACGCCATCGGCATAGATGTGGCCACTAACAGGCTTTAAAAGTCCAAGCATAACATCAACGATAGTTGTCTTTCCGGCGCCTGATGTTCCAACGATACCAACTGACTTTCCAACAGGTATCTCCATGTCGGCATTGTCAAGAATTAGCTTGTCAGTTCCAGGGTATCTATAGGATATCTTATCGAGGTTGATGCTCTTAAGCACAGGGAGCTTTTCAACTTCTTTCTTTTTCCTGTAATCGTCACTGTTATATGAAATTGAGCCATCATGGATCTCCATCTGAAGATTGTCACTTACATTCATAAGGAAAGGCTCAAAATAAGCAATTGAAGTCAGGTAGTTGTTAATTCTGTTAGCGCTTGGAAGAAGTCTTGCTGCAGCAGCTGCAAGGACTGTAAGCTGTGGAAGGAGCTGTGTGAGACTTGTTCCTCTTGCCATAACAACAAGCATATATCCAACCATTCCTGCAATAGCAATAGTCTCTATCAAAAGCCTTGGTGTTGAATTATAAAGGTTATACTTCTGAACAGCATTTACATAGCCTGCTCCACAGTCTGCATATCCGTTAATGAAATAGTTTTCTTTATTGGCAATCTTGATCTCTTTTATACCTGTAACAGATTCATCGATCCACTTATAAAGTCCGCTGTAGTAATCCTGATTCTCCTGTCCTGCCTTGGTCATAACAGGTTTGATAAAATATTTGATGACAAGTAATACAACCACAAGAAGTGCTGCGATCGTAATTGTCATCTCTGCATCCTGGCTGATAAGGATAGCTACGAGACAGATGAATACGATTATCTCACTGATAAGCTGAAGGCTGCTGAGGATAAGGCCATACATGTTATTAACATCAGAGGTTATGTTTCTCTGAATGACACTTGTGTCAGCATTTAAATAGTACTCATAAGGTCTTTGCATGAAGTTGATCATCATGCGCCTTGATGTGGCAAACTGATTGGTATATACAAATCTGAGCTGCACAACATTCATGAAGTAAAGGAAAACGTTCTTAACTATAAACACAAGAATGAGCATTACCATAATAAGAGCTGCCAGCTGTGTTGGAGATGTGAAACCAAACAGGTTATAAATAAATGAGAGCGCCTTGCTCTTCTGGATCTGCTCAGGGTCAACAACCACCTGCATAACAGGAGCTATAAGAGCTATTCCCATGGATTCAAGAACACCACCTATAAGCATCATTATAACTATGCCCACCATCTGCCTCTTTTGTCTGGCATCAAGGAGCTTCATAACCTTTTTGTAAATCTTACGCATAAAAATAAACCCTTCTGATTTTAATCTGTTATAGCCTCATTCTGTCTGTGTATCTCAGGAGCTTCATATTTGTCCATGAAGTCATCTCCAAGATAAATCTTCTCATCCACAAATTGAATGGAATCAACAACTGTGTATACAGAGACAAGTCTGTCAAATCTAACGTTCTCAATGAAGTTTAACATTTCCATTGGAAAAGAACCATCAAGAAGGCAAGCATCAGGAAATTCCTTCTTGTAATCCAACAGATCTCTTGGATGTTGTTTTATAATAACGCTTGCTTTTTGACCATTTATTGTTCCATAATCACGAATAATATCCTTAAATATTTTAGCCCTCGTGTCAAGGTCACATAAAGGTTCCGATAAAACAAGGAGAGTTTTTCCCTTTCCTTCCACTTTTTCCTGAATTTCTTTTGGGTTATCCACAAAAAGCTCCAGCATAAGGTTCTTTTCTTGTTGAGTTAACCTGTCAGTTAAGGTCTTTCTTGGAAGTTCCACATACTTAGGGCATGGGTATTTAAGCACGGATATATCATTTACTTCCATATCGATGCAAAATCTTCCATAGCCATTTTGAATGTGGATAAGTCCAAGGGATGCCATAAAGGCCTTAAACTTAAAGTGGCCTCTGTTATCGTACCTTGCAGTGTCATAGTATCTTATGCAGTCAAGACCATCCTCAAGGGCATGGTACCTTATCTTTTTATAATTCAGGTAATACCCTATAGGATCGGAATCACAGAAAACATAGATTTCCTTATAATCCTTAAAGTCCACAGGTACATACTGCTCCTGGAGCTGGCCAAACCTTCTGCAGAACTTTATCCTTTTAAGCATATTTATTGCGATGTTACCGGAGTTTTCCTTAAGAGGCGCAAGCTCAGGAAAAAAAGTATCAAGCTTTTCATCGTATTCGTAAACTTCGTCAAATATGGGGCTCTTTTTAGCTCTCTCCACCATTTTGCCGAAATTATTGGACATCTTGGATAGCACCAAAGTGGCCTTTCCACCGTCTGCAATCTGAAATTCCTTTAAACAAGCCACATACACATGATAAAAGGTGTGGCATACATATATTCTGTCTTTCATTTCAATTCTTTTTTTCCGCTTCTTAATTTCCTGTAGAACCAAAGCAGTCTGTAGTATAGATAAAAAAACAGCTGTGATTTCATTTGATAAGCTATAAGCTTTTTCTCCTCAGGGTGGATTTTTTCTATATAGTATGGATTATCTTGAAAATTCGGAAATGTTTCCTTCATTTCTTTTGCAATTGCTCTGGTAAAAGAGTAACACCCTTTTAGCCTGGACTGTTTTGGCATAGCTGAGAATAATGTATTAACATAAAATAACACTGTATACTGAAATTCTATCTCTGGCTTATAGTCCTCAAAATAGCCATTATCCCTGGCTTCCTGTATTATCTGCCTTCCGGCGCTCATTCTGTCTTCAAGATTCTTTTTAGAAATACTGTGGACAGTTGATGCCTGATGCTGGTAGTAAAAATACATTGGCTCTGGTATGTACTCAAAGTGCTTGGACCTGAGCATCCAGGTATTACTTACGGCGTTGTCTTCATAAAAAATATTTTCAGGGAACACCTGAAGCTTGTCCTTGGTTCCCGGCTCATAATCTCCAACTATAAGGTTTCTTTTATAAACCTTTACTACAAGGCTTCCGGTTTCAAGAAGAAGGTTTTTATAGCGCTGTTTATCCATAAGGCCTGTTTGCGTATCATTGTTGCTGTGGACTATCTTCCCAACTTTAAAGCTGTGTTCATCTGTGAGACAGTAGTCACATCCAACCATGTCTGCCCCTGTTTCCTCGGCTCTTTTTATAAGTCTCTCGTAATAATCAGGAACAATCCAGTCATCCGCATCAATAAAGCCAAGCCACTCTCCCTTTGCCCTGGCAAGGCCAATGTTCTTGGCTCCGCCCTGGTGAAGGTTAACAGGTGAATGAACAGCTATGAATCTGCCTGGATAATCTCTTTGGAACTGCTGCAATATCTCATAGGAATTGTCTGTAGAGCAGTCATCAACCGCTATGATCTCATAATCTGAAATTGTCTGATTCACCAGACTTTTTAAGCAAAAATCCAGTTTTCCGTCTCCGGCCATATTGTAAACAGGCACTATAATACTAAGTTTCATAACAACTCCAAAATCTCCCGGGCAATTCTTGATGCCCCCTTGCCATCTATAAGATTTCTAGCTTTATCGCTCATTCTTTTCCTAAAGCCTTTATTATCAACAGATGCTGTGCCCCAGGTAGCTATTTTCTGAACCAGCCTGTGGTCACTTCTGGCATCTCCTGCATACCTTACTGCTCCGGCCTTATCAAAGGCCTTTACAAATTCCATCTGATTGTCTGCCATGCTAAAGACCACAGTCGGAACGCCGATTGCACAGAGTTCATAAAGCGTGGTTCCTCCTGCGGAAATTGCAAGATCTGCCTGCTTCATGATATCAGCCATATCTGAAACGCCTTCATACAGGGTAACTGACGGATTTGCTGCAGCAAAGTCTCTTAATTGCTTTTTATAATCCTCATCAAAAAGGTCTCCCACAATGACAAGGCATCCAAAATCGTTGTAAGCAAGCACCTTTCTGCATGGGCTGTTCTCAGAATATATCTCTTCAAGAATATTTCCTATCACATGATATGGGTCGGTCCCACCAGATGAAAGGAAAGCCTTTCTTGCATGCTCCCTTACTTCGTAGTCGCTCTTTGCAAACTGACTTCTAAGGGGCGAATACTTAACTCCAAGAAGCTGCTTTTTTGCGCTGTAAAATCCATCCGGAATCTCAAGATCATAATTTATTACCATATCAACCGGATAATCAAACTTGTAGAGATCATCTATATATCCGGTTTTTGTGGATAACGAATGTTTTTTAATTATCTTGTTTAACTTATCAAAAAACTCTTTTTCAAGATAATAGGAGTCCATTAAAAAGAAATCCGGATTTTCTGAAACAAGCATATCCTCTAAAACCTTGAAATCCTCCATGGGATTAGCAAAGATTGTATTCAGGACTCTTGCCTCATAGCTTACTCCATCCTTTTGGGACAAAGAGGTCAAAATATCATGGCTCTCTTCATCAGACAGAATAAAAAAAACGTCTGCGCCAAGGTCAGTAAGCTCTTTTGCAATAGTCATGCATCTTCGCATGTGGCCAAGGGCGATTGTTTCATTTGCATTTGTTTTGATCCAGATCTTTTTGCTTCCCATTATGCCTCCATATCAGCAAAAATCTTCTTTGTGAAGTGGTTCACCTCTAAACAAATCTTTTGAAGCTATCTTACCTATTACATTATCATACTCTACAGGAGGAAGGCCATTTCCCTGCTGAGGTCTTATGGACCTTATGTTTTCAGGGGTAAGTGCCTCTCCCTTTTTGATATCCTCAACTATGAAAAGAGATCTCGCTCCTTCTCTTTCCTTTTCCTGGAATGGAGTGAGTTTATAATCCCTGCTTCCAAGGGCTTTTTCGACTATTCTGATGCTCTTTACCATATCGGCGAACTCTTCAGGCTCCATTGAAAAAGCGCTGTCTGCTCCGCCATCTGCTCTTCTAAGTGTCAAGTGTTTCTCAACCATTCTGGCTCCAAGAGCTACTGCTGCTGTAGGAACGGTTCCTCCCATTGTATGGTCAGAAAGGCCCATGATACAGCCATATTCATCAGAAAGCCCCTGGATCATATTGAGGTTAACGTCCTCGTAAGGCGTTGGATAAGCTGAAACACACTTAAGTAAAATGATGTCCTTATTGCCTTCCTGAAGGCAGGCCTCAATCGCAAGTCTGATGTCGTCCATCCTTGCCACGCCTGTTGCCAGGATCATAGGCTTCTTTTTGGCTGCGCAGAGCCTTATGAGGGGAATATCCGTGATCTCATAGGATGCGATCTTAATGGCAGGCATGTTCATCGCTTCCACAAAATCAAGGGAAGTCTTATCAAAAGGAGTTGAAAAACAGTCCATACCAAGCTTGTTGGCTTCTTCCATAAGCCTTGGCTGCCACTCCCATGGTGTATAGGCTTCCTGATAGAGCTTGTAAAGTGTCTTTCCATCCCAAAGGGTTCCGCCATCTATCTGGAAATAGCTCTTGTCACTGTCAATTGTCATTGTGTCGGCTGTGTAGGTCTGAAGCTTTACTGCATCTGCTCCTGCCTCTTTTGCCGCATGTATTATCTCAATTGCTCTGTTGAAATCATTATTATGGTTTGCTGACATCTCAGCAACGATATACACAGGGTCGTCCTTGCCAATGTAGTGATCAGCAAGCTTTATCCTCTGATTTAATTCAAATCTGGGCATTTAGATTCCCTCCTGGAAATGGTTCCTCATCATGAATTCCTCGTTAGTCCATGGACTTCTTGCTTCGTAAAAAGAACCATCACTCTTTTTTACATATACCGCAGGAAAATAGTGTATAAAAAGTGGTGTAAGGCAGACTGTATAACCGCCAGCATTTGTAAACACTACTCTGTCTCCTGCCTTTAACTCACCAGCATTTTCAACTGGGAACATTCTGTCATATTCCATGCAGGTAGAACCGCAGACCATCTGTGATGGGATGAGGGCTCTGTCAGTCTCTTTTCCCTTATACTCAAGCCTGTGTGGATACCATCTTCTGGTAACCTGAGGATTCATATTGACTCTGCTTCCGTCAATTATTACGTATCTGTGCTCTCTTACGTCCTTTGTATCAATAACACTTGTCACAAAATTAAAGCTTGATGAAACCATCGATACACCGGGTTCCATAACAAGTTTTGTCTTATTTACATCAAAATACTCTGAAAGAACTCCTGCTATTTCAGGTACATAATCTCTAAAGTCAGGCTTTCCTTCTACTCCGCCGTAGTAGCCGCCTCCCATATCCACATAGTCAAGTGAAAGGTCATACTCTTTTGCCACAAAGACAGCGACTTTGGCCAGAGCTTTATAAGCCTCAGTAGACCTTGATTTTGTTGATGAATGAAGGTGGAGTCCTGCGACTCTTACGTTTGAAAGAGCTTTGATCTTGTTTATTACCTTTTCAAGCTCTCCGTTTTCATAGCAATAGCCAAACCTGCTTCCCTCTTCATCTGCCAGGACTTCATCAGGAATAAGCTTTGCTATGTCATAATTTACCCTGACACCTACGTTAAAAGTCTTATCAGGGTGGGACTCTGCCAGCTCTTTTAACCATTCTGGCTCATAGCTTGAGTCCATATTTACAAGACCACCATTTAAAAGAACTTCCCTAAAGGTATCCTTGTCCTTAATAGGTCCGTTATAGATAATATCAGAGGCTCTAAAGCCTATTATTCTGGATAATTCGTACTCTTCCTTTGAAACGACCTCAGCAAAAAAGCCGTTATCCCTAAAGTGGGCAAGGAGCCATGGAAGGGAGTTAGTCTTTACTGAATAAGAACAGATGTAATTGTTCCAGCTGCTCTGCAGTGCGGTTTTCAGCATATTGATATCCGCATCAAGAGCACTTTCATCAATCCTATAATAAGGTGTTTTTAATGAGGCGTCATCAAAGAGCCTATGCTCATCGCTAGCTGCTCTTTCCTTTTTTGCCCTGAGAGCTTTAAACTTCTCCTCGGCAATTCTCCAGTCCTCAAAGGTATCTATATCCTGAACTTCATCTTCGCTCAAGATAACAGGGACCATATCATCAACGTCTGTTGTGTTATCCCTGAAAAAGGCATCTGTTCTGCAAGCATAGAACTGGCCGCTGTCGTGATAGAGCTTTTCAAGGTCCTGAGATCTGGTTGTCGCGAACTCAGGATATTTCCTCACCAGCCTCTCGTTTTCTATAACAAAGCCTCTCTGTGGAGGATAGGAAAACTGTGTAACAGGTGTAACTGATTCGTGGGTATCAAGGCACTTCATGGCTTCTGAGAGCCTCTGGGCCGTAATAAAAGGAGCTGTTGGGTAAATGCAGCAGAATCTGTCAAACTCCTTGCCTCTTTCTTTATAGGCACCTAGGACTTCAGCGATAACTTCATCTGTTGTTGCAAAATCGCCTGAAGTCTCATTGGACCTCATAAATGGAACCTTTGCTCCTGCCTTTTTGGCAACTTCAGCTATGGCCTCATCATCAGTTGAGACCATTACTTCATCAAATGCTCCGCTTTCAATAGCAGCAGATATTGAATATGCAATTATGGGTTTTCCACAAAATTCCTTTATGTTCTTTCCGGGGATTCTTTTGCTTCCGCCCCTGGCTGTAATAATTGCAACGCTAGTCACCCTATTTCCTCCACTTCAAACTCGCTCTTTATCTCATCACACAAACGGTCAAGTTCCTCTTTTGATGAACCTTCAAGTACAAAGAAGCCTCTTCCCATAATTGAAGCCCCATTTGTCACTTTTCCAAGGGTCATGCCCTTTTCTATATTGCAATTCCATGCCTTCAGAGGATATTTCTCCTTAAGGAGCCTCTCCTCCGGCACTTTATTTACTCTGACATTTTCAAAATCAAAATATCTGATGATCATATGTTTTTTAACATTGGGTTCAAAAACATATCTTCTTCCAAGATCAGGAAGGGCATACTTTATGAACTCTACAACCTCGTCCACTCCGCTTGCCATTGGGGTAAAGAGATTGTGAAGATTATGGCCCGATGGTCTTGCTGATGTCTCAATGATAAATGGCTTTCCATTTTCGTCTTTGATGATATCAGCGTGGATAAGGTTATTCTTAAAGCCCAGGGCCTCTCCTGTCTTCTGCATAAGGTCTTTTACCTTTTCAAAAAAGGCTTTGTTGTCCTCATCTTCGATTACAGAATAGTAGCCCACACATTCCCTGTAAGGAGGAAGTGTATTTCTTTTACCTCTAAGAAGGATCAGATGAAAGATCCCGTCAGTGAATACGCCATCAACTCCATATTCAGGGCCTTCTATACAGCTTTCAATGCAGTAATCCTCATCATATGGCATTTCCAGTAAAAAGCCCTTTACCAGGTCTTCTTTCGTGTTGTAGATCTGAACCCCTCTGCTTCCTGAGCCAAATCTGGGCTTAACCACCACCGGGTACTGCTCATTGAGCTCATCCGGGTCGCTGTACTCACACCCTGCAGGAATGAGATACAACTCCGCATTTCTGAGCCCTCTCTCACTTAAGATTCTGTGAAACTCATATTTATCAGTGCAAAGCTTTGCTGCATGCTCTGAAACACCGCAAAGTCCGTAGTGATCATTGACAGCTCCTGTAGTTGTAAGGTACCTTCCGATGGGCACCGGTAAGATCACATCCGGCCTGTTTTCATCAAGTACTTCCAGGACTTTTTCCACATCTCTTATGTCTACGACAAAGGACTTATCAGCTGCCTTAAGTCCCGGAGCACTAGGATCTCCGTCAAGGGCAACCACTTCAATGCCCATTTCTTTTGCTTTTCCAATTGTATAAATTGACTCCGAGCTGGCGCCAATAACTGCTGCTCTCATACGTATCCTCACTTTACATTACAGTATATCATAGCGGACGCAATATAGTTTGCTGTTCACCTTTTATTGGTAATTCTATAAATAATTATCTAAGTTCATAGGTGGTCCACATATCTTCACCACTTATGTAGGTCTTTGTTTCTATATTGTGACAGGCATTTGTAAGATTCTCTATGGCCTGCTCCTGACAGTCTTCGTCAGCTACATAAAGAATTATCTTTTCTGCGCCTATGACACTTGTGTCAGTTAGTGGTTCAAGGTTTTCTTCATTCATATAGAACACCTTGTCATACTCTAAAAGTTCATCGGTTAATCGCCACACATTATAGGCCGTGGCGGGGTTATACATAACAACCGCTACTGAATCTTTGTTATCCTTCGCATACTCTATCTTAGCTACATCTTCTTTATATAGAAACAGCACATTCCCATCATAGATAAGGCCCTTTAAAAGAAATGCCGCCATAGCTGCAGTAAAGGCATAGAGGTAGGTCTTGCTCTCTGCAGCATCAAATACATAGTAAATATCCCAAAAAAGAAGAAGGATAATAAGACCATATATCGGCATCTCGTATCTGTTTGAAGCACTTCCAACCAAAAGAGCTGATTTTGCTGTGAGCACAAAATACCCAAGGGTTCCAATCGTCAAAAGAACTGCTTCCTGCTTTATCTTTTTGTGCTTTTTATTCTTTATCATCAGGGCCATAATGGCCATTACCAGCAAAAGAGCTGCTATTATAAGTCCACCTGCAAAGACATAGTCATTAAGAAGTCCAATGAAAAATGAAAGTCTTACAAGTGAGTTCTTTATATCAAAAAGGCTTCCTGCCGCATCGCTTCCCCTGTAGCCTCCAAACATGTGATGGACGCTGGCGGGATAAGTAAGCACAGCAAGTCCCAGCGATACCGCGCAGGACACTACGTAGATCAGTGTGTTATAGACATCCTTTTTGTAAAAGAACATCCATACCGCAAGGCTAAATCCAATACTCACAAAGAAGAAAATGTAGAAGTACTGGATAAGAAATCCTACATAGGAAACGGCCATTACAGGGAGCATTAGCTTTACGATAAAGTCTTTTACCCTGTTCTTATATCTGTCATATTCCTGCATAACTCTCACATGGGTGTAAGCGCAGAGAAAAACTGCTGCTGTGAGCCAGGCATACATTCTGATGAGCATATTGCTTGAAATGGTAGCCGGATTTATTCCCCAAAATACAAGAGTCATGATCTTTACATAATAAGGAACACCGAGTCTGTTCATCAGCGCTGACAATGCAAGAAATGAAATAACAAAAGCTATTAAATTAGTGATTATTCCTGTCCACTTGGTAAATGTCCCGGGCACAAAAGAGCAGAGAGTATGAAATATCATGTAATAAACAGGCGGATGTACATCCCAGGACTGAACGAGCTTCACAAGTCCATAGTTAAAGCCCTCTCCATCTTTTACCACAAATTCATCAAGGATCGTCTGTCTGTCCTGCCACTGTCTGTCAGGCTCATAAAGGCCAAGGCTTCTGTTGGATGAGTAATAGGTATAGTACTCATCCTCGTGGTAGCCCTGTTTCTGAAAGCCATAGAAGACACTGACTAAAAGAGATATGAACATTATTATGTAGATTGAAGCTCTTTTAATATTACTCATAGCCCTCTTACCATAGCATGTGCCTTTCGAACAAATCTTGGGGCAGGCGCCAAAATGCAAAGATATATTTTCTGTTTTTTGGTCAATAGTGGATTAGACACCATCTTGCCCAAATTACCCCTGATATTATTAACAACATCCATATAAAACGCATTTTCTTTTGTCATCTTTGAAACTGGTATGTGCAAAAGATAATCAAGCCTCTGAACAAAGCCAAATCTCTCGGCAACCTTTGTAAGCTCCGGGTAGTCCTTTTTTACCAGTTCAAGCGCAACGTCTGCATTTCTCACAATGTCGGTAAATACTGATGGAAAATAGTCCTTATCTTCCTTGTTTTTCCTGGAGTTACTGCCAAGTCTGTAGAACACGTGATAATACTGCTCAGGTAGGGTAACAAGCTTATTAACATACTTCATAACATGTATCATCAGATAAAAATCTTCATTGAGTTCGCCTTCAGGAAATCTAAATCCCTGATCAAAGATCTTTTTCCTGGTTATCTTAGTGCAAAAAGAGGCATCTCCCACGTGCATAAGAAGCCTTTTCATCTGCTCTTGAGGCTTTATTATTTCTTCTGAAACAGGAGGTGTTACAACATCGGGGAGTTTAGTTCCATCTTCCGCTATCTCATCCCTTGATATCTGCACCATATCCGCATCATTTCGCTCCGCAGCCTGCACCAGAGTGGAATACATACGTTTATCAACAAAATCATCGCTGTCAACAAAGCCAATATACTCGCCTGTAGCAACTTCAATGCCAACATTTCTGGCACTGCTTGATCCGCCGTTTTCTTTGGGGATAACTTTGACAGTTGAATACTTTTTTGCGAGTTTCTCTGCAACTAAAAGCGTCCCATCCGTAGATCCGTCATCTACAACGATCACCTCAAGAAGTTCTTTGGGATAATCCTGCATTGCCACAGATTCCACGCACTTCTCAAGAAGGTTTTCCACATTATATGCAGGTATGATTACAGTCAGCGACTTATTTAAACTAGCCATTTACAATCTCCGTGCTCTTTTCAGGAACATTCATCTGAAGGTAAAGGTCATAACCAATGATCAGGATGATCACAAGCATTGCGCAGGTAAGTGGCCACAGTGAAAGAACTGTTGAGCCAAATAAAAATCTTGAATATGTGATCATAGTTATAACCTGAAGTGCTGCGCATATTGGCATTCTCTTGTAGCTAAAGAGTGCATATACGACAGTTAATATCTCAGGAAGATATCCATATCTCTCGTGCATTGCAGGAAGGCAGAAACAGCAAACCTCCGCTGTAAATATAACAAGAGTTATCATAAATCTCGTGGTAACTTCAAATTTCTTTTTATATGAATAATAAGCTATTATGCCCATTATGATCACTGTGGCCATTGTTCCGGCTGAAATGATGATCTTCCTCACATCCTTTGAAAGGTCTGATGCGATAATGGTGTAGATGCTTGGATAGTTCATTGAAAGTCTTGAAAACATTGTTACCTGTTTTCCATAAATTCCAAGGAGGTCAGCCCAGCTTCTTCCGGCGATGGCACATGGGATCATAGCTGCAACATGAACTACAGGAACCCATAAGATGTATCTGATCTTAATTCTGTTCTTAAGCCACATGATTATGATAAATGGCATAAAGAAAATGGCCTGCTGCTTGAAGCTATAAGATAACGCAAGATATATAAATGCTCTGTTGTCTTTTCCCTTAATAACATTTAGAAGAGATAAAAGAATGAATGATGTAAAGATAGAATCATTCTGAGCCCAGGCTGCGCTGTTTAAGACAACTGAGGGAAGGAACATAACTGCCGCAAAAGCCATAAGAGACTTTCTGACGCTTCCGGCTGTAACGTTATATGCAATGCGCATTATAGTAATAGCTGCAACATAATCAAATATGACAGAAACTGTTTTTACCAGGTACATATCGTCGATTCCGCCGCCAATGTAATGAAGGATCACAATGATATACTGGAACATGCAGTTGTAATCAAAGGTACTTGCATCACTTACACCGGGCTTTATACCAAGATATGCAAAACCGCCGGCTTCATGGCATTCTCTCATCCAATCCGCAAAGGCAAGAGTGTAGTCACCTGACGCAATGTCGTAAAGTGATAGTCTGAAGTACAGTCCAAGGCACGCAATGATCGTAAAAAAGAACAGATCAAAAAGCGTGATGGTCACTCCAAAAATAGTTATTTCTGTTTCAAAAAACTTGTCGATAGATCTCATAATTTCCTCATTATTCTAAGTGATTATCTTCCTGCATGGTCCTAATAAATCCTGCAGGTCTTATATTAATAGCTTCGCTTATGGGGCCGTCTACAGCCAGAATAGGCTCTTTTCCTTCAAGGAATTCACTGCAAAATCTCACAAATTCCTTTGCTGCATTCTCGGCATTCCACAAATTTTCTATAGTTTCTCTTGCTTTTCCACCAAATTCCTCTATGTTTTCCATATTTTCAAACAGGCTCAGAACCTTCCCGGACAAATCTTCAAAACTTCCATTAACATAAGAATATCCATTATAGCCATTCTTTATCAAAAATGGAACAGCGCCCGCTTCCCTTGAAGCAACTACCGCGCAGCCACAGCCCATGGCCTCGTTTACAACTGCTCCCCAGCCCTCGAGATAGTTACTTGTAAAAAGAAATACATCAGAAGCTTTCATGTAATCTAAAACTTCTGCAGGGCTCTTTTGTCCCACAAAATTCACAAAATCCGAAAGTCCCATATCTGCTGCAAGCTTTTCAAGAGATTGTTTCTGGTTGCCATCCCCCACTATATCAAGAGAAAAATCATATCCCTTTTCCTTAAGTAGTCCTGCAACCTTTACAGCAAATTCGGGATGCTTTAATTTGATAAGTCGTCCCGCCCAGCAGATCTTAACTTTTCTGCCAGATAAAGGCTCTTTATCCACATTTATGCTGCTGATTTCAGGGAAATATCCCCATTTTAGCTTTTTATGTGGATAACAGTGAATAAGATCAAAATCCGATGCCACATAGGCTCCGGCACACAAAAGATATACCGGCTTATTCCTGTAAATAAAGTGCTGATGGTACTTTTTTACAAGGCCTCTGGGACTTACTGCCTTCCACTGGCCTTCCCTGTAAATTCTCTCACTGAGCCTGAAGGAGAGCTTCCCTGATGAGAGTCTCTTTTTTTCAAGATTCTCAATAAGTTCGTTGGACCATCCAAAGATCACAACGTCGCTGTCAGAAATTAGTTTTTCACACTTTTCCCGGTCTTCGTAAAAAAGCTCAACATAAGGATAAGCTTTTGGGTCAACAGCCCATCCCATTTCTATTCGCTCTTCTTCCATGGGACTTGTCTGGATAAAGGTAAAAGAGCCTTTTTGGGCCACCTTCTCCATAGCATTGCAAAACGGGATCTGATGGTGATTTATGTAGTTGGACACAAAAGTAATTACCATGTTTTCCCCTTATTTACTGCTGATCTCATCGTATATCTCAAGAAGCCTCTTATAATTGGCATCAGGATCATGAGTGATCCTTGCCTTTTTGGCTGCATTTTCTCCATAAACAGAAGAAATGACAGGTTCATCCCACATCTGAAGTATAGCCTTTGCAAGTTCGTCCACATTTCCTCTCTCAAAAAGGATACCGTCCTTGCCTGAATCTATAAGGCTTGGGATTCCACCGGCCATTGATGCTACAACAGGAACTCCCAAAAGCATAGCCTCTCCCACTGAATTTGGAGAATTTTCCAGAATTGACGGACAGATAAAGAGACTGCTCTTTAAGTATCTTTCTTTCATCTCAAGGTCGGATAATAGTCCCACCATAGTCACCTTATTTTTCAGCTTTCCTGCGGAAATAAGGGATTTAATGTATTTGCCGTAGGCACTTGCCCTCAAAAAATATGGGTACTTACTCTTTCCCTTGCCAATTATGTTGTTGCCGGCAACGTAAAGATGGGCATCCGGATATTTTTCCAAAATCTTTGGCATAGCCTGAAGTACAAAGTGAAAGCCCTTAAGGGGATAATCTCCCTGAGATAAAAAGATGCTGTGGGGCTCCACATTTTTTTCATCCCATTTGCCATCGTAAAAACAAGGCCTCATGGTCTCATTCATGGCAAAATATCTGGCATTTGGATTGATCTTCGATGTAACGCTTTTGTCAAAAGCAGTTCTGCCTGTGATATTCCCTGTCAGCAAAATCGCCTGTTTCTCATGGTCTGCTCTTAGCTTATACTTTTCAACCTGATCAAGGAGGGAATCTTTTTTTAGCCTGTCCCTGAAAGTTGCTGATCTTTGAACCTTTTCAGGAATCTGCGCCATATAATCTTTTTCTATTTCACAGCAAAGCCCCTGGATTCCCACAAGCGCTTTTTTTGGATCATCCATAACCTTGAGCATGGCAAGTGTATGTGGAAATTCCGTGCCAAATATATGGACAATATCAGGTTTGAAATCTTCTAATATGTCATGGAATCTTCCTTCAAGAGACTCATCATAGTTTTCAGGGTGAGTAAGATCCTCATCAAATCCATAAAATGTGATGCCTTCAATTTCCTCTTTATCCTGAACTATATCAGACTCTTTTGGAAAGCAAATAGCCAGTGTTATTTTATTATCATCAGCTTTTTGGAGCCTTTCAAGGCACCCTGACAGCCATCCCTCTCTAACGGAAAAAGAGAGATCTTTTGCCCTGGCATATACCGGAAGCATGATGTTGCAAAGCCACAGTACTCTCAATTCTTTTTATCCTCTCTTTTACCTCTTACATTGTAGATGGCATTCTTTACAAGGTTGTAGCCCTTAGATGTCACCTTGTTGGAATCAAGGAAGGTCCTGAATCTTGCCAGGGTCACAACTCTGAGGAAGTCGTATTTTCTGATCTGAGAGCCTGTAAGATAGTGCTTTATGATTTCTTTTCTCTCTTCTTCAGATATCTTTTTATTCTGAGCTGAATATCCGCCGCCCTCATAGTTTGCTATCGTAATACCCATGTAGTCAGTCACCGCTTTTTCTCTGTAAAAGCATCTCAAAAACTGCTCATAATCTGCTCTGACTTTGTATTTAAGGTCAAAATGATTGCCAAACATCAGCCTCTCATCATAAAAGCAGGCCTGATGTGAAGGAACATTTCTGTAGCAGGCATAGTCGTCAATATGCGGATTGGAAGGAATCCTGTTTCCTGTTGTCTGGTCAAAAATGTCTCCATAAAAAATAGTAGGAAGTGTTGTTCCCTCTTTTTCCTGCCTACTCACAATAAAATCATGTACGTTTTGTAAAACATTTTCATCTCTGAACTCGTCGCCGCAATTCAAGAAATAGATATAGGAAGGAGCTTCTCCTGCCCTTAAGATCCTCACTTCATCTGTCTGTTCATCCAGGTCTTTGCCCCTGGCATCAATTATCTTTTCCTCAAGATATGAAACTGCAATATTCATAGCATGGTAGATACCGTTGTCGCAGCTCTCAACAAGAGTCATTTTTCCTTCTGCATCTTTGCCATCAGCAGAGAACCTGTACTTTTCCCTTAGCATATCTATAGAGCCATCAGTTGACATTCCGTCTTTGACAAGGACCCTGTAGCTGTCATAGGTCTGCTTTTTGATACTCTCAATGGTGTCGATTATTCTTTTTCCGGGATTATATGAAACTACAATTATAGTAAAAAAAGGTTTTTTCATATGTTACTCCTTAGTAGCCCCTCTCTGACAATGTTAGAGGCATCTCATCGAAAAGGATCGTCTTATAGGGAAGGATCCTGACTCCATCCGCTGAAGCTCCCCTCATATAAAGGGCAAAATACCCGATGCAGAAAAGAACTGTCAAAACCGTCAGAAGTTTCTTTTTCCTGTCATCCCTGATATGAAGCAAAAGAGCCGGTACAAACAGTATATGTGTCACTGTCAAGTAATATCCTATTCTAGAAATAATAGGTAAAAAAGATCCAAATACGTAAAGGGCAAGGGCCATGATGTTGCAGTGGAAATAGAACATATAGCGCTTGTCTGTTTTTACCACATCTTTAAACAGCCACAGGGATATTACCAGTATTAAAAAACACCTTAATATGCTAACAGGGCTTGTTCCGCCTGAAAGATATTCCGTATCCTTGTAAGAGGGATATAAGAATATCACTATTTTCAGATAAAGATCCTGCAAAAAGAGGCAGGATATGCACATAAGTCCAAAAAGCCCATACATCCACCTTCTCCACTTGATAGAAGCAAGGGGATATAAGACCAGGATCACCAACACGGATTTGTGGAAAAGTGCTCCGATCAAGACCATCAAAATAAATCTTGGCCAGTCTTTTTTCAGAACGAACTTCACTGAATACAGGGCCATTCCAAGGGCCAGATAGTATCTGACTGTACTTATGGACTGGAAGTAGTAACCAAGCAGCATGAACATCATAAAGCTGAAGGAAAACCACTCGCTCTGCTGCCACATGGCAGTCATAAAAAATAAAACTGTAAAGAATGTAAAAACAGCAAAAACCAGAATATAATTTTCAAAACCGCACAGGTAATAAATTGCATAGGTAAGTGCATTAAATCCGGGCTCTGTGGGAACATAGGCGTGGCTGAAAACCAGATGCATGAACTCTACATACTTGGCATAGTCATTGCCAACGTTTACTCTCAGGGCAGAAACCCAAAACAGCGCAGAAAAGATAAAGAGCAAAACTATTACGTTTACTGCTCCCTGCCTTGTCACTACGCCACTTCCGATATTAAGTTTCGTCTGCCTAAGAAGTAGTGCCAAAAGGACAACTACTGCTGTCAGTGTCAGATATATCGCCATTTATACCTTCTCTAGTGTTTTGCCGTGGTCTACTCCGTCCCACAATATCTTTACACTCTTAAAAAGACCCTTTTCATTGCACATGATATTTCTATTTTTAAACAAATATCTAAAACCCAGAATCTTTGCCATTTTCCCGTAAAGGAAATGGTATAAGACTCCTCTGTCAAAAAAGAACTTGTCGTTGTAGCCCTTAAACCAGGTGGACTCATTTGGTCTTTCATGTCCCACAACCACTGTAGTCCTGTAGAGATGAAGCCCAGCCTTTAAGCAGTCATGTAAAAAAAGGCTGTCCTCGCCGTTCATGTATGGAGCTCCACCGCCAAAAAGCAGGGAAAATCTCACATTTTTATCTATTATCTTATCTCTCCTGGCAAATACTGCATAAGAGGGATATCTTCCATAGTTTTTCCAGTTAACTCTTGCAAAATCCTCATTCCAGTAGGTTTCCCTGCCTTCCTGAGCCTTTATATTAAAAAGAAGAACGTCTGCCTCAGGATGAGCATCAAATTCATCAAGGACTTTTTGCACATAGCCATCATCATAGGTTATGTCATCATCGGCAAACTGGATGATCTCGTGGTCAGAATGCTCAAGAGCTGTATTTCTGGAAAGACCAACACCCTTCTCATTTCTTTGAAGGACCAGGATGTCTATGCCTTTAAACTCTCTTTTTTTCTCAGTGTCAGGCGCTTTTTCACCTATTATCTGATTTACGATCACAGCATCTGAGGAAATGTTCATATCCTCAAGAAGGCTGTCTATATTTTTATTTACAGCTGAAACCAGTATTTGTAGCCTCTCTGGCATGCATCTTACCTCTATTTATAGTCTGTAGTATTTTTTCAAAAACTTCTCATCTGCTCTGACAAGGATAACTCCCAATATAGGGCACTCATGTTTTTGGAGCTGAGCCACTATGTGGTCATTCATAGTGCCGCATCTTTTCCCTGCAGGGATTCCAAGGATCACTCCGTCGCAGGTTCCGATCTTCCTGTAGTTTTCAAGAACCTTACCAGGTGTCTCCATGGCTGTGATGTTCTCAGTCTGAGCACTGAACCTGCTTCCAAGTGACTCTTTAACAGTCAAAAGATCTTTTTCCGAAACTGAAAGGTCCATTACGCTGTCAGTTGATATGAATATCACCTTTTCAGCGCCTGCCACATTTTTTTCAAAGGCAGCCTGAAGTTCATTTCTAAAAAATTCATTCTTTCCTGCAACTCCAAGCACAGGAACGTCAAATCTTTTCTCTATATCTTCAGGAACATAGACCGCATCATCAAGCGCATCTACAAGCAAAAGCACAAATATGGTCAAAGCCAAACATGCCACTGCCCCAAAAGCTGCTGCCGTGAAGGTCTTATCGCTATATGTTACAAGAGCAGCCTCTGACTTACTAAGGAGCTTAATTGATGTGAAGGCGTCATTGGTTTCGCCATAGCTTTCAAGGGATTTATCTGTGGCATCTGTAATAAGGTCCGCGTGGTCTTTATTATTGTTTTGTACTGTCACAAGAAGGAGTCGTACATCTGAAGGAATCTCGGCAGCAATAGACTCTGCCACATCCTGCCTGCTTATCTCATCTTCTGAAATTCCTGCCTTCCCTAGATTATTCATAACTTCATCAAGGATGTCATCAGTAGTCATCAAAAGTCTCCAGGTATAAGCGTTATAGGAATCAACCTGGCTCTTTGCATTTTCATCATAAGCAAATTTTATATAGAGCTTTGACTCAGTGCTATAGGTCTTTTCAGGGCCAAAGGTCACGGTAACAAGCGTGTATATGCAGCCTGCAACTATAGCTCCTATAATCGCAGCAAGGGGAATGATCCATATTTTCTTAATGAGCCTTAAGTAAAAACTCCTGAGATCAAGAGTTTCATCCATATGTCTATAATCGCTTCTTCCCATGTTGTCACCTCTGTAAAAGCATGTTTATGTCAAGAGTTCTTCTGTGCAGTAGTCTGTCCTGATTCAACACCCTCAGTAGAATCCGGGGTGAAAAGAATCTTAACTGTAAGCAGCATCAGCTTGATATCAAGCCATACTGAATAGTTCTCAATATAAGTAAGATCGAGCTTTAATTTATCATAAGGAGTGGTGTTGTATTTACCATAAACCTGCGCATATCCGGCAAGTCCGGCTTTTACCTTCATTCTGAACGCAAACTCAGGCATCTCCTTAAGATACTGCTCGATGATCTCAGGTCTCTCAGGTCTTGGTCCGATGAAGGACATCTCTCCCTTGAGGATGTTAAAGAGCTGAGGAAGTTCATCAATTCTGCAGGAGCGGATAAACTTACCAATTGGAGTTATTCTTGAGTCGTTCTTGGCAGCAAGGCGGGCAACTCCGTCTTTTTCTGCATCCACTTTCATGCTCCTGAACTTCATGATCCTGAACTCTTTTCTATTAACTGTGCAGCGAACCTGCTTATAGAGCACTGGGCCACCATCGTAAGCCTTTATGATGATAGCTGTGATCAGCATTATTGGCGATGTCAGTATTATGAGAACAAGAGAAATGATAATGTCAAAAAATCTCTTTATAGCTCTCTGCTCAATCTTTATGGCATATTCTCTAAGGAGCAGCACAGGTGTATCAAACAAATGAAGCTGTGATGAACCTTTTAAGAGAACATCTGTTATCTTTGGCATTACATATATGCGTATGTTATTGCCATAGCAGTACTTTACAAGACCGTTTCTGAACTTACTCGGCACATCCCATATGATCACTCCGTCGTAGTCACCCAGGCACTCTGCATATATTTTGTCGATACCTTCATCAATATTCATTTTCTTTTTGATGTGGTACTTATCTTTTCTGGAGTTGAACTTGGTCACAATATCATCAACTGAGTACTCTCCGCTTATAAGAAGAAGCTCTCTTGGCGGGAATATGGCCATATATATGGCATTGGTGATATAGGCCCAGGCAAAAGAAATAATGAGCTGGATTACAAATATCTCAACCATTGGGACAACTCTTACCAGCCAGTTTCTCAAAAGGGCAATCTGGAAATATGAGATGAAATTCACCATAAACAGCGCGAAGATCTGTGAAAAGAACACATCCATTGGCTTAAGATAACCAATCTTAAGACCGCCGTATGTATTTGAGAAGAATAACAGCAATACAAAATATATTGCCAGGATCAACAGATGTCCACGAAAATACAGTTTTAATCCACTACCTAAATTGTATCCGTCGACACTGATACGAGTAGAAGAAACTATAGGATAATATGTGCTAAACCAAAACCATGCGTACACAGCAGTCTGCATACTTAATCCGATAAATCCCAAAAACAAAACAAGGATTCTCTTCACTGATTCCACATGTTTCATAAATTCCCCTTTTGCGATCAGAAGAGTCTTCTAAGTGTAGCTCTGACCGCCCATCCTCCAAAATAAAATAATGATTCTAAGACTGATAAATTAGCAATATTTCTGTACAAAAACCAAATTCTCTCAATTGCAACAAGCTTATTTGATGAAAGAGATTTGGAAGGCCTTCTGTAAATCGCCAGGTTCTCATTAAGGCCGTAAGCGGTAATACCGCTCTTTAATATTCTCCACCAGGTAGCAGTATCTTCACTTGGAACCTGTGGCATATGGATTATCTCCATATCTATTTTTTCTGTATCAAACATAACTGTTGTTGTAAAAATGATTGTTCTGGAAAGGGCCTTTCTAAAGGTCAGCTCCCTTGGAACCTTTACTACTTTGCCGGTAGGCTTTGCATTCTCATCTCCAAACTCGTATGAATGGAAAGCAAAGGCTGCGCCGGTTTCTTCCATGAATGCAATCTCTTTTTCCAGCTTCTCTGGTTTCCAGACATCGTCGGCGTCAAGGAAAGCAATGTATCTTCCCGCTGAAGCGTCGATACCAGTGTTTCTTGCTGCTGCTGCGCCTTCATTTTTTTCTTTTCTGATGAGACGGATTCTTTTGCCCATGGAAGAAATCAGTTCTTCGATATAATCAGCACTTCCATCTTTTGACGCATCATCCACCAGTATCAGTTCCCAATCCTTATAGGTCTGGGCGCATACCATGTCTATACAGTCTTTTATATATTTTTTTGCGTTATAAACAGGAACTACAATACTGACCATCAAATTTCCTCTTTTACTATATAAAGCGGACGCTTTTTGACTTCAAGGTATGTCTTTGAAAGGTACTGTCCCACTATCCCTATACAGAAAAGCTGAACACCGCTTACTAGCAAAATGATACAAACAAGTGATGGCCATCCACTTGTTGGATCTCCATAGAGTGACTTTCTTATTATAGTGAATATGATAAAGAAGAAAGCCAAAAGGCAGAACAAAACTCCTATAAGTGATGCAAATGCAAGTGGAACTGTTGAGAATGCCACAATTCCATCAAGTGCATAAACAAAAAGTTTCCAAAAGGACCATTTTGTTTCGCCCTTCATACGCTCAATATTTTCAAACTCTATCCACTTATTCTTAAATCCAACCCATCCAAAGATACCTTTGGAGAATCTGTTATATTCCTTCATAGAAAGGATGGCATCTACAAACTGTCTGGTCATGAGCCTGTAATCTCTTGCTCCGTCAACGATCTCGGTTTTTGAAACCTTGTTGATAAGTTTGTAGAACATCCTTGCAAAGAATGATCTGATAGGCGGCTCGCCCTTTCTGTCTACTCTTCTGGTGGCTACGCTGTCATACCCCTCATTGACAATAGCCTCGTACATCTGTGGCAAAAGAGCCGGTGGATCCTGAAGATCACAGTCCATGATGGCAACATAGTCGCCCTTTGATTTTTCAAGTCCTGCATACATAGCCGGTTCTTTTCCAAAGTTTCTTGAAAAGTTAATAAGGTGCACTCTCTTATCCTTAGCTGCAAGTTCTTTTACCATTTCAACTGTCTTGTCTTTTGATCCGTCATTAACATAGATAAATTCAAAGTCAACATCATGGCCTTTGAAATAAGCTTCGTTCTTCAGTACCTCATTGTAGAAATCTACAATGTTCTCCTCTTCGTTATAGCAAGGTACTATAACACTTAACAGTCCCATTCTTACTTCCACCTTATAAATAAATTCTCAGCGCATAATAAGCGCAATTCTATTCAGTATTTTACACTTAAAGCTATGGTCTTTCAACCTGTGGCCTTTATTGGACTAAAAAACCCGCCAATAAGGCGGGTTTGAAAATCTGAATATTTATTATCTCTCTGCGCGCATAGGATTGTTAAGGAAATCCTCGTAAGCAAGCCTGATACCATCATCAAGCTCTGTCTTATAGGTCCATCCAAGGTTCTTGGCCTTTGATACATCAAGAAGCTTTCTTGGTGTGCCGTTTGGCTTTGAAGGATCCCATCTTATCTCTCCTGTGTAACCAATGATCTTGGCTACTTTCTCAGTAAGCTGCTTGATTGTCAGCTCTTTTCCCGTTCCGGCATTAACAGTCTCATCACCACTGTAGTTATTCATAAGGAATACGCAGAGGTTTGCAAGATCGTCTACATAAAGGAACTCTCTTAATGGGCTTCCGTCTCCCCAACATGTAACATAAGGAAGATTCTGCTCTTTTGCCTCATGGAAACGGCGAATAAGTGCAGGAAGCACATGTGAGTGAGTCGGATGATAGTTGTCATTTGGTCCGTAGAGGTTTGTAGGCATAACTGAAATATAATCAGTTCCGTACTGCTTGTTCAGATACTCGCAGTACTTAAGTCCAGAGATCTTTGCAAGAGCATATGCCTCATTGGTCTTCTCAAGAGCTGATGTAAGAAGGCAGTCCTCTTTCATAGGCTGTGGAGCCATTCTTGGATAAATACATGATGATCCAAGGAACTCAACCTTTTTACAATTGTTCTTCCATGCTGAGTGGATAACATTCATCTCAAGGATCATGTTCTCATACATGAAATCCGCAAGAGCCTCTGAGTTACCCATGATTCCGCCAACCTTTGCAGCTGCAAGGAAAACATACTCAGGCTTCTCTTCTGCAAAGAACTTTTCAACCGCATCCTGTCTTGTAAGATCAAGTTCTTTGTGAGTTCTGGTGATAATATTAAAATATCCCTGTCTGTTAAGTTCTCTGACAATAGCTGATCCAACCATTCCTCTATGGCCGGCCACATAAATCTTTGCATCAAAATCCATCATTGTTTTTTACCTTCTTTTAATTATTTATCAATACCTTTTTCAAGGAACTCTGCAAGGTTAAATTCAACATGCTCATTGGCTCTCTCAACAGCAACCTTGGCCATATCATGCTCAACCATGATTCTTACAAGGTCTTCGAAAGATGTTGACTGTGGATTCCAGTGAAGTTTTTCTTTTGCCTTTGTAGGATCGCCCCAAAGGTTTACAACGTCTGTAGGTCTGTAGAAATCAGGTGAAACCTCTACGAGAACCTTACCTGTTGCCTTGTCATAACCCTTCTCATCTGCACCTTCGCCCTTGAATTCAAGCTCGATACCTGCATAGTGGAATGCAAGCTGCGCAAACTCTCTAACTGAGTGCTGAACACCTGTTGCGATAACGAAGTCTTCAGGCTTGTCATTCTGAAGGATAAGCCACATACACTCTACATAATCTTTAGCATATCCCCAGTCACGAAGACTTGAAAGGTTTCCAAGATAGAGTTTGTCCTGTTTGCCCTGTGCGATTCTTGATGCAGCAAGAGTGATCTTACGTGTTACGAAAGTCTCTCCTCTTCTCTCTGACTCGTGGTTGAAAAGAATACCTGAGCAGCAGAACATGTTGTAAGCTTCTCTGTACTCTTTTACGATCCAGTAGCCGTAGAGCTTAGCTACAGCATATGGGCTATATGGATGGAAAGGAGTCTTTTCATTCTGAGGAACTTCCTCAACCTTTCCGTAAAGTTCTGAAGTTGAAGCCTGGTAGATACGGCAAGTATCAGCAAGACCGCACTGACGAACAGCCTCTAATACTCTGAGGACACCTGTTGCGTCTACATCTGCAGTGAACTCAGGTGAGTCAAAAGAAACCTGAACGTGTGACTGTGCAGCAAGGTTGTAGATCTCATCAGGACGAACCTTTCCTACAACACCAAGAATGCTCATTGAATCGCCAAGATCGCCGTAGTGAAGGTGGAAATGAGGCTGACCTTCAAGGTGAGCAATTCTCTCTCTGTAATCTACAGATGATCTTCTGATTATACCGTGAACGTCATATCCTTTTTCCAAAAGAAACTCTGCAAGATATGAACCATCCTGTCCTGTTATACCTGTTATTAAAGCTTTTTTTGCCATAAGTTTTCCTTTCAATTCAAAACAATTATTTGCATTTTTCTATGCTATTATATTGCGTGCCTTTCTCCTTTTAAATTCACTTTCTTGATTTTTATTTGCATTATCTTGATTAGTTGTTTATACTAACAATTATCATTGTCATGGAGTATTTTATTATGAAAAACAGATTATTTCAAGGTGAATACGTATCTTCTGACAGGCTCCTTTATACCCCTTCAGAATTCGCAAAAAGTAACCTTTTTTACCTCCAGGAGATAGGTTCTCTAAAGGCTCAGAAAAAACATACCAGCAAGAGGCAGAACCTTTCCTCATTTTTATTTTTTTACATAAGATCAGGAAGTGGATATTTGGATTATGAAGGCAGGGAGTACGAGATAAAAAAAGGCGACTGCGTCTTTATTGATTGCCAAAAGCCTTACTCCCACAGAACTTCTGAGGATCTGTGGTCTCTTGAATGGATACATTTCAATGGAAATGTAGTTCTCCCTATTTATTTAAAGTACGTAGAAAGAGGTGGCCAGCCCATTTTTCATCCAGATGATCCCGATGAGATTGAAAGAATTTTTGATAGCATAAAGACAATTGCCTACTCTGATGATTACATCAGGGACATAAGAATCAACGAAGGTCTTTCATCCCTTCTTACCTTCATTATGTCTTTTAGCTGGAATCCTGATATAGTACCGGAAAACAGCAATTCCAAGACCCTTTTTATGCTCAGGGAATACCTTGATAGTCACTATCAGGAAAAGATCACGTTGGATAATCTTGCAGATAAGTTTCTGATAAACAAATACGCTCTTTCCAGAGGATTCAAAGAGCAATTTGGAACATCGATCATCAACTACCTCTTATCTGTCAGGATAACCCACGCCAAACAGCTCCTTCGATTTTCTTCAGACTCTGTTGAGGAAATCGGAAATCAGTGCGGTATATCACCTCTGTACTACTTTTCTCGTATTTTTAAGCAGATAGAGGGGATAAGCCCTATGGAATACAGATCCCAGTGGAAGTGATAAAAGAGCTTGTGGTATAGATTTTTAATCGCAAAAATAAAAATATGATAAACGTTTTATTAATATTTTATAAAACTCGAAAACGTTCACTTTAAAAAACTGTTAAAAGCTCTTAAATACAGTTTATAATCGGTTTTTCGTATATTAATTAAAGTATCATCCAATTATAGGAAAGATGTTTTTTCAGTTCTTATAAACGGGGATACTATATGAAAAAAATTATATATGGATTACTGCTCATAGTTTTTATGGGAATGTGGATAATTCCCATAAACTCGAAAGCTTCTTCGAAAGATGACATTCTATCTCAGATAAATGCAGCAAGAGAAGCTGCAGGATTGCCCACGCTCACATACAGTGAAGACCTTGAAGCTGCCGCAACAATAAGGGCAGAAGAATGTGCCAGCAGCTTTTCGCATATCAGGCCCTGCGGATCAGCCTGGTATACAGTTGGATACACCCGGGGCGAAAATCTCGCTCACGCAGAAAATGACAACCAGCGCAAAGCTGAGAACGTCGTGCTTGCATGGCTCTTGTCGCCAAAGCACAAGGAGAATGTGCTTCGAAGCTGTTTCACTTCAGTTGGAGTTTCTTACTACAGCGATTCAAACGGGCAAACGTATATTGCTTGTGAGTTTAATTAAAATAAAGGCAGACAGTGGGGACGGTTCTCCACTGTCTGCCTTTTTATTGTCCTACACTTTTCAGTCCATCAGTTATAGTATTTCCCAAGAGTTCAACTTCACCGGTAAGATCATGAGTTGCAGCCGGAAATGGCGCATATCCTGCCCGATCCCCTTCTGCGGGATAGTAGATCGTGGTTTCCCCAAGCTTAAAGGAATCAACATCGTAGGTTCCATAATCCTGCTGAACCAGAAGATAATTTGGATTAAATCTTGGAATTTCCTCAATAACTATATTTATCCCCTTGTAGACAATCCATATAGCAAGAAGTGCCACAAGCGCTTTATAAGATATCTCTTTTATCCCATGACCATCTCCCTCAGATCTATGAAGGCTCATTATTATCATTCTTCCAAATACTATAGAAATAGTCGCAAGAACATATACGATTCCATATCTGATAAGAGGCGCACTAAAGAACCAAAAAACAAGACAAAGGATAAGTGTTCCGCTAAGAGTCAAAAAGTCTGCAAAGTTAAGCATGCTCCTATGACTTAAATCAAATACTTTGTTCCCCATGAGCTTTCCAGGTTTCTTTTTATATACTACTGCCACAAAAACAAAATATATAACGCAACATACATAGATAACAATTGATATTATTGAGAGTATCACCATTGCCTTATAGAAGAGTGAAAGTTGTCCAAACCAGTTTGGTACCCATTCTGAAAAGGGCACATTCATAAAAGCTTCCACATCATTATATCCACGGCCAAAAGTCCTGATCTCCATTGAATCATACTGCGCAACTCCCTTGGGTATCTCCCATGCAAAGCCAAAGAAATCTAGGAATGTGACAGGATAGAGAAGCCATCCTGAGATCACTATATTTCTCCAAAAGAAAGGCATGGTTATCACCAAAGCAAGAAGCACCGAAAAACCGAAGGCTTTGATTTTATCCGCTGTCCTACTGTGGAACAATTTATAGATTGGAATAATTGACAAAAGAACCATCGGCGCCGCAGAAAGCTTTACAGTAACTGCATATATTCCCACCATTGCAAGCAAGATGTATGGCACAAAGGCCTTTTCATGTCTCACGTACATGTCAGTGCAGCAGATGATAATGTAAAAAACAAGTGTTGAGAGAAAATAGTCAGATGCAGGTGCTACCATCTCATCAAAGATAGTAAACAGGTAGTACATAGCTGCAATCCTTGGGAAATCAGAAATAACTATCTGTCTTCTTCTAACAATAGTCTTTATATCAAGACACTGCCACGCTAAAAGCAATGCAAAAAAACCGGCCATCGTATGTAATGACTGTTTGCCCAAAAACGCAAAGCTATAAAAAGCAGAAAGGGCAAAGGATGCGCTGTTATAAGCAAGTCTCAAATGGAGATTACCAAGGCCCTTTACTATACCGGCGCTCTCAATCCAGTGGATAGCCTGCGCATGATACAGGTCAGAGTCATAGTGCATGATTCCATGAGATGTTCCGTAAGCCATAAGAAGAAACACAAGAAGATACCACAACCAGTCTCTTTTTGCTAAAAGAACATGTCTCATCAGATAGAATTCTTCAAATAATCTGTTTCTGTAGTAAAAGGCTACAGCAATATCAAACAAAACCAAGAAGGCGTTAGCCATGAGACCAACGCCGCAAAACAAACTCAAAAACTGAGCAAATACAGTAACCACAACTATTCCGGCTACTATATAACTTTCCTGATATCTGATCTTATACTTTTTTGACACACCTTTTGAATTCACAAAAGCCATACAATCAAGTGATGTAATAGCATTTAGAAAAAAGAATCCTGTAAGATATGTGGTAACTAAAACATAGATCCAAGTAAGTATAACTGTTATCATTATCAGTTATCTCCTGTGTTTTATTTATCCTATTGAGGAAACCACTGCGCCAACAATGATTCCAAGAATTGCGCCAAACAAAACCTGAAGCGGAGTATGTCCAACAAACTCTTTAAGCCTCTGCTCTGTTGGAATATCTTTATCAAGCTCTTTAAACCAGTCCATCATATTATTGATGACAACTGCCTGTTTTCCTGCCTGACGTCTTACGCCCATAGCATCATGCATAACGATCAGGGCTAAAACTCCTGAAATTGCAAACTCAAAGGTTCCTGCTCCATAATGATAAAAAGTTGATGTCACAAGAGCCATTACCGTAGCTGAATGAGAACTGGGCATTCCGCCGTCTCCCATAAGTCTTTCAGGATTAAAGTTCTTGTTAACAATAACATATATTATGGTTTTCAGGACCTGAGCAACAAGCCATCCCCAAAAAGACGCCATGAGTATCGTGTTGCTAAATATATCATTTAATATTTGCATTTAAACCTCTATTCTAATCAACCCAGTTCACGGATATATCTCTCAATGGCATCATGCCAGTCTGCAAACATAAAGTCAGATGTAAGTTTCAGCATATAGTTTTCAAGAATACTGTAGGCTGGTCTTGGAGCAGACTGCGGGTTCTTCTCCTGATATTCTTTAGTCGTAACATGGTTAACTTTTGTACTCTTTCCGGCAAGTCTGAAGATTTCTTCAGTGAAGTCTGCCCAGTTTGTTGAGCCTTCGCATGTTCCGTGGAAAATTCCATAATTCTCAGTAGGAAGAAGATATCCTATAGCCTTTGCAAGCTCATAAGTACTTGTTGGAGTACCCAGCTGATCGTTAACTACGCTTACTTCGTCGTGATTTTCAGATAATGCGAGCATTGTCTTAACAAAATTCTTTCCATCACCATAAAGCCATGCTGTTCTTAAGATAAAGAAATCTTTTGCAAACTGCTTTACAAACTCCTCACCTGCAAGCTTTGTTTTTCCATAAACACTTACAGGATTGGGCTTATCAAACTCAATATATGGTTTTGTTCCGTTGCCTTCAAATACATAATCTGTAGAAACATGAACAAGCTTTGCTCCTGTTTCAGTTGCAGCAATTGCAAGGTTTCTTGGGCCAATTGCATTGATCTTGTAAGAAAGATCCACGTCGCTCTCCTGCTTATCAACAGCTGTATACGCAGCACAGTTAACAATAGCAACAGGCTTCACTTCCCTGGCAAGTTTAAGTACCTGATCAACATTTGTTATATCTAAAGGTGTAATACCTTCCTGCTGAAAAACATCAGTATTTACAAGCTCATATTTACTTGCAAGTTCTTTATTGATTGCTCTGCCAAGCTGTCCATTGCAACCAGTAACGATAATCTTTTCCATGTTACTCCTTTCATAGTAAAACCCAAAATCGGACGGCATTGCTGCCGTCCGCTATAATGCCAGGTCTATCAATCTGCGTATGTTACGCCATTAACTGAGAACTTAGAGAAAGAACCGCCCTTCTCCTGAACTACAAATATCATTGTCTTACCTGTGTTGAAAACAACTTCGTTTCCAGCTTCATCATAGTAAGTAGTTGGTGCGTAGTCACCATTCTTTTCCCAGGTAACATGTATCATTTTACCCTTTGTGATAAAGTATCCATCACGAGTTGTATCATGCATCTGATATGCAAGGTATCCATTATCATCACGAACTTCATGATAAGTTCTCTGAATAATGATATTGGCAAATGCAAGCTGCTCACCAGTCACGGCATCCTTCTGAGGATTTCCGTAAAGAGTCTTAAGATATACACCCTTTGACTCATCATATGTAAGTGCTGACTTTGTTACAGGGAAGCATCCTGACATATCTATCTCAGTTGCCTTAACAGCTGATTCACCATAATCCTCTAAAGTATTAGGATTGGAATAGCCTGTAAATGTAAAGTGTGACTCGCCTTCAAATTCTTCTCTGTGCTCTTTGTCAAACTTAGCTTTCTCAATAGCCTCTGATACATGAGCGCCATCTGTAAATGCAGTGTGTTCTGATGTACTTCCTTCAGGAACTCTGAAGAATGCACCATAATCTGAACCCATTACACCGCCAACACCGTTTAAGTTATCAACGTCATCTCTTGTTAAAATAGACTTAACATAGAGCTCAGGTCCGCCATAGTGAACAATGATAGGATCGTACTCAAGTGCAGCATATACGAAATAATCACGGATGCTTCGAATATTACCAATTCTCTCAAGGCCTTCCCAGTTTTCAAGGACACCCATCTGACGGCTCATGCTGCCTTCTTCCATGATCTCATAGAAAACAGCAACATTGCTAAGTCCATACTGTGGCTGAGCCTCTTTGTTTATAGGAAACATTACAGCAAGTGGTCTGTTTGTGTTTACTGATTCGTCAACCCACTCATTTGTGAAGTAACTTCTTACCATTCCCTCTGCAGGAGGAACATCCTCGTCTACAGCCTCTTCAACAGTGCTCTCTGCTGCAGGTTCTTCTGTCTTCTGAACATCATCAAGTTTTTCTACACTAAGTCCTGAAACTGATTCATCACCAGCAGAACCGCATCCAAATAACATAGCTGCTGTTAAACCTGCAGCTATAATTGCTTTTGCTTTTCTCATAACAATAATTATTTTCCTCTCTATGTTTTTAACATGTGATAGTTTATCACATATATATTCTATTCGCCAAGACCTGTCTCGATAGCCTTAACAAGAGCTTCCATTGCTTCTTCTTCATCGGGGCCATCACATTTGAAAGTCAGCTCATCCCCACATTTTATGCAGGCACCCAGAACGCTGAGAACGCTCTTAGCATTAGCTGTATTGTCCCCATAGCTAAAAGTTATGTGCGATTTATAGTTCATTGCCACCTTACATAGATTACCTGCAGGTCGCAAATGTAATCCAGTAGGGTTCGTAATAACCACCTTCTGACTTACCATATTATAGCATAACCTCCTCGATCAACTTCGCAAGATTCCTTGCTTCCTCCTCAATCTTACTCTGATCTTTGCCTTCTATCATTACTCTTACAAGTGGTTCTGTGCCTGATGGTCTGATAAGAACTCTTCCATCTCCGGCAAACTGTTTCTCAAGATCTGCGATTGCTCCAGCAATCTCTGGATATTCCATATAAGAATCTTTCTTATGTGTAGGAACATGCGCATTTACAAGAGCCTGAGGCATAACTTCCATGACTTTAGCAAGCTCTGATAATGGTTTCTTGGTATTGACCATAACCTCTAACAAATGAAGAGCTGAAAGAAGTCCATCTCCTGTAGTGTTATCATCAAGGAAAATAATATGTCCTGACTGCTCTCCACCGAGATTTGCTCCAATTTCTTTCATGTGCTCAAGAACATATCTGTCACCGACTTTTGTCTTATCGATCTGGATTCCTTCTCTTTCGCCCATCTTAAAGAAACCAAGATTACTCATGACAGTTGCAACAATTGTATTCTTAGCAAGCTTGCCGTTGTCTTTCATGTATTTTCCGATGATAGCCATGATCTCATCTCCGTCTACCATCTTTCCGTTTTCATCTACTGCGAGGAATCTGTCTGCATCGCCATCAAAAGCAAGGCCAATGTTTGCCTTTTCAGTAACAACTCTGCCCATAAGCTCTTCCATATGAGTAGATCCACAACCAGCATTGATATTTGTTCCGTCAGGATTATTGTGGATAACTATTACTTCTGCACCAAGCTGTCTTATAGCCTCTACAGATGTGTAGAATGATGCGCCCTCTGCACAGTCCATAACAACTTTCATTCCCTGAAGGTTGATGTCTACAGCATTGAGATTGTGATTGATGTATTCTTCTCTGGCATCTGTACGGTTCTTGATCTTACCAATACCAGCTCCTGTAGGCATCTTAACGCCTTCCATATTGTTTTTGATCAGAGCTTCGATCTCATCTTCCATCGCATCAGGAAGTTTATAACCATTTCCATCAAAAAACTTGATGCCGTTAAATTCCATTGGATTGTGAGAAGCAGAAATTACAACTCCAGCATCTACTCTGTATTTCTTTGTAAGATAAGCCACACCTGGAGTTGGGATAACACCAACATTAACTACATCAGCACCTACTGAGCAGGCACCTGCCATAAGAGCACTTGCAAGCATATCGCCTGATAATCTGGTATCGCAGCCAACCATGATAGTGGGTTTGTGGTTAACTTCTTTTGATAAAACATATGCTCCTGCCTGACCAAGCTGCATAGCTAAAAGTGGAGTAAGTTCATCGTTAGCCACTCCTCTGACTCCGTCTGTTCCAAATAATCTTCCCATTTCTAAAACCTCTTTATTCTTTCTTTTCTATTTTTACGTATACGCTCACAGTATTGGTGGCTTTTACACCATCCGGAAGGTTCCAGTCAACATCAACGCTGTAGGTTCCATCTGCAAGCTCCCCATTGTCACTATTTTGTATAAAACTGTTAATATCTACTGTTCCTGTTAAAGATGAAGCAGATACACCCTTGATCGTAGACACAAGTCCAGTTAGTGTCAATGAAACCGTATCATATTCGCCATCTTCAACTTCGGCGCTGTATCCATCTACTTCACCTGCTATAGATACATTCTTTATATCTACGTCGAAGGTCTCTTCAGAAACAGCTTCAATGTGAACTACAACTGCTGCAGTTCCATTATAATCCTCATCGCCAAGTACTACGCCGCTTGGAAGATAATCCTCAACATTTATGGTACATGCAAGATTTCCCGTAAGTCCGGTAACATCAAGCTGTTCATCATCTATCACAATTTCTTTTACAGAAGCAATTGCGCTGTTTTTGCCAGCGATAAGTACCTGATCCGGATTGGTATCTATCTTTCCTGTCAGAGCATAGCCATTTGCCGGATCACCCTTTATTGTGTATTTAAGCGGAACATACTTGGTTCCGTAAATAGTCACATTAACATTAACTGTTTTGGCATTCATGGAGATCTGTGATGTATCTACCTGATTGCCATCAGCGTCATAAAGAATTATATCTGCGTTGGTGATAATATCTGATGTAAATCCGGTTACATCCACATCAACCTCTGCTGTCTCAACAGTCTGAACTATTGACTCAGGTCCGTTGATCCTTATCATGTTCTGGCCTGTTGAAACGTCACCGATCACATATCCGTCAGAAAGAGTTCCCGATGTAGTAGGTGTAATTGCAAGAGACTTTGAAGCCTTGCGCTCTACACTGAGCTTGACCACATCATTACTAGTAGATATATTCTCAATCTTGTCACTATATTTGTTGGTAGTGACATTTATGCTGACCGTATTAAGGCTTGATAAATCCTGAATATCAGCTGTAGCTACAATATTATTCTGGCTGAGTGAATCAATTATAGATCGTGGGGCATAAATTGTCACAGCACTGATGGTATCTGTGTTATCAAGCACTGTGTAAACCTGACCCTGATCCGTAATAAGGTTTGTATTCTTAAGAGTTACCGGGATATTAGTATATCTGACCGAAGTTACAGGGTCGTTTATGTTGGTAACCAAAAACCAGACGATTATAGCAAATATTAGTGAAGCGAGCTTAAGCCCCCAATTAGACGTGAGTTTTTTCATTTTTTCGCCTTTGCCTTTCTGGCAAGGTGCTTGATTGGTGCCTCTTCAGTGTGTTTATCCTGAAGTATTCTCAGGCGTTCCCTTAATCTGTCGCTGTCAACAGCTCTTTCCAGCTCGCCCTCATAAGCGATACTGATTTTTCCTGTTTCCTCAGAAACAATGATCGTAAGAGAATCTGTTGCCTCAGAAACACCTACACCGGCACGATGTCTTGTTCCAAGTTCCTTACCTATCCCCATGTTGTCAGAAAGTGGCAAATAACATGTGGCAGCTGTTACCCTGTCACCCTTGATTACAACCGCTCCGTCATGAAGTGGAGTGTTGTGCTCAAAAATATTGATGAGAAGCTGACTGGTTACTATTCCGTCAACCTCAATTCCTGTACGTTCAAACTCAGTTAAAGGATGGTTATTCTCAATAACTATCAGAGCACCCGTCCTTACTTTAGCCATTTCCACGCAGGCTCTGACTATTTCATTCAAAGTTCTGTCTGAAAATCTTCCCTGTGTCTTTGGGTCACCAAGTGATAACACATTGGAAAAGAAATTTTTCCTGCCCAGCTCTTCCAAAGCCTTACGAAGTTCCGGCTGCAGGATAACAACCATTGCGATAATAGCTATACTGAAAATTCTTTCAACAATCCACAAAATGGTGGACATATTGAAAAGAGCTGCAACCAAAATGAACACAACAATGACTATGACACCTTTTAAAAGTGACCATAGTCTCGTATTTTTTGCCCACACCAAAATATGATATACCAGAAACGCGATAATAAAAATCTCCAGTATATCTGAGAATCTCACAGTTGGCATGTGCAAACTTGTTCTGTTGAAATCAAATAAAAAATCTATTTGTTCCATGGTGTTCCTTTATAAATTATCTGCGCTGTTCTCTGGCGCGGTTTATTTTCTTTACTCTTCTTTCAGGTGTAGAAACTGTAACCTTAGGTACTGCCTTTACATAGTAGTAATACTCATCATCCTCAAACTGCACTTTCTCAGTTCTGCTATAGTCAAGACTGAATGAGAAGAACTCAACTACAAGCATAAGAAGTGCGGATACAACAGTTCCGATTATCACTCCTGCCAAAGCAATATCTGTATCAAAGATAAGATTACCAACAAGGATACAGATAATAAGTGAAATAGCACCTGCTGAAATAGCAATCTTCCAAGAGTTATCAACAGAAGATCTGCGGATCAAATATACGATAACAATTGTAATTGCAAATGCAACTATCATAACCATCATGGACTTGTTTCCAACGATTCCAGACACTATTGACTGGAATTCATTGGCTGCTTCCTCAACGCCATCACTTCCAAAAGCAGCGGCATTTGAAGAAAAATATGAAATAAGGAAAGCTACTACTACTCCAAATCCAACTGATACCATTGAAGCAGGTGTTCCCAAAAGTCCCATTGCAAGAGGCATCACATAAGGAAGTCCCATAAAATAGAACAGTGGAGTAAGTACAACTGCCAAAGTATCTTTTGGTGAAAATCTAAAATATAGCAAAAACATAAGAACAAAGATTATCACTGTAACCAGTGCACACTCAGGAGCCAGAGCAAAGAGGTGTCCCACAATGAATGCTGCTGAGATAACAATGATAAAGTTTGCAGGTAAAATAGCGCACAAAAGTGATGCCATCAGAACAATCGCAATATTGTTCAGAGAGCTCATATACCCAAGCTTATTGTTGATAACTGCAACTGAAATAAGTGAAAGTAAGAACTTCCAGACATATGTAAGATATGTTTCGTTCTTGATATAAAATCTTTTGATATACTGCTTTAATTCCAATAATGATGTCATAATATCACTTTTCCTTCTCGTACATTCTAGCTAGCTTTTTAAGATCCCCATAATACTGTCTCATATTCTTACGCATCTTGGAATAACGATAGGAATAAATAATATATGAAACAAGAGAATACACGCCAACAAGCAGGAGGTAGTATATAAGATACCTCCTGCCAATAGCCAATAAATTATCTGTATTGTAAAGATTAGATAATACATTTTCGAAATCGTAAAGAGCATAAGCCCCAACAAAAATAGCAAAGACAACTGTTGCGCTGATCACTGACTTAAGTATATTAAAGCCAATGTAATCACTCCTGAAATAGGAATTGATTGCTCCGTTCTTTTTGCCTTCACGATCCATAAATGCAGCCATTTTGGTCATCAAAATGACTTTGTCTTCATTTAACATTTTTGCTCCTTATGTATCCAGGAAGCGCATTCCAGCTTTCTTATCTTGTTTAACCGGCTGCTGGATAGCTGGCTTAGGCTTAGCAAATGTATCGTTAAGGTTATTTGCCATGCTTGCCTTACATTTAGCACAAAATCTTCCTGTTAAAATACGATCACCGCACTTCTCGCAAGTCATCTTAAGCGGTGAACTCTCAGAGAACATCAGTCTTTCCTCACGGATCCACTGCTGAATCTGTTTGGTGGTAACTTCATTATCTTCAGCAATCTGTTTTAGATCTGCAGCAGGATTTTCCTGTATGTATGCCTTAACCTTCTGAAAATCCTCTTCGATTGCCTTTTTACAAGGCTCACAAATTGGCTGTCCACCAATGTAGTTAAACATTTTTCCGCATCTTGAACAATTCCGTAAGTTCATAAATCTGACCTCCATTTATCTTAAGTAGTTTGCCCGATAGCCAGCGTTAGAAAATATATTTCCTTAACTCCTGCCATCTGAAACTCATGGGCGATCTCATCAATGGTACTTCCAGTTGTATAGATGTCATCGATAATGAGTATACACTTAAATTTTACATCATTTCTTATTATATTAAAAGCCTTTTTCAAATTATTGCGGCGCCCGCGAAGGTCCAGTTCCTTCATAGGTCTGGTGGCTCTGGTCCTGACAATCACATCGTCATACATAGGGATGCCTGTCAGCTTCGAAAGCTTTGAAGCATATTCCGCTGCCTGATTGTAGCCTCTCAAATACTGCTTATCTTTATGCATAGGAACAGGTATTATTGCATCAACACCAAGCCAATTTAGCTTTTTCCCAAGTTTTCTCGCAGTCTCTTTTGCATAAAAATCAGCATATTCCCTGCGTCCCATATACTTAAATCTGTAGATCGAACCGGAGATACTTCGGTAACTAAAAACTGAAAATCCCCGATTAAATCTATGTTTGACACCCATACAGTCTGCGCAATACTCTGATTGATCAGATAACTTTAAAGGCTTTCCACATTTCTCGCAGACATGACTTCCTATATATCTTATTTTCTTTTTACACTCCTCATGGACGAGGTCTTCAGACTCTTTATACCTAAGGACATTGTCACAGATAGGACAGTGCCTTGGATAAATGAGATTCAGAACATTTTCAATTACCTGCATCAAATACTTCTCTAATTCTATCTTTAAGTCCGGTATATCTTTTCAGCTGCTGCTCATTGGCTGTCATGTTGAGGACTGTCTGGCTGCTGCCCAAAATACACACAGTATTCCTGGCTCTTGTCACTGCAGTGTAAAGCAGGTTCCTGTTAAGCAGCATCCTAGGTCCCCCTAAAAGGGGCATAATAACAGCAGGATACTCACTTCCCTGAGACTTATGGATAGTAATCGCGTAGGATAGCTCAAGTTCATCCAGTTCCGAAAAAGGATATCTGACTCTCCTGTGCTCATCAAATTCCACCACCACATCCTGGGAATATTCGTTTATTTCCCTGACAATTCCCATATCACCGTTAAATACTCCAAGCCCGGAATCCACCGGAATATTATGCTTTCCAACAACCTCCCACTGAGCCTGGTAATTGTTCTTTATCTGCATGACCTTGTCGCCTTCTCTCAAAGTAAGCTCCCCATAGACATGCTCTTTTTTAGACTTATCCGGAGGGTTGAGATACTCCTGCAGGATAAGATTGAGCTGGATCGCACCAAGGGGGCCCTTTTTCATTGGTGTCAGAACCTGAATATCATAGGGCTGCGCTCCCACATATCCCGGAAGCTTGTCTCTGATAAGCTGGATCATGTGCTTGTATATTACGTTTGCGTCATTTCTTTCCAGAAAAAAGAAATCCTTACTCTTATTATCAAGTACAGGCTTCTCACCATTGTGGATCCTGTGGGCGTTCATAACGATATCGCTCTCTTCAGCCTGCCTGAATATCTTTTGAAGATAGATAGTAGGAAATCTTCCGCTGGATATAAGGTCAGCAAGAACCTGTCCCGGTCCTACACTTGGGAGCTGTGAACTGTCTCCCACAAGGATCAGATGCACGCCTGGCACAAGTGCCTTCAACAAGGCGTAAAAGAGATGGATATCCACCATAGACATCTCGTCTATAATGATGGCATCTGCCTCAAGGGGATTGTCCCTGTTCCTTTCAAATCTGACCACACCTGACTTGGTGTCGTCATCGCCTACCTGACCTGATACTTCCAGAAGTCTGTGAATCGTCCTGGCTTCATACCCAGTTGCTTCTGTCATTCTCTTGGCAGCTCTTCCTGTAGGAGCAGCAAGGAGAATATCCAGACCTTCGCTTGCATAATACTCAATTATTGTATTGATAGTAGTGGTCTTACCTGTACCGGGACCACCTGTTATAATAACAATTCCATTAGAAATACTCTTTAGCACGGCCTCTCTTTGAAGATCGTCCAGCTGAAGGTTCTTTCTTTTCTCTATATCAAGGATTCTCTGTCTGTATCGCTCTTCATCAGCAGGCGTTACATTCTCTGCAATGTTCAGGTCAGAAAGCATTACAGCTGAGCCCTGCTCCTCATAATAAAAATTTGCAGAAAAAATATTGTCATTGTTTTTGGCTATGAGCTTTTTATCCATCATCAGATTCTGAATCTGCGTTCTTATGCTGTCAGAATCGATCATCTGATCCGGCGTCTGTACAAGTAACTCTTCCGTCTTGGAAACAAGCTCCTCCAAAGGCAGATATGTGTTTCCATCAAGTGAACTCTGAAGAAGTGTGAAAAGAATGCCGCTTCTGATGCGGTACTCAGAATCCACACGAATGCCAACTTTAGCGGCTATCTCATCAGCAGTTTTAAAACCGATTCCGCTTATGTCATCAGCAAGCTGATACGGATTCTGCTGAATGATTCCATAAACTCTGGTTCCGTAGTTATTGAATATCTTAACTGCCATATTGTTGCTGATACCATATTTCTGCAAAAAGATCATGGCATCGCGCATTTCTCTTTTTTCTGCCATCTGCATGGCGATATCTATGGCTTTCTTTTCACTTATTCCCTTTATTTCAGCTAATCGCTCAGGCTCATCCTCAATAATCCTGAAGGTATCAGCACCAAACTTTTTAACTATCCGGGCTGCCAGCGCCTCTCCGATTCCCCTTATGGCGCCCGAGCCAAGATACCTCTGCATTGATACCGCATCATCAGGCACCGTGATCTTGTATGAGCTCACCTTTAACTGCTGACCGTATACCGGATGGTTGACATAAGTTCCCTCAATCTCGAGAGTATCTCCCACGTCAGCATCCTTAAAGATTCCGGTACAGGTGACCTCCTCTTCATCTACAATGAGGTTCACTACGCCGTAGCCGTTTTCCTCGTTCTTATATATAAAATGATCTATGTATCCCTTAACTATTTCTTTTTCCATAGAAAGTAGTATACCATAATAAAAAGCATATAAATCTTAAGATTTCTTAAGAATTACACGCTTTTAAACACATTCTTATACTTTCTTGCGAGTGGCATAAAATCCAGAAGTGCCCATACCTTTGGATAGATCTCGGAGTATTCGCAAAGACACAGTAAATATAAAATAATGCGCC
>NZ_ATVR01000002.1 GCF_000420825.1 Butyrivibrio sp. AE2015 | reverse complement strand
GCATAAGGCTGGGTAGCCACGTCCGGAAGGGATAAACGCTGAAGGCATCTAAGCGTGAAGCCCCCCTCAAGATGAGATATCCCTGCTTCGGCAGTAAGACCCCTTGTAGAGTACGAGGTTAGATAGGCACAAGGTGTAAGCATGGTAACGTGTTCAGCTGATGTGTACTAATAGGTCGAGGGCTTATCCATAAAGGTAAGTATAGAGAATTGGATTTAGATAAATCAGTGTTCGGTTTTGAAGGTACAATACTTCAAAAGATGGCCCGGTGGCTCAGCTGGTTAGAGCGCCGCCCTGTCACGGCGGAGGTCAGGGGTTCGAACCCCCTCCGGGTCGCTCAACTTCATATTTTGGTTTACTTTGAACGGGATCTTAGCTCAGCTGGGAGAGCATCTGCCTTACAAGCAGAGGGTCACAGGTTCGAGCCCTGTAGGTCCCATTTTTCAAGACAACACAATTCGTGTGTAAGCCGATGTGGCTCAATTGGCAGAGCAGCTGATTTGTAATCAGCAGGTTAACGGTTCGAGTCCGCTCATCGGCTCTATATGGATGGCTTCCCGAGTGGCCAAAGGGGACAGACTGTAAATCTGCTGCAAATTGCTTCGGTGGTTCGAATCCACCGCCATCCATTTTTTTATTGCAAATGAGCGTAAAGCTTTTAAATAATGACGCGGGGTGGAGCAGTCTGGAAGCTCGTCGGGCTCATAACCCGAAGGTCATAGGTTCAAATCCTGTCCCCGCTACTCTATGCCTAGATAGCTCAGTTGGTAGAGCAGAGGACTGAAAATCCTCGTGTCGTTGGTTCGATTCCGACTCTAGGCATCTTTTTTATTAATTTCTTAACTCAGTAGACTGAAATTGTTTACTGAGTTTTTTTATGATTTTTATACTTTTAACTGATAATTATGGTAATATTAAACAAGTTAATGTATGTAGTATCGATTTTTAGATGAACGGTATGAGGTATATGAAGAGATTATCAGCTGAAGATAAAAGAATAATCAAAGAAGTTCTGGATATAAAAGGATATGATCCAGATACTTTTGATCCTGAAATATTAAATGAGCTTGAAAGTGATGAAGAATACAGAGCAATCCTCAGGGAGCATGGAGGAGAAGTTCTTCAATCTGAACAGTTTGCAAAGCTAAAAGAGTTTATCCAGCATGGAAATGTAACTGTCTATGAGCATTGCATTCATGTTGCTTTGTGCGCAATTAAGCTCAATAGAAAACTGTCTATTAATGGCCGTGAGAGGGAGCTTGTAAGAGGTGCACTTCTTCATGACTATTTTCTATATGATTGGCATATAGCAGATGCACCAGGAAACATTCATCCTAAGCTTCATGGATTCTATCATCCCGGTATCGCCTTAAAAAATGCCACAAGAGATTTCGCACTTACTGAGAGGGAAAAAGATATAATTTCAAAACATATGTGGCCGCTTACTATCAATCCGCCAAGATGCAGAGAAGCATGGATTGTTTGCCTGGCGGATAAATATGCTTCCACATTAGAGACGCTTAAGCTACGAAAGGGAAAAATTAGAGTTAACTATGCCTGATCTTTACCAGGAACTGATAAACTTGGCAGAAAGTAATATGTATCCATTGCATATGCCAGGTCATAAGAGGAATGAGCTAAGCACCCCGATGAAGGGTGCTTTTCGTTGTGATATAACGGAAATTGACGGATATGATAATCTTCACGACGAAACAGGGATCATACTAGAGGCTGAAGAGAGGGCCAATAAGCTCTACGGAGCAGATAAGACATACTTTTTGGTAAATGGCAGTACAAGTGGCGTTCTTGCAGCTATATCAGCAGCCGTTTCAAAAAACGGAAAAATTCTTGCAGCCAGGGGAAGCCATAAATCTTTTTATCACGCAGCATATCTAAGAAATCTTAATGTTAAATATCTTCCGTATAAGCAAATTGAGGGGTTGAATATTCCGGATAGTTTTTCAGAAGATGATATTGAGCAATATATAGACACTGATGTAGAAGCAGTTTTTATAACATCTCCTACGTATGAAGGAATATGTTCAGATATCCGAAAGATTTCTGAAATATGCCATAGAAGAGGCATCCCATTAATTGTGGATGCAGCTCACGGAGCGCATTTTGGACTAGGTACTAATGGAACGCAGGACACAATGTTTAATAAAGAAAAGGAAGCAAATGAAGCATCAGCGGAGGCAGGATATATATCAGTCCCTGAAAATGCTGTTTCTCAGGGGGCAGATATTGTTATACACAGTGTTCACAAGACTTTGCCATCGATGACGCAAACGGCACTGATCCATGTATCAGGAGACCTCATAGATAGAGCCAGATTAAAGCGCTTTTTGAGGATATATCAGTCCAGCAGTCCATCTTATGTGCTTATGTCATCAATAGATCTGTGCATAAAAGAGATGGAAGAAAACGGTAACAGTTACATAGAGAATCTATTAAAATTCCGAAATAGGATTCAAAGAGAAACGTCTGATTGTAAGGTTTTGAAGGTAATTGGCAAAAATGTAATAGATGATCCCTCAAAAGTACTAGTTTCTGTCCAAGATAGCACAATGACAGGAGAGCAGTTATATGATATACTTCGTGAGGAGTATGGACTTCAGTTGGAAATGGCTGGAGAAAACACTGTTTTGGCCATAATTACAGGCTGGGATAAAGAGGAAGGAATAAACCGCTTTATAAACGCTTTAACAGAAATAGATAAAGGTCTTTCTGTTGCCCAGGATAATCAAGTTTCCCACAAAATCTCTTTTATACCTCCGCGGAAAATGAATATTTGCGATGCATGGGATGCTGAAAGCGAGTTTGTTTCATTTAGCGATGCCGAAAACAGGATTGCAGCAGAGTTCGTAAATCTATATCCTCCGGGAATACCTGTTATTGTACCGGGAGAAGTTTATACAAAAGAAATAATTGATACTGTTAGGTCATATCTAGATCAAGGACTTAACGTTCAGGGAATAGAAAAAAAGGAAGGTTTATTATGCGTAAGACAAAAATAATTTGTACAATTGGACCAGCAAGTGAGAGTGAAGACAAGCTCCGCGAGATAATGCTTGCAGGAATGAATGTAGCCCGTTTTAATTTTTCACACGGTTCTCACGAGGAGCATAAGAGAAAATATGATAGAATAAAGAAACTCAGAGAAGAGCTTGGACTACCTATCGCAGTTATGCTTGATACAAAGGGTCCTGAGATCAGATTGAAGGATTTTGAAAAGGGTAAGGTAGAGCTGACAGCAGGACAGAAGTTTACTCTTACATCCCGTGATATTATGGGAACTGAGTCTGAAGTTGCAATAACATACAAAGAGCTTACAAATGACTGCCACAAGGGAATGACAATCCTTATCGATGATGGTCTTATTGAGCTTAGAGTAGAGGAAGTTACAGAGACAGATATTATCTGCACAGTTGTAAATGGTGGACCTGTTTCAGATAAAAAGGGTGTAAACGTGCCAGGCGCTGAGCTTACAATGCCTTATCTTAGTGAGCAGGACAGAGGCGATATCGAATTTGGTTGCGAGCAGGGCTTTGATTTTGTCGCAGCTTCTTTTGTAAGAACTGCAGATGATGTACTTGCTATTCGTGAGATATTAAAGGCTAAAAACAGCCCAATGAAGATCATTGCTAAGATTGAGAGCACACAGGGTATCAAGAATCTTGAGTCTATCCTTGATACAGCAGATGGAATCATGGTTGCTCGTGGAGATATGGGTGTAGAGGTTCCATTTGAAGATGTTCCTGTAATTCAGAAAGATATGATCAAGCTTGCTGAATCTAAGGGTAAATACGTTATCACAGCTACACAGATGCTCGATTCAATGATCCATCATCCACGTCCAACACGTGCTGAGGTTACTGACGTAGCTAACGCTATTTACGATGGAACAACAGCAATCATGCTTTCAGGAGAGACAGCATCAGGTGATTATCCTGTAGAGGCTGTTAAGACAATGGCTAGAATCGCAGAGCGTACAGAAGCAGATATTGATTACGTTGGAAGACTTCGTAAAAGAGATTACGCTCCTTCAGATGTTACAAATGCCATTTCTCATGCAACATGTAACATTGCAGCAGAGGTAAATGCGGATGCTATTCTTACAGTAACAATGTCCGGATTTACAGCAGGAATGGTCTCAAGATACAAACCAAATTGCCAGATCATTGCATGCACTATCAATCCTACAGTTTGCAGACAGGCAAACCTTATGTGGGGCGTAACACCACTTCATATCAGACAGGAAGATACAGCAGATGAGCTCTTTAAAGAGGCAATCAATTCAGCCAAAAATGCAGGCTACTTAAAGAGTGGAGATAAAGTTGTTCTTACAGCAGGTGTACCACTTGGAATTCCTGGAAGAACAAATATGATTCGTGTAGAGGAGCTTTAATCAAGCTAATGGGAAAGATATTTCTTTTAATGGGAAAGAGCACCTCGGGTAAGGATACAATCTACAAGGAGCTTATAAAAAATGAAAAGCTTGGCCTTGATAAAGTTGTGCCTTACACAACCAGACCCATGAGAGATGGTGAGAAGGACGGGGTTCAGTACTTTTTTAAAAAAGAAAATGAATATCTGGAATTGAAGTCACAGGGCAAGATCATCGAGGAGAGGACCTATTATACCCATTATGGTGAATGGAGATATTTCACGGTGGATGATGGGCAGATCAATCTTACAGATGGAAACTACCTTGTGATTGGTACATTGGAATCATATTGCTACATAAGAGATTATTTCGGAAAAGAAAATGTGGTGCCTTTGCTTATAGACGTAGAAGCCAAAATCCGTTTAAAAAGGGCTATGGCTCGCGAGGATAAGCAAGAGCATCCCAAGTATGATGAGATGTGCAGGCGTTTTCTTGCAGATGAAGAGGACTTCAGTGAGGACAAGATAAAGTCTGCAGGTATTACAGAAAGATTTACCAATAACGCCAAAATAGAATCATGCATAGAAGAAATAACAGAATACATTGCTCAGAAAATAGGATAAAATATTAATGTAACTATGGCTGCTTTATCAGCGGGGGCAAAGTATGGATATTAGAGTAAATAATATTCAGCAGACAAATCAGGTTCAGGCGCAGGAACAGGTTCAGGAGGCTTCTGGTGATTTTAAATTCGTTCTTACCAGTAAGCTTGAGGATTCAAATCTGGCAGAGCGTCTTAATCTTATGTTGCAGGACATTGTCCAGCAGGGACAAAAGATTGGTAAACGCAATGATATCAAAGATATGCAGCGTTACCGACTGTTGATAAAAGATTTTTTGAACGAGGTAGTTACAAGATCCCATGTCTTTTCCAGGGAAAACTTTCTGGATAGAAAGGGAAGGCACCGTGTCTATGGAATAATAAGGCAGGTGGATGACGAACTGGATGAGCTTGCCAGAGAGCTCGTTAAGGATGAAAAAGACAACATTGGGATTCTTGCCAAGATAGGGCAAATAGAGGGGCTTTTGTTGGATATATTTACCTGAGGGAGTAAAGATGGCGGATTTTTCCGATATTATAGATCAAGTTCAGATGAAAGAGCACATGCAGAATGCGCTCTTAACGGATAAAGTATCTCATGCGTATATAATATCCGGGGAAACCGGTTCAGGAAAAGAGTTTATAGCAAGAGTTTTTGCCAAGGCTCTATTATGTGAACACAGGCTTGAAAAGAACGGGATGATAGAAAGCTGCAACGAGTGTCCTTCCTGTATAAAAGCACTTAGCGGTAATCATCCTGATATTATTACTCTTACCCATGAGAAACCGGGGAGTATCGGTGTTGATGATATAAGACACGGACTTAGGGATGATGTGGTGATCAGACCTTATGAGAGTAATCGTAAGATTTATATAATTCCAGAAGGCGAGAAGATGACACCGGCGGCGCAGAATGCACTTCTTAAGACGCTAGAGGAGCCACCTTCATATATAGTTATTATTATTCTTACCAATAACTTAAATGCCTTTCTTCCCACAATAATCAGTAGATGCATAGTGTTGCCGATGAAGCCGGCAAAGGATGATTCCATAAAGAAGTATCTTATGGAAAATTGCCACGTAGTTGATTATAAGGCTATGTTGTGCGCTTCTTTTGCAAGAGGCAATGTAGGCAAGGCGCTGGATCTGGCATCAAATGAAAAATTTGATAATCTGAAAAATGGAACGATTGAGCTTGTTTCCAAGTTAAAAGCTTTGGAAATTCACGATATGATGGACAGAGTCCATGAAATACTTGCGCCGGATGAAGAAAGTGAGAAGACAAGCAAAAAAGGAATCGACACTGGGGCACTTGAGGACTTTTTGGATGTTCTTATTTTTTTATTCAGAGATATGCTTGTCTATAAGGCCACAGAAAACGAGGATCACTTGATTTTCTCTGATAAGATATCGTATATTAGAAGTGTTACTGAAAAGTGTTCTTACACTCAGATAGATCGGATGATCCATGACTTGGAAAGAGCCAAAAACAGGATCAATTCGAATGTTAATATAGATTTGGCATTGGAGCTGATGCTCCTTGCTGTTAAGGAGAATTTATGACAAGAGTAATCGGCGTCAGATTTAGAACGGCCGGAAAGATATATTTCTTTTCACCAGGAAAATATGTGATAAAAAAGGGCGACCATGTAATTGTAGAAACTGCGCGTGGCGTTGAGTATGGAACAGTTGTTGGCGAGCCCAGAGAAGTTGAGGATGACGAGGTCGTAAAGCCTTTAAAGCCTGTACTTAGAACAGCCAGCACCAAGGATGATGAGCAGGAGAAGGCCAATAGGGAAAAGGAAAAAGAGGCATTCAGAGTTTGTCTTGAAAAGATCAGGAAACATAATCTTGATATGAAGCTCATCGATGCTGAATATACTTTTGATAACAATAAGATTCTTTTCTACTTTACTGCAGATGGACGAATCGACTTTAGAGAATTGGTAAAGGATCTTGCAGCTGTTTTCAAGACCAGAATTGAGCTCAGACAGATTGGTGTAAGAGATGAGACCAAGATAATCGGCGGTTATGGTATTTGTGGAAGACCGCTTTGCTGCCACTCATATCTGTCAGATTTTGTTCCTGTTTCCATCAAGATGGCCAAGGAACAGAGCTTATCGCTTAACCCTACGAAGATATCAGGCGTATGTGGAAGGCTTATGTGCTGCCTTAAGAATGAAGAGGATGTGTACGAAGAGCTTAACAGAAAAATGCCTGGAATTGGTGATATTTGTAAGGCTAAGGATGGACTTGAGGGTGAGGTATCAAGTGTAAATATCCTTAGACAGACAATCAAGATTCTTGTGGACGTGGATGATGAGAAGGAAGTTCACGAGTACAAGCTTGATGACATAGAGTCTATTAGAAAGAAACCAAAGAAAAAGAATCAGAATAATAAAAAGAATTCTCAGGAAGATGAGGAGATAAAAGAACTCGAGAAGCTTGAGAAGATTGAAAAACAGGAAGGAAAGTCAAAACTTGGGGACAATTGATCTAAAGCCCGGAGAAAGACTGGACGATCTGCAGCGAAACGGTTATAGAATCATTCAGGATCCGGACAAATTCTGCTTTGGAATGGATGCAGTTCTTTTGTCTGGGTTTGCGTCAGCACCGGATGGAGGAAGAGTCCTTGATCTTGGAACCGGAACAGGAATTATTCCAATACTAATGGCAGCCAAGACTGGTGCAAAAGAGCTGGTGGGTCTTGAGATACAGCCTGAAAGCGCCGAAATGGCAAATCGCAGTGTGATTCTTAATGACCTGGAAGAAAAAGTAAAGATAGTCGAGGGAGACATTAAGGAGGCAGGCGAGTTATTCGAAGCTGCCTCTTTTGACGTTGTTACGAGTAATCCGCCATACATGATCGGTGGGCATGGGCTTCAGAACCCTGACGGGCCAAAGGCGATAGCAAGGCATGAGGTGCTGTGCGACCTTGAGGATGTTGTAAAGGCAGCAGCCAGGTGCCTTAAGCCCGGAGGAAAGTTTTACATGGTCCACAGGCCATTCAGGCTGGCAGAGATAATGGTGGTCATGAACAGGTACAAGCTCGAGCCAAAGAGGATGAGGCTAGTATATCCATTTATAGATAAAGAGCCCAGCATGGTCCTCATAGAAGGTGCCCGTGGCGGAAAATCCAGGATCACAGTCGAGCCGCCGCTTATAATATATGAATCTCAGCACAAATATACTAAAGAGATTTATGATATCTATGGTTTCTGATCAATGGATTTAGGCGGTTCAAGCGGGTAAATAGTAAAACCATAATTGAACAATTTAGACAGGTAATAAGATGCAGGGAAAGTTATTTTTATGTGCAACTCCGATAGGTAATCTGGATGATATGACATTCAGAGTTTTAGAGACGCTAAGGAGCGTTGATCTGATTGCTGCGGAGGACACAAGAAACAGCATAAAACTGCTCAATCATTTCGATATACATACAGAAATGACGAGCTATCATGAATACAATAAATTCGATAAGGCAAAATGGCTTATTGAAAAGATGCTTTCAGGGACTAATGTTGCGCTGATCACAGACGCAGGAACTCCGGCCATATCAGACCCGGGCGAGGTTTTGGTAGCAGAATGCCACAAGGCAGGAATCACAGTAACTTCGCTGCCTGGACCTGCGGCTTGTATTACAGCCCTAACTCTTTCAGGTCTCAGCACCAGAAGATTCTGTTTTGAAGGTTTCTTGCCCTCTTCTGATGACAAGAAATCCAGGAAAAGAATCCTCGAGGATCTGCAGGATGAGTCCAGGACCATGATAGTCTATGAGGCACCTCATCATTTGAAGGCGGCATTAAATGATCTGTATGAGACTCTCGGAAACAGAAGAATCTCAATTTGCAGAGAGCTTACCAAGAAATTTGAAGAGGTTACACCAACTACAATAGAAGAAGCAATTTCTTTTTATGAAAAAAATGAGCCTAGAGGCGAATATGTTCTGGTCATTGAGGGCAAAAGCCTGAAGGAACAGGACGAAGAAAAACGTCTTTCCTGGCAGGAAATGAGCATAGAAGATCACATGAAGTATTATGAGGATATGGGTGTTCCTCATAAGGATGCCATGAAGAAGGTAGCAGCTGACAGGGGTGTCGGCAAAAGGGATATTTATCAGGCTTTGTTAAAGTAAGGTATAAATAATTAAATTATGTAATGTCAGGCATCAGGAGGTTATATGGGAGAGAAGCATTATGTAGCAAAAAGGCCACCAATGGGGTGGAACAGCTGGGATTGCTATGGTGCCAGCGTAAATGAAGAGCAGCTTTTGGGTAACGCCAGATATATGGCGGAGCACCTTAAGGACTATGGCTGGGAGTATGTGATCTGCGATATTCAGTGGTATGAACCAACAGCAGATTCTCACTGGTATCACAAATTCACAGAACTTGAAATGGATGAGTATTCAAGGCTTGTTCCTGCTGTGAACAGATTTCCGTCAGCTAAGGATGGTAAAGGATTTAAGCCGATCGCGGATCAGATCCATGATATGGGCCTTAAGTTTGGTATACACATTATGAGAGGTATACCAAGGCAGGCTGTTCACAGAAATACAAAGCTTTTGGGGACAGATGCTACTGCAAGGGATATTGCGCATGATTCAAGCGTTTGCATGTGGAATACAGATATGTATGGTGTCGATGCAAAGGCTAAAGGTGCGCAGGAGTACTACAACTCTATTTTTAAAATGTATGCAGAATGGGGCATTGACTATGTAAAAGTAGATGACATAGCAAGAGTTAATTATGCTCCTGAGGCTCCGGGTGCAGTTTTATCTGAAATTGAACTTATTAAAAATGCAATAGCAAATTGTGGCAGAGACATAGTCCTCAGCCTGTCACCGGGACCTGCTAAAGTTGAGGAGAAGGATTTTCTTTTAGCAAATGCAAATATGTGGCGCATGACGGACGATTTCTGGGATAAGTGGGAATATCTCTACGGAATGTTTGAAAGATGCTATGCATGGCAGGGTGTTGGCTGCAAGGACCACTGGCCGGATTGCGATATGCTTCCGTTAGGACACGTATGTGTTTGCAATCAGGAAGGCAGTGAAAAGGGGCATTATACTCACTTCTCACACGATGAGCAAAAGATACTTATGACTCTTTGGTGCATATTCAGATCTCCACTTATGTTTGGCGGAGAGCTTAGGGATAACGATGAGTTTACCGACAGCCTTCTCACTAACGAGAGAATTATGAATATGCATAAGAATGGCAGAAAAGCCAGACAGATCCTGCGAAAAGACGACTTTGTTATCTGGAGAAGTGTAACAAAGGACGGAAAGCTTTATCTTGCTCTTTTCAACATCAGCGAGGAAGAGAAGAAAGTCAAATTAAAGCTTAAGGATATAGGTCTTTCTCCAAGGAAGAGATATCAGGCTGTAGAGATGTGGAGCAATGTGGCAAAAGAGCTGTCAAATGGCGAGAAGTTTAAGCTTAAACCACATTCCGTATTGTGCTTTGAAATTGACAATTATTTACAGTAATTTTATAGATATTTTGCATTAAAAAACTTGTTAAAACTTTGACTTTGTAGTATAAAAGTAGTATCGGGCGTAATTTTCCGATATTTACTATGTGCAACTACGGGTTATCAGATTATTTTATTAATTTGTCCGTAAAAACAATTATTATAAGAAAAGAGGATAGCAAAATGGCAAACATCGATTTAAGCCAGTATGGCATCACAGGAGTAAAAGAAGTCGTTTACAATCCATCATACGAGCAGCTTTTTGCTGATGAGACAGATCCTAGCCTTGAGGGCTTTGACAAGGGTCAGGAAACAGAGCTTGGCGCTGTAAACGTAATGACAGGTATTTATACAGGCCGTTCTCCAAAAGATAAGTTCATTGTAGAAGATGAGAAGTCTAAGGACACAGTATGGTGGACATCTGAGGAATATCCTAACGATAACCACAGAGCATCTCAGGCAGCTTGGGACGCTTGCAAAAAGCTCGCTGTAGAAGAGCTTTCAAACAAGAAGCTTTATGTAGTAGATGGTTTCTGCGGAGCTAATGAAGGAACACGTCTTGCTGTTCGTTTCATCATGGAAGTAGCTTGGCAGGCACACTTTGTAAAGAACATGTTCATCCGTCCTACAGAAGAAGAGCAGGCAAACTTCAAGCCTGATTTCGTTGTTTACAACGCTTCTAAGGCTAAGGTTGAGAACTATAAGGAACTCGGACTTAACTCTGAGACAGCAGTTCTTTTCAACGTAACAAGCAAAGAGCAGGTTATCCTTAATACATGGTACGGCGGAGAGATGAAGAAGGGTCTGTTCTCAATGCAGAACTACTTCCTTCCACTTCAGGGCATCGCTTCTATGCACTGCTCAGCTAACACAGATATGGATGGAAAGCACACAGCAATCTTCTTCGGTCTTTCAGGAACAGGTAAGACAACACTTTCAACAGATCCTAAGAGACTCCTCATCGGTGATGACGAGCACGGCTGGGATGACAACGGCGTATTCAACCTTGAAGGTGGTTGCTATGCTAAGGTTATCGGCCTTGATAAAGAGTCTGAGCCTGATATCTACAATGCAATCAAGAGAAATGCTCTTCTTGAGAACGTAACAGTAGATGCTAACGGCAAGATTGATTTTGATGATAAGAGCGTTACAGAAAATACTCGTGTATCATATCCTATCGACTTCATCGATAAGATTGCTCAGAAGGTAAATAAGGTTTCAGCTGGTCCTGATGCTGATAACGTAATCTTCCTTTCAGCAGATGCTTTTGGAGTACTTCCTCCAGTATCAATCCTTACACCTGAGCAGACACAGTACTACTTCCTTTCAGGCTTCACAGCTAAGCTTGCTGGAACAGAGAGAGGAATCACAGAGCCTACACCTACATTCTCAGCTTGCTTCGGACAGGCATTCCTTGAGCTTCATCCTACAAAGTACGCTCAGGAACTTGTTAAGAAGATGCAGAAGAGCGGAGCTAAGGCTTACCTTGTAAACACAGGTTGGAACGGAACAGGCAAGAGAATTTCTATTAAGGATACTCGTGGAATCATCGATGCAATCCTTAGCGGAGACGTTCTTAAGGCTGAGACAAAGAAGATTCCTTACTTCGATTTCGAAGTACCTACATCTCTTCCAGGAGTTGATCCAGCTATCCTTGATCCTAGAGATACATATGCTAACGCTTCTGAGTGGGAAGAGAAGGCAAAGGATCTTGCTGCAAGATTCCAGAAGAACTTCGTTAAGTACACAGGCAACGATGCTGGTAAGGCACTTGTATCAGCTGGTCCTCAGCTTTGATCTAACGAACACAAATAGATTAGCTAAAGAGATGGTCTTTTTGACCATCTCTTTTTTGCAAAGAAGAGAGATGAGAAGATGAGTAATACTTTCTTGGACTATGCACCGATTATCTTTATGGATATTAAAGAGCCAATAAAGATAAAGAAGGTGGGCTATGAAATATATAATGAAAATGGGGCTAGAAGTAAGTCTTTTAACAGGACCTTTGATTTTGAAAATTTCAAAGGGGCAGTAAAAGTTATAGAATACGCGTATTACCTGGATTATGATATTCAGCATTTATATGACCTTGAGCATATCTGGATATATATTGATGATTATGACAACATCGTAGGAGCTGAAGGGAGTTACCACGGAAGATTTTTGAATGCCCTGGTTCCTGAGCTTACTTCTTTTAATAAAAAGGATGCGTTGGGTGAAGAGTTTTTTATAAAGAGAGGCAATAGCGCTGAGATAGTTTATCCAAAGGGCAGCAGGCTGATAATGTACTCTCAGCCGGGGAAGCATGCGATGCTCTGCAGTCCAAAGGTGATGTATCTATACACAGAACTTTCTGAGAGTTGTGGTAGGCTTGCGGGCATTCATGGACTGGATGCGCCGGAAAGATACCTTAAGGATATTCATATAACGGATGAGGAAAATGAGAAGGTTGTTAAGTATATAAGAGAGCATTTTTCATTTGAACCGTCAATGGAATTTGAGGAAGTTTCAATTCCTGAAACAGACTACATGCCTTGGGATGAGCTGGCAGAGCAGATTCCAATATTTATTAAAGACCAGCTAAAAACTATACTTGGTTAATGAGAAAATAAGATGTTGCCTTTCGAGATTGCGCGCAATATAATTATATAAAACGTAACCATGATTGCTACAATTAATATAAAGGAGATGAAAAAGATGGAGAGAGTTGCACAGTTTCTTAAAGATGCAGGAACATATTATCTTGCTACAGTAGAGGGTGATCAGCCAAGAGTAAGACCTTTTGGAACAGCCCACATTTTCGAAGGTAAGCTCTATATTCAGACAGGAAAAGTAAAGGATGTATCAAAGCAAATACATGCTAATCCTAAGGTTGAGATTTGTGCTTTCAAAGGCGGAGAATGGCTTCGTGTAGCAGGTGAGCTCGTAGAGGATGACAGAGTTGAAGCTCGTCAGTCTATGCTTGATGCGTATCCATCACTTCAGAACATGTACAAAGCAGATGATGGAAACACAGAAGTATTCTATCTCAAGAATGCAACTGCAACATTCAGCTCATTTACTAGTGAGCCTGAAGTTGTTAAGTTCTAAATAAACTCCTCATAACGTGAAAAAGCTGCCCAGTGTTTTACTGAGCAGCTTTTTCAGCTAGAAATATTTCGCTTGATTTTTTTATTTTATAAATTCTCAACTGATTTGATCAGATCTCATCGCTTCCTTTAAGTTCTTTTATCTTTCCAAGAATCTGTTTTTCATTAAAAGTAAAGAAGATGCAGGCTCCGATAAAGCAGCAGATAAATGCAACTAGTGCTGTTAAACGGTAGCTCTGTTTGGTCTGTGAAACAGTGACTGATGTGAAGATTACCATTGCAAGCGCCTGTCCCATCTTAAAGGCAAAAGTTCTTGCTGCAAAGAACATGCCGCTTCTGTCTTCACCTGTTTCAAGTCTTGTAAGTTCAGCAACATCGGCAACGCAGGCCTGAGGAAGAATTCCGAGGATAGCCATAGGGATCGCTGCTGTTACAGCGATGATGAATCCCCAATGAAGACCTTTTCCGCAGAATACTGTTATAGCAAATACGCAGCAGTATGCGAAAAATCCGATGATGATAAGTGTCTTTTTACCAATCTTCTTGGCAAGAAGGTTTACCAGAGGATAGAGCATAACACTTATGGCTGTCATTGTAGCAGTTAAAACAAAGGTCCAGGTATCCTCAATCTCCATAAGCTTGGTCTCATAGAAGGCAAGTCCTGTCTGGAAAAGAGTCAGTGCAAAGAAATAGATAACATCGCTATATACAAAGTGACGGAACTGAACATTTGAAAAGGTCTGGGCAAGAGATTTAAATGGCTTGGTATCACTTGGCGTGCTGTCGATGTAGTCTTTTTCGTTAATATAAAAGGCAGGGATGAGCATTGCTATGCATGCAATTGCAGACATTATAGCAACTGACAGGCGAATAGCACCTTTTTGTCCGGCTACCCCGGTAAGTGCACCTGCAAGGTTTGGAAGCAGGAACGAAATACTCTGACCAACAATAAAAGTAAATGAAATATAAGTTGAAACGTTGATCCTGTGCTGCTGTGTATCACCAAGCTCTGCAATAAGAGCGTTGTATGGAGTGCAGAACATGGTCATGAAGAGGTAAAAGACCATGAGCAGAACAAAAAGGATAACGTCGTTAGCTGCAATTAATGATGTCTGAGGAAGCGCAAAAAGTCCAATTGTACAAAGAGAAAATGGAATTGCCATTGTGCGTAAAAATGGGATTCGACGGCCTTTTTTGTTGGAGCATCTGTCGGACCATCCTGCGATCAGAGGATCTGTAATGGCGTCAAATATTCTTCCCGCAGCAAGAACAAGACCAAATAATGTTAATTTAAAAAGAATCGGTTCCTGAGTTATGCCTGATGCAAAGAGACCGGTGTTTGGATTCTGAGCATCGGGACTTCCGGTGTAGTAGTACACCATCCAGTTAGATACGATTCCGGATAAAAGACTCCATCCAAACTGCCCCAATGCAAAGATCCACAAAAGTTTGTTAGTAATAGGTTTTAGCTGTCTCATAATGTAAGCGTCCTTTCGAAGTTTATGAAACTATTATAACGCAAACTGGTTTCCAATTGTGAGATATAAATTGCAGAAAAAGTAAGTAAAATTGTAAGGGGGGAGGCGATTATTGAGCACAGGGTAAAGACGGAACTGTATTCTTTTTCAGTGATTCAAATATTTATAGGTATTTATTAGTAATAGCGTGTATGCTACATTAAGTATTATAAACATTGCTTAAAACAGGGGTTAAAAAATGGGTAAAGCAGAAAAATATAACAAGATAAAAGACACAATAGAAATGTTGGAGAATAGTCTTTGGGAAGATGTCAGACCAGTAGATGAGCTGATGACCGAAGATGGGATCAGGATAAAAGAAGTTCCTTATGGCAGCAGGGAAACAGTTTTAGAAGACACTTCAATATGGGAGAGATTTGAACATGGAGCTTCCTGGGGAGAGACGGATACTCACTACTGTTTTCATGTGGCAGTGGAAATACCTGAGATTTATAGAGGAAAAGAGGTTCTTCTCTTTTTATCCACAGGGGCTGAAGACATATGGAATACAAACAATCCACAGATGCTGGTATACATAAATGGTAAAAGACGTTGCGGAATGGATATGAACCACAACAGCATTACTATCTTTGATAAAGAAGATTGGGATTGTGGAAAAGATAGGACTGTGGATATCAGGATATATGCCTATTCAAATCTTGATAAAAATGAGAACTATCTGAAGATGACAATTGCTGCCAGAAATGAGGCTGTTCAGAAGCTCTATTTTGACCTGAAAGTCCCATTTGAAGCCATGCAGGCCATGCTTGGGATTCCTTCCTCAAAGCGCGAATCTGTGCTTGATACAACCGCAGGAGCCTTTGAAGAGCAGAATAAAAATGTGGAAATCTCTGATGAGATTCTCGATGAGTTATCCACAAAGATATCCACGGATGTGCAAAACTCCGTGAAAATCATACTTGAGGGACTATCCACAGCGTGTGGATTAATAGACGTGGAAAACGTGGATAATAAAAATCCACTTACCAACAATTGTGGAAAACTCGCAGAAGCCGCAGATTTCCTAAGGAAAAACCTATATGGCAAAGATTATCTGCCGGTTACGGTGGCAAGTGTTGGACATACTCACATAGATGTTGCCTGGAAGTGGAGAATTCGTCAGACAAGAGAAAAGGTCATTCGCAGCTACTCAACTGTTATGGAACTTATGAAAAAGTATCCGGAATATCTTTTCATGGCTAGTACTCCACAGATGTATGAGTTTGTGAAGGAAGAAGAGCCAGAGCTCTTTGAGGAGATAAAAGAGAAAGTTAAGGAAGGCCGCTTTGAACCCGAAGGTGCAATGTGGCTTGAGGCAGACTGTAACCTGACTTCAGGTGAGTCTCTGGTCAGGCAGATCCTTTATGGAAAAGAGTATTTTAAAGAGGAGTTTGGTGTAGACAGCAAGGTTTTGTGGCTCCCTGATGTGTTTGGCTATAGCGCAGCTCTTCCACAAATCCTTAAAAAGAGCGGAATAAAGGCCTTTATGACCACAAAGGTTGCCTGGAATGATACCAACAGGATGCCACATGATCTTTTCAACTGGGAAGGTATCGATGGCAGCGTGATCCCTACCTATATAATCACAACCTGTGATTACGACAAGGCTGTGGAAGCAGGAAAGGATGACAGGATCCTTAACTATACCTACAACGGAAGGCAGAATGCATCTCAGGTAATGGGAGCATGGGAAGCCTTCAGGGAAAAAGACCTTACAGATGTAGTTCTTGACTGCTATGGATATGGAGATGGAGGCGGCGGTCCAACCTGGGAAATGCTGGAGATGAGTAGAAGGCTTGAGATGGGGATTCCAGGAGTTCCAAGGACCAGGCAGGAAACAGTTGGAGAGTTTTTTGAAAAGCTATTAAAGAAGGTTGAAGATAGGGAGGTTTCAGTTTGGAAAGATGAGCTTTATCTTGAATATCACAGAGGAACCTACACATCTATAGGAAAGAACAAAAAGAATAACAGAAGGTCAGAGTATCTCTTAGCAGAAGCTGAGCTTTTGTCTGTATGCGCATTTTTACAGGGAAAGAGTGCATATCCGGCAAAAGAAATTAAGGATATCTGGAAGAAGATCATGCTCAATCAGTTCCACGATATTTTACCGGGATCTTCAATAGAAGAAGTTTATCAGGATTCTGACGTGGACTATGCTGATATAAAAAGAAGAGCAGAAAATATCATAGACGAAGCAGTAAAGGAACTTGATCTGTCAAAGCTTGTCTGCGGTGTGGATAATGCTGAAGGCGGTGATATTGCTTGTGGTGAGAAAAAAGCTGTAAGTAATGACATTACTTGTGAAAATAAAGATGGAAAGATTTTTATAAATACAAGATTTTATACAGTAGTAGTGGACAGCAATGGTGAATTAGAAAGTCTTTTTGACAAAAAATGTGGAAAAGAGCTTAGAGATACGAACCAGAGTCCTTTGAACAGACTGATTGCCTTTGAGGATAAGCCTAAAGAGTACGACTGCTGGAATATCGATGCAGATTTTGAGAATGTTTCATGGGATGTTACAGATATAAGCGAGTTGTCAGTGAGCGGTGTTGATAAAACGGGAGAAATCGTAATTAGTATAAAGAGGCCATTCAGAAACTCTGAAATTCAGCAGAATATCCATTTCTATGCAGATTCGAAGCGCATAGATTTTGAGACAAAAATAGATTGGCATGAGCATCAGACTCTTTTGAAGGCTGCATTCCCTGTTGATGTGGATTCAGAACAGATCACATGCGAGACTCAGTATGGTAATCTGAAACGAAATCTCAAGAGAGAAAACAGCTGGGATAGAGCTAAGTTTGAGTGTTGTGTTCATAAATGGATGGATATTTCTGATAAAGAAGGCTCTTTTGGTGTCGCTGTACTTAATGACTGCAAATACGGCTATGATGCAAAAGAAAAACTTATGAGACTTACACTTATCAAGTCAGGAATATTCCCGAACCCTAACGCAGATCAGGGACTTCATGAGTTTACCTATTCTCTTTTCCCTCATGAGGGCGATTACAGAGAAGGCAAAGTAATAGAGGAGGCTAGAAAGTTAAATGAGAACAGTCATTTCTATATTCCTGAGAACAAGAGCTCTTTAAGCGGTCAGCCATCTGACATAGTGGCAGCAGCTATGCGTGGCGTAATTGACATCGAAGAAAGAGGCGTATTCGTTGAAGCTGTTAAGATGGCTGAGAACTCAAATGATATAGTGATCAGATTATTTGAAGGATACGGTGAAAAGCACACTGTTAAAGCAAGCCTGTTTACAGCCTTTGATATTGGTCCGAAAGACGTGGCTGAGTGTGACCTTCTTGAAAAAAAGACTGAAATACATGATGGCTTTAGCTACGATGCCCAGAATAAACTTTTGTCATTTGAGATTGAGCCATTTGAAATTAAGACGTTTGTCTTATCGGTATCTTGACCCTTTTTGGTCCCTTGGGGACGGGGTTAGAGGGCCATTTTATTCTCTGGTATTCTTTGAATTAAAATAAATATAAAAGATAAGGTGTCTGCTAATGAAATAAGGTTAGCAGTTCTTGCATATGCTTTTTTCACAGGTAGACTATAATGTATGTATGCAGGTTCTTCGCTATGAGGAATGGAAACACCAGTTTGACTTGAAGATGCCTTAAATGAGGCATTTCAAGATAGATACAAATTATGAGGAGGATGCTATGAAAAGAAATCAGAAAATGGCGGGAATCGCTGTAGCGGCGGTTGCTGCTGCAATGGTAATGGCTGGATGTGGAGCGAATGATGCGGAGAACGCGACATGGAGCTCAATTGATACTCCAGCAGAAAGTAAGGCGGAGAACACCACAGGAAAAACAACAGAAGCTGCATCAGAAAGCACCGCGGAGAATGGAGCAGGAAATGCAGTAGAAAATTCAGATGGGCAGACATATGCCGATGTAGAAAATGGAACTGCCAAAGTGAAATACACTGGAAAAGGCGATGTTCCTGGATATTTTGAGCTGTCACAGGTACTCACAGTTGGTGAAAGTTATACCGTTAACGAAATATGTGATGCTTTAAAGAAGATTGAAGATTTTCAGCAGGATGCTGAAATCACATATTCAAAGGTGGATTGCGGAAGTGACGGAGAGGAAGAACTTCTTGTTGAGGCTCAGCTTAGCGCTGGATTTGGCCTTGATATGATAATCAAAAAAATAAATGATGGATTTGTTATTTGCTATGACCAAAGTACTACAGAAAGATCATACGTAACAGTTAACGCCGATGGAACAATTGAGAGCGGCGGAGCATCAGCTGCTAATATCCATGATGTGGATTATGCTTACGTAGACGCAAGCGGAGAATATAAATTCTTTTATGGTGTGTCAGAAACACTTTCTTTGATGGAAACATATGACATTTATAAGGGTGATTCAGTAACTTCGATTTCCACAGAAGGAATAGATGCCGAGCACATGGCTGTTCTCGAGTATTATTTTGAGCAGAATTATGAGGAAAGAAATTCTTTCTATTCTTTCTATACATTTGATGATAGTTATAGCGAAGTAGAAACTGAAGCCGGAAAAGCAGATATAGCAGAACTGGGAGTCAGATTTAAGGACGAGGGATTCCAGATATATGATTCTGAAGGGATAAAAGCGGTTCTTAACGAAAGAGCCCAGGAAATTGGCTATCCCGGAAGGTTCTAAAGGTAATAATTGAAATATGTTATCAGCAAAATGATCATTTTTTCAAATACAAACAATATATTGTTTTACAAAACAATTATTGACTATATAATGTAATTAAAGAAACGGCGAATATTTATAAAAAAGTATTATGAGGATTTCTGGGGAGAAAGATCATGGCACTGAGCATTTCGGGGATTGTAAGTGCGGTAAATAATTATTTGTATTCTATTTCAGATGTAGCCAAGGCTACATCTGAAGATTCTAATACCACAGATTCTAGTGGCGTTTCCGCTTTCCAAAAATATCTGAATAAGGCAGCCCAGGACAGCAGTGAGTCTTCTTTGGCAGAAGATGCAGAAGTCAGCGCAGCAACTCAGGATGCCCTGACTGACAAAATAAATTCAGTATTTACTGACATGGATCTTGAAACGACAATTCTGAATAACATAGCAAGCCGAAGTGTCGATGTTCGATCTGAAATTACCAAAAACATCGCATCCCACACAGTGGATGTAAAGGCTGAAATACTACAGAATATGGCAGAACACGGGGCAGACCTTAGTGGAATTGCAATTTCAGCCGTTGAAGAAACACAGCCCTCGTCAACTTCAACAGATGGGGATTCAGCAGCCAACTCGAACGCCTACAACGGGCTTCTTTCTCAGAATGCGTTAAAAGAGCTGGCGCAGTCCGCGTACTTTTCTGGAAATCTCTTGCAAAACACGCTTATAAGCGGGACTTCCGAGAGCAGCACAAGTAGCTCCGATGACCTCACTCTTGCAGATTTGAATTCCAATTCTCTTACAGCGAATACTTTAGGGGCAGCAGGAACGACTCTTTCCCAGAGTGAATATGCTGCAGCTTTGTTAAATGCCTACAAGGCAACTCCATTGACCAGTGTTTTTGGGGATTTTCAGGTATAATAACAGGGCGAAAAAATGCAATTGATGATTGCAAATATTGTCCTTTGTGGTGAAAGCTGGTCATAAGAGCAACAACAAAAAATGCAATCTTTTTAAATAGATAACATAAAAACCGCGTAGATAATGCACGATTATGAAAATAAAATGTATGATATGGAGATATGATTATGCTCTATGTCATACATTTTTTAATGGCAGGGGAGAAAGGACATAATACGTTCATGCTAGCATGATAAGTATTATGGCTTTGAAACCCGAAGAATATGAGGAAGAAGCACTATTGTGCGAATTCCGAATGTTCTAGAATTGCGAGAGTTGCGAGCAACGGAGCAATTCGTGCCATTATTTTGCAGTTACAACAGAGAGGAGCAATCATGAGTAAAGAAACAAAGTTTTTATCAATAGCCATCGGGCTGTTGCAGGGGAAATTTAAAGAAGAAGGCAAAAAAGACGTAGTCGTATCCAACATGGATGCAGATAGACTACTTTTATTCACAAAATATGCACTGGAAAACTACAAACTTAAAGGAAATAAAAGAGTAAACGAAGTAGATTATCCGGGGACAAATGATAGAAACAGATTTCATAACAATGGAATCGTAGATAAAAACGGAACCCTCGGAAGTATTTATATAGAAACAAAGTGCCACGGCCAGGGAACTCCGGCCCAGGTAAAGCTCTTTAAATTATTACCCGGAGAGACGCCTGAGAACTTTAACAGAGTAAACGGAAAAATAACCATGATCCGCGACATTACCGGCTTTGACGGATGCCTTTCAAGAAAGCTTCCTGTTGGACAATACGTAGTAGAGATTTCCAAAGGAAGTGAGTATGAGATCATCACAGACTCTTTGGAAGTAACAGAAAATAAATATGAAAAAAGACAGTATGAATTAAATCATTTCATTGATCTGTCAGATGATGGATGGATTGCCGGAGATCTGCACCACCACTGCATTTATTCAAGCCCTGTGTTTGGCGGGGATGATGATGTGGTTGAATCTCCAAAGGAAGTTGCTAATTCCATGATGGCCATGGGTCTTAGGTATGGTGCACTTTCCGATCATCACAACGTGCTCAACCATGATTATTGGAGAGCCTGCAAGAGAGATGATTTTACACCAATAATGTCAAAAGAGATTTCTACATCTAATGGCCATGTTATGCAGATGGGCGTTGAAAAGGATGTAATATATAAAATTCCTGATGATGAGCACAGGACAGATGAGTATTTAAGAGCTGAGTTTGTGAGGATCACAGATGAGATCAAGGCAAACGGAGGCCTTCCACAGATAAATCACCCAAGAGATCTTCAGAGATCGATCTCCTGGAATCCGAATTTTGAGGATATGCTGGACATCTTTGAGACTATGGAGATATGGAACGGCTCAGCCCCAATGATGATGGGAAGCACAGACTATGCGGCATATGAGCTGTGGCTTAAGTGCCTTAGAAGAGGCCTTTTCCTTCCGGCAACAACAGGAAGTGATACTCACAACATTGCTGCAGACGATTACCACGTGCTCTATGACAATATTCTCGATACGTACGATTTGATAAAAGAAAACAAGTCAGAACTGGAGGAAAAGTATCCTGAAGAAGTCCATGTATTTGAGCTTATATGCGAAAGCCTGTTACCAATACTTGAGAAATGGGCTGAGACCTGCCTTACAAGTGGCGGCGTCAGAACTTACATTCATGCCGGTAAAGACAGGGAGCAGAAAAATCTTTTACAGACTCTAAAGAGTGGACACAGCTTCTTAACTAACGGACCAATACTTATTCCGACTGTTAATGGCAAGCTTCCAGGTGAGAAGCTCTGCGGCGAAAAAGAGCTCCATATAGATCTAAAGCTTTTATCAAACAGAGAACTTACAAAGTTGGAAGTTCATTCTGAGAATGGCCTGTTAAAAGAAATAGAGCTTGATGCAAAAAAAGAAAACGGCTTCTACGATTACAGCCAGAAAATAGAACAGACCATAAAAGAAGACCGTTTTGTATATTTCATTGCAAAGAGTGATTGTACAAACCTTGCTATTTCTAATCCCGTTATTTGCGGGTAATTGAAATATGTGTCACACCTGCATTTATTTGTGAGTGATAGCAGTTTGCCTATACTGCCTTGGCGAAGTTCCTGCTACTTTATTGAAGATGCGGTTGAACTGAGAAAACGAAGCGAAACCGCATTCTTCAGAAATAACTGAAATCTTATCGTTTGATGAAACCAGACGATATTGAGCGTTCTTAATCCTGGTGAGCTGAATGTAGTTGGACAGATTAAATCCGGTAACCTGCTTAAATACACGGGACAGGTAGCTCGGGCTCACGAAGAACTGCTCTGAAAGGGTATTAAGAGAAATATCTTCATTGTAATGAGCGTGTATATAGGATGAAACTTCATACATCTTCTGCTCTATAGAGTTATAGCTCTGGTCATTGGTGTAGAGATTTTTATCCTTCAGACTGTAAAGAGTGTATAAAAACTCCTGGAACTTGGTATGAATGTAAAATTCATCGGCAGGGTTGCCATAGTACTGATGCTCTTTTGAAAAGATAAAAAGTGAGTTGAGAATATCGATAAGTTTCTGTCGGTCCTCAAGATCAAACCTGAATATAGGAACCTCACTTTTGAAAGGCTGAAGTATTTCAGCGTAGGCATCAGCTGTTTCAGGGCTGTTCAGCTCATACATGAAGTCAATGATGATTCTTTTGCTGGGTTCGCCCTTGTAATAAACAGATTTATGCATGACAGAAGGCGCCAAAAGAACAATGTCACCCATGTGAATATTGTAGGGAACACCTTCAATAAGATGAGTAGCATTCGGCGCAAGAAGGATCAACATCTCGTAATATGGATGGAGATGCTGGAACTCCATGTTTATAGAGGCATCTCTTTTATCATAATCAATATAGTAAAAAATATTGTTAGGGATGTTGTTGATAATTATATAGTGGTTGTCTTCGTAATAAACACTGTCATTTATAAGCATGAGAATAGTATATATGAAAAAGAAAGAGGTATCAAATGAAAGTCGATAATGAAAAGATTGAAAACACATTAAAAATTCTGGCAGACAGTTTCCAGAAATTCCTTTACGAGGATGATGAATACTTTTTGGAAAATATGAAGTCAAAGAATCTGGCAGGAGATGATGTGTCAAGATATCAGCACTGGGAGTGGACTCAGGGCGTCGGACTTTATGGCCTCTTACAGATGTATGAAGAGACAGGAAAAGAGGAGTATCTCGAATTTCTTAATCAGTTCTATGAAAAAGAGATTTCTCTTGGCCTTCCTGCAAAAAACATAAATACAACAGCTCCTCTCCTTCCTTTATCTTTTATCCTTAAGGAAAAAGAGAACCCTACATATAGAAAAGTTTGTCATGAGTGGGCAGAAGCTATAATGAAGGATTTTGTAAGAACTAAAGAAGGCGGTTTTACTCACAGAACTTCAGATAGCGAAAATGATCAGGAGCTCTGGGATGATACTCTTTTCATGACAGTTATGTTTCTTGCCAGCATGGGAGAAATAGAAGATAACGACGAATACAGACAGGAAGCCAGATATCAGTTCCTTTTACATATCAAATACCTGGTAGATCATAAGACAGGTCTTTTGTTCCATGGATGGACATTTAAAGGAAATCACAACTTCGCAGAAGCTCTCTGGGGTCGTGGAAACTGCTGGTTTACAATGGCAGTGCCCGAGTATCTGTCAATTGCCAAAGTTGAAGGTGCTGATAGAAGATTTTTGATAGAAGCTCTTAATGCTCAGGTTGAGGCACTTGAGAAGTATCAGGATGAAAGCGGAATGTGGCACACACTTGTAGATGATGCGACTTCTTATGTGGAGACCAGCGCTACATGCGGATTTGCCTATGGTATATTAAAGGCAGTGAGAATGGGACTTATTGATCCCAAGTACAAAGAGATTGCGCTGAAGGCACTTGCACCTGTGCTGGACAATATAGCAGAAGACGGAACTGTTAATCAGGTTTCTTACGGAACACCAATGGGACGCGAATCCAAGGACTTCTACAAGCAGATTGAGATCAAGCCAATGCCTTATGGACAGGCCCTGGCAATGCTGTTCCTTTTAGAGGTGTTGAAAGCTTGATAATACTTGAGAAGATGTGGGAAAAGACATGTATAGAATAGGCGTAGATGTTGGCGGAACAAATATTGCAATAGGACTAGTCGATGAGGCTTACAACATAGTTGTTAAGACATCCATAAAAACATCTGAGGCAAGTGAGCCTGAGCAGATGATAGATGCCATTGCACTGACTATAAAGAAGATCCTCGTGGATAAGGACTTGTCGGAGTCAGATATAGAAGCCATTGGCGTGGGCGTTCCGGGAACAGCGGAGCTGACCACAGGCAGGATTATGTATGCCAATAACCTTGGCTTTGAAGAGGTACCTTTTTTACCAAAGCTAAAAGAAGCACTGGGTACAGAGCTCGGAAGCAAGACCTCTTTTGATAATGATGGAAATGCAGCTGCCATCGGTGAGTACATCACCGGCGGCTACGATGTGGACAATTTCATGATGGTAACTCTTGGAACCGGAATAGGCGGAGGCATCATCATTAACAGGAAGCTGCTTAGAGGTGTCAATTTTGCGGCAGCAGAGTTTGGGCATATGACAATTAACCTTGACGGCGTCGATTGCAACTGCGGAAGGAAAGGTTGTTTTGAAGACTATGCTTCTGCAACATCACTTATGAACCAGGCAAAAGAAGCAATGGAAAAAGATGTGGATAAGGAGTCTTTGCTGTGGCAGCTTTGTGGAAAAGCAGAAAATGCAGATGGCGAGATATTCTTTGAAGCGGTAAGACGCAAAGACAGGCTTGCATTGGAGGTTCTTGATGGATTTACTACATATCTGTCTGAGGGAATAACAAATCTTATCAATATTCTTCAGCCGGATGTGTTGGTTTTAAGCGGCGGTATAACAAGGGCAGCAGATCTTTTCCTGGATGATCTTAAAAAGAAGGTTGCCAAAGGAATATATTCCAGAACCAGTGAAAAGAACACAGAGATCATGCTTGCTCATGGAATTAGCGATGCCGGAGATGTAGGTATCATCGGCGCAGCGCTGATCGATAGAGGATAAACTACTAAAGCATGTACTTAAAGATGCTTACATAAGATATGAATAATTTGCAGTTGGAGGCATATTATGGAAAAACACTATCAGATAATTTTAAAGGATACAGAGGAGCTGGTTTATGAGTCAATGCGCCAGCAGATCATGGATGAGAAGAACCCTAATGTAGGAGCTTTTTTGGATGACAATCATATCCTGGATGCCAAATACACAATTTACAGAACAGCATCCATGATCGCTCTTTATTGTAACAGTGACAGCTCTTTATACAGGGATGAAGCTCTTTTAAACAGAATCAGGTTGGGACTTGGCTTTGCTAAAAAAATGCAGCATGATACAGGTCTTTATGACTATGTTACATGTAATTTCAACTCTGCACCTGATACAGCTTTTTCTATAAAGAAGCTTATGCCATTTTTCTTTTACCTGAGGGATGTTGTAGGTGATAAGAAGACAAAAGAAGAACAGGAAATCTTCGATACAATAAGCGCAATTATCGAGAAGGCTGCAAAGGGCATCGTGACAGGCGGCTTCCACACACCTAACCACAGATGGGCAATCGCATCAACCCTTATGGAGTGTGCAAAGATCTACAATAATGATGACATGGTAAAGCGTGCAAATGAATATCTTGCTGAAGGTATCGACTGCAACGAAGATGGCGAATTTGCTGAGAAGTCAGCAGGTAACTACAACCGTGTCAACAACGATGCCATGATCACTTTAGCAGAGGCAACAGGTGATAAGAAGTATGAAGAGTATGCTGTGAGAAACCTTCACATGATGCTTCATTACTGGGAGCCTGACGGATCTGTTTACACTGCTAATTCTACAAGATTTGATAAAGACAGACTTTCATATCCGACAGATTACTACACCGAATACATGCTCATGGGACAGCGACACAACATCCCTGAGTTCTATGAAATGTGCAACACTATCATCGATATTTGCCAAAAGAAAAATATGCTTGCTCCGGACAGCCTCATTTACTTCATGTGGTATCCGGAGTGGAGAACAATAGAGCATGAGGGACTTTATGGCAATCCTGACTACCATGTTTTCTATAAGAATTCAGGAATTTCCAGAAATAAGTCCGGAAGATATACATACACAGCTATGAGCGGCAAGTCCAACTTCCTTTATTTCCATAATGGATCTATAAAGATGGAGATGAAGGTCGCAGGAAGCTTCTGTGAGCACAGAGCTTTCAAGGCTGAAACAATGGAAGAGATAGAGGGCGGTGTTCACCTGCATCAGACAATGCATGGCTGGTATTACCTTCCCTGGACAGATGAGAAAAGACCTGCTACCAGCGACTGGTGGGAGATGGATAATTCCAAGAGAGACAAGAAAATGGGTCCTGACATGGACATCGACGTTTGGGTTACAGAGTCAAAAGACAAAGACGGAATCGATGTACGTGTTAAGACAAGCGGCGTAGAAGGTGCGCCTTGGAGAATCGAGCTCTCATTTACAGGGGCAACATTCCTTGAAAATGGGCATCTCGCAACCCATCTCACAGGAAATGAAGCACTTACTGTAAAAGATGATTACGTCGAGCTTTCTAATCACAAGGATACTCTTATTGTGGGACCTGCCTTTGGCGCACACAGATTTATGGAGGGTAAAGAGGATTCCGAGCTTAGAAACGCAGGTGCATCAACAATCTACTTCACAGATTACACAGGATTTGACCATACAATTACTGTAAGGAATAAGAGGAGCCAGTTCTAAGAAAATCTTTGTTAAAAATTAGAGGGTATTAAGATGAGGTATGTAGAGTTTGATCAGAATAGAAAAATGGACATAGTTTTCTTGGGGAGAATAGCTATAGACTTTAATCCTGTAGATTATTTTCATCCACTTGAAGAGTGTACTACTTTTAAAAAGTACCTGGGCGGATCTCCTGCCAACACATCTATCGGAGTGACAAGACATGGCCTTAAAGCAGGCTTTTTTGCCAAGGTATCTGATGACCAGTTCGGAGATTTTGTTATTCACTTTATGGAAAAAGAGGGAATTGATACCTCTCACATTACAAGATGTACAAATGGTGAGAAACTCGGTCTTACCTTTACAGAAATCCTTTCACCTACAGAGAGCAGCATCCTCATGTACAGAAATGAGATAGCAGATCTTCAGCTTTCTGTTGAGGATATTGATGAAGAGTATATTGCTAATAGTAAAGCTCTTTTGATATCGGGAACAGCGCTTGCTGCAAGTCCATCGAGAGAGGCTGCTTTAAAGGCAGTGATGCTTGCGAAAAAGAATGGCACAAGAGTAATCTTCGATATAGACTACAGGGCATACAATTGGAAAAACGATGATGAAATCTCAATTTACTACGCAACCGTAGCAAAAGAAGCTGATATCATCATGGGATCAAGAGAAGAGTTTGACCTTACAGAAAAGCTCATTGAGCCCGGAAGAAATGATGAGCAGAGCGCCAATGCATGGTTTAATGAGAACGCCAAGATTGTTCTTATTAAGCATGGCAAAGAAGGCTCAACTGCTTATACAAAGGATGGCGAGAAGTATTCAATAAAGCCATTCCCTGTAAAAGCACTGAAGGGCTTTGGAGGCGGCGATGGCTACGCATCAGCTTTCCTATACGGAATCTTCTCAGGCTGGGAAATGATCGACTGCCTTGAGTTTGGCAGCGCAGAAGCTTCCATGATGGTAAAGAGCCACTCCTGCTCAGAGGAATTACCAACAACCGATGAAGTCAGAAAGTTTATTGAGGAAGAAAAAGCAGAGTACGGCGAGATGATCGCTAGAGGATGAAAATAAAGACCTGAAAATGCAAGGAAACTTTCTAAAATAGCTATAAAATGCAAGTTTACATATCTTTTATAAATGCGAACTACAATATTTTGTTTTGGTGATTCGAAAAACACAACTGATAGAAAGAATTCAGATATAGGCAAAACATAATGCAAGAACATTTTCTATTATATTAAAATCGGTGACCATCGTGAGGTGGTGCTTGACTCATGAGATTGTAAGAGCTACAATTCGATTAGACGAATTCGACTAATCGAATTGTAGCTCTTTTAGTTTTTATGGAGGTTTTATGCAGATAGGAAGCAAGATTTTTGAAATTCTTAAGCAGCGGGGAATCACGCAAAAAGAGTTTTCGATGAAAACAGGAATAGCAGAGAGCACAATCAGCGATTGGAAGAGAAAAGGCTTTAATCCATCTGCAGCGAAACTTCCGGTTATTTGCAATGTGCTGGGAGTGTCACTAGATGAATTATTAGATGATGGTGCAGATTCAAGCAATTTAAAAGAGAGCATAGACTATTCTTTTTCATTAAGCAATGATGAGAAGAATTTAATCGAATTGTTTAGGAGCGCAGATGATGGGCAAAAGAGGAGGATTTACTCATATGCGCTGGAATTGATGAAAATAAATAGCGAAACAGTTCAGATAGAACAAGAGAGTAAACCTCAGGAAAAACAAGATGATGAATTAGCAAACAAGAAAACTCTGTGTAAGAGGCTTCGCAGGCTTTCAAGGCTGGACAGAATAAAACTGGATGAGTCAGAGCATGCTTCTGGTCTTAATAGGCATCTTTTCAAGTACTTTGACTTTATTGGTGTTGATAAATTGGATTACATCAAGAAGTATCTGGAACATATTCAGCCTTTTATGATAAAAGAGATTAAAACACAGGAGAAATTTGATAATGCAATTTGTGTACTCGATGAGTACTATCGGATTTCTGTATATATTAAACTTGATGCGACTAAGGGAGAAGAGGTAATTGTTTCTTTCCATGAGAACAATAAAAATGGAGTTGCCAAAAGAGAACCATTAAAGAGGACTAATCAGGAAGTATATGTTTTTCCGGAATCAATTAGTTCCCATGTTGTAGGGACTGACAAATATACAATAAATCTTTTTATTACGAGAGGGGCAACAAGCCTTCCGATGACTGTATCCGCAAGAAAGTGTGATGATGAAGGCTTTTGGGTCAGGATGTCTGACATTAGCAGAAATATGATAGAAACAGCGAACAGTTATTTACAGGATCTATATACAGCGGGGCTTGATTATTCAGAAATAGAGCCATTCTACTCACTTCAGCAGATATCATTTACTTCTTATGGGACAGATGTTTTCTCAGGAATATCTCTTTTGATTGACAGCCTTTTGATGCAGATGAGCCCTTTTAGTAAGCAGGTGGCAGATTCTGCCTTGTGTATATTCTGTAGTACGATTGAATTGCCAGAAATCACTAAGAAAGAACTTCTGGATACCTTACGAGAAAGATATAAAGTGAATTCTGTTAAGATACTTCCAGAAATTTTGAGGAGGGTGGAATTGAATTTGTTATGATATACTTAAAAGATAAAAAATGCAATGTTTTATCCTTGCAAGCATAAAAACCGCGTAGATAATGCTATAAAATAAAAATAAAATGTATGATATGGAGATAAATTTTGCTCTATATCATATTTTTTTGAGCAAAAACATGGGTATAGCTTTTTTTATAGGAGAAGGTTATGGAGAAAACAGTTAAGCTGACGACAGCACAGGCGCTGGTGAGATTCCTTGACCAGCAGTACGTTTCTTTTGATGGAAAAGAGACAAAGTTTGTAGAAGGTATTTTCACAATATTCGGCCACGGAATCGCGGTAGGGCTTGGGGAAGCCCTTGATCAGAATCCGGGTAAGTTAAAAGTATTTCAGGGGAGAAATGAGCAGGGAATGTGCCACACAGCCTGCGCATTTGCAAAACAGCACAATCGAAGAAAGATTATCGCATGTTCTTCAAGCGTTGGCCCCGGAGCTGCAAATATGGTCACAGCCTGCGCTGATGCTACTGTTAATCATATTCCGCTTCTTGTTTTTCCAGCGGATACTTTTGCATCAAGGCAGCCTGATCCTGTTCTGCAGCAGCTGGAAGTTGATTCATCTCTTGCTGTTACAACAAACGATGCATTTAAGCCAGTGTGCAAGTACTGGGACAGAATAAACAGACCTGAGCAGCTTATGACAGCTATGATAAGCGCTATGAGAGTTTTGACAGACCCGGCTCAGACCGGCGCTGTCTGCATTGCACTTCCTCAGGATATAGAGGGTGAAGCTTACGATTATCCGGAGTACTTCTTTAAAAAGAGAGTCCACAGGATAGTTCGTCAGGCGGCAGCAGCTGAGGAAATAGCTGATGTTGTTGAAAAGATAAAAAAGGCAAAGAAGCCACTAGTAGTAGTTGGCGGCGGAGCCAAGTATTCTGAAGCCGGCGAAACAATAGAGAAATTCTGCAACTCTTTTAACATTCCATTTGGAGAGACTCAGTCAGGAAAGAGTGCCTGCAAATCATCTGATCCTATGTGTCTTGGAGGAATCGGGGTAACCGGAACTTCAGCAGCTAACCAGATTGCAAAGAAGGCTGATCTTATAATTGCGCTTGGAACAAGGCTTTCAGACTTTACAACAGGTTCAAAGAGGCAGTTTAAACAGGGCGCTGAGGTTGTGACCATAAATGTAAACCGCTTTGATGCTTACAAGATGGATGCTACAAAGGCAGTTGGCGATTTGAAAGAGACGCTTCTTTTGGTGATAAAAGAACTCTCAAAGAGCAAATATAAGAGTGCCTATAAAGATGAGATAAAATCTGCAAAAGCTAAATGGGACAAAGAGATGGAGCGACTTGGCGGCATTGTTTATACAGGCCCTAAGTTTAAGCCAATGATCGAGGCTCGCGATCCAAGAACACTTCCAGAGTTCCATGAACTTACTAAGGCAACTCTTACTCAGACTGCAGCAATTGCTACAGTCAGAAGATGCATAGATGAGAACGCAACTATAGTGACAGCCGGCGGTTCACTTCCAAGTGACCTTCAGAGAATGTGGACTACGGACGAAAGATGCGGCTATCACGCAGAGTACGGATATTCCTGCATGGGATATGAAGTTGCAGGAGCTCTCGGTGTAAGGCTCGCAGATCCTAAGAAGGAAGTCTACACATTCCTGGGAGACGGAAGTTTCCTCATGCTCCACAGCGAGATTGCGACAGCAATGCAGGAAAAAGCCAAGATAAACATTCTTGTATTTGATAACTGCGGCTTTGGATGTATAAACAACCTTGAGATGACTCATGGTATGGGATCTATTGCAACAGAGTTCCGCTATAGAGACAAAAATGGAAAGCTCTCAGGAGACCTTATTCCTATTGATTATGCAATGATCGGAAGAGGATACGGACTTAAGACTTACACAGTAAGAACAGTGGAAGAGCTGGAAGAAGCCCTCAAGGATTCCAGGAAACAGAAAGTTTCAACACTAATAGATCTTAAGGTAATGCCTAAGACTATGACTGATGGCTATGATTCCTGGTGGGATGTAGGACTGGCAGCTGTATCTGAGAGTAAAAGCGTTAGAGACTGCAGAAAAGAAGTCGAAGAAGGCAGACGCGAAGCAAGAAAATATTAAGAAAAACATAGATATGTAAAGGGTTTAGAAAGAAGGGGTTACACAGATGGGAAAAGTTTTTGGATATCCTGAGTTTGACGAAAACGGTGAGAAAATCCTTACAACCTATGACAACGACTACAAAGATATGCTTATGGATATCAGAGTTTATCGCATGTCACAGGGGCAGGTAAAAGAACTGATAAAACCTGAAGAGGAAATGGCAGTTCTTTTGCTCAAAGGAAAGCTCAAGTACTCATGGAATGGGCAGGAAAAAGAAGTCTACAGAAAAGACGTTTTCACAGATGGGCTCTATGCTCTCCATGTTTGCAAGAACACAAAGGTTGTGATCGAGGCAGAAAGCGACGCCGAGGTTCTCATTCAGTGCACAGATAATGAAAGAGAATTCGAAGCAAAGTTCTATGATCCTGAGAACACACCTTGGATCTATTCCTGCAAAGACAAATTCGGGGGCACGGCAAAGAGAAGAGTAAGCACTGCATTTGATTATGAGACAGCGCCATATTCAAACATGGTTCTGGGAGAAGTGTTAAATGATCCGGGCAACTGGTCAGGCTACATTCCACACACTCATCCACAGCCTGAGACATATTATTTCCTATTTGATCGTCCGGAGGGGTTCGGAGCAAGCTTCGTGGGAGATGAGGTGTTTAAGAGTGTTGACGGAAGCTTTTCAGCAATCCCCGGAGGCAAAGTTCATCCGCAGTCCTGTGCACCGGGATTTCAGATGTACACCTGCTGGATGATAAGACATCTGCCAGGCAATCCATGGACAGACAGAATAGATGATGAACGGTATGTTTGGTTATATGACTATAAGGGGTAAAAAACTTAAAGGAGAAGGGAAAATGTTAGATAAAAACAAGGTTTCTTTGGGGATAGCACCAATTGGCTGGACCAACGATGATATGCCTGATCTGGGAAAAGAGAATACTTTTGAACAGTGTATTTCAGAAATGGCCCTTGCCGGATTCAAAGGGTGTGAGGTTGGAAGTAAGTATCCAAAGGATGCAGAAGTATTAAAGAAAGCACTGGATCTTAGGGGAATACAGGTTTGCAACCAGTGGTTTTCATCATTTCTTTTAATAAAACCATATGAAGAAGTGGAAAAAGAATTTATTGCACAGCTTGAATTCTTGAAAACTCTCGGGGCAAAGGTTATCGGCGCATCTGAGCAGAGCTATTCCACACAGGGCAAACTTGATCAGCCTATTTTTGTGGATAAGTATGTTATGAACGATGATGAATGGGTAAAACTTACCGACGGACTTAACCGCCTTGGCAAAGTCGCAAAAGATCACGGCATGACACTTACATATCACCATCATATGGGAACAGTAGTCCAGACTGAGGAAGAAATCGACCGTTTCATGGATATGGTAGATCCTGAACTCGTCTACCTCCTCTTCGACTCAGGCCACCTCTCATTTGCAGGCATCGACCCTGAGCCAATTCTTAGAAAATATGTGAAACGAGTTAAACATGTCCATCTAAAAGATATTCGTAAAGCAAAAGTTGAAGAAGCACGCGCAAACAACTGGAGCTTTTTAAAAGGCGTTAGGGAAGGCGTCTTCACAGTACCTGGAGATGGCGACGTAAACTTTGCACCACTCTTCAAAGTACTCGAAGAATCCGGTTACGAAGGCTGGGTAGTAGTAGAAGCAGAGCAGGATCCAGCAAAAGCTAATCCATTCGAATACGCACTAAAAGCAAGAAAGTACATTTCAGAAAAGACAGGACTTTAAAAGTTGAAAGGGGAAAAATAATGGTTACAGTTGGAATTATCGGCGCAGGCCGAATTGGAAAGGTACATGTACAGAGCATTACAAATAACGTTCCGGGAGCAAAGATAAAGACCCTCGCAGATCCCTTCATGAATGACGAAACTGCAGCTTGGGCAAAAGGAATGGGAATACAGAACGTTACAAAAGACTATAAGGAAGTCATAAACGACCCAGAGATCCAGGCAGTACTTATCTGCTCATCAACAGATACTCATGCTCCTATCTCTATCGAAGCAATTAACGCAGGAAAGCATGTCTTTTGCGAAAAACCGATCGATCATGACGTAAACAAGATCCATGAAGTTATCGATGCACTTAAGGGCAAGAACCTTAAGTATCAGGTGGGCTTCAACAGAAGATTTGATCATAACTTCAAAGCCGTTCAGGCAGCAGTGGCAGCAGGCAAAGTCGGTGATCCTCAGATCATCAAGATCACATCAAGAGACCCTGAACCACCGTCACCTGCATATGTTGCTGTATCAGGCGGAATGTTCATGGACATGACAATCCACGATTTTGACATGGCAAGATTCCTTGCCGGATGTGATGCAGAAGAAATCTACGTGCAGTCAGCAGTTTTGGTTGACCCTGAAATTGGAAAAGCAGGCGATGTAGATACAGCTGTTATCACGATCAAGATGAAAAACGGAGCTCTCGTAGTTATTGATAACTGCAGAAAGTCTGTATACGGATATGACCAGAGAGCTGAAGTATTTGGCTCAAAGGGAATGGTCGCAAATGCCAATGATTCACAGTCTAATGTAGTTCTTTCAAACGAACAGGGTGTAACAGGTGAAAAGCCATTATTTTTCTTCCTTGAGAGATACATGCAGGCTTATTCAGATGAGATCAAGGCCTTTATCGATGCTGTAGAGAATGATACAGACACTGTAGTTGGTATCGACGACGGACTTAAGCCTGTTCTTATGGCAATGGCAGCTAACCTTTCAGTAAAAGAACACAGACCAGTAAAGCTTTCTGAAGTAGAGTAAGGGGGACTTTTGTTATGGCAAAAGAATTTATAGTACCTGGGAAAATAGTTACAGGGAAAGGCAGCCTTAAGGAAGTTGGAAATTATATTGATAACTTCGGGAAAAAGGCACTTATTGTCTGCGACCAGATCACTGAGAAACTTGGAAAGGTAAAAATCGTTACTGATGCGCTTTCCAAAAAGAACATAAAATATGCAATCTTTGACAACTTCCTTGGAGAGCCTACCAATGTCATGATCGATGAAGCTCTTTCTATCTACAAGAAGGAAGAATGTGATTTCCTCATCGGAATAGGCGGCGGAAGTGCGCTTGATATCATGAAAGCTGTGGCTGCAATGGATGCTAATCCCGGCAGGATCTCCGACTACATGGGAAAAGAAATCTCGGGAATAAAGGCGAAGATGATCGCAATCCCAACAACTGCTGGCACTGGCTCTGAGGCTACTCAGTTCACTATCATTTCGGATGTTGAGTCAGGGGTAAAAATGCTTCTTAAGGGTGCTCAGCTAATTCCTGATGTAGCGATCATTGACCCTGAACTTACTTTTACACTTCCACCTAAAATGACTGCATCAACAGGACTGGATGCCCTTACTCATGCGGTAGAAGCTTATACATCAAGAAAGGCCCAGGCACTTACAGATACCTTGGCAATATCTGCAATAAAAAGAATTTTTAACTATCTGCCACTTTCCTATCATGATGCCGGAAATGATGTGGCAAGAACACAGATGTCTATTGCTGCACTTGAGGCAGGAATGGCATTTAACAATTCAAGCGTTACTCTTGTTCATGGAATGAGCCGCCCTATCGGAGCTCTTTTCCATGTGCCACACGGAATATCCAATGCTATGCTTCTGGGGGTATGCCTTGAATATGCAAAAGAGGGCGCAATGGACCGATTTGCTGATATGGCAAGAGCAATTGGTGCAGCAACTGACGATGACTCCGATGAAAAAGCAGCTGACGCTTTCATGGTTCAGATAAGAAAAATCTGTGATGTTTGTCAGATTCCAACTCTTGAAGGCTATGGCATAAACAGAGAGGAATTCTATGCAAGCATCGATAAAATGGCAGAGGATGCCATGATAAGTGGAAGCCCTTCAAACACGATCAGAGAACTTGATGCAGAAGTATTAAAGGGACTGTACCGTAAGATGTATCCATGATCTTTTATTTAATGAAATATTAATAATTGTCATTATGACAAAATATGCAATGTTTTATTAAAAAAAGATAAAATTTTGGCTATATAGTGTAGGAAACCAATGTTATCATAGTAGTGTTGAAGGTTTTCAATATAAGGAGGGAATATGAGAAAGAGTACAAGCAATAAAGTATTATCTGCAGTTCTCTTAGCAGCAACATCTGTAACAATGCTTGCAGGATGTGGCGGAGCAGCTACACCAAGCACATCAGCAGATACTACTGAGAGTTCACAGGCTGAAGCGTCAGTCGCAGAGACAGCAACTGCAGAAGCTACAACAGCAGAAGCTGTAGAAATTTCAGGCTATTCAGAAGCACCTATGCTTGCAGAGCAGGTAACTGCAGGAACACTACCTGCAGTAGAGGAAAGAATTCCTAATGCTGACAACATTTTTGTTGAGACAGCAGATGCTACCGGTGCAAAAATTGAGATTGGTAATTATGGTGGGGTTATCAATCTTGCAGGCGCAGGCGGCGGTTGGGGATTATCAAGACCTACTCTTGAGTCTATCATCCGTTACAACACAGACGGATCTTACTATCCAAACGTTATTAAATCTTTTGAACATAATGATGACTACACAGAATGGACCTTCAAATTAAGAGAAGGCATGAAGTGGTCTGACGGTGAGCCATTCACAGCTGACGATATCACATTCTGGTACTACATGTGCCATCTTTCAAATTTCGACAGCAAGAAGAACGGCTGGTCAGCACTTAAGGAAGAAGTAGATGGAGAGGATGCATTTGCAACTCTTAAGAAGGTTGATGATTACACAGTAACATGGACATTCGTTAATCCAAAGTATCCTGCTGACTTCATCGAGAACGGCGACTTTAAATGGTGCTGGGCTCCAGCTCATTACTTAAGCGACCTTATCCCTGATTCTGAGGACTTCCCATATGTTGAGAATGAGTACTGGCAGAGCACAGGCCTTACAGAGGAAGAAGTTCTTGCAAACGCTCAGAAAAAGAACATTGATGCAGCAACAGTTAAGGATTTAGGAAAAGCAGTAGCTTACAACTTCTGGAACACATCAGGAGTTCCTACACTTAACTCCTTCGTTCTTTCAACTGTTCCCGGAAACAGCTCAAAGGATGACACACTTTGCATCATGGATCGTAACCCATACTTCTGGAAAGTAGATGCAGCAGGCAATCAGCTTCCATATGTTGATGCACTTCACTTCAATACAACTTCAGAAGACGGACAGGATCTTCTTATGTTCCGTTCAGGCGAGCTTGACATCATCACAATTGCTATGCAGGATATTGCAGCAACAAAGGCTGACCTTGGTGATGCAGCAGAGATCCGTGAATGGGGAACAACAAACTGGGGTAGCTACCAGATTACATTTAACTACACAAATACAGACAAGAATTATGCAGATCTTTTTGCTAACAAGGACTTCCGTGAGGCAATGTCAATCTGCGTAGACAGAGCACAGGTATCACAGCTTCTTACAGATGGATTCCTTGAGCCTGGTCAGGCAGCTCCTGCAGAAGGCAACGTTGGCTATGACGCTGAGTGGGAAGCAAAGTGGACTGAGTACGATGTAGAAAAGGCACAGAGCCTTCTTGAAGGATGCGGACTTGTAAAGGGATCTGACGGATTCTATGATTTCGCAGATGGTTCAGACCTCATGATCACATTCCTTGCATATGATGGAGGAGCAGATGATTCATATCCTGTGTTTGAACAGTACTACAAGGCAGTAGGTATCAACTGCGCACTTAAGAACCTTGAAGTTTCAGCATTTGATGAGACAATCGACAACAACGACTGGGTTGCTGTAATGGGACCTCATACATCTATCGGCGGTGCTTCACTTAAGGATAGAGCAGCTCCATTCGTTCCTATCGCCCAGGCAGCTGAATGGTATGGCGAGTATGGTACATACTATGCAACAAAGGGTGCACAGGGTGTTGAACCTACAGGTGATATGGCTAAGCTCGTTGAGCTTTATGACAAGTGGCGTCTTACATCTGATGAGACTGAGAGAGATGGATATCAGGCTGAAATCTTCAATATCCACAAAGAAAATCTCTGGTCAATTGCATACCTTAAGGCAGAGAATTCTTACGAGATCATTTCTTCAAAGCTTAAGAACTATGCAGATGGCCTTGTATGGGCTGACTGCTATCAGTACGCAAACATGGCTCATTACGAAGTAATGTTTAAGGCAGAGTAATTCTGGGGACAACACAGTAGTATTATTCTAAATAGTACCGGAGGCGTGGTTGGTTTCCACGTCTCCGGATTTTTAAGGAAAGGGACATTTCTAATGGAGGAAAAAGTGGCAAAAAGGAGTTTTGGGGACAGTCTTAAGGCCTTTTTTCAGAAGGATCTTGTTCAGTACATCATCAAGCGTGTACTCATGTTCATTCCAACAATTCTTTTAATCTCAATCTTGGTTTTCTTCGTTATTCAGCTTCCTCCGGGAGACTATGTATCCGCGCATATAGCGGCGCTTGCAACCGAGGGTGAATTAGTAGATGCAGATTATGCGGCATCAATGAGAGCAGACTACGGACTTGATCTGCCTGTTTGGCAGCAGTATTTAAAGTGGGTAAAAGATATTATCTGGACACCTACAGATTCAGCGTATTACAGACTTTATCATTCACATCACAACTGGAAATACTCTTTTGCATACGGAAGAGATGTATGGAGTGTAGTTAATGACAGACTGGGGCTGACAATCGGCGTAACAGCTATAATCATGCTGTTCCAGTATCTGGTTTCTATACCTATAGCGGTATATGCAAGTACTCATCAGTATTCTGTTGGCGATTACATATCGGCCATAATCGGATTCTTAGGTACTGCCATACCGAACTTTATTTTGGCAATTGTGCTTATGTATCTCTCCTATAAATGGACGGGGAATGCCAACGTAGGCCTTTTCAGTCAGGAGATGTTACAAAACGGCGTTCATTTATACAATTTCGGTGACTTCTTAAAAAGAATGATCATCCCTATTATCGTAATTGGTACAAGCGGCACCTGCGGAATCATCCGTTCAGTGAGAGCCCAGATGCTTGATGAGGTTGCGCAGCAGTACACACTTACAGCAAGAGCTAAGGGTGTTCCTGAAGGAAAGATCATCATGAAGTATTGCTTCAGAGCAGCTATAAACCCTACTGTATCAGGCCTTGGCGGAGTTCTTTCAAGCCTGTTCTCGGGATCTACAGTAACAGCTCTTGTGCTTAACATGCAGATCCAGGGACCTGTACTTTATAAGGCTCTTCAGTCTCAGGATATGTACCTTGCAGGTGCAATCGTTATGATCCAGGCAGTCCTGGTCGTTATCGGAGTTCTTTTGTCTGATATAGCCCTCGCCTTCCTTGATCCAAGAATCAGATATTCAGGAGGTAACAGATAATGGCAAAACGTACTAAGTCAAAAGAAGATTATTATCTTGCCTCCCAGTGGACCTTGATGGCAAGAAAGCTTAAAAAGCATAAACTTGCTCAGGTTTCATTTATTATCTTGGCAGTTCTTTACATAGGAGCACTGTTTGCAGATTTCCTTGCACCATATTCACTTGATGAGTTCGACGGACTGTACAGAAATTCAGCTCCAACGGAGATTTACACTATTTTCAATGACGAGCATGTAGGACCACACGTTTACAAGCTTGAAAAGACAATTGATAAAAAGACATTTGAAGTAAAACTTGAACCTGATCTTTCTGAATACTACAAGATTGAATGGTTTGTTCACGGAACTGAATATAAGATATTAGGTCTTTTCCCGTGTGACCTTCATCTCTTTGGTGTGGGCGAAGGCTCAAATGGAGGAACAGGAGCAAAAATATTCCTCTTCGGAGCAGATTCACTTGGACGAGATATCTTTTCCAGAGTGCTGTTGGGAGCAAGGATTTCACTTTCAATCCCATTTGCCAGCGCATTCATAAGCTTTTTCCTGGGTGTCGCTATTGGCTCTATTTCAGGATATTTTGGTGGTGTTATTGATATCATAATTCAGAGAATAATAGAGGTTATCGGAGCTGTGCCTCAGATTCCTCTTTGGATGGCGCTCTCAGCAGCTATCCCTGCAGGAATTTCCACAGTTAAGATGTATTTCTACATGACGATCATTCTTTCCTTCATTAACTGGACAGGAATGGCTAGAGTAGTAAGAGGTAAGTTTCTTTCACTTAAGAATGAAGACTACGTTATGGCTGCAAGAATCTCAGGCGTATCAACATGGAAGATAATCTGGAAGCATCTTGTTCCGGGCTTTATGAGCTATCTTATCGTATCCCTGACTCTTGGAATTCCGGGATCCATCGTAGGTGAGACATCAATGTCATACCTTGGACTTGGTATCAAGTCACCTGCAACAAGCTGGGGCGTTCTTCTTCAGGAAGCCAGCTCAGTAACAGATGTGGCAGCAAACCCACACAAGCTTATTCCAATTATTTTCGTTACTATCACAGTTTTGGCATTTAACTTCCTTGGCGATGGAATGAGAGATGCAGCTGATCCATACAAGTAATCGGGAGGAACCTATGGAAAAAGATAACATTATAGAAGTAAAGGACCTCCATGTAGACATAAAGATGATGGAAGGTACTCTTACACCTGTAAGAGGAGTAAACTTCGAAATAAAGCGCGGCGAGACCCTTGGACTTGTTGGAGAGTCAGGCTGCGGCAAATCAATCACATGTAAATCAATTCTTGCGATCAATGACAGAAAGTGCACACCTCACGGCGAGATCATGTTCAGAAATGAGGATGGCACTGAAGTGGATATTCTTAAGATGGACCCAAAGGGAAAAGAAATAAGAAATATCCGTGGAAAGCAGATTTCAATGATATTCCAGGAACCTATGGTGGCTTTTTCACCTATGTACACCATTGGAAATCAGATTACTGAGGCAACTCTTTTGCATATAACTAAGGATAAAAAGAAGGCAAAAGAGATTTCCCTTGAAGTCATGAGAAAAGTCGGAATCGCAAATGTGGAAAAGAGATATAATCAGTATCCACACGAGTTCTCAGGCGGCATGCTTCAGAGAGCACTCATTGCAATGGCGCTTGTATGTAATCCAAAGCTTTTGATCGCTGATGAACCTACAACAGCTCTGGATGTGACAATTCAGGCTCAGATCCTTGAGCTGATGAAGGAGCTTCAAAAAGAGTTCAACATGGCTATTCTGTTCATCACACACGACCTGGGCGTAGTTGCAAGAATGTGCGACAGAGTAGCAGTTATGTACCTTGGAAAAGTTGTAGAGACAGGCGATTCCAAGACAATATATGCAAATCCTCAGCATCCATATACTCGTGGACTTATGGGATCAGTTCATAAGATTGGTGGAAGAAAAGATGAGAGATTGTTCTCAATTGAAGGAACAGTGCCGCTTGCCATGAACCTTCCAAAACAGTGCGGATTCTATGACAGATGCGACTGCAGGATTGAGGGACTTTGCGATAAGGCAGAGCCTGAACTTGTTGAGGTAGAGCCAGGACATAAGATTGCATGCTTTAACTGCTCTAATCCTGCTTGCCAGGCACACAGAGCTGAAGTTGAAAAGAGGCTTGCAGAAGAGGCAGCAAATCCTGTTGAGCCAGATGAGGGAGGAAAAAAGCGTGGAAAAAGATAATATTTTAGAAGTAAAGCATCTCCACAAGCGCTTTACCTCCAAGAATGTCACTGTTAAAGCAGTTACAGATGTTTCTTTTAGCGTAAGAGAAGGAGAGACAATAGGAATTGTTGGAGAGTCCGGCTGTGGAAAGACAACTCTTGGAAGATGTATTGTCAGAGCATACGATGCCTCAGAGGGAGAGGTCTTTTACCGGACAGAATCAGGAGAAGAAGTAGACTTCCTGAAAGTTGATAAAAAGAAGATGAAGGGAATCCGCAAGGAGATCCAGATGATCTTCCAGGATCCGTATTCATCTCTTGACCCAAGAATGACCGTACTTGATATCATAAAGGAGCCTCTAAAGGCCAACTATCCCAAGATGCCTGACAGCCAGATGGATCAGATGGCAAAAGAAATGGCAGAGAAAGTAGGCCTTAATCCTGCTTATCTTATGAGATATCCACATGCATTTTCAGGCGGTCAGAGACAGCGTATCGGTATTGCAAGAGCGCTGGTCATAAAGCCCAAGATCATTGTTTGTGATGAGGCGGTTTCAGCTCTTGACGTTTCAATTCAGGCGCAGGTAATAAACCTTCTTAAGGATTTACAGAAAGAAATGAAGCTCACGTATATCTTCATTTCTCATGACCTGTCTGTAGTTGAGCATATATCTGACAGAGTTGGTGTTATGTACCTTGGCAAAATGGTTGAGTATGGTGAGACAGAGCAGATATTCACACATCCAAAGCACCCATATACAGAGGCTTTGATGTCAGCAGTTCCTGTTGCTGATCCAAACTTTATCCAGGAGAGAATACCTCTTAGGGGAGAGATTCCTAACCCGGCTAATCCACCAAGTGGATGCTATTTCCACACACGTTGCAGATATTGCACTGAAAAGTGTAAGGAGTGTACTCCTGAGTATTTTGAGATTGAAAAGGGACACTTTGTAGCCTGCAGTCTTGCAAATGAATTAAGCCTTCGCGGTTTTAGTTATGAGGAAACAAAATAATTAGTATCATAGTTTTGGGGCAGATGAACAAAAGTTTATCTGCCCTTTTTGTGCATATTTTTGGTCAAAACAAAAAATGCAATGTTTTAGAGTAATAATAGCAAATTATCTATAGTTTCTTATTCATGACATGGTTAAAATAGTAGTATACAATGATAAAGTATTAAAGAGTTATCATTATATCGGCAACGTGCGTTTTAAAAACAGGGGTTAGGAAAGAGAAACTATGAAAAAAGATAAGAAGGGTAAAGTAAAAGTCTATTTAAGAAATAACTGGCAGCTGTATCTTATGCTGATAATTCCGGTTATCTATATGATTCTTTTTAAGTACAAACCAATGCTCGGAGTAGTAGTAGCATTTAAGAAGTTCAACGTATTTAAAGGCATCTGGAAAAGCCCATGGATCGGACTTGCGAACTTCCAAGAGGCCTTTACATCAAAGGATTTCTGGAGTGCACTGAAGAATACTCTGGTATTGAACATTGGTGATCTTATTATTGGATTCCCATTCCCGATTTTCTTGGCAATCTTTTTAAATGAGCTGAGAAGTGAAGGTGTAAGAAAGACAACACAGACACTTTTGTATCTGCCAAACTTCCTTTCATGGGTTATTATTTCAGGTATTGTTACACAGCTCTTTTCAAACTCAGGACTTGTTAACAACCTTATCGTAGCTCTTGGCGGAGAGAGCGTATCATTCCTTAGTAACTCATTTATCTGGAGATTTGTTTACTGGATCATGGGTGTATGGCAGGGAGCCGGCTATTCACTGATTGTTTACCTTGCAGCTTTGATGGCAGCTGATGCATCTCTTGGAGAGGCAGCTTACATCGATGGAGCTACAAGACTTCAGAGAATATGGCATGTAACACTTCCTCAAATTTCATCAACAATAACAGTCCTTCTCATCATGCAGATCGGAAGACTTGTAAACATCAGTTTTGACAGGCCATATATGATGGGTAATACCCTGGTAAGAGATGCTTCTGATGTTATCAGTACCTATGTGTATTCAGTAGGTCTTGCGGCAGGAAGATTCGATTTCGCAACAGCTGTAGGTCTTTTCCAGACAGTTGTCGGAATAGTTCTTGTCTTTGCAGCTAACGCTGTTATCAAGAAAATGGGACAGGAGGGAATCATGTAATGAGTGCCATCAATAGTAAAAACGAAAGAATATTCCAGTTTTTCTGGACAGCATTTTTTATACTTATCACATGTATAGCAATGGTTCCTATCCTGCGAGTACTTGCTGTATCACTCAGTGGAAAGAACGCAATCCTTGCAGGTAAAGTATTTATCCTACCTGTTGATCTTACTACAGAAGCTTATACAAGAGCACTTCAGAGTGGAAGCTTTGTAAACTCTTTCTGGTATTCAATAGTACTGATGCTTGCATCAACTATTATAAATCTTCTTATGACAGTTCTTGCCGCTTACCCTCTTTCAAAGAAAGGGCTCGTTGGCGGAAAGATAATTATGACACTGTTCGTGCTCACAATGTATTTGCATCCCGGTGTAATTCCTGAGTACCTGAACGTAAGAGATTTTAAGATGATCGATACAGTATGGGCGCTTATTATCCCAGGTGCACTTAGTGCATACAACATGATCATCATGTGCAACGCATTTAAAGGAATTGATTCTGCTATATATGATGCAGCTAAGATAGACGGATGCAGCGAGGCAAGATGCCTTTTAAACGTAGTTCTTCCACTTGTTTATCCTACACTTGCAACACTTGGTCTTTTTTATGCAGTAGGAAGATGGAACGGAATCAGTGATGTTCTCTACTATATCAATTCATCCAAGTACTTCACGGTACAGATGGTACTTAAGCAGTTCGTTGAATCAATCAACGTATCTGTAGAAGAGGGACTTCAGACTAACCTTGTAGCAGAAAACATCAAAGCAGCCAGCATTGTAATTTCAATGCTCCCTATGCTTATCGTATATCCATTTGTTCAGAAATTCTTTACAAAAGGAATTATGGTTGGTGCGGTGAAAGGCTGAGCTGTGAGAACCTGCTGAGGTTTTATCGAAGCTGGTGCGAACGTGTTAAACCTAGCGAAGCGAGGTTTAACTTCCTTATTATCAAAAGAATGTAACTCTAAGCGAGTTCAGATTTATTTTCTAAAAGGAGGATTCAAATGAAAAAGAAACTATTGGCAACACTTCTTAGCGCAGCTATGGTAGTAGGCGCAATGACAGGCTGCGGCAGCTCATCGGACACAACAACACAGACTGACACTACAACAACTACAGACACAGCTACTCAGACAACTGATGCAACTGCTACTACAGAGGCACCAGCAGAGGACCTTAAGGGCGATGAAGTAGATATCACAGTTATGGTATGGGACAGAGGAAATGCTGCACCTAACACAACAACTGAAGATAACGCACTTACCCAGTGGATCCAGCAGCAGATGAAAGATCTTTACAACATTAACGTTTCATACGTTTCTGTTCCAAGATCAGAGTCAGATGACAAAGTTAACATTATGATGTCAGGTGGAACAGCTCCTAATATCGTAATGACATATTCACAGGATCTTTTCTACAATTACGCATCAAGCGGAGCTTTAAGAGATCTTTCAGATCTTTACAAGCAGTATGGTTCAAATATTGAGCAGTACTGTGGCGAAGCTCAGACAGGTATTGCTGATCTTGGTGATCAGAAGTTCGCTGTTATGAAACAGAGAGGAACAGAAAATGCCCGTCACACAGCTTACATCCGTAAGGATTGGCTTGATCAGCTCGGAATGGATGTTCCTAAGACAAAAGAAGAACTTGGCAAGTATCTTTATGCTGTAAAGGATGCAGGACTTGGCACACCTTGGGGCATGAGCGGACGTGCTGATACAGAGAAGATGTATCTTAACTTCCTTGGATCTTATGTAGATATTCCGGATGACAAGTTTGCTTACACATACGCTGAAGCTTACATGGCAGTTGCTCCAGGATCAAAGGATGGTCTCAAGCAGCTCAACACATGGTACAACGATGGTCTTATCACTCAGGACTTCCCAACAGATACAGATGAGTCTGTATTCCTTGCAGATGTAGCAAACGGCAAGATTGGATTTGTTCTTGATGATACAACACATATTTGGGATTCAACAGCAGTTCTCAACACAACACTTGGCGCTGAAGATGCTTCATTCATCCCTGTACAGTGCTTCGATCTTCCAGACGGATCATACAGAACACCTTATGAGTACAGATATGCTATGTTCGTAATGATTCCTCAGGAGACAACTTCTGATGAGCAGGCAGTAGCATGCATGAAGTACCTTAACTGGCTTGCAGATCCAGCAAACGCAGTTCAGGTTCGTTACACACCAGACCTCACATACAACGATCTTGGCGTAGCTGTAGAACCTTCAACAGCTGATAAGGAAGCTAAGGGATATCCTGGAACATGTGATGACCTTTGCATCATGAACCTTAACTTTGATTGGGTAAACAACTATGACACAATGTCAGAGTCAAACTATCAGACACAGGAGCAGGATTGGGCTTCAGTTGACTGGTACAAGAACTACTACACAGTTTGCCAGACTGGTAAGTATCGTTTCCCTGTATACGGATATGTTTCTGATGAGCAGGCTACATACGGAACAGATATAAAGAACAAGATGCTTTCATTTGTTTACACATGTATCTGTGCTCCTGCAGATCAGTTTGAATCTGTTTACGAGAGCGGATATCAGGAACTTGTTAATTCAGGACTTCAGAAGATCCTTGATTCAAGAGCTGCATACTACGATTCAATCAACTGATATATAGATACTTAGAGAAGGTATATATATAAGAGGGGCTGTCTAACGGCAGCCCCTTTACAATGCAAAAAGTAAAACGCTTATCGGATATGCGATGATATAGATATGATATATAATAATATTATAGGGGTTATGTGGATTAGAATGTGAGGAGGATAGTATGGAGATAGTAAGAGCAAAAGATTATGGCGAACTAAGTAGAAAGGCAGCAAACATACTGGCATCACAGATTATTTTGAAACCGGACAGTGTTCTTGGGCTAGCAACTGGTTCTTCACCAATAGGGTTGTATGAGCGCCTTGTAGAGATGTACAAGGCTGGAGATTTGGATTTTTCTTTGGTAAGGACAGCTAATCTTGATGAATACGTAGGTCTTGATCCACAAAATGATCAGAGCTACAAATACTTTATGAATTCAAACCTTTTTTCAAAGGTTAATATAGATTTAAACAACGTCAATATCCCCGATGGGACCAACAAAGATGCGGAAGGCGAGTGTGACCGCTATGAGAAGGCAATAGAGGCTCTTGGGGGAATCGACCTTCAACTCCTTGGAATAGGTAATAACGGCCACATAGGATTTAATGAGCCGGCAGATTTTTTTCCGGCAAAAACACATATCGTTGATCTTACAGAGAGCACAATAGAGGCAAACAAGAGGTTTTTTGCAGATGCATCTATGGTGCCTCGCCAGGCATATACAATGGGAATCGGAACTATCATGAAAGCTAAAAAGATCGTGATGGTTGCAAATGGTGAAAAAAAGGCTCCGATTATCAAAGAGGCTTTCTTTGGCAAGATAACACCGCAGGTTCCTGCATCTATACTTCAGCTTCATCCCGACTTTACGCTTGTTGCTGATGAAGCAGCGCTGTCGCTGATCTGAAAGCTGGTGACAGACGTGAAAAATCCTTTACTTAGACTTAGAGAAATGCAGGGGTATATAGGAAGCGCAGAGAAAATGGCAGCAGAGCACATCCTTAGGGACCCCAACATTGTTATTGAAAATGGAATAAGGGAGCTGGCAAAAGAGGTATATGTTTCACCTGCAACTATCGTAAGACTTACAAAGCATCTTGGCTTTGATGGCTATAAGGAGTTCAGACAGGCTGTTCTTTACGAGCTTGCGCAGTACAACGGTAAGCAGCGGGATAATGGAGACAGTATAAGAAAAGATGACAGTATAAAAACCATTATCGATAAGACAACAAGCAGAAACATCATGACTCTGCAGGAGACTCAGCAACTTTTGGATGTGGACAGGGTTGAAGAGTGTACAAAGCTTATAGCTGATGCCAGGTGCCTTAGAATGTTCGGAATGGGAGCTTCTTTATGTGTAGCAGAAGATGCTTACCTCAAATTTTTGCGAGTTAATAAGCTGTGTCTGATAGCTCAGGACTGGCATTCTCAATATCTTATTGCCAAAAATTCCCAGCCTGAGGACGTAGCTATTTTTATTTCTTATTCCGGTGAGACATCAGAAATGATCAAATGCATGGAAGCGATAGGGATAAACCACACTCCCAGCATTCTTATAACACGATTTGCGCCTTCGACTATGTCAAAAATGGCGGACCATGTGCTCTACACTCCTGCCAGCGAGTCTCTTTTCAGAAGTGGGGCAACTTCTTCCCGAATGGCACAACTTAATATCGTAGATATTCTCTTTACCGCCTATGCTACGGCAAATTATGACTATTGCATAAGTCAGATAAATTCCACCCATATAGAAAAGAATTCTGAAAACTGACACGACAACCGAAAAGTTACAGAATATGAAACAATGTTTCGTAATGATGTAATATTGTTGAAAAAGTGTTATCAAAGGTCTAACATTTAGTTAAGGTATTTGTTTCGGGATTCAAGTTATATCCATATAAGGAGGGAATGTATGAAAGTAAAAAAGGTATTGGCATCGGTTTTGTCTGTGGCAATGATTTCAAGCCTTGTGGCATGTGGCAATGCTGCTACAGAGACCCAGACAGCTGGAAGTGAGCCCCAGCAGGCAGAAACAAAAACTGAAGAGGCTAAGGCTGAGGAGACAGCAGCTGCTTCTGATGTTACAGACACGATCACAATTATGGTTCCACCAATTACTGGGGACTATGTTGATCTTTTAGGGGGATGGATAAGCGAATTTAATAAAGAATATCCCAACATCACAATTGATGTTATATCAACAAGCTGGGATGATCACACAGAAAAACTCACAACAATGGCACTCGCCGGCGAAGCTCCCGATATTGCAGAAGTAAGCTATGCAGCTATAGGTTCTTATGTAGAGAACGGAACAGCAATTGATATCTCTAAGTACATAGATCCTGAAAGACTGTCTGACTATGATCAGAATGCGCTGGATTATATGACTCTTGAGGGGACTCTCTATGGACTTCCACTTTATATCACAATTCAGGCCCTTGGTGGAAACAGAGAGATGCTCGAAGCCGCAGGCGCAGATGTTACCAAGATTCAGACCAGTGGCTGGACATATGATCAGTTCCTGGATGTTATCAAAAACGGAACAACAAGTGACCGCTTTGGTTTTGTATTTGCCAACGCAGGCGCAACAACACAGGACTTCATAAATATCTTTGGTGTATCAGCAGGAATTACTTCAAGTTTCACACAGGATCTTAAGTATTCTTATACATCAGACAACATGCTTTCACTTCTTGAAGCTGTTGAGACTATGACATCATCAGGCTATATGCCTAACTACGCTGTAGAAGCAGGCCAGAGACTTGTAATGCTTCAGACAGGCCAGACAATGCTTACAGGTAAGGCAATGCCTCTTTTTGAAAACAATATCAAGAGAAATATTGAGAAGATGCAGGCAAAAGACCCTGAGGCAGTTGAGGGAACAATTGAGATGGAATATGTATTCCTTCCTGTTCCAACAATGGACAATGCAACAGCATCAGTATTTGGTACAGTTGATGGAATGATCGCACTCAGAAACAACAACACAACTGATGAGCACCTTCAGAATGTTCTTAAGTTCATGGATTTCCTTTGCTCAGGTGAAAGAGCTGCAACTGTAGATAACGCTGTATATCTTACAGGTGTTTGCGAATCAGCAAGAAAGGCACAGGAAAGCTTCGAGCTTGATCAGTCAGATGAGAACGCAGCAGCTGTAGCATATGCTATTTCTAAGGTTGTTGCACCTCCTACAGGTATTTCTGCAGAGCAGAGTGCTAACGCAAAGACAATGATGGATGAGACAATCGTTCCTAAGTTCCAGGCACTTCTTGCAGGCGAGACAACTGCTAAGGATGTGTATGATGCAATCTGCACAGAAGCATATAAGCTCTTTGGCGAAGAGAACTGTGCATCCGGCTGGATCAAATAAATAAATCAATACCACATGAAAATGTGAAAAGCCCCTCCCGCCGAGAGCAGGTGGGGCTTTCTTAAAAGGAGTGCAACCCTTGAAAAAGCAGGAAATACAAAAAAAGAATCTTTCAAAGCCAAGATATCATATGGCAGACAACATAAGCGGATGGGGATTTATAGGTGTGGCAGTAGCTGTATTCGTGATCTTTACCCTTTATCCTGTGATATCCGCGGTGATTACCAGCTTTCAGGAATATAAGCCATTCGGTTCTGAATTTGTTGGATTTGAAAATTACATAACAGCATTGGGAAACGACCTATTTTGGAAGTCCATCAAGAACACTCTTGTTTATACAGTGGTTGTCATTCCGCTGTCTCTGATACTTTCATTTTCAATAGCGATCATGATAGTTCCTTTTACAAAGAGTGTGCAGTCAGTGTTCAAAGGAATCTACTATCTGCCTGGAATAGCTTCAGGTGTGGCAATCTCAGTTGTATGGCTCTGGCTCTATGATGCCTCTCCAAATGGAATATTCAACAGAGTACTGGCTCTTTTTGGAGCAACATCACAGAACTGGCTTTCATCAAGTAAGACTGCCATGCTTTCGCTGATCATTATGGCTCTTTTATCAAGTCATGGTGCAAATATCATCATATACATTGCGGCACTTCATGGTATTGATAACACATATTATGAAGCAGCTGAAATGGATGGAGCGAAGTTTTTCCAAAAGATCAGATATATCGTGCTTCCTATGTGCAGACCTACCACATTATTTCTTTTGGTAACGGGCGTGATCGGATCTTTTCAGGTGTTCATGAATGCCTACATGATGACAGGTGGAGGTCCGGACAATAATACAACCATGATCGGACTGCTGATATTTAACAATGCATTTACCTATGGAAAATATGGACTTGCATGCGCCCAGGCAATCTTGCTGGCAATTGTTATAGCAGCACTTACAACACTCCAGTTTAAGTTAATGGGAGAAGATATTGAGTATTGACATATTAGGGGAAAGCAAAAATGGCAACTGGACTTTATTCTCAACATCTACATAATAGAAGTATTTTTTACATAAGAAATTCTCTGATCGCAGTCTTTTTGATCGCGTTTGCAGCAGTATCACTGTTCCCAATTGTATATATGTTTGCGTGGTCGTTTGGACCTGCTATCGAATCTGCATCCACATCCTATAACATTTTTCCGGGAAGGTGGTCACTTGATTCCTACAAGGCATTTATAAGCTTTAGCAATTATTCGCTGAAATGGATCTGGAACAGTATTATTGTGGCAACCTTTACTGTACTTGGAAATGTTATCTTTGCCGGAATGGCAGGTTATGCATTTTCAAAAATTAAATTCAGAGGCAGAAGTTTTCTGTTCTTTGTAATACTGCTTTCAATGATGATACCTTATCAGGTTACGCAGGTCCCGCTTTATATTTTAATAGTAAAAAATTTCCATATGACAAATACATACCCCGCGCTGATACTTCCGGGGATGTGCACAGCCTACAACATTTTTATGGCTAAACAGTTTTTTCAGGGAATTCCAACCGCGCTTATTGAAAGTGCAAAAATTGAAGGATGCAGTCAGCTTATGATCTTCAACAAAATAATCCTTCCTTTATCAAAGACAATTCTGTCAGTAATGGCAATAAACACATTCCTGAATTCGTGGAACACGTTCTTTTGGCCATTTCTGGTTACGTCAAAAGAAGAAATGTACACGATCCAGGTAGGACTTAAGACATTTAAGTTTGCCAATGGCTCTCTTTTGTCACCTATGATGGCAGGAGCCTGCATTTCAGTAATACCTATGTTTGTATTGTTTTTCTCTTTACAAAAATACTTTTTGGAAGGCGTCACAGTTGGCGCAGTAAAAGGCTGATATAAGGAGCAGGTTATAAATGGATCTTTCTAATATAGCAACAGAGCAAAGAAATGAGAGAACGGAGCATATCGACAGACTTGATACATTGGAGATGGTAAAGCTCATCAACAGCGAAGATAAGCAGGTAGCATATGCAGTTGAAAAAGTATTGCCACAGGTTGCAGAGGCAATTGAAAGTGCTGCGGAGCGGTTGAAAGTTGGCGGAAGGCTAATATATGTTGGATGCGGCACATCAGGGAGACTGGGAATCCTGGATGCAGTTGAGTGCCCTCCGACTTTTTCAACGGACCCATCAATGGTGCTGGGGCTGATTGCCGGTGGAACTACTGCTATCTTTTCAGCGGTGGAAGGGGCAGAGGATTCCTATGAACTTGGGGCAAAAGACCTGGAGGAGAAAAAATTATCTGACAGAGACCTGGTAGTAGGGCTTGCTGCGTCAGGCAGAACTCCTTATGTTATCGGCGCTATGAAGTATGCGCGAAGCATTGGCTGCAAAGTGGTAGGTGTGACAAGTTGTCCCGGTTCTGAAATAGATGAACTTGCAGATATAGGCATTGCGCCCGAGACAGGGCCTGAAGTAATAACAGGTTCTACCAGGTTAAAGAGCGGTACTGCTGAGAAAATGATATTGAATATGATATCCACAGGCACCATGATAAAACTTGGAAAAGTATATGGTAACCTGATGGTTGATGTTAAGGCTTCAAATGAAAAACTTGTAAACAGATGCGAGACCATAGTTCAGAGGGCAACAGGTGTTACGAGAGAAGTGGCTGTTGAAACGCTGAAAAAATGCGATTATAAGCCCAAGGTCGCTATAGTCATGATAAAGAAGGGCGTTGAAGCTGATAAAGCACAGAGCATACTGGCTGATGCGGGAGGAATAATATCGGATGCACTGTCAGAGTGAACTTGCGATTGGCTTAATGAGCGGCACATCCATGGACGGGATTGATGCGGCGCTTGTTAAGATATCACAGGACAATAGCTCAGTAGAAGCTGAGCTTTTAGAATTTGAATGTTATCCCTATTCGGAAGAGGTAAAAGAAACATTGATATCCCTTTCGAAGGGAACTAATGGCGGAACCAGAGAAATATGCCTTATGCAGGAGCTCCTTGGGAAGCTTTATGCAGACGCATGTGTCAGTTTATGCCAGAAAGCGGGTGTGGATAAGCATGATATTTCTTTTGTCGGATGCCATGGTCAGACCCTGTGGCATCAGCCAAAAGCCGTAGCTTATCTGGGGAATACAATAAGAGGAACACTTCAGATTGGAGATCCTAGTTTTATCTGCGAAAAAATGGGATGTCCTGCGGTCAGTGATTTTAGACCCAGGGATATGGCAGCAGGTGGACAAGGGGCTCCAATTGTGCCATATACAGAATTTCTTTTGTATAGAGAAGATAAAGATGTGGCGCTGCTAAATATTGGGGGAATATCAAATATTACAATCATACCGGCAAATGGCAGGATTGATGATGTTGTAGCTTTTGACACCGGCCCTGGGAATTTACTTATAGACCAGATGGTAAAGGACTACACTCAGGGCGAGAAAGCCTATGACGAAGGCGGTAAAATAGCTCTTTCAGGGGAAGCTTCGAAAGCTCTTTTGGACCATATGATGCAGGATGATTACCTTAAGATTGTGCCGCCAAAATCAACTGGGAGAGAACATTACAATTCTGTTTTTCTAAAAGATATATATGAGTTTTGCACCACTAATAATATCAGTAAAGTTGACATGATCGCGACGGTAAGCAGGTACACAGCGGAATGTGTATATTATTCAGTTAGAGAGTTCTCCTCTGTTTATCCTTCAAAGCTCATTGTAAGCGGAGGTGGCGCACACAATGAGGCAATCATGACTTATTTAAAAGAGCTGTTTTTGGATTGCCGGGTGATGAAGGCAGAAGAGGCAGGAATAAACCCTGACGCCAAAGAAGCGGTAGCCATGGCGGTGCTGGCTCATGAGACAATGCAGAGGAAATGCAATAATGTGCCATCTGTCACAGGGGCAGATCACCCCGTTATTATGGGAAGGATTACTTACTAGTTAACAGGAGCTTTGAATTAGATGGTTTTGTGTGGAGCGGATAGGTTAGAAGAATATAGGGATGTATTTCAGGGAGGAAGAGTCGGACTTATTACAACACCGACAGGAAGGCGTATCGATGGGAAGAGCACTATAGATGCCCTAAAAGAAATCTGTGATCTAAAAGTTCTCTTTGGTGCAGAGCATGGGATCAGGGGAGACATCGAGGATGCTGCTACGGTAAAAAACTTCCACGACAAAGCGACAGGGCTTCCTGTATATAGTCTCTACGAAGGTCAGAGACGAAGAATGACAGAAGAAATGCTGGATCTTTTTGACATCATCGTCTATGACATACAGGATGTGGGCAGCAGATATTACACCTTTATTTCGTCGCTCAAAAATGTGATAGAGGATTGCGCCAAAAAAGGTAAAAAGATAGTTGTACTGGATAGGCCAGATCCCCTTGGCGGAGTGATTACGGAAGGAAATATTTTACCCAAAGAGGAGTTTAGCTTTGTCGGCTGCTATTCACTTCCTGTAAGGTATGGCCTTACTCCGGGTGAGTTTGCAAATATGGTCAATATAGAGCAAAAGCTTGGAGCAGATATAACAGTTGTTCCATGTAAGGGGTGGCAAAGATCAGCTCTTTTTCCTGAGACAGGACTTAACTGGATCATGCCAAGCCCCAATATTCCGACCTTCGAGACAGCACTTGTTTATGTGGGAACCTGCCTTATAGAAGGGACAAATGCATCCGAGGGCAGGGGGACAGCAAACCCCTTTAGTGTCATTGGAGCTTCTTATATCAAGGATTCGGAAAAACTCGCTAAGGAATTCAATGGCAGAAGACTTGAGGGATTTTTTGCAACTCCATATTTCTTTAATCCCTATACTTCCAAGCATGCAGGAAAGTACTGCGGCGGAATTCACATTCATATCACCGACAGAGAAAAAGCAAAGCCTTTTGAAATGGGAATAACGCTGCTTGAAATACTGGATAGAGCATATGATGAATTTGAGTTTTTGCCACCTGTGGCAGGCAGAGACAAGCCATTTATACAACTACTCTCAGGAATGCCGTTAGATAAAGACTTTAAGGCTGCAGAAATAATCGAAAAGATAAAACAGGAACAGGCAGAATTTCAGATCAGAAAAAATGAGTTTCATATATATGATTAAGTGGGGATGACTAGATGAGTTTTTATGCTGGAATCGACGGTGGAGGCACCGGCAGCAGATTTGTTTGCGCAGATGAAAATGGAAAAGAGATTTATTCAGGAATAGGACCGGCTCTAAACGGGAATGGGCTTTCCAAGGATTCTTTTATCCAAAATATAATGGATATAGTAAATAGCATTACTAAAAATGTTGGGAGCCCTGATGATTGCAAAGGCCTTGCCATAGGACTTGCGGGCATTAGCAATGTGCAGATTAGAGAAGGCTTCGCAGCAGCCATGAGCGAAGCAGGCTTTAGAAATTATAGAATTTATGGGGATCATGAAACAGCATTTTCTGCAGCATTCCCCGAGCAGTATGGAATACTTCTTATTTCAGGCACCGGGAGTCTTTGCTTTGGAAAAAGACCTGATGGAATGAGCGCAAGAGCAGGTGGTTATGGCCATCTCATCGATGATAAGGGCAGCGCTTATGACATATCTATAAGAATCCTGGAGGCGGTAGTAAGGGCAGAGGATGGCCGAGGCGAAAACACAGTGTTCAGGGAACTGGTATTTGACAGGCTTGGGATCAAAGACATCAGAGAACTGATAGGATACATCTATTCAAAAGACACCAACAAGGGAGATATTGCGGCACTGGCTCCTTTATTGTCAGAAGGAATAAAACGAGGTGATCCTGTGGCAATGGCTATAGAGGATGCTGTTGTAGAAGAGCTTAACAGTTTGATCAGTGCAGTGAAAAAGAGACTTGGGTTTGGCTCCGAGGTGGCTCTTTGGGGAAGCGTTCTTCAAAAGAATGATCATATCAGAGAAAAATTGGAAAAACGAGCAGGATTAAAAATTTTTTTTCCTCAGGAAGATGCATCAGTAGGAGCCCTTAGACTGGCTATGAAAGAGGTTTGACATGACAATTGAAGAGATGGTGGGCCAGAAGTTTGTTGTTGGTTTTCCGGGATATGAGTTTAATGAAGAAGTTAAGGAAGTTATAAAAAAATACAAGATTGGCAATATCATTCTTTTTAAGGAGAACCTCAAAGATGAGGAGCAGATAAAAAAACTCTGCGCAGAGATCAAAGAGTATATTACTTCTGTTACGGGTTATCCCCCATTTATCATGATCGATCAGGAAGGCGGAATGGTAGCGCGTCTGTCTGAAAACATGGGAAATATTCCAGGAGCCATGGCAATCTCAGCCACAGGTGACTCGCACAATGCTTACACTGCGGGCTACTATACAGGATTACAGCTAAAAGAGCTTGGAATCAACTTTAATCTGGCACCGGTTATGGATATTAATTCTAATCCTTCTAATCCTATAATTGGGTGTAGAAGCTATGGAGATACCCCGGAGAAAGTAAGTGAGTATGCTCTGCAAATGGCAAAAGGCCTTGATGATGCAGGCGTTCTTTCATGTGCAAAGCACTTTCCCGGACACGGCGATGTGTCAACAGATTCCCATGTGACACTTCCGTGCGTTGATAAGACATTGGACGAACTTAAAGGGATGGAACTAGTTCCATTTAAGGCAGCAGTTGAAAACAAAGTTCCTGCAATAATGTCTGCACATATTCTTTTTCCTAAGGTTGAAAAAGACATGATTCCTGCCACAATGTCCAGGAAAATCCTGACAGACTTATTGAGAAAAGAAATGGGATTCAAGGGACTTATACTCACAGACTGCCTTGAAATGCAGGCTATAAAAAAGTTTTATGGCGTAGAAGAGGGTGCTTTGGCTGCATTTAAAGCAGGTGCAGATATTATAATGATCTCTCACACTCCTTCATATTTCCATAAAGTTATATCCAGGATAGAAGCTGCTATAAATGATGGAAGCATATCGGCTGAGAGCATCAAGGAAAGCGCAGATCGAATACTCTCGTATAAAGAAAAGTATTTAAAATGTATAAAGGAAGATAAAAGTAGCCAAGAATTTAAAGAAAAAATTGAGGACATCAGAGAACAAACTCTTACTCTAGTTTCAAAAGCAGATTATCCTCTTAGGATTGACTCAGACACTCTCTTTATAAGCCCCAGACCATTTAATGTAGGCCTTGTTGGCAATGTCAAAGAAGACGTCGCTTCATCATTTTGTGAAATTCTGGCAGACCGCTTAGGAGGAAAAGCACTGGTAATTAGTGAAAATCCAAGCGAGGAAGAGATAGAAAGAGCAGCAGAACTTGCCAGCAAGAGCTCTTTTGTAATCGTTGGCACCTACAATGCCCATGTATTCGGCGGCCAACTAAAGCTGATAGAAAAGGTATTGGAAAAAAATCCTAAAGCCGCTATATTCGCACTCCGAAACCCATATGATCTAAGGGACATACCTGATACTGTGTGGAAATATGCAGCATTTGAATATACACTGCCAATGATCAACCTTATAGGTAAGTTACTTGATAAGGAAATCAAAGCTTCTGGAAAACTGCCGGTTAAGTTATAATGTCTCTCCGTATTGAATCCTTTCTGGTTCACGGTCTATGGATATGGGCGTAGAACAGCGAAAAGCATTTCCGGTAGGCAAAAGACCTGCGAACGATTTATTTTGAGATGATGATAAACTGATATAAAAAAGCCCCAAAATGACTTGTGTTTTGAATAAGCATGAAACAAGTCATTTTGGGGTGTTTTATATCTAGCTTTATCACATCGAAAAATCCGAGAGAGCAGGCCTTTTGACTACTGAAAATACTTTACGCGTCCTATCCTCATCTCTTGTTCTCGTGCTCAAGGGATGCCTTGATGAATCCGGAGAACAGTGGATGTGGTCTGTTTGGACGGGACTTAAGCTCTGGGTGAGCCTGTGTTGCCATGTGGAAATCGTTGGATGGAAGTTCGATCATCTCAACAATTCTGCCATCTGGTGACATACCGCAAAGCTTTAAGCCGTTCTGTACCAGAACATTTCTGTAGTCATTGTTTACTTCGTATCTGTGACGATGACGCTCTGTTATGTTCTCTGAACCAAAAAGCTCAAATGCCTTAGACTCTTTGTCGAGAACACATGGATATGAGCCAAGACGAAGTGTTCCGCCGATATCCTCAACACCATTCTGATCAGGCAAAAGAGCTATCATAGGATGTGTTGTATTAGGATCAAATTCGATAGAATGAGCATCCTTATATCCGATAACATCACGTGCAAACTCAACAATAGCCAGCTGCATTCCAAGGCAAAGACCTAGGAATGGGATGTTGTTCTCACGAGCATATTTAATAGAAGAAATCATACCTTCTATTCCACGATCACCAAAACCACCAGGAACGATGATTCCGTCTACATCTGAAAGAATCTCAGCTACGTTGTCATCATTAACTGTCTCTGAATCAACCCACTTGATATCTACAGCAGTCTGATTGGAGATTCCGCCGTGCTTAAGAGCTTCTACAACGCTGATGTAAGCATCGTGGAGCTGAGTATATTTACCAACAAGTGCAACCTTAACTTCGTGCTTAAGTGAGTAGAGAGTATCTACCATTGCCTTCCAGTCTGTAAGGTCTGGCTCAGGACAATCAAGCTGCAGGCACTCACAGGCAACCTGCGCTAAATGCTCTTTTTCCATTGCAAGAGGAGCTTCATACAGATATTCAAGGTCAAGGTTGTTGAGAACGTGGCTGCTTGGTACATTACAGAAAAGAGCTATCTTGTCCTTTGTATCCTGATCAAGTTCAACCTCACTTCTACATACGATAACGTCTGGCTGAAGACCCATTCCCTGCATTGTCTTAACAGCTGACTGAGTTGGTTTTGTTTTGATTTCCTGTGAAACGCGAAGATAAGGAATAAGTGATACAAGGATGAGCATTGCATTTTCATGTCCGACTTCGTGCTGGAACTGTCTGATAGCTTCAAGGAAAGGCTGGCTTTCGATGTCGCCGACTGTTCCGCCGACTTCTATGATTGCAATTCTTGTATCATCATCGGTGAAGTTTCTATAGAATTTACTCTTAATCTCATTTGTAATGTGAGGAATAACCTGTACTGTGCGTCCGCCATAGTCACCGCGGCGCTCTTTCTGAAGAACAGACCAGTAAATCTTACCGGTTGTAACGTTAGAATTCTTATCAAGATTCTCATCTATGAATCTTTCATAGTGGCCAAGATCGAGGTCGGTTTCAGTACCATCTTCAGTGACGAATACTTCGCCGTGCTGAACAGGGTTCATTGTTCCGGGGTCAATGTTGATGTAGGGGTCAAACTTCTGCATTGTAACTTTATATCCGCGGGCCTTTAATAGCCTGCCAAGCGAAGCGGCAGTTATCCCCTTTCCCAGACCTGATACAACACCACCAGTCACAAAGATATACTTTACAGCCATTTTTGATTCCTCCTGCGTGAATTAATAAAACTTTCAGAGATTAAGAATTAATTGTAATTGAATTATTGAATTGTACTCTATATAATAGTATGATACGGTGCTATGAAAATATCATTTTAATTATAGCACAAACAGGTTGTAGTATAACATAACACGTTAGAGAATGGAATTAAAAAATGGATAATAATCAAAATCAGAGAAATAATAACCCTCTTGGAGGGGGAAACAATTCTCCAAGACGCCAAAATATAATACTTCTTTTGGTGGCAGCCCTGGTAACAATGGTCTGCATGACATATTTTTTGAGAGCTTTTTCTGAGAATACCAACAGAGAAGTTACCTACACCGAATTTATTAATATGGTAGATAAAGGTGAAGTAGAAAAAATAGTCATCGAAAGTGACAGGATCGATATCTATCCAAAGGAGAATAAATCCGAGGACCAGCTTGGAATCGGATACTACTATTGGACAGGTAATTCCTATGTGACATATTACACAGGTAAGGCTGAAGAGGATAGCGTTCTTACACAGAGAATGCTTGAGGCAGGCGTTGAAGTCAGCAGTGAAGTACCTGACAGCTCAGGACTTATCCTTGCCTTTATTATTCAGTATGTTGCTCCAATCCTTCTTCTTTGGCTCATTCTTTCAGTTATCTTCAGAAGAATGGGTAAAGGCGGCGGACCACTCAGCGTTGGAAAGAGCAATGCTAAGGTTTATGTTCAGAAAGAAACAGGTATTACCTTTAAAGATGTAGCAGGTGAAGATGAGGCAAAAGAGTCTCTTGTAGAAGTGGTAGACTTCCTTCATAACCCTGCAAAATATGCAAAGATCGGTGCTAAACTTCCAAAGGGAGCTCTTCTTGTAGGACCTCCAGGAACAGGTAAGACACTTCTTGCAAAGGCTGTAGCCGGTGAGGCACATGTACCATTTTATTCACTTGCAGGTTCAGACTTCATCGAGTTGTACGTTGGTGTGGGTGCCAGCCGTGTAAGAGATCTTTTCAGTGAAGCAAGTAAGAATGCACCTTGTATCATCTTTATCGATGAGATTGATGCTATCGGTAGAAGCCGTGACAGCAAGTACGGCGGTGGCAATGAGGAAAGAGAGCAGACTCTTAACCAGCTCCTTTCAGAGATGGATGGATTTGATTCATCAAAGGGTGTACTTATCCTTGGTGCAACCAACAGACCTGAAATCCTTGATAAAGCCCTTCTTCGTCCCGGACGTTTTGACAGACGTATCATCGTTGATAAGCCTGACCTTAAGGGAAGAGAAGAGATCCTCAAAGTTCATTCAAAAGACGTTAAGATGGATGAGACAGTTGATCTTAAGGGTATCGCCCTTGCAACAAGCGGAGCTGTTGGTTCAGACCTCGCTAACATGATCAACGAAGCTGCTATCAATGCAGTCAAAGCTCACAGAGAATATGTATGCCAGCAGGATCTTATGGAAGCTGTTGAGCAGGTACTTGTAGGTAAGGAAAAGAAAGACCGCATCCTCAGCAAAGAAGAGCGCAAGATCGTTTCTTACCACGAAGTTGGACATGCCCTTATCAGTGCAGTTCAGAAGAACACAGAGCCAGTGCAGAAGATCACTATCGTTCCCAGAACAATGGGTGCTCTTGGTTATGTAATGCAGGTTCCAGAGGATGAGAAATACCTTCAGACAAAAGATGAGATCATAGATGACATCATTGTTTCACTCGGCGGAAGAGCTGCAGAAGAGGTAATTTTCAATACAGTAACAACAGGTGCTGAGAACGATATTGAGAAGGCTACCAACATGGCCCGCAGCATGATCACTATGTTCGGTATGAGCGACAGATTCGGACTTATGCAGCTTGAATCTGTGCAGAACAGATATCTCGATGGAAACAGAGTTCTAAATTGCAGCGATCAGACAGCAGCACTTGTTGACGAGGAAGTTAAAAAACTCCTTGCTGACTGCTACGAGAAGGCTAAACAGATCATCAGAGAACACCTTGATGCAATGGACAAGATTGCTCAGTTCCTTATTGAGAAAGAGACTATCACAGGTAAAGAGTTCATGAAGATTTACCGTGAGGTTTGCAATATCCCTGAACCTACAGAGGAAGAGGCAGAAGCAGCAAAGCATGGCAGAATCTATGCAACTCGCGCTGAGTCAGCTCTTGTAGGAGAGAATGTTCCTATTAAAAGTAAGGAAGAGAAAAAACAGACTCCTGAAACAGAGGAAACTTCTGAACCAGCTCAGCAGACTGCTTATGAGGCACCACAGAGTATTTTCGAGCCTGAAAGTTCTTTTGACAGTGCAGATGCAGCAAGTGAACCTGCAGAGCAGGAAGCAGAAGCTTCTCATGAAGAACAACCTCAGGAAGAGCAGGCACAGCCTCAGGGCGGCGGATTGTTCTCACATGTACCAAGTGATTTTGACAAGTGATAAAGAATTATTAAACAAAAGGGGAAGCAGAATTTATTCTGTTCCCCTTTATCTATAAGGTCAGGAGAAATTAAGCTGACATGCCACAAGCAGGCTTTGACGTAAAAGAAGAACTAAAAAAACTCCCCAACAAGCCCGGAGTTTATATCATGCGTGATGAAAATGACACCATCATGTATGTAGGAAAAGCGATCAACCTTCACAATCGTGTAAGGTCTTATTTTCGTGCAAACATAGGAAGAGGACCTCAGATCGATCAGATGGTAAAGCAGATAGCCAGATTTGAGTATATAGTTACAGACTCTGAGCTTGAAGCCCTTGTCCTTGAGAACAACCTTATAAAAGAAAATTCTCCCAGATACAACACTCTTTTAAAGGACGATAAGACTTATCCATATATCAAAGTGACTGTATCGGAAGATTACCCGAGAGTTCTTTTTTCCAGACTAATGAAAAAAGATAAGTCCAGATACTTTGGACCATTTACCAGCGCAGCTGCAGTTAAGGACACGATAGACCTTATAAATAAGATCTACGGACTCAGAAACTGCAACCGCACACTACCAAGGGATATAGGACTTGAGAGGCCATGCCTTAACTATCACATGAAGCAGTGCTGTGGCCCTTGTACAGGTGAGGTTTCCAAGGAAGAATACAGACAAAGAATTGATAAGGCTCTGGACTTTTTAAATGGCAATTACGGCGTTATCATGAAAGACCTTCAGGAAAAAATGGAAGCTGCATCCGAGGAATTGGATTTTGAATCTGCGGCAAAATACAGAGATCTTTTGGCAAGTGTAAAGGTAGTTGCTCAAAAGCAGAAGATGACTGATTCCTCCATGGAGGACAAGGACATTGTGGCTATAGCTTCTGACGATAAAGATGCAGTTGTTCAGGTATTCTTTGTAAGAGATGGAAGGCTTATTGGCAGAGAGCATTTCTATATGACGCATGTGTCTGAAAATCCCAAGGAAGAGATACTCCTTAACTTTGTTAAGCAGTTTTATGCAGGGACACCATTTATCCCCAGAGAGCTTGTTTTGCCAGAGCAGATTGAGGATATGGAAGTTATAGAGAAATGGCTGACTCAGAGAAAGGGCAGCAGAGTCTATATCACGGTTCCTGAGCGTGGACAGAAAGAAAAGCTCATGGAACTTGCAACTCAGAATGCAGAACTTGTTCTTTCCAAGGATAAAGAGAGAATCAAAAGAGAAGAAGGAAGAACAATAGGCGCCGTAAAAGAAATCGAGAAGCTCCTTGGTTTAAAGGGGCTTAACAGAATGGAAGCCTATGATATTTCCAATATAAGTGGCTTTGCTAACGTAGGGTCCATGGTTGTTTACGAAAAAGGAAAGCCAAAAAAGAGCGATTATAGAAAGTTCAGGATAAAATCTGTGGCGGGACCTGATGATTATGCCTGCATGCACGAAGTTTTGACCAGAAGACTTCTCCACGGAATCGAGGAGAGACATGATCTGGAAGTAAGAGATATAGATGCGCAGTACGGAAGCTTTACCAAGTTCCCTGATCTTATCCTTATGGATGGAGGACGAGGTCAGGTAAATATATGTCTCCAGGTGCTGGATGAACTTGGCATTACTATTCCTGTGTGTGGAATGGTAAAGGATGACAATCACAGGACAAGAGGTCTTTACTATAACAACGTTGAACTGCCTATAGACACCAGGTCTGAAGGCTTTAAGCTCATAACAAGGATTCAGGATGAGGCCCACAGATTCGCGATAGAGTACCACAGATCACTTAGAAGTAAATCCCAGGTAAAAAGTACTCTTGATGATATTCCGGGAATCGGTCCTGCAAGACGCAAAGCCCTGATGAAACATTTTTCTTCTATAGAAGATATAAGAAATGCCAATGTATCAGAACTTGCAGAGGTTCCTGATATTCCGGAAACAGTTGCGCAGCAGATTTATGACTTTTTCCACAGTGTGAAACAAATTGAAGAAGAGTAATGACTGTGTTATTATTTGACCTGGGAGTTCCATTAATAATATGGAATAAAACTATGTTTTTTTATGGAGGGTGAAATGGCAAGCGTTAGTTTAAAATCAATCATTGAAAAGATGAAGCTTGAGAATCTTACTCCTGAGCTGGATATTAAAAAGATAAAGATAATCCAGCCGGATATCAACAGACCTGCGCTTCAGCTTGCAGGATATTTTGAGCATTTTGAAGCAACAAGACTACAGGTTATCGGATTCGTTGAGTACACATATATGGAGTCTTTTCCTGAAGAGAAAAGGGAAAAGATGTACAGAGAATTCCTTTCATTTGATGTTCCCGGAGTTGTTTTCTGTAGAGAACTGACACCTGATCCATTATTCATAAAGATTGCATTGGAAGAGAAAGTTCCGGTGCTTATGACTAAAAAATCAACATCAGCTTTCACAGCTGAGATCATCAGATGGCTTAATGTTAAGCTGGCTCCATGTATTTCTATCCACGGAGTTTTGGTAGATGTCTTTGGTGTAGGCGTTCTGATCACCGGAGAAAGCGGAATCGGTAAGTCCGAGACAGCTATTGAGCTTATCAAAAGAGGACATCGTCTGGTATCAGACGACGTTGTTGAGCTTCGCAGAGTAAGTGAAGAGACTCTTATCGGCTCAGCACCTGATATTACCAAGCATTTTATCGAGATGAGGGGTGTTGGTATTATTGATGTTAAGACTCTTTACGGTGTTTCAAGCGTAAGAGAGACCCAGAATATTGACCTTGTTATCAAGCTCGAGGACTGGGATAAAGATAAAGAATATGACAGACTTGGTCTTGAAGAGGAGTATACAGAGTACCTTGGCAATAAAGTGGTTTGCCACAGGATTCCTATTAGACCTGGTAGAAACCTTGCGGTTATCTGCGAATCAGCTGCAGTTAACCACAGACAGAAAGCTATGGGCTACAATGCAGCACAGGAGCTTTACAACAGAGTTCAGAATTCTCTTGCAAAGAGAAGAAATGATGATGAGGACGATGACTAAATAATAAAAAATAGAAAGAGGTTTTGGTTATGGCTAGATACGTATTCGGAGCAGATGTAGGGGGCACAACTGCGAAAATAGGACTTCTCACAGAGACAGGTGAGATGCTTGATTTCTGGGAGATTCCTACTAGGACAGAGGACCACGGCAAAATGATCCTCGCTGATGTTTCAGACTCCATCAGAGCAAAAATGAAGGAGAGAAACATAGAAGATACAGAAGTTATCGGAGCAGGAATTGGCGTTCCCGGCGCTGTTAATGCTGATGGCCTTTGCTATCAGGCAGTTAATCTTGGATGGGAGAACTATAATGTAGTTAATGAGTTTCATTCTAAATTAAAACTTCCTGTAAAAGCCGGAAATGACGCTAACGTTGCAGCTCTTGGAGAAGCCTGGAAAGGCGGCGGAAAGGGCTATAAGAATATGCTCCTTGTTACTCTTGGAACAGGAGTTGGCGGCGGAATTATAAATGAAGGCAAGATTCTTACAGGTTCCTTTGGTTCCGGCGGAGAGATAGGTCACATTCATCTTGTAGATGATGAAGAAGATGCCTGCGGATGTGGCAAGCACGGCTGCTTCGAGCAGTATGCAAGCGCAACAGGAGCCATGAGACTTGCAAAGAGAATGCTTGCTTCTTCTAATGAAGACAGTGTTCTCAGAAACGGCGATTTTGAGTGTAAAGACATTTTTGATGCTGCAAAAAAAGGAGATGCCCTTGCAGTTAAGATTGCTGAACAGTACGGATATTATCTTGGAAAAGGTATTGCTATTACAGCAACAGTTGTTAACCCTGAAATTATCGTTCTTGGAGGCGGCGTATCAAAGGCCGGCGAAATGCTCTTTGACCTTCTTATGCCAAGCTTCAAGAAATATGTATTCTCCGGATGCAGCGGTGCTAAGTTTGCTCTTGCTAAACTTGGCAATGACGCAGGAGTATATGGTGCAGCGAAACTTTTGATGCCATAAAGTTACAGGAAGGATTATTTTGAACGAAGCAATAATAAATGCAATAGAGCAGATAGTATCTGCTTCAAATGTATTAGAAAATGAACCAATGAGCAGGCACACCACATTTAGAACTGGTGGGCCTGCAAGCTTGTTTATAAGGCCGGATAATAAGGAACAGCTTGTAGAAGTGATGGCTCTTATCAAAAAGCTCGGCACGGAATTTTTTGTTCTGGGAAATGGAAGTAATCTCCTGGTCTCTGACAAGGGATTTGACGGAGTTGTTATTTCACTTGGTAAAATGAACGATATACACCTTGAAGGTGATAATGATATTTATGCAGAAGCAGGAGCTATGAATTCTCAGATAGCAGCTTTTGCGAGGGATAATGGACTTAAAAATTTTGAGTTTGCAGCTGGGATCCCGGGAACAATTGGCGGAGCCATGATAATGAATGCCGGAGCCTATGGTGGAGAGATGAAGCTGGTTACAAGATCTGTGACAGTTCTTTCGCCTGAAGGAGAGATCATGGTGCTGGACAATGCTTCTATGGAATTTGGATATCGATCCAGTGCAATCAAGGGAAGAGGCTATATTGTCATTTCAGTCCTTCTTTCTCTTGAAAAAGGTGATAAAGAGGCAATAACCAAAAACATGCAGGAGCTTGCGGCAAAAAGAAGGGAAAAACAGCCCCTTGAATTTCCAAGTGCCGGATCAACCTTCAAAAGACCGGAAGGGTATTTTGCTGGAAAACTTATCGAAGATGCGGGACTTAGAGGCTTCTCTGTTGGAAATGCTGCTGTTTCCGAGAAGCACTGCGGTTTTGTTATAAATAAAGGTAATGCTACATCAGCTGAAGTTTACGAACTCATATGTGAAGTGAGAAAAAGAGTTTACGAGAATTCAGGTGTGACCCTTGAACCTGAAGTGATCATGCTTGGAAAGTTCTGATATATTTTCTTTATTTGAAAGGATGGCAAAATGAGATTTGTTATCGTTACAGGAATGAGCGGCGGTGGAAAGTCTACTGCTATTCATATGTTAGAGGATGCCGGATTTTACTGTGTTGATAATCTACCGGTTTCACTTATTGAGAAATTTGCAGAGCTTATAACTATGCCGGAGAATGAGATCAGTAAAGTAGTTCTTGGTATAGATGCAAGAGCCGGTCAGCAGTTTGAGGAAGTTGCAGGAATCATAGATTCCCTAAAAGACCGTGGAATACCTGTTGAAGTTCTTTTTATGGACGCAAGTGATCAGGTCCTTATAAAGAGATACAAGGAAACCAGACGAATCCATCCTATGAATGTCAATTCAGTTGGAGACAGGATCGAGGATGGAATTGCCAAGGAGAGAAAAGTTCTTGCCGAGGTAAAAAAAAGAGCGGATTACATCATGGATTCCTCGCAGCTTTTGACAAGGGAGCTCAAGGAGGAACTTGACAGGATCTTTGTTAAGAATGAAGAGTACAATTCACTGATGGTAACAATCCTGTCCTTTGGTTTCAAATATGGAATACCATATGATGCAGACCTGGTTTTTGACGTAAGATTTTTACCTAATCCATTCTATATTGATGAACTTAAGCATCAGACCGGAAATGATAAGGGCGTTCAGGATTATGTAAAGAGCTTTCCAGCTTGCGGAGAGTTTGTAGACAAGCTTGAGGATATGCTGAATTTCCTTATTCCAGGATATGTAAAAGAGGGCAAGTATCAGCTGGTAGTGGCAATAGGATGTACCGGCGGACAGCACAGAAGCGTCACTATTGCTAATGAATTATATGAAAGATTAAAAGCATCGGGCGGCAACTACGGTTTAAAACTATTTCACAGAGATGTTAAGCAGGCAAAGTAAAAATGTCATTTTCATCTGAAGTAAAAGAAGAACTTGATAAGCACATAGGGAGCTCAAGGCACTGCCAATTGGCGGAACTGGCAGCAATAATATTTATGGATGGCAGTATTGAGATTAAAGACGGCAGAGCATGCAGACTATCGTTACAAACCGATAATCCCATGGTGTCTAGAAAGTTCTTTACAATAATTAGGAAAGCATTTAATATAAGAAATAGTATTCCTCAAAATGGGCATGAATTAAAGCCTGTGCTAGAGGATACGGCGCTTATAGAAGATATTTTGAAGGCAATCAAGTTAATGGACTCTGATGGAAACATCAAGGACCTGACAGAAGGCATCAATCCAATGGTTACGAAGAATTCCTGCTGTAAGAGAGCTTTTCTGCGTGACTCATTTTTGTGCGTCGGTTCTATAAGTGATCCAAACAAGGGATATCATCTTGAATTTGATTGTTCATTAGAGGCTCAGGCATTGTTTTTACAGAGTCTGATAGAGAGCTTTGATATAGAGGCCAGGATTGTCAGACGTAAAAAGTACTATGTACTTTATGTAAAAGAAGGAGCAGGGATTGTCGATCTGCTCAATATTATGGAAGCTCCTGTAAGTCTCATGAATCTTGAGAATCTCAGAATCGTTAAAGAAATGAGGAATTCTATTAATAGAAGAGTTAACTGTGAGGTAGCCAACATTACCAAGACAGTTAATGCGGCTACAAAACAGATAGAAGATATCACCTTTATAAAAGACCATTATGGTTTTAACAAGCTACAGGAAAGCCTTCGACAAATGGCTGAGGTAAGACTAGAACATCCGGATGCAACACTATTGGAGCTTGGAACATATCTTGATCCACCGGTTGGTAAATCAGGAGTTAATCACAGGCTTAGGAAACTAAGCGAACTTGCGGATAAGATCAGATCCTAAAGGAGGGGAATTATGTTAACAAAATCTATCGAAATCAAATTGCCTAGAGGACTTGAGGCAAGACCTGTTGCAGAGCTTGTTCAGCTTGCTAGTAAGTATGATAGCACAGTACATATCGAGGCTCAGTCTAAAAAGGTAAACGCAAAGAGCATCATGGGAATGATGACACTTAATCTCACATCTGGTGAGCAGGTTACTGTTATTGCTGATGGAAGCGATGAAGAATTAGCAGTAGCTGATATGGAAAAGTTCCTTCATGGGAATAAATAAGAGATAATTAGATTAAAAAAACCCTATAAAAGGGAGGATGCCAGGTAAGCTTCCTTACCTGGCATATTATGAAAAAGTTTTTATTTGGTATTGTCTTAACTCATCTGACAATATTATATTAACAAGTCTATATGTCTAAAAGATGATTTGAAGTAACCATTCTTTTAATTAATTGTAAACAAATTGTTAACGCCTATGGCTTCAGTGTTTGTGAAGCATATAGGCGTATTATATTGTATAATAATTGATAGAGGTGGCTACTGTGCTGAAAAAAGTCTATTTTATTATTTCCAAAAACAACTTAAAAATACCTGCAGTCCTAAAGTCTACGGAAGAAGCATGTACTTATATCAAAGAATGTGGATATGAGTCAACATATGAATCCATAGAGGCTGTAACAGTGAGCGAATTTATCCCGTCAAAAGAGAGCATCCTTATTGTTACAGACAAAGGAGACTTTGCGCATGAGCTACGGGAAGCGGATATACCTGTGGTCGGGGTCTTGGGGGACTTTAATAAAGGCCAGGATTTTGAAGGACTTAAATATGTTTTTTCCGACATAGACGAGGTGGAGGTTGATTCCTATGTAAAGGCATATCAGCGGTATGTTGGTGAGCCCTGGGAAGTGCTTCAGACAGAGAGACTTCTTATCAGAGAGACCACTTTGAACGATGTTGACGAGTTTTATGAACTTTATAAAGATCCTGAAATGACCAGGTATATGGAAGGCCTTTTTGAGAATCCTGAGGATGAAAAGAGATACCAAAAAGACTATATAGAGAAAGTCTATGGTCTTATGGGCTTTGGAATATGGACAGTTGTCAGGAAGGAAGATGGAAAAGTAATAGGAAGAGCAGGCTTCTCCATCAGAAATGGTTTTGACGAGATAGAATTGGGATTTCTGATAGGTAAAAAGTATCAGAGGCAGGGATATGCCTTTGAAGCATGTTCGGCCATACTTGAATATGGAAAAAATATGCTTTTCTTCGATAAGGTTCAGACTCTTGTAAAAGCAGAGAATGCAGTATCCATCCATATTTGTGAAAAACTTGGATTTAAGACAACAGATACAGTGGACGTTGAAGAGAATATATACGGCAAAGAGTATAGAACTGACAAAAATGTGCCGCTTAGCGAGGCACATTTTGGGAAATATGTAAGAATGGTTAAGTTTTTATGGTAATTTTTAAGTTCTTCCTATAAGATATACTTGTAACAAAAGGAAAACTTAGAGAAATAGATGCAAAGAGTTAGAGGACTCTTAAGGGAGGGCATCTATCGGAGGTAAAATGGACTCACTAGAATTATTTACACTTGTGGCAGGACTCGTAGGTGGTCTTGCAATGTTCCTTTATGGAATGAATGTAATGAGCGGCGGACTTACAAAGGCTGCCGGAGGAAAGCTTGAGAGTGTCCTTGCAAAGGTCACCAAGCATCCTGTAATTGCTTATATTTTCGGTGTAGGAGTAACTGCACTGGTACAATCGTCATCTGCTTCAACAGTAATGGTTGTAGGTCTTGTTAATTCAGGAATTATGACTCTTAAGCAGGCCGTTAACGTAATCCTTGGTGCCAATCTTGGTACTACTTTTACAGCCTGGCTTCTTTCATTGAACGCGATCAGCAGTGATAACTTCTTTATAAATCTTTTGAAACCCAAGTCATTTACGCCATTTTTGGCCATAATTGGAATTGGGCTCTACATGTTTTCCAAAAATGAGAAAAAGAGAAATATCGGAACGATCCTTCTTGGATTTGCGGTGCTTATGTTTGGAATGAGCTCAATGTCAGATGCTGTATCTCCATTAAAGGACGTAGATGAATTCAAAGCTCTTTTGACAACATTCTCAAATCCTATACTTGGATTTTTGGTGGGTATTCTTTTCACAATGCTCATTCAGAGTTCTGCAGGTACTATCGGTGTGCTTCAGGCTTTGTCTTTATCTGTTAAGGTTAAGCATTCTGTTGCTATACCTGTTGTTGTGGGCGCTGAAGTTGGTACATGTATCACAGCCATCCTTTCATCATTTGGTGCCAATAAAAACGGTAAAAGAACTGCTCTTATGCACCTTTATTTCAACATAATCAAGGCAGTTCTGTTCATGATCATTTTCTACAGCTTAAATGCAGTTATCCACTTTGAGTTTATGGATGAAAAGATAGGAATGGCAGGAATCGCCGGAATTCATACCCTTATCAACCTTGTTGCAACACCACTTATGCTGCCGTTTTCCGGTTTGCTTGTTAACCTTGCTCTTAAGACAATTCCTATTGACGATAAGGAAAAGAAAGAGCAGGAGGAGATGCAGGGAATTCGCACACTGGATCCACTGTTTTTGTCAAACCCTCCATTTGCTCTTGAACAGGCAAGGCAGGCAGCAGTTACTATGGCTGTAATGACAAAAGAGTCATTGGAGAAGGCCATTGGACTTATCACAGATTATAGCGCTGAGATTGCAGGCGAAGTTGAGTACCTTGAGCGTCAGGTCGACAAGTACGAGGATGAGCTTGGAACATATCTTATGAAGATAAACTCTCATCACCTTGGACAGGAAGACAGCCATACTTTGTCACTTCTTTTGCACTGTATTACAGACTATGAGCGTATCAGCGACCATGCTCTTAATATTGCCCAGAAAGCCGGAAATATGGAGGAAAATGGCAGAAAGTTTACTCCAAAGGCCCAGGCTGAGATGGATATATATTCATCTGCTGTAATCGATATCGTAGATACTTCAGTTACTGCTTTTGACAATCAGGATGCTAAGCTTGCCAAGACTATAGAGCCACTTGAGGAGACAATTGACGAGATCCAGAAAGAGGTTAAGCGTCGTCATATCAGAAGACTCCGCAAAGGAAAATGTACAATTGAGCAGGGTTTTGACCTCAGTGATATCGGTACAGATTTCGAGAGAATTGCAGATCACTGCAGCAACATTGCTGTTGGCATAATTGAATCCCATGAGGATAACTACTTTGCTCATGGCTACCTTGAGACACTTAAGGCAGAGAAGAATGACGGATTTGAGCAGGCTGTTGATTTCTATGAGAGAAAGTACAGACTGCCGGCTGTTAAATACTAATCTTTTATCAGGGAAAAGAATCAACTATGGAATTTGAGTTTTTAGAGAAAAAAGAGCAGGGCAAGTTTATCACAAGGTACGATATTCACTATAGAACGGTGGATGATCAGGAAAAAGTATATGAGATGATCAGCAGAAACCCTGAGCTTAAAAGCAGGAAAGATTTAAGTAATCCGAAAGAAGATGCGGTTGCCATAATCATGCACGATGTGACCGGAGAAAAGATTCTTATCAACAAGGAATTCAGAATGGCTCCCGGCGAGTGGGTTTACAATTTCCCGGCTGGGCTCATTGATGAAGGCGAGACCAGGGAACAGGCTGCAAGAAGAGAACTTAAAGAGGAAACCGGCCTCGATATCGTGCGCATAGATGAGTGGTGGGGAAAGTGCTACAGTGCAATAGGCTTTTCCAATGAAAGAAATGCATGCTGCGTAGGAGTGGCTGATGGAACTTTTTCAAAGAGTACATCTACCCAAGAAGAGATAGTTCCAGGATGGTATACCAAAGAGGAAGTGAAAAAACTTCTTGAAACAGAGGCTTTTGCGGTCAGAACACAGGCATATTGCTATATGTGGATAAAAAAGTAATGGCTGCGTATAGTCAGGTTATAGAATATGAAAAGTAATATAGATAACAAAGACAATAAACAAAGAGGCATATATCAGAAAGAAGACCATGGTGAAGAGCTAAAGCGAGGCATCATTGGTCTAAATATCTGCGAAGAGTGCGGTGGATTCTGCACTGAGAGCGTTCCTCTTATTGAGGGACTTCCTGTGAATGCTCAGGTAAGCCTTATGGAGCACTCAATTCATGAGACTCTTAAAAAGAACAGTTATCTTTTTAGAGAAGGTGAAGCAGTTGACTCTATTTGCATAATACGAAAAGGAAGAGTTAAACTTTGCAGATATGATTCCCTTGGAAGGGAACAGATCATAACAATTCTGGCAGACCACGATATCATTTGGGAAGGCATGTTTCTGGATGGAAGTATTTATCCCTACTCTGCCGTGTGTCTTACAAATGCTTCTATCTGTCTTATTCACAGAGACGATTTCATAAAAGTTGTAGACAATCCGACAGCAGCCATGAATATCATCATTCTTCTCAGTAAGAAGCTGCATGATGCCAATGAACGAAATATGCTTTTGTCCACAAAAGACCCAATGGCAAGGCTTGCAGGATTTTTGATGTACAGAGTAGACAGAAGCCCATCAGATGATATAGTATTAAAGCTCGACGATATTGCTGCAAGTGTTAACCTTAGAACAGAAACGGTCAGCAGGAAACTCAGGGAAATGGAAAAAATGAGACTGATCGAAAGGCTGGGACACGCAAGGATCAAGGTGCTTGACAGAGATACGTTGAGAGAAATATATATTTCGCAGTAATTATTGTTGCAGATAAATCTATATTTGTCTGCAACATTGTGTTATTTAGTAAGGAGTATTATGGTAAAGGGAAGAATTCATTCAATAGAAACTTTTGGTTCAGTAGACGGACCTGGAATAAGATTTATAGTATTTTTAAAAGGGTGCAATCTCAGATGTAAATACTGTCACAACGTAGATACCTGGAATCCTGAATCAGACGATCTCAGGACTGCAGATGAAGTTCTTGATTTTGCAGAAAGATATAGAAGCTATTGGGGCGAAGACGGCGGAATAACAGTCAGTGGAGGAGAGCCACTTCTTCAGATAGACTTTCTTTTGGAACTGTTCAAAAAGGCGAAAGAGCGCGGAATCAATACCTGTATCGACACAGCTGTACAGCCATTTACAAAAGAGGAGCCTTTCTTTTCAAAGTTTAAAGAACTTATGGAGTATACAGACCTGCTCCTTGTAGATATCAAGCATATTGACAGGGAAGAGCACATCAAACTCACAGGTCTACCTAATGACAATATCAAAGAGTGCTTTGAATATCTTGATGAGATCAAAAAGCCAATCTGGATCCGCCACGTACTTGTACCTGGAATTACAGATGACGACAACTACTTAAGAGAAACAAGAAAGTTTATTGAGAGATTTTCTAATATACAGAGAGTAGAAGTTCTCCCATATCATTCCATGGGACAGATGAAATTTAAAGAGCTAGGTATTCCATACCAGCTTGAGGGAGTTGAATCTCCTTCACAGGAAAGAGTAGATAACGCAAGAGCAATACTTAACGGAAAGCTGTGATTTTTCACAGCTTTTTTCGCTAGCTGTTGAATATGTTGGCTTTGAATAATTGTGAACGAAATGTGAAAAATAAAAAATAAATTAAAACTTGATTGTAATCAATGTTCGCTCTGTGACTAGGTGTTAATATATGCTTCGGAAATGACTAGATAAATAATTAACAAACAATGTTATTGCTTTTTGAGAGGAGTACATTATGAACGAAGCATGGAGAGGTTTTAAAGGAACCCACTGGCTGGATGATGTAAATGTTAGAGACTTCATCCAGAACAACTACACACCATATGATGGAGATGAAAGCTTCCTTGCAGGCCCAACAGAAGCTACAGATAAGCTCTGGGGCAAGCTTCAGGAGCTTCAGAAACAGGAGCGTGAAAAGGGCGGCGTTCTCGAGTGCGAGACAGAAGTTGTATCAAGCCTTACAGCTTATGGCCCTGGATACATCGATGAGTCTATGAAGGACCTTGAGCAGATCGTTGGTCTTCAGACAGACAAGCCACTTAAGAGAGCATTCATGCCTTACGGTGGAATCAAGATGGCAGAAGAAGCTGCTGAGACATATGGTTACAAGGTAAATGAGAAGTTCCACAAGATCTTCACAGAGTACCATAAGACACACAACCAGGCAGTATTTGATGCTTACACACCTGAGATGAGAGCAGCTAGACACAGCCACATCGTAACTGGTCTTCCAGATACATACGGCCGTGGACGTATCGTAGGCGACTACAGAAGAGTAGCTCTTTACGGTATTGATTACCTCATCAAGAAAAAGCAGGAAGATTACAACAACTGCGGTGACGGCACAATGCTTGATCACATCATTCGTCAGAGAGAAGAGATCTCAGAGCAGATCAGAGCTCTTAAGGGAATGAAAGAAATGGCTGCTGTATACGGATTCGATATTTCACAGCCAGCTAAGAATGCAAAAGAAGCTGTTCAGTGGCTTTACTTTGGATATCTTGCAGCTATCAAGACTCAGAACGGTGCTGCTATGTCTGTTGGACGTGTTTCAACATTCCTTGATATCTATATTGAGAGAGATATTAAAGAGGGAACTCTTACAGAGTCACAGGCTCAGGAGCTTATCGACCACATGACAATGAAGTTCAGAATGGTTAAGTTTGCTCGTATCCCTTCATACAACAACCTCTTCTCAGGAGACCCAGTTTGGGCAACACTTGAGGTTGGTGGACTTGGTATGGATGGTCGTCATATGGTTACAAAGAACGACTTCAGATTCCTCCACACACTTGAGAACATGGGACCTTCACCAGAGCCTAACCTTACTGTTCTTTACACATCAAAGCTTCCAGCTACTTTCAAGAAGTATGCTGCTAAGATCTCAGTTACAACATCTTCAATCCAGTACGAGAACGATGATGTTATGAGACCTATCTGGGGCGATGACTACAGCATCTGCTGCTGCGTATCTGCTACACAGACTGGTAAAGAGATGCAGTTCTTCGGAGCTAGAGCAAACCTTGCTAAGTGTCTTCTTTACGCTATCAACGGTGGTAAGGATGAGAAGTTCCTTACAAAAGATGGTCAGCACATGCAGGTAGGACCTGAGATGGCTCCTATTACTTCAGAAGTACTTGATTACAACGAAGTAATGCACAAATATGACATTATGATGGATTGGCTTGCAGGACTCTATGTAAACATCCTCAACCTCATCCAGTACATGCATGATAAATACTACTACGAAGCAGCTGAGATGGCTCTTATCGATACAAACGTAAGACGTACATTCGCTACAGGTATCGCTGGTTTCTCACACGTTGTAGATTCACTTTCAGCTATTAAGTACGCTAAGGTTACAACTGTTCGTGATGAGTCAGGTCTTGTAATTGATTACAAGGTAGAGGGAGACTTCCCAAGATACGGTAACGATGATGAGAGAGCTGATGAGATCGCTGTATGGCTTCTTAAGACATTCATGAAGAAGATCGAGAAGCATCACACATACCGTGATTCAGAGCCTACAACATCTATCCTTACAATCACATCAAACGTTGTTTATGGTAAGGCTACAGGTGCTACACCTGATGGAAGACCAGCATTCGCTTCATTTGCTCCTGGTGCTTCACCATCATACGGTGCAGAGAAGAACGGTCTTCTTTCATCACTTAACTCTGTTGCTAAGATTCCTTATGAGTACGCTCTTGATGGAATTTCAAACACACAGACAATGAACCCTAACGCTCTTGGTCATGATGACGAAGAGAGATCAAATAAGCTTGTTAACGTACTTGATGGTTACTTCAACCAGGGTGCACACCACCTCAACGTTAACGTATTTGGTAAGGAGAAGCTCATTGATGCTATGGAGCATCCTGAGAAGCCTGAGTATGCTAACTTCACTATCCGTGTATCAGGATATGCTGTTAAGTTCATCAACCTTACTAAGGAGCAGCAGCTCGACGTTATCGCACGTACATGCCACACAGCTCTTTAATTTAAACCAAAACAAAAAGCATCACAGATTTTTCTGTGATGCTTTTTTGTTGCACAAGACCGGCAAGCGAATGGATGCTTGCATACAAATTCATTTGCCGGTCGTAAGAACATGGAGCACTAAGTGCGGAATGTTCGTGTGCGAAATCGAGTAGGAGTCAGCCTACTCGATTCTTAGATTCTTATTATAAAACTAAGTGTTTCCATATGAGTACTTCTTTGGACGAAGTACTGCTAAGTGGTCCTGGAATGGTCTCCGATGAGCGGTGGTTACCTAAAATGTCACTATTGAAGGTGATTGGTGTACCGTCAGGGTTCTCAAACTTCTGCTCTGGTTCAAAGGCAACGCCAAGGCACTCTGTGCTTAATACTCCGCATGCAAAATCTTTGAGCACTTTGTCGTAATTAGTCTTAAGGTAATAATCACCATTTTTTTCTTTTAACTCTACAGCGACTTTAGTCTTTTTATCTACAAGCTTATTCTTCTCTTTCTTATAAACAGTTGCTCCATTGAAGTAAGCATTACCATCAACCCATACAGGGAGGTGACCAAAGTGAGCTTCAGCAAGATGGCCCATATCAGGGTCTTTTTCAAGATCAAACTGGTCTGCCCATTCCTCATAAGTTGGGAAGATATCAAATGGAGCAGTGCCAACTGCCTTGTAATCTGCATCTGCAGCAGTTTTCTTTTTGTCATCAATCTTGTGCTGCTGAACAAAGATGTTATTGTAGATCCTGTCATCACCATGAAGAATTGTCATAAAGCCGGCAACCTCGGTGCGGTGACGAATATGGTAAGGAGTATATCTTGGTTCACGCTGGCCATTGATGATACTGTCTACTCCTGAATTGATCAGGCTGAAACCGCCAAGGATAAGGTTGTGCAGAACTGCGATTCCTTCACTTGGAATAGTGATAGCAACAGGTGAGAGCAGAATATTGTTATCTATAAGTGTAGGACCGTGTCCAACCTCTATAAATACATCAGTGTTAAACATTGCACCGGGACCCTGTTTTACGCCATCAGGTCTGGTGTTATCGTGCATGAGATTCTGGCTGACTCTTGCACCCTGTGCCTGCCAGTCAAGCCATACTCCCATAATGCTGTGATGGATGTGGTTTCTTCTGATTGTTACATCGATAGCAGCATGAAGCTTGATTCCTGCTGTTTCAGCTCCGCCAAGCTGCTGTGAAGTACATACATCGTGAATCTCACAGTCCTCAATAGTTGAGAATACAGCTCCCATTCTACCTACAATACCTGTCTGCTCGCAGTGGTGAACGTGGCAGCGACGGATAAGATGATGGCCGATGTTTTCTTTTAACCAACCATGGTACTGGCCACGACAAACAGCATCTCTTTCCATCTGTGTAGGGCTCTTAACGTGTCTCTTGGTGAAATACATATCATTTTCCGGATCAAGATACTTTCCGAGAGAGATTCCACAGCATTTACTTCCGTAAATCTCGCAATCTTCAATGATCCAGCCTTTGCTCCAGTGAGGGCCGATCAAGCCATCCTGGTAAGCAGCAGGTGGAGCCCAGGTTGTAGCTGCTTTACAGATAGTAAAGCCACTTACAGTTATGTAATTTATGCCATTCTCTTCAGGCATAAAGCAGTTTCGTCTTACTAAAAATTCTACATTCTCTTTATTGGGGTCAAGGCCCTGGAAGTTACCATAGAGAACTGTCTCATCGCCATCCTGCTCTGTATACCACAGATATTTAGCAGCTTCCTGATCCCACGCTAAAGGATCCGGCTTTCCCTTCTGACATTCTGCGAGAGATGTGGTTTCAAACATCATGCTGTTATTGATAAAAACAGCTCCGGTATGCCTTACGATAGGGGCAAAGTACCAGTCTCCGTAAACTCTTGTAGTGTAAGGATTGTAATCTCCAAAAATACTATTTTTAACAGAGGTTTTCCAAAGGTTTCCCTTAACCTTTTTCCAGTTTTTTGCTTCTTCTGCACCTGTAATAACAGCAGCAAGAGGAGTTTCAGAACGGTAAACTATAGGAGCTTCACATGTTCCTGCATTCCTTGGAGCAACATATTCTCTGTAGATACCGGGCCTAACAACGACTTCATCCCCAGGCTGCGCTATATTTGCAGCCGCACCAATGCACTTAAAAGGGCGGTTTATGCTTCCGTCACCATCGCGAAACGCATTGGCGTCAACATAGTAGATCATAAAAACTCCTTTCATACAAAGTAGACAATAAAGTTTAATTTTGTTTAACGATTAACATCAAATATGTATCTATACTATGATTGAAAACGCCAAAAGTCAATGACAATTGCACAAAAAGGAGCCTAATTATCAAACAAATTGGTGTTATTGCACAAAAAGTATTGACAGCAAAGTGGCGTAAGCGTAATAATATACGTATGTTTAACGATTTACTACAAATCACACATGGGGAAGTAATATGGTGACACTCAAGGAGGTTGCAGAAAGATGCAACGTGTCTGCCACAACAGTTTCCAACGTTATTAATGGCAAGGCAAAGACCAGTGAAGAAACTAAAAAGAGAATAATGCAGGTTATAAAAGAAACTGGTTATAAGCCCAATACCATTGCTCAGGGGCTTAGGGTAAAAAAGACCAGAACAATAGCCGTAATAGCGGAGGATATTGCGCAGTTCACATCACCGCCAATGATTGAGAGCATCATGGAGACCTGCGAAAAAAAGGGCTACAGGGTCGTTGTCCATAACCTCAGACTCTACGACAGATGGTCCGATACCTGGTACGGCCAGGAGGATGAGTATCACTCAGTCCTTGATCCTGTGATAAAAGATATTCTTTCCGCCCAGATAGACGGAGTTATCTATCTTGCAGGACATGCCAGGATCATAAAAACATTTAACGCAGGATTCAATCTTCCTATAGTCATGTGCTACGCCTATTCCGAATCGCCCCACATACCGTCAGTGGTGATCGATGATGAAAAGAGCGCCTATGAAATGGTGTCCTACCTTATAAAGATGGGGCATGAACGAATAGGTTTCATAGGAGGTCGAATGGACAATATCCATACAGCAAAGCGACTAATGGGCTATCAAAAAGCAATGTATGAAAACGGTCTCTTGTTTGATCCAAAGCTTGTTTACTATGGCGATTGGTCAAGGAAAGCCGGGCATGAAGGCGCCAAGGCATTACTTGAACAGAATGTAACAGCAATATTTGGAATTTCAGATAGGATGACCGGCGGCGTATATGACTATCTTGAGGAAAAAGAGCTGATCGTGGGAAAAGATATTTCGGTAGCGGGATTTGATAATGAGAGCATTGCCGAGTTCTTCAGACCAAAGCTCACTACAACTGAATTACCGCTTAGAGAAATAGGAGCAAAATCAGCGGAATTGTTACTTGATAAGCTTGAAGGTGCGAATGGGGATTCGCAAATTGGGGATGAACCTAAAGTTTATAAGTATCCGTGCAAGATGATAAAAAGAAGATCAGTTTCTGAAAAGTAATTTTTTTTGCTATAAGGTTTAACGTTAAACCATCGGGAGGTATTAGGGGTGTCAAAAAAGAAGATCTATTCTCTGAAACTATTTCTATTAGTACTACCGTTTATTATTTTAGTTCTACTCTTTAGCTACTATCCGCTATATGGCTGGATGTATGCATTCTATGATTATAAACCACCAAAAACTTTGGCAAACTGTCCTTTTGTAGGATTCAAATGGTTTGCATCACTCGTAAGCAGTGAGACTAAAATTCAACAGATTGTTCAGGTGCTGAAAAACACCTTTGCCATGAGTGGCTTAACACTTGGAACCAGCTGGCTTCCGATGATCTTTGCGGTTTTCCTCAATGAGATCAGAGGAGTGAAATTCAGAAAGTTTGTACAGACAGTTACAACACTACCAAACTTCGTGAGCTGGGTAATGGTTTATTCCATAGCATTTTCACTGTTTAACAGCACAGGAATGCTCAATTCTCTTTTGTTAAAATCAGGACTCATTGAACAGCCAATTCTCTTTTTACAGTCATCAAGCCATGTTTGGTTTACACAGTGGTTGTGGCTCACATGGAAAAACCTTGGCTGGGCAGCAATCATGTATATCGCTGCAATTTCTAGCATTGATGATGAGATGATCCAGGCGGCGAGAGTAGATGGAGCAACCAGAATGCAGATAATATGGCACATTACAATTCCAAGTCTTTTGCCTACATATTTTGTTCTTCTGGTACTTAACGTAGCTAATTTCCTCAACAACGGAATGGAGCAGTATTACGTGTTCCAAAACGCTTTCAACAAAGAATATATCCAGGTTCTTGATCTTTACGTTTACAACATGGCTATGGGCAGCGGCGGTTATTCAGTTTCAGTTGCGATCAGCATGCTTAAGAGCTTGGTAAGCGTAGTGCTTTTGGTCATTGTTAACGGAGCATCAAAGAGAATCCGTGGCGAGAGCATACTTTGATGGAGGTTTAAGATGGGACAGTCAAAAGAAAAAGGTTCAACAATAAAAGTAAGCGCCGGAGACAGAACAGTTGAAATTGTCTGCTACATTGTTTTCTCTATAGCAGCTTTCCTGTGTCTTTATCCGTTCTATTACATAGTTATCAACACAATAAGTGCCAATGATCTGAGCGCCAAAGGAGATATTCTTTTCTGGCCACAGGGAATTCATTTTAAGAACTATCTGTCAGCCTTCAGAATTGACGGACTTTTAAGGGCCTTTCAGATATCTCTTATGAGAACGGTTCTTGGTACTGCACTTACAGTATTTGCTTCAGCATTTCTTGGATTCATGTTCACTCAGGAAAAGATGTGGCTAAGGAAGTTCTGGTACAGACTCATTGTGGCAACAATGTATTTCAATGCCGGAATTATTCCATGGTTCCTCGTAATGAAGACCATGCACCTCACCAATAACTTCTGGGGATACATACTTCCAGCTATCGTATCACCCTTTAATCTGATCCTGACAAAGACCTTTGTTGAGTCAGTGCCAAAAGAGCTGCAGGAAGCAGCCGAGATGGACGGCGCAGGAGTTTTGACAGTGTTCTTTAAGATAATAATTCCTGTAATCAAGCCTATTATGGCAACTGTAGCAATCTTTTCAGCAGTAAGCCAGTGGAATGCCTTCCAGGATACACTTCTTCTTATGACAGATACAAAGCTTTATCCACTGCAGTTTGTACTCTATCAGTATCTGAATCAGGCAAGCTCACTTGCATCACTTGCCCAGAGCAACACGAGCACGTCATCCCTTGCAGCTGCAGCAGCCACAACGCAGACCACAACCAGTGTACGAATGACCATCACAGTGATCGTCGTGCTCCCGATCATGCTCGTATACCCAATCTTCCAGAAGTACTTCGTAAAAGGTATTATGATTGGAGCAGTCAAAGGCTAACGCCACCCAAAACGTAATGAATACAGCCCATCTGGGTTGATATAAATGGTAAAAGAGGTTAAAAAAGGAGGAATGAAAATGAAGTTTAAGAAATTTGCTTCTCTTGCTCTTTCCACAGTTATGGCAGCATCAATGCTGGCAGGATGCGGAAGCGGAGCAGCAGAAAGCACAGGAACAACCAGTAACCAGACAGAAACAAAAACTGAAACAGCAACAACTACTGAGACAGCAGGTGGGGATACTGCCACAGCAAGTGAAGTTTCACATGACTCTGAGTACACTGTAGATTTCTACGATGTTGCAGCTAACTTCCAGGGTGTACAGTCAGGCTGGTATGGCAAGATTGTAAAAGACAAATTCAACATGAACCTTAACATTATTGCACCACAGGTATCAGGCGATGGAGCAGCTCTTTATCAGACACGCTGCGCAGCAGGTGCTCTTGGAGATCTGATCATTCTTGATAACGCTGATATGCAGGAGTGCGTAGAGTCAGGACTTGTTCATGATCTTACAGATGTTATTGCTCAGTATCCTAACCTTTCCAAGTATATGGAACAGATCAAGGCATTTAACGCAATGCTTGGTGATGGCAGCAAGATCTACGCTATTCCACTTGAGATGAACACAAACGGACCTACAGCTTATAAGCAGCTTCACGTTTACACATATCCTCGTATGGGATGGGATATGTATAATGAAGTTGGTGCTCCTGAGCTCAAGAACACAGATGACCTTCTTAACTGTCTTGCAGATATCCAGAAGGCTCATCCACAGAACGATAAAGGTGACCCTGCATATGCTATCAGTCTTTGGAAAGACTGGGATAGCCAGTATATGGAGTGTGTAGCTCAGCTTACAAAGTGGTATGGACAGGAAGTAAACGGATCAGTTCTTATCGGTACAGATAATTCAATCGTTCCCCTTACAGACAAGGCCGGTGCATATTACAAGATGCTCAAATTCTTCTATCAGGCTAACAAGATGGGCCTTGTAGATCCTGACTCAGCTACTCAGGACTGGAACATGATGGTTTCAAAGATGCAGGACAAGAGAGTATACCTCTACTGGTATAGCTGGCAGTATGGTTTCTGGAACACTCCTTCAAAGGGTGAAGAAGGTGTTAACTATATCGAGATTCCTGTAGCAGATACAAACCTCTACCAGGCATCAGATACATATTATGGTGACGGAAGAGTTATCGGTGTTGGTTCACAGGTTAGTGATGAGAACTTTGCAAGACTTATGGAGTTCCTTGACTGGTATGCTTCACCAGAAGGTGTACAGATCCAGCATGGCGGTACAGAAGGCCTTATCTACACAGTAGAAAATGGCAAGTATGTTCTTACAGAAGACGGACTTAACAGATTCTCAGCAGAAGTTGCAGTTCCTGAAGATCAGGGCGGCGGAAACTGGAACGATGGTAACAACCAGATCAACCAGTGGATCGTAGCAAGCTGCGATGTTAATCCAGATACAAACGAGCCTTATGGAACAGATATGTGGTCATCAACAATCAAGATGAACGAGACAAAGACTACAAAAGAGTGGTCAGAGAAGTTTGGCGCAGCTGATGACGTTGAATATCTCTTAAAGAACAACATGATGACAGTAGTTCCAAGTATCAACATTGCACTTGCAATCGATACAACAGATATCAGCCTTATCCGTAAGCAGTGCGGCGATATCATCAAGGATGCTTCCTGGAGAATGGTATTTGCAGCAGATGATGCAGATTTCGAGAAGCAGTGGGATGACATGACTTCACAGCTCGAAGGCCTTGGATGGGCAGACCTTACAGCATTTGATACAGAGAAGTATGGTCCAATGCTTGAGGCAAGAAAAGCAGCACAGTAATAACAACATTGCAAAAAATACAGAAACACTCTATGCTAAAATATAAGCATAGAGTGTTTTTTTTAGCTTGTTGAGGATTAATTTATGACATATTTCACATGTTTCTTTTTAGATAATGAAAAAGATATAATCGTAAACCTGTACAAAGACCTGGGTAAGATGTACTACGTACTGACAACGCCCAATCATGGCACAGGGAATCTGATTCGAAACCTTGCAAGCATATGCAAACTTCCTCTTTCAAAGGGAGATAATGACATGCTTGTCATCCGCGGCGAAGTCCCTTGCTTTGTGGATTCCTGCAATTCAGAGAGCTATGTCTTCATGCTTGGCGGAACAGAGATAGCAAGTATCTATCCGGATGGTCAGGTCGTTGTTAAGGCAACCATACCTGCAATTGCCAAGACTCTTATGAGTCAGACAAAAGATTTTAAGCTGGAACTGGACAAGACTATATTCAAGACCAGGGTTCGCAAGGATCTTAAGTTCCGCGCGGATCTTCACACGCATATGAATGGTAATCTTCCGGGTGACGTTCTCATCGCTTTGGGAATAGCCCATCAGATAAGATATCCTCTTTATTATGTAAAAAAGCTCGATCTTAAGCTTACTCAGGCTCAATGGGATAAAGCCAATATTCAGAGAGAAAAGGTTGCCAGGCAGTTTGTGTCTTCAGGACTTCAGGGCAAGTACCTCAACAGACGAATTGATGACAATACCTTTATAAATTTTGCAGATCTTATCCTTAACAACCTTGATAATGCAGAGATGAACATAGTCAAGATCCGTGGATCCCTTGCTGTTATTAAGGATGGGCAGGCGGTATTTACAAATCTTGAGAAAGTCTACCTTTATCGTTATGTCTTTTGCAAAGGAAAAGAGAGCGAGGAAAAGATAAATCTGCACAGCGTGGATCAGATCCCCGATGCAGACGTAAAAGCTTATCTGAAGCAGATGCTTACGGATAAGGAAAATGTTTATTACTGTAAAAATACAATCTTTCAGGATAAACTCCTGTGGATAGCAAGAAATTATAAAGCACAGGGCGTTTACTATGCAGAGATAAGTGATACAACCCTTGTTAAAAAATACGAGTCACTTGAAATGCTAAGGCAGGTTCATGAGGTTATGCCTCATATTTACCGTGAAACCGGCGTAATGATCAGGTTCCTGGCAGCTATGCGTAGAATTCCTCTGACCATTGTAAAAGATGCAGTGACTCCGTCTGATTACATTGAACAGAACCTTGAGGTTTTGAAAGCTACAGCACTTGATCCATATGTCGCAGGATGCGATTTTGTCGGTGAAGAGATAAATGACATAATCACGCTAAAACCTGCATTCCAGGAAATCGTAAAGATTGCAGCCAAGGACCCTAGCTTTGTTATAAGAGTCCATGCGGGAGAAAACGACAGCCAGAAAGATAATATCGCTCACAGCATTGCCTGCGTAAAAGATTCCCTTGCTCCGGGCCAAAAGATGCCAAGGATGCGCCTTGGACATGGTCTTTACACCTACAGTCCTTCTTCCAAGAAAGGAAAAGAGGTGTTAAAGCAGCTTAAGGAAAATAACGTTGTTCTTGAATTCCAGATCACAAGTAATGTGCGCCTTAATAACTTAAATTCATTGGAGCATCATCCTCTTAAGCAGTACCTGAAACAGGGAATACGATGCGTTCAGGGTACTGATGGAGCGGCTTTGTACGGAACATCATCGATCGATGAGCAGTTGTCACTGGCTAAAATGCTGGGACTGTCTGATGCTGAGCTTCAGCTCATGAAAGATGCTGAGACACAGATAATAAAAGAAGCCCAGGAAGCATATTCTTTAAAGAAAGCTTTCTTTGCTGATCTCATAAAAGACAGAGACATGGAAGAAGTTCTTTTGGAAAAAATGCAGACCGTTAGGATTTCAAAAGGCAAGACCAAAAAAGAGCCAAAACTGGATTCTAATCAGGAATTAAAAGAACAGATCAGCGAGATCACATGGGACAGATTCCCGGTTGTGCTTATTGGGGGAAGCTTTAACACTGAGAGCAGAGCGACCAAGGTCAGCAAAAAGGCAGCAGAGCAGATGGATTCTCTGATGGAATACTTAAATCCTGAAGAGGTGTGCTTTGTTATCGGACACAAATTGGCCGGGTATGAAAAGTACCTGATAAATCATAACAAGAAGGAATTCAGGATATACTGTGTTGTTCCTTCACTGATGGATAAAAAAGAAATAGATAAAATAAAAGCCACCGGAGTACAGGTAAGAGTATCGCCGGAAGCTCAGGGAATGGGAATATATAAGAGCTTCAACTACGAGATATTTGAACGCAGGCCATCTGCAGTAATTGCCTTTGATGGCAACAGTGCTGCTGCAAATCTCATTCAGGAAGCGAAAAATGGCAAGGGTAAGTCTGCAATCTTTGTTTGGGAACACTCCAAAAACCTGATGCAGAAAGCTAAATCCCTTCATGGATATGTGTTTACTTTTGGAGATGAAGTAAACATTGTGGATCTTTTAAATGATATTCAAAAAGATCTGGTGAATTCCATCAAACAGTAATCATCGCAGCAGATAATACCCAAAAAGCTACAGCGCTTGCGGCTGCAACGTTAAGAGAATCAACGCCATGTGCCATTGGAATCTTAACGCAATAGTCGCAGGCGCTTATTGTTTCTGGTAAAAGCCCGTCGCCTTCAGCACCAAGGAAAATGGCCAGTTTATCTGTACTTTGGAGCTCATCATCGCTGATATCCTTAGTGTCGTTTCTAAGTGCCATTGCGACGCTCTTAAATCCAAGCTCTCTTAAGCTCTCAAACTCTTTTCCCTCAGGTAAAAAAGTCCAAGGCACCTGGAATACAGTTCCCATGCTGACTCTGGCAGCACGCCTGTACAGCGGATCAGTGCAGCCATGGGTGAAAAGAACTGCGTCCATACCAAGGGCAGCAGCACTTCTTACAATGGCGCCGAGATTTGTTGGGTTGGTAACATTTTCAAGAACTGCAACTCTTCTGGCCTTTTGACATACATCAGCTACGGATGGCAGCTCTTTTCTCCTCATAGCGCAGAGCACGCCCCTTGTAAGGTGAAAACCTGTGATCTGTGTCAAAACTTCAGATTCAGCAACGTATACCGGAACATCGAATCTACTGGTGATTCTCTCTATGATTTCCTCTGCCTCTTTTTCCGTCTGATCTTTTTCCAGCAAAAGAGATATTGGCTCATAGCCTGCATCAAGTGCCCGGCCGATAACTTTGGGACTCTCTGCAATAAATATCCCAAGGTCTGGTTCATTTATGTGGAATAACTGATTCTCGGAGTATTCATGATAAACGCGAAGATCAGGAGTATTTAAGTTTGTGATAGAAATAAAACTGGAAGACATAGAATCCTCATTTCTTATTTTTGATGATGTTTCAACCATAGCAAATTACTAAATTAGTTACAAGAGAAATAAAGGACAGGCAAACTACATTTTCACCGGTATAAGAAAAATTTATATTTGCCTATAAGATTAGTGTCTTTTACAGACTCCTCATACCGTATTAGCATTTAACCAACACAGAAACGAGACAGTACAAGTAAGGAGGAGCGTGAAAATGAGTAACAGTTGCACAGTCAATTATTCAAATCCGGCAAAGCAGGACGTTAACGGATATACTGATGAGCTTGCTGAAGAGTTTGCAAGACAGGCCGGTGGTCTTGCACCAAGACCAAATGAACAGCGTGATGAAACCAATGAGAGAGGCGTATTTGTGAGACAGCCTAATTCCTTTATTGTCCCATTTGGAGATAAGGAGGGTGAGTTTAAGGCAGAGGATGGCAGATACGCAATCTATTGGGCCCATGGCTGCAATTGGTCAAACAGACCTGTTATTGCAAGAGATCTTTTAGGCCTTCAGGATGTGATCAGGGATCAGACAACAAGCCATTCCGGACAGACTAATGTTTACGGCCATGGATTTGCGGATCAGAAAGACTATAAGGATCCTATAACAGGTGTGCATTTCCTTTCAGAGTTTTATAAAAATGCTAATCCTGATTACAAGGGCAGAGCAACGACTCCAACCTTTGTAGACATCAAGGAGAAAAAGGCTGTAAACAATGATTATCACAGACTGTCTAACTACATTGAGGTGCAGTTTAGAAAGTTCCAGCCTGTAGATGCGCCTGACCTTTATCCAAAGAAATATAGAAAAGAAATCGATGAATTTAATGACTGGCTTTTCCCACACATCAACAATGGTCATTACCGCATGGCCTTTGGCGTGTCATGGGAGGCTTATAACGAGGGCTATGAAGATTTCTTCGATTCACTTGAAAAGCTCGATAAGAGACTTGAGACAAACCGCTTTATCTTTGGTGATTATATTACTGACTCTGACATCAGAGCATATGTATCTCTTGTAAGATGGGAAACAGGATATTTCAGATCAATTGGACCGATGAAAAAGAGAATCACGGAATATAAAAATATTTGGGGTTACTTAAGAGAGCTATACTCAATTCCTACATTTGCCAAGTACACATTCTTCAGAGAAGGTCGCGGCATAGGAGGTGACAGAGGCTTCTTTAAGGGATATGAGTCAAGGATTGTTCCGCTTATTCCTTTTGAGGAAATCTGGAAGACAGACCATGAGAGAGCAAAACTTTCAGCGGATCCGGACAATCTTTTCTTAAAGCACCCTGAGGGAGAAACTCCTGAGGATTACCAGTCAGAGATTTCTGAAACTATCTGGAATTCACCATCATGGGATGACAGAGAACCAACTAACTACAGACCTGAATTTGATGCTACGATAAATCCTATAAAAGGAAAATTAAAGAACGCCTGATAAAAATGCCTTCTTGAATAAAATATTCAAGAAGGCATAATAATGGTATGGGGGTGTAAGATGAAGCTGATATTCAGGTATATGAAAAAGTATAAAGTGGCTGTTTTTGCGGCTATATTCATAAAGCTCATAGGAACTATGTCAGAGCTTTCACTTCCATATATTCTTGAGTACATGATAGATTATGTGGTTCCCTCCAAAGATCTTGTGCAGGTGGTCATATGGGGGTTAATTATGTTTGCTGCTTCTATTTTTTGCAGGCAGTTTAACGTGATGGCTAATAGGAAAGCAATCTATAATGCCCACAAGGTGAGCTATGATGTAAGGGGCGATCTTTTTAAAAAGACTGCAAATCTATCCGGCGACAGCTTCGATGAATTTACTCTTCCCAGTCTTATCAGCAGAATGACTTCTGACAGCTATAATGTTCAATCTGCAGTTCAACAGCTTCAAAGTCTCTGTGTAAGAGCACCTATGATGCTTCTTGGCGGAGTTATCATGACTCTTTTCATGGATTTCCATTTGGCCATGATTCTTATTGTAATGCTCCCTTTTCTGATTGGGGTTGTGCTCATCGTTTCTCTTAAGGGAATCCCTATATACACAAAAGTTCAGCAAAGACTTGATTCTGTAGTTCGTATCATGAGAGAAAACATAACAGGAATTCGCGTTGTGAAAGCCTTAAGTAAAGCGGACTATGAGAAAAGAAGATTTTCCAGAGCCAATGAAGAAATGGCGAAAAGTGATATAAGAGCGGGAACTGTAATGGCGATTCCGGGACCTTTTATGCAGTTATGTCTTAACGTTGGACTTACGCTTGTTGTTATATTCGGAGCAAAAAGAGTTAATGACGGCCTTATGCAGCCCGGAATTATTCTGGCTTTTTTAACTTATTTCAACATGATCACCATGGGAGTGATGGGACTTAACCGAATATTCATGAGTTTGTCAAAGGCAAGTGCCAGCGCAGATAGAATTGACGACGTACTAAAGGGTAATGACGACTGGATAAAGACAGATAAAGAACCTGCAGAAGGTGATGATTTCATTAGTTTTGAAAATGTGAGCTTTTCTTATGGAAAAGAGCTGAATACGGATAATGGGTTTGCAGGTGGAAAAAGAGAAAAGGCTCTTGATAATATCAGCTTTTCACTGAAAAAAGGGGAGAGTCTTGGAATAATAGGGCCAACCGGATGTGGTAAGACTACAATAATAAATCTGCTAATGAGGTTCTATGACCCTGATGAAGGAAGTATCAGAATTGATGGGAAAAGCATCAGCTCTTTTGACAAAGATGAGCTTAGATCTAAATTTGGTGCGGTGTTCCAGAATGACATGATCTTTAAGGATTCGCTTTATAACAATATAGATTTTGGAAGAAATATTTCAAAAGATGAGATAGCTAAGGCCATAAAGGATGCTTTGGCGGATGAATATATAAATGCTCTCGATAAGGGCCTTGAATATCAGGCTGATATTAAGGGAGCTAATCTGTCAGGTGGGCAAAAACAAAGACTTCTCGTTGCAAGGGCTTTGGCAGGAAGACCGCAGATATTGGTACTTGATGACAGTTCCAGTGCACTTGACTACAAAACAGATTCTGCCATGAGAAAGGCAATTAAAGAAAATCATAAGGAAAGCACATTGATACTGATCGCGCAGAGAGTCAGCAGCGTTATGGGAATGGACAAGATAATGGTCATGGATAACGGGAAATGTATTGGGCTTGGAACTCATAAGCAGCTTATGGAAAGCTGCAGCGCATATAGAGAAACATATGAGATGCAGACTACATAAAGGAGCTTACGATGCCGGGACCTGGAGACAGAGGTAGAGAAAAACAAAAACCAAAAAATCCGAGAAAAACTTTAAGACGATTGCTCAGATATATGTTTCGATATATCTTCATTGTACTTATTTTGCTCATCTGTGCTTTTACCAGTAACATAGGGAATCTTTTGGGACCTGATTTTGCAGGAAAAGCAATAACTGAAGCCAGTAAAGGGGCAGGAAATGTGGACCTTACGCGGGTTATTCACTATGGACTTTTGATGCTACTGGCATATGTCGGGAGTAATATCCTTAGTTTTTGTGTGAATATTGGAATGATGCGCGTTGGAAGATATGTTGCAAGGAATATGAGGCAGGATGTTTTTAATAAGCTCATGGAACTTCCTGTAAGTTATTTTGACAAGCATTTTGCAGGAGATATCATAAGCCGTGTCTCATACGACATTGATGTCGTGTGCACCAGCTTATCATCTGATGTGGTACAGATCCTTACCAGTATTGTGACAGTGGTTGGTAGTTTTACAATGATGTGCTTTATTTCAGCGCCACTTGTGCTGTGCATGGCATTTACAATACCTGCGTCAGTTCTTTTTACAAGGTATATGAGCAAAAAGACCAGACCACTATATAGGGTGCGCAGCCTTGCCTACGGCGAGATGAACGGCTTTGCGGAGGAAATGTTTACCGGACAAAAGACAATACTTTCTTATGCTCATGAGGATTATGTCTGTGAAAGGTTTGAGGAAATAAACAGAAATGCAGCCGAAGCGTACCGTGACGCTGACGGTCTGGGCATGACAATGGGACCAACTGTGGGCCTTATCAACAACATTGGACTTTCTGCAATTGGCCTTGGAGGCGCCCTGCTTTACATGAACGGAATCGTTGGTCTTGGGCAGATATCAAGCTTTATCCTCTATAGCAGGAAGTTTAGCGGACCAATAAATGAGATTTCCAACATAGTAAATGAAATCTTCAGTGCGCTTGCGGCGGCAGAGCGTGTTTTTCAGCTACTCGACGAAGTTGAGGAAGTAAAAGACAAAGAGGGAGCCATTACTTTAAATGAAGCAAAGGGATTTGTGGAAGCAAGGGATGTGAAGTTCGGATATATCAAGAACAAGACCATCATAAATGACTTTAGCATGAAGGCAGATCCCGGAGAAACAATAGCTATTGTTGGTCACACAGGTGCCGGGAAAACTACAATGATAAATCTTCTCATGCGGTTTTATGATCCTCAAAATGGCTGTATCCTTGTTGACGAGAAAGATTCAAAGCTATACACAATGGAGAGCCTTAGGAAGAGTTATTCAATGGTCCTTCAGGATACATGGGTATTTAATGGAACTATTTTTGACAATATAGCCTATGGAAAAGAGAATGCAACCATTGAAGAAGTTACAGAAGCAGCAAAGGCTGCTCATATACACAACTATATTATGAGACTCCCCAAGGGCTATAATACAGTTATAGGGGAAGATGGAGGCAACATCAGTAAGGGCCAGAAGCAGCTGATCACTATTGCAAGAGCTATGTTATATGACACCAGTATGCTTATACTTGATGAGGCCACAAGTAATGTTGACACAGCTACAGAGAGGAAAGTTCAGGCAGCCATGAGAAACCTCATGGTTGGAAAAACCTGTTTTATCATTGCCCACAGGCTTTCTACCATAAGAAATGCTGATAATATTCTTGTTATGGAACATGGGGATGTAGTTGAGCAGGGAAATCATGAATCCCTTATGGAAAGAAAAGGTGTATATTACAAGCTTTACGCAAGTCAGTTTGAATAAAAGAATATGAAATTGGAAGAGCGGATGCAGGATTTTGCCTGTATCCGTTTTTTTGTCTGATAAAAAAAGCTTATACCCACCTATAAGATACGTGTGTTTTACAATACAGTGCACTAGAGGGCATAATAGCAATCAATAAAAGCAAGGGGGAAAACAAAATGTCACTCAAAATATATGAACGTCTTTCAGCAATCAGTTTTTCCAGACCAAGCGGAACAGATAAAGAGAAAGAGGTAGCTTCTTTTCTTGAAAAAGAAATAAGGAAGATAGGATTCGAACCAGAAGTGGAAACCTTTGAATATACCAGAAAGGTTCCAAAGAAAGCTACGCTTACAGCTATATATGAAAATGGCGAGGAGAGATCTTTTTCGGTTACCGGAGTTATAGACAGCAGCAGTACTCCTGAGGAAGGAATCACAGCAGAGCTTTACTACTTAAGTTCATTTGATGACGTGAGCCTTGGCAGAATAAAAGGCAAAGTTGTTCTTATCCATGACAGACTTTCACCTAAGACCTATAGAAAGCTTAAGGAAGCAGGAATTGTTTCATACATAACCACAAGTGGAACCATCAGAGACACTTATGAGAACAGCGACCTGGAAACCGTAAGGTTCAGAGATAATCTACTGGATATCGGGGCTGTCCCTGCATTCACGATAAGAATGATAGATGCAGTAGAACTACTTAAGTCATATCCACAAAAAGTGAGAGTAACACTTTCACTGAAGGAAGAAAAAGTAGAATCTCAAAACCTTCTGGTAAAAGTTCAGGGAACTGAATATCCCGAGGAGATCCTGGTGGCCGGAGCTCATTACGACAGCGTTCCGTTTTCAAAAGGCTCATGGGATAACGGAGCCGGAACGGTAGAAATTTTATCACTTCTTGAGCACCTTAAGGATCATCCGGGAAAAAGAACTGTTTATACAGTCTGGTTTGGATCAGAAGAAACAGGACTTCAAGGCTCAAAAGCATTTGTTAAAAGACATGAGAAAGAGCTTGGAAAGATTCTGGAAAAAGAAGCGGGATTTCTTATAAGGATTGTTGACAGACTGGCAAATTCAATTGTTTTCCCGATACCAAGGGTAATACCTGAAAAATTAAGAGATGATCTGATAGAGTATTTCAGTCCATCCAGAAGCGCACAGTCAGAGCTGCCTGCAATAAAGGAAGAAAAGATATCAGAGTTTCATTTTTAAATAGGTGAGAAAGGAGGAAAAATGCCGGTAAACAAAAAAAGAGTAGTTGATGAATTTACAAAAATGGTCTCTTTTGACTCTGAATCATATCACGAGAGAAAAATTGCTGACTATATCCTTTCACAGCTAAGGCACTTAGGAATAGAAGCCAGAGAAGATGAGGCTTTTGAAATACTTGCGGGTGAGAAGATCATAGATAAAAATCCTGAAAACGCAGGGAATATATTTGCAAGGATTCCGGCAACAGGAGCTGGAGAACCAATTCTTTTTTCAGCCCATATGGACACGGTAAAACCAGGGATCGGTAAGAAGGCACTTATCCATGATGATGGAAAGATAACTTCTGAAGGAGACACAGTTCTTGGAGCTGATGACGTCGGTGGTCTTGTGGCAATTCTGGAGATGCTTAGGGTATTTAAGGAGGATGATATTCCACACCCGGAGATAGAAGTTCTTTTCCCTATAGCTGAAGAACCCTATGGACAGGGAAGCAGAGTGTTTGATTACGCTAATGTAAAGTCAAAAACGGCTTTTGTACTCGATCTTAGCGGCCCGCTTGGAAGAGCAGCTTTTGCAGCGCCGACCATTATATCACTGCTTATAAAGGTTACAGGCAAAAGTGCACATGCAGGCTTTTGTCCTCAGGATGGAATACATGCCATTGCCATTGCAGCGCAGGCAATAAGCAGTCTGAAAAATGGATGGGCGTCAGATAATACCACACTTAATATCGGGACCATAAAGGGAGGAACCCAAAGAAACAGTGTCCCTGAATATGTGGAGATAACAGGAGAAGTCAGAAGCCTTGTTCATGAGGAAGCCTTGAACCAGGTAGAACTTGTAAGAAAAGCGTTTGAGGATGCAGCAGCTGCATATAAAGGACAGGCAGAGGTAGAAGCCACGATCCAGATAGAAAGTTATAGAACATCACAAAACAGCGTTGCTGTCAGCAGGTTTAAAAAAGCCTGTTTGAAGACCTTGTCAGTTGATGGTGAGCTTGTAGAGACCTATGGGGGAAGTGATCAGAACAATTTTGCCAGACACGGGATAGAAGGGCTTGTGATTGCAAGTGCTATGCATGAAGTTCACACAACAAACGAATATACCTGTGTTGACGAACTTGTGAAGGTGGCAGAGCTTACAACATGGCTGGGAAGGTCGGAAATAGATTAAGTATCAATAATAGTTACAGATTAACAATGTGATCAGAAAAGAAGAGGAGTAGCTTATGAAAAAAATAATTAATAAGACATTTGCTTTGATTGTAACAACAGCACTGAGCTTTAGCGCTCTGACAGCATGCGGAACATATGAGTCAGGTCCTGAGACAGGCAACGAGTCAGCGCCTGCGGCCAATGCGGTTTCCACAGATTCAGCAGCACCTTCTGATGCGGCATCTACTCAAGCGCAGAGTACCGAGAATGGGGTAAAGGCGATTAACATAGCAATTTCATCAGACCCTACATTTACTTTTGATGCTATCGGTGACAGTCTCATGGTCACAAACGGACTCTTACGAGAAGGCCTTACAAGATATGCAGATGGCAAACTTGGGGATGGTCTTGCCGAGAGCTATGAGCACAATGATGATTACACACAGTGGACATTTAAACTCAGAGATAGCGGCTGGAGTAATGGTGAACCCGTTACAGCAGATGACTGGGTATATGCGATTGGGGCAATGCTTGATGGCACAGCACAGCTTAGTTTTGCAGATTTCCTGTATGAGATAAAGAATGCAAGAGCTATTTATACAGGCGAAGCAGATGTTTCGACCCTTGGAGTTACTGCAGTTGATGACAAGACACTGGTATTTGATCTCGAATATCCTGTTACTTACTTCCCATATCTTATTACACATCCTATGCACTTTGGTTATGACAGAGAGTTTTCAAATGAGGTTGGGGTAGAGAATATCGGAACTGAGGCAGAGTACTCAATCAGTAACGGACCATTTTATATTGATTCCTGGGAGCATGACAATCTTCTGGTGTTTAAAAAGAATGAGTATTACTGGAATGCAGATAATATCCAGTACGATCAGGTAAATGTTTATGTAATTCCAGATGAGGCAACTCAGGTTAACCTGTTCTTAAATGGTGAGCTTGATGTGGTTGACTTCTCTTACCAGAGACTATCTGCAATTGAGGGAGCAGGCTATACAGCTCAGACTTACAACAATGGCAGAACGGCTTACCTCTATTACAATCTCACAAACGACTATCTTGGAAATAAATATATTAGACAGGCAATTTCAGCAGCGATTGACAGAGATGCTCTTGTAAACGGAGTGCTTCATGTAGGTTCTCCTGCAGATGGATTTATTCCGGTTGGTCTTGCCGGTGATGGTAGCAAATCTTTCAGAGAAATTGTTGGTCCAACACTTGATTACAGCTATGATGTAGACAATGCAAAAGCTCTTTTGCAAAAAGGAATTGATGAACTTGGCCTAAGTGATCCTAAAGATATCACAATTACAATCCTTACAACAAACACTGATGAGTTTATTGCAGTATCAGGAGCTATCCAGCAGCTTCTCTCAGAAAATCTTGGAATAAATGTTGAAGTTGAAACTTCTGACAGTAGTGCAGTAAGAACCAGAAGAAACGCCTTTGAGTATGATCTTTACCTTGCAAGCTGGGGAGCTGACTGGGATGATGCCACAAACTTCCTTGGAGGTTATGAGAGAGACAGCTCTGCTAATCCTGCATTGTTCATAAATGAGGATTTCAATAAGGCATATCATGATGCAACTTACAGCACAGATCTTACAGAGAGAGTGAAATTCCTTGGAGAAGCAGAGAAAATACTTCTTGAGGAAGAAGCAATCACACCTCTTTATTACACAGGCCATTACTATTCTGTATCAAACCGTGTAGGAGGAGTATTAAGAAGAGCAGTAGTTCCTTATCTTGATCTTTACTATGCAACTGTTAACTGATAGACATAAAGCTTTGAGGTGATCACACATGCGCAGATATATCATAAAAAGAATAATTCTCGCCTTTGCAACGATATTTGTTGTCATGACTGCGACATTCTTCCTGATGCATGCCATTCCGGGTACGCCTTTTTCCGGAAACAATGACAGTATGTCGGCTGAGACACTGGCGGTACTGATGGAAAAATACGGAATGGATAAGCCTCTTTATAAACAGTATCTGACCTATGTCTGGAACATACTTCATGGCGATTTTGGAGTGTCAATGTCAAACGGATACAGGAGCGTGACTGAAATAATCCTTACTGCTTTTCCTGTATCTGCAGATCTTGGAATAAGGGCGCTTATCTTTGGAACAATAGCAGGCATCCTTTTGGGAATTGAGGCAGCACTACATAGGAATAAACCCATAGACCATATTTCAACTATTACAGCAATTATAGGTATTTCAATTCCCAGCTTTGTTCTAGGTACTATTCTTCAGACAATTCTTGGACTTGGATTATCCGGTTGGGTAAAGGCCACTTTTCATACAGATTATCAGCTTTTCCCAATTGCAAGATGGCAGAGCTTCCGGTATACCATCATTCCCAGCTTTGTTCTGGGAATGGGGACCGTAGCCTCTCTTGCAAGGCTTATGAGAACATCGATGCTTGACGTGATAAATCAGGATTACATAAGGACGGCCAAGGCAAAGGGAATATCAAGGCAGCAGATCATCTGGAAGCATGAAGTCAGAAATGCAATGATGCCGGTTATAACCGTACTTGGAAGAATGATCGGAGGGGTTGTGACAGGATCATATATTATTGAGAGCCAGTTCGCAATTCCCGGACTTGGAAAATACCTGGTAAACAGCATAACAGCCAGAGATTATACCATGACGATGGGCCTTACGGTATTTTATTCAATCTTTATTGTATTTAGTATGCTGCTGGTGGACCTGCTCTATAGCGTAATTGATCCAAGAGTAAGACTTGCAAAATAACAAAGGAAAAAGCAGAAATGGAAATGGTAAAAGATTTTACACCTGTCCCAAGAGATCTTGAGGCAAGCCAGAAAATATATAGAAAATCTATTTCGTATTCACAGGGAGTTGTCAGGACTCTCTTACAGAATAAGGTGGCAATGGTCTCTTTGGTTTTTATTTTGTTCCTGATAGTGGTGGCAATCGCAGGCCCAATTGCTTTTCCGGATTATGAAAAGACTGATCTGCTTCACACCCTGACACCACCATCCAAAGAGCATATCCTCGGGACGGACGAACTTGGGAGAGATGTTTTTACAAGGCTGATACGCGGGACCAGAACTTCTCTAATGATCGGATTCATAGCTGAGACCATAAATCTTGTGGTGGGTATGTTATATGGTGGAATCGCAGGATTTCTTGGTGGTAAGGCAGATAATATCATGATGAGGATTATAGATATTCTTATGAGTATTCCACAGATGCTTGTGATGATACTGATGCTCACTGTATTGAAAAAAGGGATTCCGACACTTATTCTTTCTCTGACAATAACCGGATGGATCGGTCTTGCAAGACTTGTACGAGGGCAGATCTTGTCTCTTAGGGAGAATGAATATGCTCTTGCAGCAAAAGTCCTTGGTGCAGGGAAAAAAGAGATTCTTTTGACACATCTTTTACCTAATGCAATAGGACCGATCATTGTTAATTACACCATGAGCATTCCGGGGGCAATAGGAGCGGAGGCAGGTCTTAGCTATCTGGGACTTGGAATATCGGTACCGGAAGCAAGCTGGGGCAATATGCTTCAGGCAGGATCAAGTCAGTTTCCGGCATCGCTGTGGTTATTCTTTGCACCTGCAGTATTGTTTGCACTTGCGATGCTTGCTTTTAATCTGCTTGGTGATGGCCTTAGGGATGCTTTAGATCCTAAGATGCGCAGATAGGGGGAGACAGGATGTTAGCGATAAAAGACCTGAAGGTGTCATTTCATACATATTCCGGCGAAGTGCAGGCTGTCAGAGGAGTTAATCTTTCATTGGAAGAAGGTGGCACACTTGCTATCGTAGGCGAATCGGGATCTGGGAAATCAGTTACGGCACAGAGCATTTTAAAGCTTCATGATCCTGATATCACAGAGTACAAGGGCGGACATATTGAACTTGATGGGCAGGACATCCTTGAGTTTGATGAGAAGAGGATGCAGGAAATCAGGGGAAAAGAGATCAGTATGATCTTTCAGGATCCCATGACAAGCCTTAACCCTACCATGACAGTCGGAAACCAGATAATAGAGATCTTAAAGAGACATGAAAAGGGAAAAGATAATAAAAAGATTGGCCGCAAAGAAGCCAGGGAAAGGGCTATAGAACTTTTAAAAATGGTCCGTATCCCCAATGCTGATCAGAGAGTAGATCAGTATCCTCATGAACTGTCAGGAGGACAGCGACAGAGGGTTATGATTGCAATGGCAATGGCATGTGCCCCCAGGATTCTTATTGCGGATGAACCTACAACAGCCCTGGATGTCACAGTACAGTTGCAGATTCTTGAACTTATGAAGGAAATGCAAAAAGAAAAGGGAACGTCAATAATAGTGATCACTCACGACATGGGCGTTGTGGCAAATCTGGCAAAGACAGTTGTTGTAATGTACGGCGGAGTGATAGTTGAGGCAGGAACAGCTGCAGATATTTTTTACAGAAGAGAGCATCCATATACGCAGGGGCTTCTGGATTCAGTTCCAAATGAGAAACAGAGAAAAGACAAAAAGCTTGAGTCTATAGAAGGGACACCACCTGATCTTGTAAATCCACCTGTTGGATGCCCATTCGCTGATCGCTGCAAATATGCTATGAAAATCTGCCATCAGCAGATGCCAGAGGAAACAAAATTATCCGAAACACATTTATGCCGGTGTCATTTGCTTGATCCTGAATGTCCGTATCCACGAATCTCACTTGCATTCAAAGGTGCAAAGAAAAGGGAAGAAACCTATGTCAGATGATGTACTTTTTGAAATAGAAAATTTAAGTAAATATTTTGATGTTGAAAATAAAAAGAAACTTCGTGCGGTAGATGGCATTTCTCTTCAGATAAAAAGAGGTGAGACATTTGGACTTGTTGGAGAGTCCGGCTGCGGAAAGAGCACTTTAGGAAGAACTCTTGTCAGGATATATGAGCCGACAAGCGGAAGCATCCGTTATGACGGAAAGGACATAGCAAAGCTTGGAAGAAGGGAAGCCAAAGAGTATGCATCAAAAGTTCAGATGATCTTTCAGGATCCATACGCATCATTGAACCCTAGAATGACAATTGGAGACATTATCAAAGAGGGGATGAAGATCCACAAAATTGGTAATGACAAGGATCGTACTGACAGGATGTGTGAGCTGCTTGAACTTGTTGGTCTGAGCAAAGAGCATGCCCAAAGGTTTCCCTATGAGTTTTCCGGAGGACAGAGACAGCGTGTTGGCATAGCAAGAGCTCTGGCGGTGAATCCTGAATTTATTGTTTGTGATGAACCGGTATCAGCGCTGGATGTTTCCATTCAGGCTCAGATCATAAATCTTTTAAGGGAACTGCAGGATAAACTTGGACTTACTCTTTTGTTCATAGCACATGACCTTTCAGTTGTAAGGTACATATCTGACAGAGTAGGCGTTATGTATCTTGGGTCACTGGTAGAAGTTGCCAATGCCGAGGAGCTGTATCTGAATCCAATTCATCCATATACAAAGGGATTACTTTCAGCAATTCCGGTGGCGGACCCTCTAGTGGAAAACTCAAGGAAAAGATCACTTCTTGAAGGAGATATTCCAAGCCCTGTGGACATTCCTACAGGCTGTAAATTTGCAAGCCGTTGCCCGTATGCTACATCCGACAAAAAAGAAGGCGTACCGCCTCTCCATGATTTTGGCGGAGGTCATTATGTGGCCTGCTTTAATGCACAATCTTTGATCAATTCGATGGATGAAGGAAACTTCTAAGAATAATAAAAGCTTTTGGGGGACAAAATGTCACTAAAATATGTTGAAAAACTGGAAAGTGTTGATTTTGATGAACTAAATCTACTACTTTCAGAAGTGAATAAAGAAAAAAATAGGGATGTTGAACATACAAAAAAGGCCTTTGAAAAAAGCCAGAAATTTGTTTTTGCCTATGATGAAGATAAGCTTGTAGGAGCAGTAAGAGCAATATCCGACGGCGACTGGGCAGTAATCTACAACCACGCTGTGAAAAATGGCTATTCAGATGAAGTAGCGAAAGAACTTATAAAGCGGCTTGTTACTCAGCTTAAAGGTCAGCATATATTTGTAAATGCAAGGATTGGAAGTATTGCATTTTATGAAGAAAATGGCTTTCAAAGGACCAAGACAGCCTATACCTATGTTGGCTTTGAGGGGAAGGAGAATGAATACCCGGATGGATATTTTTTACCTCTTGGCTTTAAATTTGAAAATGAATATGTCGAAAAAAAGTCCCATACAAAGCCTGATAAAGAAAGCAAAAAGAAAGACCTTGATCTGGTCTATACTTCAGATAGATCGGGAATAGACTATGAAAGAGCTACTGAGGTATTGTCAGGTGCCTTCGGAAAAAAGAGGAATGAGACAGTTGAGATCACTAAAGAAAAAGTGGATAAAACAAAATATCTTTTTGACCTAAGCGACTATGTATCATTTGCCTATGACGGGAAAAAATTGATCGGGGTGGCAAGAGCTATAACCGATGGCGTTGAGGAAGCCTATATACAGAATGTTGCCGTGGACCCTGACTATCAGGGACTTGGAATCGGATGGGAGATAGTTAAGAATCTTGGGGAGGATATCCAAAGGGATGGCCTTAATCCATTTTTACATACTCATCCCGGAGCTGTAGGCTTTTATAATCACGAGGGATTCCTCAGGAATAAAACTGCGCTGGATTATAGGAATGATGAGGAGCTGTCTCACCCAATGCCTGCGGAGATGGAGACAGGTTTTTATTTACCAAAGGGATATAGATTTATTGATGAGATAAATATGTAAATCATAAAAATATAGTACAGAAAAAAGGGAAGTCTGAATAAAACCGGACTTCCTTTTATGTTTGGATAATATTACAATTATTCCATAGCATTACCTATTTTGGAGGATAAATGGAAGAAAAACAGCATAAGCGCAGAGTACACTATTCTGGGAAATATCCCAGAAAGTTTGAAGAAAAATATAAAGAGCAAAACCCTGAGAAATATGCAGATACAGTGGCGAAGATTATCTCAAAAGGTTCTACACCTGCAGGTATGCACATTTCCATCATGGTAAAAGAGATTCTTGAGGTGCTTAAGATACAGCCAGGCGAAAAGGGGCTTGACTGCACACTTGGATATGGCGGACATACCAGAAAAATGCTTGAGCAGCTTAAAGGAAACGGCTGTGTTTATGGCCTTGACGTCGATCCCATAGAATCACAAAAGACTGTGGAGAGGCTAAGAAGCGCCGGCTTTGGAGAAGACAATTTTAAATTCAGACTCATTAACTTTGCCAACATAGATAAAGTGGCAGAGGAAGCCGGTAAGTTTGACTTTGTTTTGGCAGACCTTGGAGTTTCTTCAATGCAGATTGATGATCCCAAGAGAGGCTTTTCCTATAAGGTTGACGGACCTCTTGATCTAAGGCTTGACCCTGAGCATGGAGAATCGGCAGCAGAAAGGCTCCATAACATTACAAGGGATGAGTTTGTCGGAATGCTCATTGAGAACTCAGATGAGCCCTATGCTGAGGAAATTGCCGACAAAGTTTTTAACCTGATGAAAAAGGGGAATCCAATGGATACCACAACTGCACTCAGAGAAGCAATTGAAGGTGCCCTTTGGAAAGTTCCAAAAGAAGAGAAAGAACAGGCTATTAAAAAGAGCTGTGCCAGAGTTTTTCAGGCGCTTCGAATAGATGTAAACAGTGAATTTGAAGTTCTTTATTCATTTTTAGAAAAGCTCCACGGAATACTTAATCCAGGTGGAAGAGTTGCGATTTTGACTTTCCACTCAGGGGAAGACAGACTTGTTAAAAAGTCCTTTAAGGAACTGAAAAAGAATGGAGTTTACAGCGATATATCAGAGGATGTGACAAGGCCTTCTGCTGAAGAGTGCAGGCTGAATCCTCGCAGTAAGTCTACCAAGATGAGATGGGCGATTAAGGCGTAACAATCAAATTTGTATTGAGGTGTATTGAGGAGTTTTTATGGAAAAACGATATGTTACCGATATGACAAAAGGCAATGAAATAGCGCTTCTTATTAAGTTCACTATTCCTATGCTTTTAGGTAATCTGTTCCAGCAGTTTTACAATCTTGCAGATACTATAATAGTAGGTCAGTTCGGTGGCGAATATGGCCTTGCTTCTATTGGAGCGGTTGGAAGTGTGAACTTCTTATTCTTTTCACTTTGCATGGGTATGGGCGCCGGTGTAGGCATCATGATCTCCCAGAACTTTGGCGCCGGAAAAGACGATTATGTAAAAAAGATTGTAGGAAACTCTATTTATATCACACTTGCAGCGGGGATTCTTATGAGTGTTGTAAGCGTAGTGTTTGCGAGACCTATTTTAACACTTATGGACACTCCCGATGAGTGTATGGGCGACGCGCTACTTTATATGAGAATAGTTTGCGGAGCAACATTTCTTGTTGCAGCATACAACATGATCTCATCAATCCTGAGAGCTCTTGGAGATAGTAAGACTCCGCTTATTTTCCTGGTTGTAGCATGTATCGTAAATATTGTTCTTGACCTTGTGACCGTAGTTGGCCTTCACATGGGAGTTGCAGGTGCTGCAATAGCAACAGTTTTTTCCCAGACAATCGCAATGATCGGCTCTATAGCAGTTGGAGTAAAAAAGAATCCATATCTGCAGCTTGAGCCTAAACATAAAATAGTCAACACAGATATCATTGATAAAGCCATAAGACTTGGTATTCCGCTGGCGCTCCAAAATGCGCTCATTGCATTTTCATGTGTGGCTCTTCAGAGAGTTGTTAACAGCTTCGGAAGTAACGTAATGGCAGCTTATACTGCTACAGGACGTATTGAACAGCTTGTTCAGCAGCCATTTGGCTCTCTTGGAACAGCAGTTTCAACTTTTGCCGGCCAGAATGCAGGAGCTAAAAAGCTTGACCGAGTAAAGAGTGGATGTATCAAGAGCGTTTTCCTTGTTGCAGCATTTAGTGCTCTTATGATCTTTGTTATGTTTGCATTTGGTGAGAACATAATCAGATTCTTTACACCAAACGCAGAGGCCATAAGGATCGGTGCAAGAGGTCTTAGAATAACAAGTTTATTCTACTTTACACTTGGTCTTATCTATGTGTTCAGAGGAATGCTTAATGGCGTCGGTGATGCCGCATTTGCGCTGATAAATGGTCTTATAGAAGTCGTTGGAAGAATCGGTTTTGCAACTATACTTATGGCTATTCCCGGCGTGGGACTTTGGGGATGCTGGTACACTAACGGTCTTACCTGGGCAATCACAGGACTTGGCTGCGTTATCAGATATATGAAGGGAAGATGGCGCACTAAGGTATTTGCGTAAGGAAAAGGTAATTCATATATAAATGGGAAAAAAGGGGAAAACGACATAATGAGAAAGATACTGAATGGGGAAAGTATAACGCTCGGGACCTGTTATTATCCTGAACACTGGGATAAGGCCTTGTGGCGGGAAGACCTTGAAAGGATGCTGTCTGTGGGTATAAAGACAGTCAGAATAGCAGAGTTTGCCTGGAGTAAAGTAGAGCTTACTGAAGGCAATTTTAACTTTGATTTCTTTGATGAGTTTCTTGATCTGACGGATGAAATTGGGATGCAGGTGATCATGGGAACACCTACAGCTACGCCTCCGGCGTGGCTGACTGAGAAATATCCTGATGTATTAAATGCCAGGAAAGATGGAGTTCTTTTCAGGCATGGAATGCGTCGTCATTATAATTACAACTCTGAGAATTATCGCAGATTGTCATCAAGAATTGTTGAGAAATTTGCAGAACACTATGGTAAAAGAAAAAGCGTAATAGGCTGGCAGATCGATAATGAGATAAACTGTGAAATAGCCGAGTTTTACTCAGAAAGTGATGATAAAGCCTTCAACAGATTCCTGCAGAATAAATATAAGAGCCTTGATGCATTAAATGATGCATGGGGAACAGTTTTCTGGAACCAGACCTATACTGACTGGAATGAGGTTCACATTCCGAGAACTACTATTCAGGGAGTTGTGAACCCTCATCAGACCTTGGATTACTACAGATTTGTATCTGATAGTGCCTGCAGCTGGGCTAAAATGCAGGCGGACATAATACGCAAGTACAAAAAAGAAGATGACTTCATTACCACCAATGGTATTTTTGGACATGTGGATTATCAGAGGATGAGAGATGAGAGTCTCGATTTTATAACCTATGATTCCTATCCGAATTTTGCATATACTCTTGATGGATATGATCCTTCAGAAGATTCACTCAGAGACAGAAAGTGGAGCAGGCATCTTACAGAGACAAGGTCAATATCACCTATATTTGGCATTATGGAGCAGCAATCCGGCGCCAACGGTTGGAATTCCGGGATGGGAGCGCCTACTCCAAGACCTGGCCAGATCACCTTGTGGACAATGCAGTCAATTGCTCATGGCGCAGATTTTATCAGCTATTTCAGGTGGAGAACTGCGACTTTCGGAACGGAGATGTACTGGCATGGAATCCTTGATTATTCCGGAAGAGACAACAGAAGGTTAAAAGAGATTGCGGATATTAACACTAAAGTGCAGAAATTATCAGCTGTTGCAGGATGCAGGTATGCTGCAAAAGTTGCTGTTTTAAAGGACTGCGATAATGTCTGGGATGCTGAGTATGATGTATGGCATAAAAGTGTTGAGGAGCAAAGCCAGAAGGCAATCATAAATGCCTCTCAGAAAACCCATACACCAATTGATTTTGTGTATCTTAGTGGATATCTCAGAAGAGATGATGCCAGTGGACAAGTGTATACAGAGCTGCTATTTGAAACGCTTTCCCAATATGATCTTTTGATCTATCCACATATGACAATTGTAGATGACAGATTTTTGCCGGCACTTACAAAGTATGTTGAGAATGGTGGAAAGCTCGTAATTGGCTGCAGAAGTGGCTATAAGGAAATAACCGGAAAGTGCACAATGGAGAAGCTTCCTGGAAAACTCAAACCACTTACAGGCTGTGACATCCCGGAGTACACCTATATTGCACCTGATACAGGTGATGTCCACATTAAGTGGGATGATACATTATTCACAGCAAGTGTATTTGCTGATCAGCTCACTGTGGATAATGAGTGCGGATCAGAGGCAGATTGTGGACAAAACTGCAAAGTTCTGGCAACTTATGAGGATGACTATTATCGAGGATACGGAGCCCTAACAGTAAATAAATACGGCAAGGGTGAAGTATATTATTATGGCAGTTCTTTTAACGAAGAGTCAGTTGAAGTCTTTTTTGACAAGCTTGGAGTTAAGAACCCATATGGAGAATACCTTGAACTACCGGAGGAGTTGGAGCTTGCGGTAAGAGGGGATGGAGATGATCAATTCGCATTTATACTTAACTATTCAAAGGATGCCAAGAACTTCATAATTAAAGGAAAAGCGCTTGATGTATTCAAAGGGGAAGATGCTTCAGGAATGATAACTCTTCCCGGATATGGAGTAAGTGTTTTGAAGCTATAAATTGAATATTGAAAAAGAAAAATATTATTTATAATAGGAGACAAATTACATGACATTACTTGAGAAATACAAAGCAAAACAGAAAGAACTTAACTACCTTGGACATGCAATGTCCCTTATGCATTGGGATCTTGAGACCACATGTCCTGATGGTGGAAAAGAGAAATTATCAGATGCCATTTCATTCTTTTCAACTGAGCATTTCAAGAAAGCAACAGATGATGAGTTCTATGGCCTTGTGTGCAAGCTTTCTGAAAAAGAAGAATTCGATAAACTTGATGACGTAATGAAATTTGACATTACAAGAACCAAGGAGCAGCTTGATAAGATGAGACGTGTTCCTCAGGATTTCTACGAGGAATATGTAAAAACAATCACAGCTTCTTCAATTGCGTGGCCTAAGGCTAAACAGAACAATGACTGGAAGTCATACGAAGCACCGCTTGAGAAAACTATCAAAGCGGTTAAAGAATACAAGAAATATGTTTCCCCTGATATGCAGCCCTATGATGCCCTTATCGATGATTACGAAAGAGGCATGACACAGGATAAGATTGATGCAGTTTTCGAGGAACTTAAAGAAGAGCTGATCCCTCTTTTGGATAAGATTCTTGCCTGCCCACAGCCGGATCACAGCAAGTTTACTATGAAAGTACCTGCTCACGAGCAGGCTGAGCTTTGCAAGTTCCTTGTGGAGTACATGGGAATTGACATGGAAAGATTTGCCCAGGCTGAGACTGAGCACCCGTTTACCACAAACATGTCAATTGATGATGTCAGGATCACAAATCATTACTATGAGAATGAGGTTATTTCTGCAATTTTCTCAGCTATTCATGAAGGTGGACATGCCATCTTTGAGCAGAATGTTGACCACAAGTATGAAGGAACTGAAGGCGCTTCCATCAGCTACATGGGACTTCATGAGAGCCAGTCAAGATTCTATGAGAATATCCTTGGAAGAAACATCAATTTCTGGAAACCAATCTGGCCAAAGGTATGCGAGATTGTTCCGGAGCTTAAAGCTGTAACACTTGAGGAATTCTATAAAGAAATTAACCACATTGAAAACAGCTTTGTCAGAACAGAAGCCGATGAGCTTACATACTGTCTCCACATTATCCTCAGATACGAGATGGAGAGGGCAATCTTTATTGATGGAGCAGATGTAAAAGACCTTCCTAAGATGTGGAATGAAAAGATGGATGAGCTTCTTCACGTAGTACCTGAAACTGATGCTCAGGGCGTTTTGCAGGACATGCACTGGTCGGACGGAAGCTTTGGATATTTCCCATCATACCTTCTTGGCAGCATATATGATGGAATGTTCCTTGAAGCAATTGAGAAAGACCTTGGAAGTATTGATGATATCCTTGCTTCCGGAGAAATAAAGAAGATCACAAAGTGGCTCAATGAGAAGATCCACCAGTATGGCGCTACCAGAATATCCAGTGAAGTTCTCGAAGCTGTGTGCGGCCAGGAACTTTCTGCAAAGCCACTCATCAGACACTTCAAAGAGAAGTATTCGAAGATTTATAACCTTTAATGGTCCATGGGGACGGGGTTAATGGTTCATTTTTTTTTAAAGAGCGTATGCCTAATTGGCGTGGAAAAGAACGCTACACTGGAACAAACCAAAAAATTTCTAAATAAACAGATCTTGTTGGAGGCAAGTGCGTAAATTGAATGTACTTTAGGATTTTAGAATACGTTTAGTAGTTCTTTAGGTTGGATTTAGTTAACAAATCTATCATGAGGATGTAAGTTAAAAAACACTGCTCTTAGAAAAAACGCATACAGACTTACTGCGAATGGTAGCTCGCATTATAAATTACTCCAATAATATAACGATAACCAGAACAAATATATGGAGGATTTTATAATGTTCAAGAGATTGGTAACTATTTTGACAACTTGTGTGATAACAGCTTCTGCAGTGGCCTGCGGAAGCCAAACACAGCAAGCAGATAATACTCAGACCGAGTCATCTGAGAGTAGCCAGGCAGCAAGCGATTCTTCTGAAGAGACAAAAGAAGAAACTACAGATTCTACATCAGAAACTGCAAATGCATCAGATACCGGTGCGGTGTTAGAACTGGGACTTGTAAGTAATACACTTGCAGAAGATGAAGAAAGTCTTGTGGCGACATATACAGATTTTTTTGATCAGCTTACCTACACCGATGAGGAAACAGGTCTTTCAATAACATATAATCTATACCTTCCTGAAGGATATGATGAAAATGCAGAATATCCGATGGTGGTGTTCATTGGTGATTCAACAACTGCTGGAACCGATGCGGAGTACTCACTTACTCAGGGCTTGGGCGGTATTGTATGGGCATCGTCAGAGTGGCAGTCAGTATACCCAACGATCGTAGCTGTACCAACATATCCGGAAACAATACTTGATGACCATGATGGATATACTACAACAGAATATGTTGAGTTAACGAAGAGATTTATTGAGTACATGTCCGAAGAATATGCGGTAGATACAGAAAAGATATATGGAACAGGCCAGTCCATGGGCTGCATGACAACACTTATTCTTGCTTCGGAATACCCGGATCTGTATGCAGGCTGCATGTTTGTTGATGGACAGTGGGATACAGAACTTCTTTCAAATCTGGAAGGACAGACCTTTGTTTATTTTGCAGCAGAAGATGATACAAGTGCATGGAGCGGAGCGCAGGATCTAATGGCCAGATATGATGCGGATGGAGTTACATACACATATGCACAGTGGGACGGTACTTGGTCAGCAGATGAACTTTCATCGGCTGCATCAGAATTATTCAGTGGAGAAGCCACAGGAGCGTATTTCATATCATGGAAAACAGGAACAATTGACGCAGGAACCGGCAATTCACCTATGGGCGGTGGACAAATGAGTCCTTCTGAAGAAGGCAATATTTCAACTACCAATTCTGCAACAGACGCTTCCTCAGATATAAATGAAGACAAGCCTACAATGGAAATAACCGGAGAGAAGCCTGAAGGAATGATGGGCGGAAATGGTGGAGGCGCCGGCGGTGGAGCTTCATACCATATGGCTTCATTTGATTACGCATATAATTGCATAGCAGTTATGGAATGGCTGTTCCAGCAGTAAAAAAAGAGAAAAAAATTGTATACAAAATCTCTTGACATGTTTTTTATACAGGAGTAAACTTCATATTCATAAAGACAAAGGCGTCTTAGAGAGTACTCTCTAAGGCGCTTTTTGCATATATGGGTGCATGATCCGCGGACTACACACTAATGTGTATACATGTATTCCATAAAAACTATAATATTACATCATAAAGACTAAGCGATGCAATGGGGCATCATACTACAAAAACGTAGTGTGCCGTTGCATCGCTTTTTTTACTGGGAAATCTGTAAAGGTTTGAATCTTATGATTTTCCCGGGAGAGAGGAGAAAAAGTATGAGCGAGGAAATCTTAAGCGCAATAGACAGCAGTGTTTTTGGTGTTTGGTTTCTTATAGGTGCAGCATTGGTTTTCTGGATGCAAGCCGGATTTGCAATGTGTGAGGCGGGTTTTACAAGAGCCAAAAATACAGGAAATATCATAATGAAAAACCTTATGGATTTCTGTATTGGAACAGTAGTATTTATTCTTATCGGTTTCGGATTATTTCTTGGGGAGGATTTAGCCGGAATAATCGGAAAACCGGGATTTGATATTTTTACAAATTATGCCGGTTTTGACTGGTCAAACTTCGTATTTAACCTTGTTTTCTGTGCTACTACAGCAACAATCGTTTCAGGATCAATGGCTGAGAGAACAAAATTCATTTCCTATTGTGTGTACTCGGCAGTTATCTCAGCAATCATTTATCCAATTGAAGCACATTGGACATGGGGCGGCGGCTGGCTTTCACAGATTGGTTTCCACGATTTTGCAGGTTCTAACTGCATTCACATGGTTGGTGGTATTTCAGCTCTTATCGGAGCAGCCTTCCTTGGACCACGTATTGGTAAGTTCGAAAGAGATAAATCAGGAAAAGTTACAAAGGTAAATGCTTTCCCTGGTCACAATCTTGTAGCAGCAGCCCTTGGTGTATTCATTCTCTGGCTTGGCTGGTACGGATTTAACGGAGCAGCTTGTACATCAGTTGATCAGCTCGGCAGCGTATTTGTTACAACAACAATTGCTCCTGCACTTGCAACAGTAACATGCATGATCTTTACATGGCTTAAATATGGCAAGCCTGATGTTTCAATGTGTCTCAATGCTTCACTTGCAGGACTTGTAGCTATTACAGCTCCATGTGATGTAACAGATGCTTTTGGTGCAATCGTGATTGGTATCGTAGCAGGACTTCTTGTTTGCTTCGGTGTATGGCTGCTTGATTACAAGCTCCACATTGATGATCCTGTAGGAGCTGTTGCAGTACATTGCCTCAATGGTATCTGGGGAACACTTGCAGTAGGTCTTTTTGCTACAAATTCAGCACCCGGCTATTCAATAGCTGATGCCGCAGGAAACGAAATGGTCGGCCTTTTCTATGGCGGCGGATTTAAACTCCTGGGAATCCAGTTTGTTGGAATGTTTGCTACAGCAGCCTGGACAGCAGTAGCAATCAGCATCACATTCCTTGCCATCAAGGCAGTTCTTGGACTTCGTGTTTCAGAAGAAGAGGAGATCCTTGGACTTGATTCTACTGAGCATGGACTTGCATCAGCATATTCAGGATTTGCAATCATGGATGTTTCAAACACATTGAACATGGCAGTAAATGAAAATACAGATCTTGGTGTAAGCGACTACGAAGCGGCTTCAGAGTTCCAGAAGAAAGCTTCAGTTCCTGTTGTTACAGCACCTGTACATACAGAATCAGGAATTCACAAAGTTGTTATTATCGCAAAGTTATCCCGTTACGACAAGCTTAGACGCGCTATGAACGACCTTGGCGTAACCGGAATGACTGTTACTCAAGTCATGGGTTGTGGCGTCCAGAAGGGTTCCGGCGACATGTATCGTGGCGTCGAAATGGATGCCACACTCCTTCCTAAAATTAAACTGGAAGTTGTTGTGAGCAAGATTCCGGTTGAAGACGTTATAGAAGCAGCTAAGAAAACTCTTTATACAGGCCACATTGGAGATGGCAAGATCTTCGTTTACAGTCTCGACAATGTAGTCAAGATCCGCACCGGAGAAGAAGGTGCCGCTGCTTTGGCTGACGTAGAATAATTTAAACCACCCAGGAGGAAACAGTATGTGCGCAATTCTTACATACGCAAGAGAATCGGTAAGTGAAGATTTCTTTGAAGAAATGCTGGAAAAAACAGCATCTCGTGGACCTGACATGACAAGGATCCAAAAGGTAAAAGGCGGATGGATGGGCTTTAATCGCCTTTCAATCATGGGCCTTTCAGAGGAAGGTATGCAGCCATTCAATAATGGAAAAAATACCGTTATCTGTAATGGAGAGCTCTATGGCTTCAAAGATCTGAAAAAGTACCTGACATCTCTTGGCTACAGCTTCAAAAGCGAAAGCGATTGTGAGATACTGCTTCCTTTATATGAAAAACTTGGTACCAAAATGTTCAGTATCCTCGATGCTGAGTTCGCATGCGTTATCTATGACGGGGAGAAAAAGAAATTCATAGCAGCCAGAGATCCGATCGGAATCAGACCGCTTTACTACGGCTATGACAGCGAAGGATACATCATTTTTGCATCTGAACCTAAAAACCTGGTGGGAGTTACAGATAAGATAATGCCTTTCCCACCAGGGCATTACTATGAAGACGGAGAGTTTGTCTGCTATAGGGATTTGACTAAGGTAAAAGAAATATCAACAGACAGTCTCGAAGTCGTAACCGAGAAGATCCACGACAAACTCCTTAATGGAATAAAAAAGCGACTGGACGCTGATGCGCCCGTGGGATTTCTTTTATCCGGAGGCCTTGATTCATCACTTGTATGTGGTGTGGCGGCGAGCCTTTCGGATAAGCCACTTGAGACATTTGCAATCGGCATGGATATAGATGCCATTGACCTGAAATATGCCAGAGAAGTAGCAGATTACATCCACAGCAATCACCATGAAGTGATCATTACAAAAGAAGATGTCATTAAGGCCATAGAACCTGTTATACATGCTCTTGGAACCTACGACATCACAACCATAAGAGCTTCAATCGGAATGTATCTTCTGTGCAAGTGGATTCATGAAAACACTGATATCAAGGTGGTCCTTACCGGTGAGATATCGGATGAGCTCTTTGGCTACAAGTACACAGACTTTGCGCCAAGTGCGGAAGCTTTTCAGGAAGAAGCAGCCAAAAGAATCAGAGAAATCCACATGTATGACGTCCTGCGAGCAGACAGATGCATAAGCGTAAATTCACTCGAAGCAAGAGTTCCTTTCGGAGATCTGGATTTTGTGGATTATGTTATGAGCATTGACCCTGAAAAGAAATTAAACACCTACGGAATAGGTAAATTTCTTTTGCGAAAGGCCTTTGAAAAGGACGAAGTGATACCCCATTCAATCCTTATGAGAGAAAAGGCGGCTTTCTCAGATGCTGTTGGACATTCCCTTAGGGACGACCTCATGGAATATGCAGATGAGAAGTACACCTACGCGGAGTATGAGGGCCTCAGGAAAAAATACATTCACGCGAAGCCCTTCACAAAGGAATCACTTCTTTATAGAGAGATATTTGAAAAATACTATCCGGGACAGTCGGATATGGTTATAGATTTCTGGATGCCAAATAAGAGTTGGGAGGGCTGTAATGTCAATGATCCATCAGCCAGAGTCCTTTCCAACTATGGAGCTTCAGGTAAATAAATTTTAACGGAGGAGAAAAGGATGATAGAAGCAAGCAAATTAACAGAAGAATTTGGAAGCCTTGTATTTAACGACAAAGTAATGAGAGAGCGTCTTCCAAAAGACATTTATAAGGCAGTTCATAAGACAATTGAGAAAGGAACACACTTAGAGCTTGAGGTTGCTAACTGCGTAGCTGCAACCATGAAGGAATGGGCTGTTGAAAACGGAGCAACTCATTTTACACACTGGTTCCAGCCTATGACAGGTCTCACAGCAGAGAAGCATGACAGTTTTATTTCACCTACAGATGACGGAAGAGTCATTATGGAATTTTCAGGAAAAGAGCTTGTAAAGGGCGAACCTGATGCATCAAGCTTCCCATCAGGAGGACTTCGTGCAACATTTGAGGCAAGAGGTTATACAGCATGGGATCCATCATCACCTGCATTTATCAAAGACGGATCACTTTACATTCCTACAGCATTCTGCTCCTACGGCGGTGAAGCTCTTGATAAAAAGACACCTCTTTTAAGATCAATGGAAGCTCTGTCGGGTGAGGCAGTAAAACTCCTTCATCTCTTAGGCTATGAGGATGTAAACAGAGTAAATACAACAATCGGTTCAGAACAGGAATATTTCCTTATTGATAAAGATTATTACAAAAAGAGAAAAGACCTTCTTTTCACAGGAAGAACTCTTATCGGTGCTCCTGCTACAAAGGGTCAGGAGATGGAAGATCACTACTTTGGCGTTATCAAGCCAAAAGTATCAGCATACATGCACGACCTTGATGAAGAACTTTGGAAACTTGGAATCCCTGCAAAGACCAAGCACAACGAAGTTGCTCCTTCACAGCATGAGCTTGCACCTGTATTTGAGACAGCAAACATCGCTGTTGACCACAACCAGCTCACAATGGAAGTTATGAAAAAAGTTGCTGACAAGCACAATTACGCTTGTCTTTTGCATGAGAAGCCATTTGAAGGAATCAATGGTTCAGGTAAGCACAACAACTGGTCTGTTTGCACAGATACTGGAATCAACCTTCTTGATCCGGGCAAAAATCCTGGAGAGAACACTCCTTTCCTTGTATTCCTTATGGCTGTAATTGCAGCTGTTGATGAGTATGCACCAATCCTCAGACTTTCTGTTGCATCTGCAGGAAACGATCACAGACTTGGTGGAAATGAGGCACCACCAGCAATCATCTCAATCTTCGTTGGTGATGAGCTGGCAGAAGTACTTAAGGCAGTAGAAGAAGGAAGTGCATACCAGAGCGCAGGCAAGGTTCAGATGGCAATGGGTGCAACAGTCCTTCCACACTTTACAAAAGACAACACAGACAGAAACAGAACATCACCATTTGCTTTCACAGGAAACAAGTTCGAGTTCCGTATGCCCGGTTCTTCAGTTTCAGTAGCAAATGCCAACATCGTCCTCAACACAGCAGTTGCAGAAGAAGTTGCAAAGCTTTATGAAAAGCTTGCTCCTTTCAAGGGCGAGGAACTTAAGACAAAGATAGCAGAAGTTCTTAAAGAGACACTTGTAGCTCACAAGAGAGTTCTTTTCAACGGAAACGGATATACAGATGAATGGGTAGAGGAAGCAGCAAAGAGAGGTCTTCCAAACCTTAAATCACTTCCTGATGCAATGCCATACTGGATTTCAGATGAGTCAATTGAGCTTTTCACAAAGCACGGCATCTTCACAAAAGAAGAGATCCATTCAAGATACGAGATCCTTCTTGAGAATTACTCAAAGTCAGTCCACATCGAGTCTCTCACCATGCAGGAGATGGTAAGAAAAGACCTTACAGAAGGCATTGTTGCTTACGAAAAAGACCTCAGCAAAGAGGCTATGCAGAAAAAGAGCCTTCTTGGAGACAAGGCTGCAACTCTTGAAATTTCTCTTTTAAAGAAGCTTGATGAAGCAAGCCTGGAGATGAGCAAGGCACTTGAGAAACTGGCAGAAGATACTGTAACAGCTGAGGGAAAAACAGATGCTCTTGAAATAGCAGCATTCTATCAGAGCACAGTCCTTACAGATATGGATGAACTCAGAAAATATGCAGATCAGGCTGAAGCCCTTATCCCTGACAAGTACCTCAGCTACCCGACATACGGCCAGATGCTTTTCTCATTAAGGTAAATTTGATCAACAAAGGAAGGAAGCCCACATGGAACCATGGATGAATGAAAGAGATGCCTGCGGCATCGGAGCAGTTATCAATATAGATGGAAAACCGGATAATAAAGTTTTGGACGATGCCCTTTCTATCGTCGAAAAACTTGAACATAGAGCCGGAAAAGACGCCACAGGTAAAGTAGGCGATGGCGTTGGAATACTTCTTCAGATTTCTCACAAGTTCTTTTCAAAAGAAGCAAAGAAGCAGGGAATAACACTTAAAAATGCCGGAGATTATGGAATAGGAATGTTCTTTTTTCCACAGGACTCCATGAAGCGCATGTTTGCAAAGCGCATGCTTGAAGTTATTGCCCAGAAGGAAAATCTTAAGGTCATCGGATGGAGAGAAGTACCTGTTCATCCTGAAATCCTTGGAGAAGTTGCAATAAGCTGCATGCCATATATTGAGCAGTGCTTCATCGAAAGACCCTCGGATGTAGAAGCTGGAATTCCCTTTGACAGAAAGCTCTATTGCCTTAGAAGAGAGTATGAGAAATCCTCTGAGGACACCTATATTTGCTCTTTTTCATCCAGAACCATTGTGTATAAAGGAATGTTTTTGGTAGGCCAATTGCGTAATTTCTACGAAGATCTTTTATCGCCGGAATATGTTACTGCGATTGCTATGGTTCACAGCCGCTTCTCTACTAATACAACTCCTTCCTGGCAGCGTGCCCATCCATACAGGATGATTGCACATAATGGTGAGATCAATACTATCAGAGGTAACAGCGACAGAATGCTGGCCCGTGAGGAGACCATGTCTTCAGATATGTTTGGCGAAGAGCTTGGAAAAGTATATCCTGTTATCGCTTCCTCAGGATCAGATTCCGCCATGCTTGATAATACCCTTGAATTTTTGTACATGAACGGTATGGACCTTCCCCTTGCGATGATGCTCACAATTCCTGAACCCTGGAAGCACAACGATTTCATGGCTCAGGACAGAAAAGATTTTTACCATTACTATGCAACAATGATGGAACCATGGGATGGCCCTGCAGCAGTTCTTTTCACCGATGGGGAGGTGTTCGGTGCAACCCTTGACAGAAATGGACTGCGTCCATCCAGATACTATGTGACAAATGACAATAGGCTTATCCTCTCATCAGAAGTGGGAGTGCTCGACATCCCTGAAGAGAGCATTGTGAAAAAATCACGCCTGTCCCCCGGGCATATGCTTCTCGTCGATACCAAGGCCGGGCGCATCATCTCAGATGAAGAGTGCAAAGATAAATACTCAAAGGCAAAACCCTACGGCGAGTGGCTTGACCGCCACCTGCTTCATCTGGGTAAACTATCGATTCCCAACAGAAAGATCCCGACCCACTCCCAGGTGATGAGAGATAAGCTGTACAAAGTCTTTGGCTATTCCTATGAAGATGTAAAAAATCAGATCATGCCGATGGCCATGAATGGCATAGAGCCAACGGTTTCAATGGGAACAGATATCCCGCTGGCTATGCTTTCCCAGCACCACCAGCCGCTTTTTTGCTATTTTAAGCAACTCTTTGCCCAGGTAACCAATCCGCCTATCGATTCACTTAGAGAAAAAGTGGTCACAGATACTACGGTTTACATTGGTTCTGATGGAAATCTGTTAAAAGAAAAAAGTGATAACTGCAGAGTCCTTGAAGTCAATAATCCAATCCTGACAGGTGTTGATCTCATGAAGATCGAGGCCCTTGATCAGCCTGGATTTAAGGTGAAAAAGATATCTCTTTTGTACTATAAGAACACACCAATGGAAAGAGCTCTTGAGCAGCTTGATGTATCAGTGGACAGAGCGGTGGCAGATGGCGTTAACATCATCATTCTCTCAGACAGAGGTGTAGATGAAAACCATATGCCGATTCCATCACTCCTTGCAGTTTCATCAGTGGAGCAGCACCTTGTAAGGACCAAGCAGCGCACAGCAGTGTCTCTCATACTTGAGAGCGGTGAACCAAGGGATGTTCATCAGATCGCAACTCTACTTGGCTTTGGTGCGAGAGCTATCCATCCTTATCTTGCCCAGGAGTGCATAGCTGAGCTCATTGATATTGGAATACTTGATAAAGACTACCACACTGCAATTGCAGATTATAATAAAGCACTTCTTGGCGGCGTTGTGAAGATCGCTGCAAAGATGGGAATCTCAACACTCCAGTCATATCAGTCTGCAAGAATATTTGAGGCTATAGGACTGTCAAAAGAGTTTGTTGATAAGTATTTTACCGGAACAACGAGCCGTGTTGGCGGTATTGGAATCGCAGAAATTGGCGAGGACGTAGAATCAAGGCACAATAAAGCCTTCGATCCGCTGGGCCTTCCAAGCGACACGACACTTGATTCCATAGGCTTCCACTCCCTTAGAAGTGGAGAAGACAAAGAAGACCACATGTATAGTCCAAAGACGATCGTAACACTCCAGAGAGCAGTAAGAGAGGGAGATTACGAGCGCTTTAAGGAATACACACAGATGGTTGATGATGAGGACAGACCTCATACTTTAAGGGCCCTTCTTTCATTTGTTCCGGCTAAAGAGCCAGTGCCACTTGATGAAGTTGAGAGCGAAGAGCAGATCGTAAAAAGATTCCAGACAGGAGCCATGTCCTACGGCTCACTTTCCAAGGAAGCTCACGAGACTCTTGCTACAGCCATGAACAGACTTGGTGGTAAATCCAACACCGGTGAAGGCGGTGAAGATGTGGAGCGCTTTGGAACTGAGCGAAACAGCGCTGTTAAACAGGTGGCTTCCGGAAGATTTGGCGTTACCAGCCAGTATCTTTTGAGTGCAAAAGAAATCCAGATAAAAATGGCTCAGGGCGCAAAGCCGGGAGAAGGTGGACATCTTCCCGGTAAAAAAGTGTATCCGTGGGTTGCAAGCACCAGATTTTCAACACCGGGAGTGGCGCTTATTTCCCCGCCTCCTCACCATGACATTTACTAAATTGAGGATCTGGCCCAGCTTATCTATGACCTTAAAAATGCCAACGATAAGGCAAGAATTTCTGTAAAACTTGTATCCGAAGCAGGTGTTGGAACTATAGCTTCCGGCGTTGCCAAGGCAGGAGCACAGGTAATTCTGGTATCCGGTTATGATGGCGGAACAGGCGCAGCTCCTTCATCTTCTGTTCACCATGCAGGACTTCCCTGGGAGCTTGGAGTAAGCGAAGCACATCAGTCTCTTTTGGCCAATGGTCTGCGAAGCAGAGTTGTGCTTGAGACCGACGGAAAGCTCATGACAGGAAGAGATGTTGCAATCGCAGCACTTCTTGGTGCAGAGGAATTTGGCTTTGCTACAGCGCCACTTGTATGCATGGGCTGCATGATGATGAGAGTCTGCTCAAAGGACACATGTCCTGTGGGAATTGCCACTCAGAACAAAGAACTCAGAAAAAGATTTAAGGGAAAGCCTGAGCATGTCATGAACTTTATGCTCTTTGTTGCAAGGCAGCTCCGTGAGATCATGAGCGTCCTTGGCTTTAGGACTATAGAAGAAATGGTAGGACGCACAGATTGCCTGAAAGTCAGAAGCTACGATGGCAAAGACCCTGACATCAAGAGGAGAAAAGAGGCAGCAGACCTTAGCAGGATACTTGATAGGGCCTTCGCTGAGAGAAAAGACAACCATTTTGATCCCAAGGATGTTTATAACTTTGAACTTGATAAAACTTTGGATTCAAGAGTCCTTATTCCTGAGTATGAGAAGAACAAGAACAGCCTTGAAAAGTCAAAGAATGCATCACAGATAAAAATGAAAGTGGAAGTATCAAGTACTGACAGAAGTTTTGGAACACTTCTTGGCAGCAGGGTTACAAGAGACTTTGGCAATACCTTAAGTGATGATGCAGTTTATGTTGAAGCTTTTGGCGGTGGCGGACAGTCTTTTGGCGCGTTTGTTCCAAAGGGCGTGACCTTAAAGCTCTACGGTGATGCCAACGACGGATTCGGAAAAGGCCTGTCGGGAGGAAAAGTCATCGTAAGACCTTCTGAGAAAGCGACCTACAAAGCCCATGAGAATATCATCGTCGGAAACGTGGCTCTTTATGGTGCAACAGCAGGAAAGGCTTATGTATGCGGTGTTGCCGGTGAGAGATTCTGTGTAAGAAATTCAGGTGCAGTGGCAGTAGCGGAAGGCTGCGGCGACCATGGACTTGAATATATGACAGGCGGCCGGGCAGTGATCCTTGGAATGACCGGTAAGAACTTTGCCGCAGGTATGAGCGGCGGAATTGCTTACGTGCTGGACAAAGAGCACACTCTATATCTTCGTATGAACAAAGACATGGCTTCACTTCATGAACTGACAGAGAAGTATGACATAGCAGAGCTTAAGAGCATTCTTGAGGACTATGAAAAAGAAACAAAGTCTGAGTTTGCAAAAGAAATACTGGATAACTTTGAAGCATATATTCCTGATTTCAAAAAGATAGTTCCAAACGACTACCAAAAGATGATAACAGCAATTGGAAAGTTTGAGGAACAGGGAATAGACCATGAACATGCCGTTCTTGAGGCCTTTAAGGAACTTGCATAAAGTGGGATCACATATAGGAGATTATAGGAATTATGGGAAAAGATACGGGATTTCTTGAATATAAAAGAACTAATAACGGTGATATACCACCTGAAGAAAGAATAAAGAATTTTGAAGAATTTCATACACCTCTTGATACACAGCCAAGAAGGGAGCAGGCGGCCAGATGCATGAACTGTGGAGTGCCTTTTTGCCAGTCTGCAATGAACCTTGGGGGAATGGTAACAGGGTGTCCACTTCATAACCTTATCCCTGAGTGGAATGATGAAATTTATAAGGGTCATGAAAAACACGCCTTTGACAGACTCTATAAAACCAGCAATTTCCCCGAGTTTACCGGCCGTGTATGCCCGGCCCTTTGTGAGAAGGCTTGCATGTGTGGACAGAATGGTGATTCAGTAACAGTGCATGATAACGAACTCTATCTTGTGGAAACAGCTTTTTCAAAAGGATATATAAAGCCTGTTGTTCCTGCAATCAGAAGCGGAAAAAAGGTTGCTGTTATCGGGGCCGGACCATCAGGCCTTGCAGTTGCTGATGAACTAAATCACAGAGGTCATACTGTAGAGGTTTTTGAGAGAGAAGATGAAGTTGGGGGTCTTCTGATGTATGGAATCCCTAACATGAAGCTCGATAAAAAAGTCATAAAGCGCAGAAGAAAGCTCATGGAGGAAGAGGGAGTAGTATTCCATACAGGAGTGAATATTGGAGCCGGAGATATTTCCTGTAAAAAAGATAGCGCATCCGGTGCCACAAAAAGTGCGGATAAAACATGGTCATCCAAAGATATTCTTGATAAGTTTGATGCCGTAGTTTTATGCTGCGGTGCCAAAAAGCCAAGGCCACTTCCAGCAGCAGACCCGGACAAAGTGCAGGGCGTTTACTTTGCAGTGGATTTCCTGACAAGGACAACAAAGGCTCTTTTAAAGAGTGAAGACATAACTGTGGAATCCCTCGCAAAGCAAGGTGGCTATATCGATGCTCACGGAAAGAATGTAGTTATAGTCGGTGGAGGTGACACAGGCAATGACTGCATCGGAACAGCTGTCAGAATGGGAGCAAAATCCGTAACAGCACTGGAAATGATGCCAAAGCCTCCGGTTGAAAGGGCAGCAAATAATCCATGGCCTGAGTGGCCCAAAACTCTAAAGACTGACTACGGACATGAAGAAGCAATCTATGTATATGGCAGCGATCCAAGAGTTTTTGAAACTACTGTAAAGAATGTAGTTACCGATAAAAAAGGCAATATCAAGCAGCTTGAAACTGTAAAAGTTTCTTTCAAAGACGGAAAACTTGTAGAAGTACCCGGTTCAGAAAAGACACTTAAGTGCGACCTTTTACTTATCGCAGCCGGATTTATTGGATGTGAAGACTACTCTGCAGATGCGTTCTCTTTAAAGAGGAGCCCGCGCGGAACAGTAGTAACAGCTGATGATGGCTATCATATTCCAAATACAAAGCTCTTTTCTGCAGGAGATATGCACCGAGGCCAATCCCTGGTAGTGTGGGCCATTGCCGAAGGCAGAGCCTGTGCAAAAGAAGTAGATGAGTACCTCATGGGATATACAAATCTATGAACTGATATAAAACAAAAGCCTTGTTTTCTGAATAAACATGAAAGAAAACAAGGCTTGTTATTTGTAGATAGACGAGACAAAAAATACATGTCTTTTATATTGTCAGATGAAGTGCCCTTGTGGCGATGTTGAAATAAACCAAAAGTGAAAGGGCATCAACAATTGTTGTGATAAACGGGCTTGCCATTACAGCCGGGTCAAATCCAAGTTTTGAGGCAAGCATAGGAAGGCAGCAGCCAACCATCTTTGCAATAAGAACTACTATCAAAAGTGTCACGCAGATTACTGCGGCAACTGTGATAGATAGTCTGTCAATGAAGATAAGCTTTACGAAGTTTGCACCTGCCAGTGTAAGGCCACACAGAGCAGCAACTCTTATCTCTTTCCAGATGATCTTAAAGATATCTTCAAACTCTATTTCCTTAAGTGAAAGTCCACGGATAATGGAAACACTTGCCTGTGAACCAGCATTTCCGCCTGTGTCCATAAGCATTGGAATATATGCGGTGAGTACAACGAAAGCGGACAGTGCATCTTCAAATCCTGTGATGATGGCGCCTGTGAATGTAGCACTTATCATCAAAAACAAGAGCCAGGGTATTCTGCTTCTGTAGGTTTCAAAAATACCAACCTTGGGATATGGCTTGTCGGATGGCACGATAGCTGCCATCTTTTCGATATCCTCTGTTGCCTCTTCTTCGAGGATGTCTACTACGTCATCGATAGTAATGATACCGACCATGCGGCTCTCATTATCAACTACAGGCATAGCAGTGAATCCGTATTTCTGGAAAACTCTTGCAGCTTCCTCCTGGTCAGTCATGGTGTTGATGCTGATGACGTTGGTGTTCATGATGTCGCCGATTATTTCATCAGGCTTCATTATGAGCAGATATCTAAGTGCAACAGTACCAACCAGTACCTTTTGCCTGGTAACTACATAGCAAATATTGATGGTCTCTGAATCTACGCCTTTTTTTCTGATCCTTTCAATGGCGTCTGCTACAGTCATGTCTTCGCGGAGATCTACATACTCCACAGTCATGATACTACCGGCAGAATCCTCAGGATACTGAAGAAGGTGATTGATATCAGCTCTGGTCTCAGGGCTTGCATTGGCCAAAATACGTTTAACTACGTTTGCGGGCATTTCCTCAAGCAGGTCAGTAGCATCATCGGCCATCAGATTGTCAATAATGTTGGAAGCTTCACGATCAGATAGTGATCGGATAATATATTGCTGAGCATCCAATTCCAGATCAGCGAATACATCTGCAGCCATGTCTTTTGGGAGAATTCTGAACATTTTAAGAGAATCCTCGTTTTCCATCTCTCCCATAGCAGTAGCGATATCTACCGTGTTCATCTCAGAGATAGTCTGGCGAAGCTTAGTATACTGTCTGGATTCAAGAAGCTCCTGCAAGATTTCAGCGATTGTTTTTTCTTCTTGTAATTCCATGATAATAATCTCCTATGAATTTGTTAATGGTGGTTAAATTGGTACTTCGACCGGGAGCAGAATCACTACTGCATATATGTGAATCAGACTTCATAAAAACCACCACCTTTCATACGAGATTTAATACCGAGTTTAATGTAACACAATTTATATTAAAAATAAATAAAGTTTTTCAATGGAATTTTTATCGGTTTAGCGTTATATTAATAGTAACATTGGAGGTGCTGTATGGGGCTTTTTGATAAGTTGTTTAAAGGAAATGACATAGAAGTATCATCACCGGTAAATGGTGAATTGGTACCGATAGAGACAGTTAGCGATCCTACCTTTGCACAGGAAATGATTGGAAAAGGAGTAGCCATTCAGCCTTCTGAAGGAAAATTTTATGCACCGGCAGATGGGAAACTTATGGCTCTTTTCCCAACAGGTCATGCATATGCTATGACTACCAAAGACGGTGCCGAGATACTTGTACATATAGGAATTGATACTGTTAAGTTAAATGGTGAACACTATACCATTCATGCCAAACAGGGCGATGATGTGAAAAAAGGCGATCTGATCGTCGAAGTAGATCTTGAGGGCGTTAAAAATGCGGGGTTCGATACTGTTACGCCTGTCATCATTTCTAATTCAGGAAAGTTTTCAAAAATCGAAAAGAAGAGCGGAGCCGTATCCGCAGGGGACACAGTAATTCTTTTGACTCAGTGACCATTGTAATGAAAATTACAATAATATAAGGAGGAACAAAAGTATGATGAAGTATTTACAGAAGATCGGGAAATCCCTGATGCTTCCAGTAGCTGTTTTACCGGCAGCAGGTATTCTTTATGGTATCGGCTATTGGATCGATCCAACTGGTTGGGGCGCTAACAGCGTTGTTGCAGCATTTTTCATCAAGGCAGCATCTGCTATTATCGACCAGATTCCTATTCTTTTTGCCATCGGTGTATCTGTAGGTATGGCAAAAGATCACGATGGAACAAGTGCTCTTGCAGGTCTTGTTTCATTTCTTATGATCACCACTTTGCTGAGTACAGGCGCGGTTGCCATGTACAGAGGCGTGGATGCATCTGAAGTACCAGCAGCCTTTGGCAAGATCAGCAATGCCTTTATCGGTATTCTGGCCGGTGTTATTGGTTCAAGCTGCTACAACAGATACAAAGACACCAAGCTTCCGGATTGGCTCGCATTCTTTAGTGGAAAAAGATGTGTTGCAATTGTAACTGCCGCAGCTTCTATTGTGTGTGCTGTTATCCTTTACTTTATATGGCCAATTATCTTCGGTGCTCTTGTTGCTTTCGGAAAAGCTATTTTAGGACTTGGCCCTGTCGGAGCAGGTATCTATGCAATGCTTAACCGTGCACTTATTCCTCTGGGACTTCACCATGCCCTCAATGCCGTATTCTGGTTTGATACAGCAGGAATCAATGACCTTGGACTTTTCTGGTCAGGAGCTGATGGCGCAGTTAAGGGCGTTACAGGACAGTACATGACAGGCTTCTTCCCTGTTATGATGTTCGGCCTTCCTGCCGGAGCTCTTGCTATGTATCATACAGCAAAAGACAGCAAAAAGAAGACAGCTGCATCTCTTCTCCTTGCAGGTGCTCTTGCTTCATTCTTTACAGGAATTACAGAACCCCTTGAGTTTGCATTTATGTTCATGGCTCCGGGACTTTACCTTGTACATGCAGTTCTCACAGGTATCTCAGCTATCGTATGTGCAATGCTTCCTCTTAGAATTGGTTTCAATTTCTCAGCAGGTTTCGTTGACTGGTTCCTGAGCTTTAAGGCACCTATGGCAGTTAATCCTTGGCTCCTTATTCCTGTAGGACTTGTGTTTGCAGTAATTTATTACGTTGTATTCCGTATTGTCATCGTTAAATTCGACCTTAAGACACCGGGCCGTGAGGATGACGAGGAAGAAGAAAACAAGATCGAGCTTTCAAATGATGATTTCACCACAATGGCTAAGTTCATACTGGAAGGCCTTGGCGGAAAAGAGAACATCAAGGAATATGATTATTGTGCTACAAGAGTTCGTGTAGAAGTTAATGATTATACTCAGGTTGATGAAAAGACTATCAAAAAAGCCGGAATTGCCGGAGTTGTACGTCCATCCAAGTCAACTGTTCAGGTTATCGTTGGACCTAAGGTTCAGTTCGTATTCGATGAAATAAAGAAAATGATGTAAAAATATGCTTTAGAAGGGACTGCGAAAAATGAGAGATCATTTTTTCGCAGTCTTTTTTATTGCCAGATTGTAATAGACTCATACTTTTTACAAATCAATATCTTGTGCCCCAAAACCATGTTCTAAGGCTATGTTGTGGTGGCATTTTTTACACCTGAAAACAATTGATAAAATTTGAAAAAATACGATAAATTCGCGCAAAAAACCGTTTAATAACTTCGAAAAAAGAATTATAATATTAGTACGAAATGGAGGTACTTTCTATGGGTAAGAAAAGTATTGTGGGTATATTTCTAGCTGGCGTATTAATGTTAGGAGTGGGAGTAACAGCTTTTGCTGCCAATGTCGCCAATGTTCCCCAGAAACCAAGTGATAAATGCATAGCAGGGCGCGATCTTAAGCCTGTGATCTATTTGTACCCTACGGAAGATAACGCAGAGATCTCCGTAAGGCTTGATTATGACGGAAATCTTGTTGATCTGATCCCTGAGTTTAATGCGGAGAATACCTGGAATGTTACTGCTAACACTGATGGAAAGATAACCTTTGAAGGACAGCAGTATGATTACCTTTTCTGGGAGGGAGATCCAAACTTCTCCTATGATTTCTTCTCAGGTTTCTGTGTAGCAGGAGCGGATACAAGTGCTTTCCTTGATGAAAAACTTCACGCTCTGGGACTTAACGACGCAGAGACATCAGAATTTATGGATTTCTGGTTACCTATGATGGAGGGTAACGAATACAATATGATCAGCTTTCAGACAGATACTTATAAAGATGGGGCAAAACTCTCAGTTTCTCCTGAGCCGGATACAGTTATAAGAGTATTTATGGCGTGGTATCCGACAGATAAATTTGTGAAGATCAATCCTCAGTATATTGAGGGGGCTGACAGAAGCGGATTTACAGTGGTTGAATGGGGTGGAAACAAGGTGAAATAAAAGTCCTTGAAACTATTACGATGATAGTCTAAAATGTTGTGCGTAGTATTGGATTTTTTCAAAATTACGCACAACATTTTTTTGAGTAGAGCACTTAGTGAGGTGTTTTACGAACTTAGTGCGAACCATACAAGTCAACTTAGCGAGGTTTTATCGAGCTTAGTTGAGCTTGTAGCGATTTTATAGAAACGGAGTACATTAGTATGATGCAATCACGTACACATAACTGTGGCGAGCTGCGCATGGAAAATGTCGGCGAGAGCGTTACTCTTGTTGGCTGGCTCGAGAACATGCGTGAAGTTGGAAGCGGGCTTGGCTTTGTAGTTTTAAGAGACTTCTATGGCACAACACAGATTGTCCTTGAGACAGAAGAGATGGTCAAGACAGCAAAGGCTATCAATAAGGAATCAACTATTTCAGTTAAGGGTGTAGTAAGGGAGAGAAGCTCCAAGAACCCCAAGCAGGCAACAGGAGACATTGAAGTTGTTCCTGAGAGCATTACTGTTCTTGGACGCTGCCGTTACAATGAGCTTCCATTTGAGATTAACCATTCAAGAGAAGCAGATGAGACAGCAAGACTTAAATACAGATATCTTGATCTTAGAAATCCTGAAGTTAAAAAGAATATTATTCTCAGATGCAATGTTGTTGCAGCTCTTCGTCAGGCCATGACAGAGCACGGATTCTTGGAGATTACAACTCCTATCCTTACAGCATCATCTCCTGAGGGAGCAAGAGATTACCTTGTACCTGCAAGAAAGCATCCTGGTAAGTTCTATGCACTTCCACAGGCTCCACAGCAGTTCAAGCAGCTTCTTATGACTGCAGGATTTGACCGTTACTTCCAGATCGCACCTTGCTTTAGAGATGAGGATGCAAGAGGAGACAGAAGCCCGGGAGAGTTCTACCAGCTTGATATGGAGATGGCTTTTGCTTCTCAGGAAGACGTATTCGCAGTACTTGAGGATGTTCTTCCTCCTATCTTTGCAAAATACGGTACATACAATCGTGCATCAGGCGCTCCATTTATGAGAATTCCATATCTTGAGGCTATGGAGAAATACGGTTCAGACAAGCCTGATCTTCGTATAGATCTTACAGTTGATGACGTTACAGAAAGCCTTGCTGATTGCGGTTTCGGACCATTTGCAACAAAGGCTGAGGACGGCAGCGATACAAACGTAAGAATCAAAGCTGTAGTTATTTCTGATTTCAAGGAAAGCAGAAAGTTCATCGACAAGACAATCGCAGATGTAGAAGTTCAGTCAGGCAATAAAGCTTACTGGTTCAGAATGGATGAGAACGGAGAGCTTGTTGGTGGTATCTCTAAATTTGTTGCACCTATTAAGGATGCAGTTGTTTCAGCTCTTTCACTTAAGGCTGGCGACCTCGTAGTTCTTTCAAGCGGTAAACTTGGTGCAGCTCAGAAGACAGCCGGCGTTATTGTTAAGACATTCGGTGCTGCAGTACCTGGACATATGGACAAAGAGCAGTATGCATTCTGCTGGATCGTAGACTTCCCTATGTATGAGATCGGTGAGGAGTCAGGAGAGCTTGAATTCTGCCACAATCCATTCTCAATGCCATCAGGTGGACTTGAGACACTTCTTAAGGCAGAGAGAGGTGAGATAGATCCTCTTTCAATCACTGCTGATCAGTATGACCTTGTATGTAATGGTGTAGAGCTTTCATCAGGTGCTGTTCGTAACCATGATCCTGAGATCATGATCAAGGCCTTCGAGATGGTAAGACTTGGAGAGGAAGATGTTAAGGCTAAGTTCCCTGCTATGTACAACGCATTCTGCTATGGCGCACCGCCACACGCAGGTATTGCTCCCGGTGTAGACCGTATGGTAATGCTACTTGCAGGTGAGGATTCAATCCGTGAGATCATTCCTTTCCCTATGAACAAGAATGCTCAGGATATTATGATGGGCGCTCCAGGATACGTTACAGACAAGCAGCTTGAAGAGCTCCATATTGCTGTTACAAAGACAGAAGACGAAGCTTGATAATATGATGATTAAAAGCACTGTCACTGATATAATGGTGATGGTGCTTTTTTACACTATACTTTTTGGGGGAGCAATGATTCTAAATCTTCGAAAAATAAAAGATTCAAAATATTTCTATACAGTTGTTTCTGTAGTAATGCTGGTTCTTGCGCTTATCTTGAGATTATATAAACTTAGTGATATACCACGAGGCCTCCACGTTGATGAGATAGGCATGGGGTATGATTCCTGGTGCATAGCTCACTTTGGCGTGGACAGATATCTTAACAGTTTTCCCATGTACTTAAGCAATTATGGCGGCGGACAGAGCGCATTATATTGCTATCTCACAGTTCCGTTTATTCTTTTAGGCGGATTTACCCCGCTTATGCTACGACTTCCATCGGTCATTTTTTCAATGCTTGCCGGAATCTTTGGCTGGCGCCTCATTCGCATAGTTTCAGGTAAAAGAGCCAGTCTCATCTATCTGTTCGTCTTTTTGGCGGTACCTTATTTTACTCAGGCGGGACGAATAGCCCTTGATTGCAATCTGATGCTTGGACTTAGTGTCATTATGCTTAATATTTTGGAATACTGCCTCAGGGATGAGAACTATGGTAAAAAGACATGTTTTGTTCTTCTTGGGACAGTGACAGGAATAACCTTTTATTCCTATGCTCTCAGCGATGTTGTACTTCCTTTGTTTTACTTATTTCTGGTAATCTACCTCATCGCCATTAGAAAAAAAGTCGCTATAAGCTCAATGATAGCCTTTGCAATCCCGGTCATTATTTTTGCTATTCCGCAGATACTTTTGCAGATAGTGAATATATACGGCCTTCCTGCAATACACATAGGACCCATGACAATTCCTATAGTCTTAAATTACAGACTTGATGATATCGTCTTTGACCAGGTTAAACCAAACCTTAGATGGACCTTTGATAGTCTTTTTAGGGCGGACAACACTGATTTTGATTCATTTCCTCAATTCGGTGCGCTCTATATGTTCTCACTTCCTGTTATTGCTTTTGGTGGGCTCTATACTCTGACAAGGCTTGTAAAAAGTGTTCGCGAAAAGAAGATAAGATTTGAAAGCGTTATCCTTATCTATACATTTTCAGTACTTCTTTTTGGCTTGTTCATTCAGGGGGTTACCACATACAGGATTAACAGCGCGTTTTTTGGCCTGGCCTTCTTTATTGTAGTGACTGTTGAATTTCTTTTTGCCAGAAACAGGCAGAAGTTTGCGTCAAGTGCTCTTGCAATCTGCCTTTTGGTACTTTATCTGATAAATGGTGTGCAGTTTGTAGATTTTTATTTCAATAAATATGCAGATACAGTTTACCCACAGAGGCTTTTTGCAGAAGACCCTACTGATGTGTATAACTTCCTTGATAGTCAGTCGGAAAGCGTAAGATCAAGGCTTACTTACGTGGGTGGAGCCAACGAAGCTTATATTTACTACCTTTGGGCAAAAGAAATTTCGCCATACGAGTACGATCACAACAAATATGGCAACAATGGAGATGGATTAAAATACAGTTTTTGGGCTCCGGAGCCATATGATGTGTCTTGCAATTACGTGATGTATCTTCCGGAGGAAAGCGAGAGAGAATCGCTGATTGGACTTGATTTTAAAGAGTATGATTTTGGACCTTATAAAGTATATTTACATGAATAAAGATACAATTTTAAATGCGGCGCAAAGCCGCATTTTTTCTAGGTTTTTATTTAATAATAAAAATAGACTTAATTTATATTTCGTTAATTATTGCTTTGTATACTATTAGTATGACATTTTCAGATAAGGAGGCAGATATGTCAGATAATAGTAAAAAAAGCGTGAAAAAGGGAAAGAGAATCAGTGCACAGTTACTTATTGTGCTCGTTCCCATGATTATTGCGGCTATTGCCATTGTAACAATCTTTATTGCAATTCAGGCGAAAAATGTTATTGAACAGCAGGCAACAAACGGACTTTCGCAAGAAGCCAGAGCTAATGCTGCTGAGATTAGTGGAAAAGTAGAGAGTATAAAGGTTTTCTATGATGGCATCTGCGAGGCTATCCAAAATACTGCCTATGAAAGTGATCAGGAATTGATAAACGCTTACCAGTTCACTCAGTCACAGTTTGCTGAAACAGGTACAGGTTTTTATATTGGACTTTCAAATAAAGATTATATAGACATATCTGGATGGGTTCCTGATGCGGGCTACGATCCAACATCAAGACCCTGGTATATCTCAGGAAGTTCAAATAGCACTATGACATTGAATCCACCTTCAGTTGACCTTAATACAGGTGAGATGGTAGCGACCATATCAAGAAAGATCACTCTGAAAGATGGAAGAACCGGCGTTATGTCATCTGACGTGTTCTTGAACGATATATCCAAAACTGCAAGTGCATATAAGCCTCTTGGTACAGGTTCATCAATGATGTTCTCTGGTTCAATGATGGTTGCATCACCTTCAGAGGATCAGATAGGAAAAGATGTATCTGAGTATCCAAATGATTCTTTTATACAGGAAGTTGCGCAGATTGTATCATCAGGTGGAACAAGTGAGATAAAGAATATTCATGGAACAGATGGAAAAGATTACTATGTTGCCTTTAACAATGTAGAAGGAACTGACTGGTATCTTGTTTCATTCACTAAGGTATCAGACGTTATGTCCTCTCTTTATAAGTTCCTCAATATTAGTATTTTGATGGCATTGATCATGATAATTGCAATGGCAATAGTTATTGCGATGATCATTGGAAAGATGGTTACAAAGCCTGTCAGCAACCTTACAGACAATATTACAAGAATTGCAAATGGCGACTTTACAGTTGAGATAGAAAAAGGAAATGGCAATGAGAATGAGATTGGCGTAATGAACAATAACATGTTTGATTATGTCAACCAGATGAGAGAGACTCTTGCTGAACTTCAAAATGTAACACATAAGCTGGCTGACGAGGCAGGCAACTCTAAGAGCGCATCCAGTGACCTTAACGAACAGGCTGGTGAGCAGAGCAAGGCAATGCAGCAGATCCAGGGAGCTATGGATGATATGGCAGATGCAGTTACTGAGCTTGCAAATCAGGCAACAACGCTTGCTCAGGAAGTTAGCAATCTTACAGACAAGAGCCATCAGACTCAGGCTACAATGTCCAGTCTTGTAACAAAGGCAAAAGAAGGACAGCGTGATATGGAAGCTGTTCAGACAGGAATGAATAATATTTCTTCTTCTATGGAAGAAATGAATAGAGTTGTCGGTGACGTTGGAGAATCAGCTAACAAGATCAATTCTATTATTGAAATGATCACATCTATTGCAGAGCAGACAAACCTTCTTTCACTTAATGCATCAATTGAGGCTGCAAGAGCGGGAGAGGCCGGAAAAGGATTCGCAGTTGTTGCTACTGAGATCGGACAGCTTGCCAATAACAGTGCTGAATCAACTACTCAGATCGCAGAGATCATAAAAGATATTACATCTCAGATTCAGGATCTTTCAGATAAGTCAAAGACCAACATGGAAGAGATCAGTAACAACATGGATGCTGTTACTACAGCAGGATCAACCTTTGAAGAAATCTTCAAGAGCCTTGATGAGGCCAGCGATATCGTTGGTGAGATGATTGCAAAAGTAGGAAATGTAGATGAGATAGCAACATCTATGGCAGCTATTTCTGAGGAACAGTCAGCAAGTACACAGGAAGTAAGTGCTACAGCAACAACACTTGCAACAAGTGCAGAACAGGTGGCTGAAAACTCTAAGGGTGTTGATAACAGTGCTGCAGCTGTATCAGATTCTTCAGATGCAATTGAGGAACTCATCAGTAAATTCAAGATTTAAAGAACAATAACCGAAATTTTGATAAAATATTTATAAATATTGTGGCCGGAGCCGCTAAATTCGTAGAATTTGCGCGGTCTCCGGCTTTTTTATGCCAAAAACTACAGATACACTAAATTGTCTAACAAGGTTGAGAATTATAGGCAAAAAGTGTATTATTAACTTGTTATACTGTTTATTTTATGCTCAATAAACGGTTTTGCGACAACAGCGAAAGGAGTAAAGCCCCAAATGCAGGCAAAGCGAATGTCAGAAATATTAAGTCAATTTGCTATGGTCGGACAACTTGGCCTATCACTCCTTATGCCACTACTTATGTGTTTATTCATCTGTTATCTTCTATGCACCAGACTTTCGGTCGGGGCTTGGGTTTATATACCGGGGTTCATTTTGGGCCTGGGAGGATCTATGACAACTGCCTATAAAGTTTATCTGGCAGTGATTCACAGGGAAGAGAAAAAGAAAAAAGAAAAATCCGGTACAGAAGTTTATTTTAATAAACACTTCTGATACTTAATTCGACAGGAGACAAAGGAAAGTATGAAATTACAGGATGCTGTAAAGAAAGAAACGGGGATAATTGCAGCAGGAACAGCAGTTGGGGTTCTTGTGATATATGTAGTGTTTTATGTTTTGCACATGGTTGTTCCAAGTTGGGCACCATTTGATATAAAGGTCATCTTAGGTGGAATTGGCGGCTTTATAGTGGCCGTTGGTAATTTTTTCTGGATGGCTGTATCAGTGCAAAAAGTTGCATCTATAACGGATGAAGAGAGAGCAAGAAGGACTATGAGCGTAAGCTATAGATATAGGACCATGCTCCAGTTCCTGTGGGTGATACTTGCTATTGTTTTGCCGGTATTCAACCTGGTGTCAGGAATTGCACCGCTTTTCATCCCGAGCATCATAATCAAACTACGCGGGATTTTGTCTGCGGGGAAAGGAGGTTGAAGGCGAAGATATGAGTAATGATTTCTCAGTCGTTGGACCGAAGATATACTATACGATCCACACAGGAATTCCGATTCTTGGAGATTTTAACATTACAGAGACGCTGATCGTCAGCTGGCTTGTAATGATAATTATCACAGGATTGTGTATCTTCCTCACAAGAGACCTACGCATTGAGAATATTTCCAAACGACAGGCATTTGCAGAAATGCTTGTGGAAATGGGCAATAATTTTGTCCGTAACAATACTGGAGGCAATAAGTTCGATAAATTGATACCATTTGTGTCAGCTCTTTTTGCCACAAGTGTAATATCAAATCTTATCAGCCTTGTGGGGCTTCGTAGTCCTACAGCAGACTTATCGACAGAAGCCGGTTGGGCTGTAGTTGTTTTCATCATGATCACAGCTACTAAGATCAAGACCAATGGAGTTGGCGGATACTTAAAGGGATTCACAACACCTATAGCAGTTATGACACCATTTAACATCTTGTCAGAGCTTGCTACACCGGTTAGTATGGCTTGCCGTCACTTTGGAAATATCCTTTCAGGCGTAGTAATCGACGGACTTATCTATTGGGCTTTGGGTCTTGCGTCCGCAGCATTGTTCGGACTCATCCCCGGTGTTGTTGGCAATTTCTTATCCAACATACCAATTCTTAGCGTAGGTATTCCGGCAATTACAGGCGTATATTTTGACTGGTTCTCAGGATGCATGCAGGCATTTATCTTCTGTATGCTGACCGTCATGTACATCGCCAATGCGGCAGAAGAAGGCTAAGCAAAATTTAAAACTAAATATTGAATCATTTATTAAATCAAAAAACCATATTTTAGGAGGCAAAAAACATGGGTGATTTTCAGATTTTAGCAAAAGGTATTGCACTTGCAGGATGCGGTATTGGTGCTGGATGTGCACTGATAGCTGGTATCGGACCTGGTATTGGTGAAGGAACTGCTGTTTCTAAGGCTCTTGAAGCTATTGGACGTCAGCCTGAGTGTAAGGGCGATGTAACAAGTACTATGCTTCTTGGTTGTGCCGTTGCAGAGACAACCGGTATTTACGGTTTCGTTACAGGTCTTCTTCTTATCTTCGTTGCACCTGGAATGTTCATGGGATACTTAAACTAATCTCTAATTTTTTAAAAGGAGAATATATATGCAATTACAGGCTCTAATGATGCTTTCTGCGGAAAACACGCAGGAGCTGGTTACATTGGTTCCCTGGACATTTATCGCAACGATAATCAACTTGTTCATTCAGATGTTCCTGATAAAGAAGTTTCTTTTCAAGCCTATCAATGACATTCTTGAAAAGAGAAAAAATCTTGCTGATAAGACGATCAGGGAAGCTAGAGAGGCCAAGGAAGAAGCCGATTCTCTTAAAGATCAATACGAAGATAGCCTGACCAGCGCTCATGCTGAGGCTGCAAAGATTGTTTCTGACGCACAGAAAGAGGCGCAGAGCAAAGCTGATGCCCTTGTAAAAGAGGCACAGGAAGAGGCAGCAGGCATCAAAGCCAGGGCGGCTGCTGATATTGAGCAGGAAAGGAAAAAGGCGGTCAACGAGGCCAAAGACGAGATTGGCTCACTTGCAATGGATATTGCAGGCAAGGTTGTTGAAAAAGAGATCAACGAAGCCGATCACAAGAAACTTATTGATGAGTTCATCAATCAAGTTGGAGCATAAAGGAATAAAACAGCCCGAAAGCATTTACTGCTGAGGGGGTAATAAGGAGAAACTATGAGTAAAGCTGGAGATCTTTATGGGCAGAGCCTATATGATCTGGCAGCGGAATCAAACCTATCGGATGAAATATTGGGCGAAATGGAGGTAATAAACGGAATCTTCAAAGAGAATCCGGATTATGTAACACTCCTCTCGGAACCCTCAGTCCCAAAGAAGGAAAGGCTTCAGCTGGTTGACCAGGCACTTGGTGATGGTTGCCAGGAGTACCTTTTAAACTTCATCAAGATTCTCATTGAGAAGGGAATCCTAAGAGAGTTTTCTGCATGTCAAAAGAGATACAGAAGATGCTACAACGAGGAACACGGCATCGCTGATGCCCTTGTTACCACGGCAGTAGCCTTAGATGATTCTCAGCTTTCACTTCTCAAGGCCAAACTTGAGAACATAAGCGGCAAGAAAGTATTGCTACGACAGAAGGTTGATAGCAGCGTTCTTGGCGGCGTGAGAGTAGATCTTGAGGGACAGCTCTTTGACGGAACAGTAAAGGGAAGGTTATCCGAGCTTCGCAGAAGAGTCGATGAGACAGTCATCTAAAAAATATATCGGAGGATGATATGGAACTAAAACCAGAAAAAATATCCGAGGTCATTCGAAGCCAGATAAAGAATTATCAGAATGCAATTATCCAGAATGAGACTGGTACAGTTCTTACAGTTGGTGATGGTATCGCACGTGTAAGCGGACTTTTGAACTGTATGTCCGGTGAGCTTTTGGAGTTTGAGAATGGTACATTCGGAATGGCTCAGAACCTCGAGGAAACAGTAGTATCTGCGGTTTTGTTCGGCGAGGATGTAGGAATCAGCGAAGGACAAACCGTTAAGCGTACAGGAAGAGTCGTATCTGTTCCTGTAGGAGAAAAAATGATTGGACGTGTTGTTAACGCCATTGGTCAGCCAATCGACGGAGCTGGCCCAATCGAAACAACAGAGTATAGACCAGTTGAATCACCAGCTCCTGGTATTATTGCCAGACAGCCGGTTAAGGAGCCTCTCCAGACTGGTATCAAGGCTATCGACTCAATGATCCCTATTGGTAGAGGTCAGCGTGAGCTTATCATTGGCGATAGACAGACAGGTAAGACAACAATTGCTATAGATACAATCCTTAACCAGAAGGGCAAGGATGTTATCTGTATTTATGTTGCTATCGGACAGAAACGTTCTACAGTAACAGCTCTTGTTGAAGACCTTAAAAAGGGCGGAGCTATGGACTACACAATCGTTGTAGCAGCTACAGCTTCAGAACCAAGCCCACTGCAGTACATTTCACCATACACAGGCTGTGCTATGGGTGAGTACTTCATGTATAAAGGAAAACACGTGCTTTGTATCTACGACGACTTGTCCAAGCATGCCGTAGCTTACCGTGCACTCTCCTTGCTGATCAGAAGACCACCGGGACGTGAAGCTTATCCTGGAGACGTTTTCTATCTGCATTCAAGACTTCTTGAAAGAGCTGCCAAACTCTCAGAAGAAAATGGAGGAGGTTCACTTACAGCCCTTCCTATTATTGAGACACAGGCAGGTGATGTATCAGCATACATCCCTACAAACGTTATCTCCATCACTGATGGACAGATATTCCTTGAGACAGAGCTTTTCCACTCAGGAATCATGCCAGCCGTTAACCCTGGTATTTCAGTATCCCGAGTTGGTGGTAATGCTCAGATCAAGGCTATGAAGAAGGTTGCCGGTACACTTAAACTTGTATATTCACAGTATCGTGAACTTCAGAGTTTCGCTCAGTTCGGTTCAGATCTGGATGAGGATACCAAGGCACGTCTTGCTCAAGGTGAACGTATTGTTGAAGTTCTTAAGCAGGACAAGAATCAGCCTGTTCCTGTAGAAAAGCAGGTAGCTATTCTTTATGCTGTTGTCAACAATATTCTTATCAAGGTTGCTGCTTCTGATGTTGCAGAATATGAAGCCGGACTTTATGAATTCCTTGATAGCAATCCTACCGGAATCGCAGCTATGCGCGAGATCCGTGAGAGCGGAAAGCTTGAAGCTGAAACAGAAGAAAAGCTTAAAGAGACACTGAACGCTTATACTGAAAACTTTTTAAAGAGAAAATAATCAGGAGGAAAACTAAATGGCTGGATCAATGAAAGCTGTTAAACTCCGAATAAAAAGCGTCCAGAGCACAATGCAGATAACGAAAGCAATGCAGCTGGTTGCAGCTTCAAAGCTTCGTAAAGCTAAAGAGAGAGCTGATAATTCGAAACCTTATCTTGAGACAATGCTTGCAACACTTACAGATATAGCCAACGGAAATAACGATTTCCGTTCAATTTACACCAAGAGTGGAAATGACAGATGGCTGTATGTTGTAATTGCCGGAGACAGAGGTCTTGCAGGCGGATACAACTCAAACCTGTTTAAATTTGTTGAAGCTGAGATCAAGGACAAGAATAATGTAACAGTTCTCCCTATCGGTAAAAAATCTGTGGAGTTCTTTAAGCATAGAAATGTGCCTATCCTCACAGAGGAATACGCCGAAGTTGCCAAGGTAAACATTTCAGACTGTTTCCAGGTAGCAAAGCTTATCTGCGGATCATATGGTGGCGATGGCTTCGGACACGTTTTCCTGTGCTACACAAACTTCGTGTCCATGTTGTCTCAGGTACCTACATCCACATCGCTTCTTCCTCTTTCAGATTTGAAATCTGAAAACCTGGAAAAAGATGGAAAGGCAAAAGACCTGATACTATATGAACCTGACAGTGAGACAGTGTTCAATGAGATTGTTCCAGAGTATCTGGCAGGAATACTATATTCAAGTATCAATATTTCTTATGCTTCAGAGCTTGCTGCTCGTAGAACAGCTATGGAAGCAGCTACAGACAATGCAGAAGAGATGATCGATAACTTGAGCTTGTACTATAACAGAGCCCGTCAGGCAAGCATTACTCAGGAAATTACTGAGATTGTTGCTGGAGCAGAAAGCTGAACACTTAGCGAGATGATAATCGAGCTTAGTGTGAAGCTTGTTCTGGCGAAGCTGCTTTGCAGCTGAGAGCAGAACTTCCTCTGACTAGTAACAGTAGCACGAGAGCAGAACTTCCACTAGTTAATATTTTGGAACAAATTAAAAATTAAGGAGTTTAACAATGAGTGAAAATCATGTTGGAAAGGTAATACAGGTTACAGGTCCTGTACTTGACATCCGCTTCAAAGAGGGTGAACTTCCTGATCTTCACAATGCCATAGAAATTATGATCGAAGACCGCAAACTTGTTGCAGAAGTTGCGCAGCAGGTCGGCGATGACGTAGTTCGTTGCGTAGCCATGAGCTCCACAGACGGACTTGTTCGTGGCGTTGATGCCGTAGACACAGGAAGCCCAATCACTGTACCGGTTGGTGACAAGTGCTTAGGAAGAATTTTCAACCTTCTTGGAGAACCTGTAGATAATCAGCCTGCACCTGAAGGAGTAGAGAGATGGGCAATCCATCGTCCGGCTCCTGCTTATGAGGATCAGGTTCCTGCTACAGAAATCTTTGAGACAGGTATCAAGGTCGTTGACCTTATCTGCCCTTATGCTAAGGGTGGTAAGATTGGTTTGTTCGGTGGTGCCGGAGTAGGTAAGACCGTACTTATCATGGAGCTGATCAATAACGTTGCTAAGGCACACGGTGGTATTTCAGTATTCACCGGCGTTGGTGAGCGTACTCGTGAAGGAAACGACCTTTACGGAGAAATGAAGGAAAGTGGAGTTATTGATAAAACTGCCCTGGTTTATGGACAGATGAATGAGCCACCGGGAGCCAGAATGAGAGTTGGTCTTTCCGGACTTACAATGGCTGAGTATTTCCGTGATGTAAAAAATCAGGATGTGCTTTTATTCATTGATAATATTTTCCGTTTCACACAGGCTGGTTCAGAGGTTTCAGCGCTTCTTGGACGTATGCCTTCAGCCGTAGGTTATCAGCCTACATTGGCTACAGAAATGGGTGCTCTTCAGGAGCGTATCACATCTACAAAGAAGGGTTCAATCACATCAGTTCAGGCTGTATACGTGCCTGCCGATGACCTTACTGACCCTGCTCCTGCTACAACATTCACACACCTTGATGCTACAACCGTTCTTTCAAGAGATATCGCATCTAAGGGTATTTACCCGGCCGTAGATCCTCTTGATTCAACAAGCCGTATTCTTTCTCCTGATATCGTAGGAAAAGAGCACTATGAAGTAGCTAAGGGAGTTCAGCAGGTGCTTCAGAGATATCGTGAACTTCAGGATATCATTGCTATCATGGGTATGGATGAGCTTTCAGAAGAGGATAAGCTTACTGTTTACAGAGCTCGTAAGGTTCAGAACTTCCTGTCACAGAGCTTCTCAGTTGCTGAGCAGTTCACAGGTCTTCCTGGAAAATACGTTCCTCTTAAAGAGACAATCAGAGGCTTTAAGATGATCCTTGATGGCGAGTGCGATGATCTTCCTGAGAGTGCATTCCTTCTTGTAGGAACTATTGATGAAGTCTTCGAGAAAGCAAAAGCTAACAAGTAATAGCAAAGGAGTAACCTATGTCCACTTCTTATCATTTACAGGTTGTGTCCCTGGATGGTCTGGAATTTGAAGGTGAAGTTCAGAAAATACTGCTCCGTACAATAGATGGTGATGTGGAGATTCTTGCTCGCCACACCAACTACTGTACTGCTATTGGTATGGGAACTGCCAAAGTGACCATGGACGACGGCCAGGAAAGAAAGGCTGCCTGTATCGGTGGAATGCTTTCGGTTATGAACGGAGAAGTCAGAGTTCTTCCTACTACGTGGGAGTGGAGCGAAGACATCGATGTAGATCGTGCTAAAGCTGCTAAGGCAAAAGCTGAAGAAGCTCTTAAGAACCAGCAGCTTGATAAAGAAACACGTATCCGTGCAGAAGCCAAGCTCTACAGAGCTCTCGTAAGAATCGGTTCCTCCGGACAGGAAAGTAAATATAACTAATATCTAAAGCCGTCAGAGCCAAAGCCCTGGCGGCTTTTAAGTTTTATGCTAATGTGGAGTTTCTTCAGAATATATGATAAATAGCACATTATATAAGCAAATGCTGAAGGAGAATGATATGAAAATACTTGTTGTTGGTGGAACGAGATATTTTGGGATACCTATGGTTAATACATTGCTCAAAAATGGACATGAAATTACAATTGCGACAAGAGGTAATTCAAAACCGATTTTTGAAGGTTCCGTAGACTATGTTGTAATGGATAGGACGGATGGGGCAAGTGTCAAAGCCGCTTTGGATGGACAACATTTTGATTTGATAGTAGATAAAATTGCCTACAGTTCCAATGATGTAAAGGCGCTTTTGGAAAACGTAAGCTGTGACAGATATATACAGATGTCTACATGTTCTGTTTATTTTCAAGATCACGCTGAGATTGTGGAAGATGAATTTAAAGCTGAAGAATATGAACTTCATTGGATTGATAGGATACAGAACTATGGAGAGTCAAAGAGGCAGGCAGAAAGAGCAGTATTTGAGTATATGGACCCTGCCAATATTTCTTTTGTCAGATATCCGATTGTTATGGGGGAGAATGATTACACCGGAAGATTGGATTTCTATATAGAGCACATAAGAGATCAAAAGCCGATGAATGTTGATGATCTTGACAAGGAGATGTCATTCATATATGAAAAAGATGCCGGTGACTTCATCGCATATCTGGCTGATCATTTTGTACCAGGTCCGGTAAATGGCTGTTCAAAAGAAACTGTCAAGATTTCAGATATCATTGATCATATAGAGAAACGTTTCGGCAAAAGTGCTGTGATAAGTAGTCATGGGGATGAAGCCCCATATAATGGTCTTGAAGATACACTAAGTTTTAATACCAAAAAAGCTGAATCAACCGGTTATAGATTCCGTGAGCTTAATGACTGGTTGTATCCATTGATTGACGGTAAGACGATAACATCAAAATAATTTCGTAACAACAAAACGGTTGACATTAAGTTTTCTGTCAATTATACTAACAACTAATAATTTTTCAGAAAGAGGAACAATATGATAAGACTTAATCTCGTCACAATGAATATAGTCAATTTGACATCCGTGAATGTGATTCAGGGGTCTGTTTTTGATATGTGTGATGAGGATAGGATTATTTGTAAGGCATAGATAGTGCTTTAAACCTAAATAGTATGCATGGCCTCATCAAGCGATAGTTTGATGAGGCTTATTTTATTTCAAAAAATATAAAAACTTATGGAGGTGGCTATGAGAATAAAAGAGCAGAAATTTCTTTTACCTGATGGACGAGAAGTAACTATAAAGAGTGCAGGTCCTGAGGATGCAATGAAGGTAAAACTTCACAGGGAGGCAGTTTCAGCTGAGACGCATTTTATGGCGAGGGAACCTGAAGATGGTCCATTCAATCTTGAGAGAATCAAAGAGATACTTGGAAGTATTGCAGAAAGCGACAGAGACTTCATGGTAAGCGCTTATCTCGGAGATGAGTTGATTGGAGATCTTGGAATAACGCTCATTAGGCCACATGTAAAATATCTTCACCGCGCATATCTTGGAATGTCTATTCGCCTGATGTACACAGGAATGGGACTTGGAAGTTTCATGATGAAGACCGCGCTTGAGCAGGCGAAAGCAAATGGCTTTGAGCAGGTAGAGCTGGGAGTTTTCTCTGACAATGACAGAGCCAGGCATATGTACAAGAAGATGGGATTCAAGGAATACGGGATGAATCCAAGAGCTTTCAAGCTAAAGGACGGAACCTACAGAGACGAGATCATCATGGCGAACATATTTGAGACAGGAGGAAACGCATGATTATAAAAAACGAGATACCAATACTGGAATATGACGATTTTTCACCGGAGGTCATCGCCCCAGATCATGACTTGGAAGAAGTAGCATTACCTGAAAAGTGTCTGTTTGCTTTCCTTGGAGATGTGGTCCATAGGTATGCCAGGGAGAAGAAGGCTGAAGTGGTAAAAGAGCTGATCACAGTATCTCACAATATCCAGATATATGTGCTTCACGAAGAAAATGAAGATATCTGCCTTGTGCAATCCCCGATAGGCGCAGCATCATCAACACAGGTCCTGGATACTCTGGTAAGCTGCGGCTGCAAGAAAGTAATAGCAGTAGGGTCCTGCGGAGTATTGGCTAAGATACCGGAAAATGCTTTTCTTGTCCCAACCAAGGCGCTTAGGGCAGAGGGAACATCTTATCATTATCTTCTGCCCTCAAGGTACATTGAGCTTGATGAAGAACCAAAGGGTGTTATCGAGAAAACTTTTGCCAAGCACGGACTTCCTTTTGAGACATGCACAACCTGGACTACTGATGGCTTTTTCAGAGAGACAAAAGATATGGTGAAGTACCGATTGGATGAAGGCTGTTCCGTAGTAGAGATGGAGTGCTCTGCTCTTGCAGCATGCTGCAGAAAGCGAGGCGCAAGCTTCGGACAATTCCTGTTTACAGCCGATTCACTTGCAAATGTCCATGAGTACGATGCAAGAGACTTTGGAGCGGATTCACATGAAAAAGCACTGCTATTGGGACTTGATATCCTGAGAGAATACAAGTAATGGACCATGGGGACGGGGTTGGTGGTCCATTTTCGTATATTATACCGCACTTGAGTAAATGGACCACAAACCCCGTCCCCAAGGTCCATTTATTTTTCTTCGTTGTATACAGCCATTATGGCGTCTGCAACGTCTTCTCTGTACCATGAGCAGTCATTTCTGTTGAAGATAGCGAAGTGCTCATTGCCTGATTCGAAGAGACCGTTGTCCCACCAAAAGCATGGGATGCCAGCCTTTTTTGCTCTTGTAAGATATTCTGTAACCCAGTTGCATACTTCCTGAGTATTTCCATTTTTGTCTTCGGCGCCATACTCTGTAAGGAGTACCGGAATGCCTTTAACTCCAAAGATTCTCTGAAGATCCTGCATTACACCGGCAATATCTCCCTTGTGGGAACCGTCCCAGGTGTCATAGGAATTGCCGGATGCAGAGTAAGTAAAGTCATAAGGTGTATATGCGTGGATTGAAACAGCAAGATGGTCATCCTCAGGAATCTTCATGCTTCCAATGGTAGGAATAACGTGGGATGATGCAAAACTTGTAATGAGAACAAGTCTCTTTTCGTTGTTGCCACCTGTTGAACGAACAGCATCTACAAAAGTCTGATTAAGTCTGTCCAGGCACTTTCTGCCTTCACCTGTTCCACCGCTCCATTCGTTTGTGCCGCCCTTTACTCGGGGCTCGTTTAAGCCTTCAAAAATGAGGTGGTCGCCGTATTTTTCAAATCTGTTTGCAATCTGAACCCAGATAGCTTTTACTTCTTCATCTACGGCATCGATGTGGGCATCATCAGGAATTCTCCATTCCTCTTCGTGGTGAGAATTGATGATAACGTACATATTGTCATCAAGAGCATAATTTACAACTTCTTCAACCCTGTCAAACCAAGCTTCATCGATGGTATAGTCAGGTGCTGCGCCTAAATGGTCAGCCCATGTCACAGGGATTCTTATGCAGTCAAAGCCCTTTTCGTTAACAGCATCGATCATCTCTTTTGTTGTCTTTGGGTTGCCCCAATAGGTCTCGGCTTCAACGCCTGAAGTTCCGAAGGAATCGAATGTGTTTCCCAGGTTCCATCCTGTTTTCATCTCTGCAACAAGATCTGTTGGTGTGATATCTCGCATATCGTATTTGTCCTTTGCTGGTTCTGGTTTTGCAGTTACATCGTCGGCTGTTGATTCGTTGCTTGCCTCTGCAGAAGCGTCGTTTGCCGCATTCGCACTTACTTCAGTAGTAGATGCCGCTGCATCTGAGGATTCTACTGATGCCTGCTCAGTGGCAGTTTCTGCACCATTGCTGGCAGCTTCATTACCTGCATTTCCGGAAGCAGGCTGTGCAGCAGGCGCTCCGCACCCTGTCAAAAGAGCCAGAATAAGAGGTAAGGTCAATAATTTTTTTCTTTTCATAACAAACTCCTTGTAAATCAATGAATATATTTCTACACTCTTGAATTTTTGATTTAAGAATGCAAAATTTCTATAGAAGCAAGTGAACAATTCCCTGTGCCCTTGTATGTGAGATAGAGCGGATATGTTCCGCTTACCTTGGCAAAAGAGCCTTCAAATGCAGTCCAGATATTTGAACCATGAGCACTGATGCTGCATATAGGCTCACTATCCAGAGATGTTCTTACTTCAAATGTACCGCTAAAATATGCTCGGGTCTTAATACGAAGACCTGTTGCATCCTTTAACTCAAAATACTTAAATCCAATGGTTGTGCCATCCACGATATCCTTGATGTAGCCATTGTTTGGTGTGTTGTCGCCGCCTTCCTGTACAACTCTAGGGGCGTTTGCTTCAACATATATTTTATGGTCATTAGTGAATATGTTACAAGCTATATATGACGGATATTCACCAACATCAGAAAGCGGTCCGCCGTTAAGTCCGCAGGAAGTGATCTCAACCTGCTTGATGGATCCGTCGCTTTCAAAGTGGATCTTTTCAGCGCAGCCCTGTCTGCTGAACCAGGTTCCGTTTGTATGTCTGTGGTAAAAGATATACCAATCGCCGTCAATCTCCACAATGCTGCCGTGGTTGTTGGCACCATAAGCTGTAGCTTCGTCAGCCTTTTTATAGCTGTCGATATGAAGATCACAGTTACTTACAATAACACCGCCATAGGTGTATGGTCCGTAAATGCTCTTTGAAGTAGCATAGCAGAGCTCATGCATAACTTCTGAAGAGTAAACAAAATAGTAGGTGTCATCATGCTTTCTGATAGAAGGTGCCTCAAAGAAAGCGTGCTTTTCAAAGCCTGTACCTTCGCTGTAGCAATTGCCGGGAGCAATAAACTCGGGAGCTTTTTTTATTGTGAGCATATCCTTATCAAGGACTGTGAGCATTGCACCATGTCTTGACTTATCGCCTTGTCCGCAGAAGCCTGTGAAAAGATATGTCTCATTCCCTTCAGTTAATACGCCCGGGTCAAACTGTGGCTCATCGCCTTCCTTGTCGCCAAGCTTTGTACCATCTTCATAGTGCACATATCCGTAGAACTCAAAAGGTCCTGCAGGTGTATCACTTACAGCAACAGATACAACACAGACTTTATCAAGAACATAGTACAGATAATATCTGCCATCAGGACCCACTGTGATGTCAGGTGCATAGAGGCACATATGTCCGTCAGGGTTAAGTGGGTCAGCTGTCTTTGGATAAATCACGCCTTCATATTTCCAGTTGCCAAGGTCTTTAACAGGTGCTGACCAGCATACGTAATCACCTAGGCAGAAGGTTTCGCCCTGATACAGATCGTGTGATCCATATACGTAAACTCTGTCGCCAAATACGTAAGGCTCGCCATCCGGGATATATTCCCATGAAGGAAGATAAGGATTTACTGCCTGATTGCGGCTGTTCTGTCTTATGCCGCCCTCAAGTTTTGGCGTAGCGCCTCTGCCAAGAAACTCCATCTCGTGAGGAGATGAGGTCTTATAAGGCTCCCAAACAGGAAGACCTTCTGCATTCGGGTTACCTGTCTTTACAAAGTTTGCAAAATAGCTGCTCATCTGGTCTGCCAGATCAAAATGTCTTCCCTTGTAAGGTCTGTGGCACATTCCAAGTGTGTCAAAGAAGAACCACAGATCGCATGAATGGAAGGTTCCGGGATAAGCATCACCCTTGTGTCCATCACCTGGAATATCGGGATTGAATCTGTAGTAGTAGAACTTCTGACCTGCATCATTTTTATTTGCATCAGTAAATGCGCTCTTTACAGAGGACTCAACCATACTGATTCCGTCAATTGTAAACTCATCTGCAGTGTTTCCTGAGATAACAGGAACGTCTGCGCAATCCCTTTTAACAAATCTCTCAACAGGATCCCCTGTACAGAACTTGCCATCCACAATTGGATACATTCTGGGATGGTCTTTGATAAATCTGTTGTATCCGTCAAGAAGCTCCTTGGAAGTAAGCTTTCTTGCTTCTTCAAGATCTTTTACGCCGAGAGATTCAAAGAATTTCTCGCCAAGGTCCTCGGCCTGTTCAAGATTAAGGGGCCTGAATATATCATCTTCTGCGTTTACATGTCTGATAATCCCGCTAAAAATGGCAGCGCCCTTAATAATGTCACGGTTGCCATCGTGAGTAAGCTGGTGCATAACGCTTGATCCGCCGGCAGACTGACCTGCTATTGTGATCTTTGAAGGATCTCCGCCAAAAGAAGAAATATTTCTGCTAACCCAGTGAAGGCCTGCCTTCTGGTCAAGAAGACCAAAGTTTGCAGGAGCATCAGGATTTTCTTTTGTTATCTCTTTGTGAGCCAAAAAGCCAAAGCATCCAAGTCTGTAGGCTATGCTGACTACAACGATTCCTTTTCTTGCAAGAGCTTCTCCGTTAAATTCCATTTCAGCGGTGTAACCCCACTGGAATCCGCCGCCGTAGTACCATACTAAAACAGGAAGCTTCTCATCAGCTCTTTTGGCTGGTGTCCAGATGTTTAAATACAGGCAGTCCTCGGACTTGGCAATGTCAGGATCTACGTGCCATTCTCTGTCGTAGAGTCCGTCTCCGGTTCCGGGAGTATCCTGATATGAGATCGGCCCAAATTCAAAGGCATCAAGAGGTTCCTCCCAGTCTTTACATGGCTGTGGAGCCTTGAAACGATTTTCCCCAATAGGTGCTTCAGCAAAAGGAATGCCTCGGTAAACAGTTACCCTCGGGTCATTGCCCGGAAGGCCATTAACAAGCCCGTTTTCTACGCGTGTTTTTCTAAGCATTTTATAATCTCCCCAATACATAATAATAATGTTTATACCCTACCGTAATTTTCTATTTTTTCGGCTTTGCCTTCCAATCAAATATTGCTACACACTGCGTAAAGCTTGCTAAATTGGGGACTTCCGCAATTACTGAAACAAAATCAGCAACTTTTTGGTGGCTTTGAACCTGTTAAATTCGATATATTTTCTTTTGACAAACTCTAAAGAAGCAATGGGGCATGGCTATGCATTGGTTTAAATCGATAAAAACCGGGAATCCTCTTATACACCTAATTATTGCTACTTTTGCGCTATTGCTTCTTGGAGGTTGTGGATATTATGAGGGAGAGATGCCATCTTTTGCGAATACTGAGATGGCGGGGGAAATTTCGATGGAAGTATTAGATAGAGTGGAGATTATGAAAAGCTACAAGAAGATTACAGAACACAATCCAATTATGGTACAGAGATTTGGGGCAGATCCATATGCCCTTGTTTATGGTGATAGAGTTTATATCTACATGACAGGAGATAAGCCTTCTTACAATGTTGATGGAACAGTAAAAGAGAATACTTATAGCAATATAAATACAATTAATGTGGTGTCTTCAGAGGACCTTGTTAACTGGACAGACCATGGGACTATTTATGCTGCAGGAACAAAGGGAGCAGCTTCCTGGGGAGCTAATTCATGGGCGCCCGCAGCAGCTTACAAGAAAATAGATGGCAAGGATAAGTTCTTTTTATATTTTGCAAATAATGGTAACGGAATCGCTGTTCTCACAGCAGACAGCCCGGTTGGACCATTTACAGATCCTTTAAATGGCCCACTGATTTCAAGAGATACGCCTACATGTGCGGAAGTAACATGGCTCTTTGATCCTGCTGTACTTATGGACGATGACGGAGAAGCCTATATCTATTTTGGCGGAGGAGTTCCTTGTAAGGAAAAAGCTTCAAATCCGGGAACAGCAAGAGTTGCAAAACTAGGAAAAGACATGATAAGCATCGATGGTGATCCAAAGCCAATCGAGAATGTGCCATATCTGTTTGAGGATTCAGGAATAAACAAAATTGGCGGAGTTTACTACTATTCATATTGTTCTAACTTTGATGTGCCACAGGGAGCAGAGTCTGAACTTGGCTTCTCACAGGGAGAAATAGTGACAATGAAGTCAGATTCTCCTATGGGACCTTTTGAACCGGCCCACGCCGTTCTTAAGAATCCTCAGGTGTTCTTTGGTCAGGGTGGAAACAACCATCACTGCATGTTTGAATTTGACGGACAGTGGTATATCACATACCATTCAAGAATTCTTGAAAAAGAAATGGGAATCCTTCAGGGATACAGAAGCACAAATATCGACAGCCTGATGCTGGGCGGAGACCTTGAACCAACAGCCAGTATAGGCACAAGACATGGCGTTGACCAGACAAAAGCCTTTGATCCATATAAAGAAATTCCTGCAGTAACCATGAGCAACTGCGCTGATATCAAGACTACACAGTATGGCGATGTTGCTAAAAAGTATGGTTCAGGTGAGATGATCCTCACAGGAATCCAGAACGGATCATGGACAAGCCTTTCAGGAGTTGAGTTTGGAAATGGCGGTGCGAGCGCAGTTGACGTTAAAGTACTTGGAAGTGGAAAGGGCTCTATAAGAATCTGCCTTGACACCCCATCATCTGATGAAGCTATAGTTGTTCCTGTATCGGTAGACTCAAAAGAGCCTGTAGTAGTTCACTATGATCTTGATGAAAAAGTAACCGGTATGCATAACGTATTCTTTGTTTTCGAAGGCGAAGGATATCAGGTTTACTCATGGGAATTTACGAGATAAGGATGCGATTCTGACAGCTCAGAATTTCACAAATAGATAGTATGGATTGCGCATTTTTACGAATCATACGCAGGCGGAGATGATTTACAAAATGAAAAAACAGATAAATGTCGACTGCTCTGAATAAGCATGAAAGGAGACATTTATCTGTTTTGAATTTTAGTAAATCACGACAACGAGTAGTGAGTAAAAATACACAATCCTACAACTTATTTGGCGCTTACATCTCCGCGTTCTCGGCCGAGGCCACCGGAGTAGAGGGCGCGGTATTCGCCAGGAGTACAGCCCTTCTTTTGCTTGAAGGTCCTGTTAAAGGTAGAAATACTTGAAAAGCCTGCCTGCAGCGCAATATCTGTAATTGAGAGGCGGTCATCAGTCAAAAGAACTTCTGTGGCCTTGATCCTCTGATTTATCAGGTAGTCATAGAAGGTGCAGTTCATGTATTCTTTGAAGAGCCTTGAAAAATGGAACTTTGAAAAGCCGCTGAGGGCAGCAGCATCTTCAAGGGTAATGTCATATACATAATTGTTATCAATATAGTCGATGACAGAATTGAGTTTTTCAAAATACTCATTCCTCTTAACCGGAGTGCTCTCGGTAAAGAGATTGATCTTACTGAGGTGATATCTTGAAAGCATTGTCATGATCTGGAAGAGGTGTGAATAAATCGAGAACTCATAGAATTCTGTTTTTTGGAAGTATTCCTGCCAGATCAGAGAAAAGCTGTCATATATTTCATTATAAATAGGTGCATAGTTTTCAGGTGTGATGTGAATGCATTCCTGAAGCAACTGAATAAGGCTTGTGTAGCCTCGAAGTGATGAAAAAAAGTCAATGTCAAAAAGGCATACATATCTGCATCCTGTCTTGGGCGCATGAAGAGCGTGAGATTTCCTGGGTGGGACGATAATGATCTCGCCGGGCATTACATGGTGTGAAACGCCATCAATCTCAACATCATAATAATTCTCAATGGGAGAGATGATCTCCAAAGCATTGTGCCAATGAGATGAATAGTCGCATGAAAGTTCGTTGTACCAGATACGAAGCGCACTATCTTTTGGAAAAATCTGTTTTTCAACATTGTTAACCATTACTCGTGTTTTGTAATCGGTATTCTGTTGATAATATTCAAGCTTAACCGCTGGGTCTTTCCTAGGTGGCATAGCTGTAACCTCTCTTATTTCAGATACTATTTTACGAATAATTCATAAATTATGATAACATTTTATGATTATCAAGACTTCTCAAAAATTGCTATTCTCTATTCTTTTCTGCTCATATTAGATAATACATTCTAGAACATCCCTATGCCAATTGTGAATAATGCACAAAAAATGAAGGGCAATTTCTGTCACCTAATCGCAATATCTGAATGTCGTCTGGCAACAACTGGTAAGCGAGTCAGGCCTGTAGCCTATATGCTATACATTGTCAACTTTAATATGTTTTAGCAAAAAGTGATTACTAGAAAGCGGGGAGGAAAGTTGATGGTAAAGGGGAAGTATCTGGCAGTGATGGCTCTGGCAGCCGTAATGATGTCAACATCGGCCTGCGGCAGCGTGAGCAGTACAGCTGCATCTTCAGCAGAATCCAGCATAGAATCCAACATAGAATCAAATATAGAGTCAGGTGCGGAAGCACAGACACAAGAAGCATCAAATACAGAAGCATCTGCAAAAGAAGATACGAATATAGAAGGAAGTACACAGATGAGTACAGAAAAGCAAGATGTGGCAAAAGAAATACCGGCGCTTCGCGATGCAGTAGAAAAAAAGATGGGATGCCGGATCGGATGTGCCATAACCGGAAAAGAACCCTGGGACTCAAAACTTTGGGATCTGGTAACAACTCACTTTAATGCAGTTACCCTCGGAAATGAATTAAAACCCGATTCACTTTTCGGATACAGCGTAAGTAAATGTCCGGGAACAAAAGAGGCAGAACTAAACGGTGAAACAATTACAGTTCCTGTTCTTAATTACACTAATCCAGAAAAGATCCTTAATAAGATACTTAAATGGAACGAAGCAAATCCTGACAGACAGATAAAGGTAAGAGGCCATGTTCTTTTGTGGCATTCACAGACACCGGAGTGGTTCTTCCATGTGGACTACGACAAGACAAAAGATTATGTGACAGCCGAAGAAATGGACAAAAGACTTGAGTGGTACATAAGAGAAGTCCTTACACATTTCACAGGCGAGGGCAGCCCTTACAAAGATCTCTTCTATGGATGGGATGTTGTAAACGAAGCAGTGTCAGATTCAACCGGAACTTACAGAACCGATACAGAAAGACCTGAAGAGGATCTTTTGGAAGACAGACACGGCGGCAATTCAAGCTGGTGGCATGTATATCAGAATGAAGACTTCATAATAAATGCTTTTAAATATGCCAACAAATATGCACCTGCCGACCTTGAGCTTTACTACAACGACTATAACGAATGCGATGCCAAAAAGAGAGAAGGAATCATCAAGCTTCTTGAGAAGATAAAGGAAAATGAAGGAGCTCCGGGCGAAGGAACAAGGATTTCAGCCATGGGAATGCAGGGACATTACAGTATGGAAGGCCCTTCAGCAGCTGAGATGGAAACATCAATAAAGGCTTACGGAAAAGTCGTAGGAGCAGTTCAGGTTACAGAGTGGGATTTAAGAGCTACAGATGGTTATGATGGAAGCCCTGAAGCTATGGAAGAAGAGTATGAGAAACAAAGAAAGATCTACAACCTCATGTATTATTCTCTTCAATCTGCCAAGAACTCAGGTGTGAACATAACAGGCATGACTTTCTGGGGAACAATAGATACGCTTTCATGGCTTCAGTTCAGATCAAATGTAGGCGGTGGAAGCAATAAAGAGCAAAAACAATGCCCATTGCTTTTTGATGGAAATTACGAGCCTAAGCCGGCTTTCTGGGTATTTGCTCAAGAATAATAACTGTAAAAATAGGGACTAAAAACATGAACAAAACACTTAAAAAAGTTTTAATAGTTGTGGGAATCCTGGCAGTTATAGTATGCATATGCATTGGTCTTTCAAGCAGAAAAATCGAAGACTTCAGTGCCAAATATGCAGATGCCGATCTTACCGAAGAAATTGAAGGCATGGAAAGAGTTGGTGCCTACACCGGATATATAAATGAACATGCAAAAGATGCTTATCCACAGGAAAACGTGGAAGTCAGCCTTTTTGATTATCAGTCAACAGGTGAGGTGCACAAAGAATCAGTTGCATCAAGAGATGGCGTTTTCACAGGAACCGGTTCAGAGATCACATGGAATGTAAATGTTCCAACGGCCGGAATGTATCAGATAGATATCGACTACTACATACCGGAATCCAGAGGCGTTCCTGCAGAGAGAACTGTTTTGGTAAACGGCGAGATTCCATTTGAAGATGCAAGAAACATTTCTTTTACCAGAATGTGGATGGACGGTGGAGAGAAAAAGATAGATAACCAGGGAAATGAGATCCGTCCAAGGCAGGTTGAGTACTTCGATTGGCAGAGTGCATTCTTTAGAGATGACATGGGATTCGTAGCTGAGCCTTATGTTTTCTACTTTGAAAAAGGTGACAACACTCTGACATTTGTAGCAGACAATGAACCTATGGTCCTTTCAAGGGTTGAGCTTTGTGGAGTAAAAGAAACACCGAGCTACGAGCAGTATATCGCAAGCAATCAGGGCAGCGAAGGAACAGAAGCTGCAAAAACTTATCTTGAAGTAGTTCAGGGCGAGGATTCAACATTAAGGTCAGAATCTTCACTTTATGCAAAATATGACAGATCATCACCTACAACAGTTCCAAACAGTGTTACAACAACAGTCCTTAACTACGTAGGCGGTGAGGCCTGGAGAGCTTCCGGACAGTGGATCGAATGGAACTTTGAAGTACCTGAAGATGGATATTACAACATCACAGTCAAGGCAAGACAGAACTATGCAAGAGGCTCTGTATCAAACAGAAGCGTACTCATAGATGGAAAGATTCCATTTAAAGAACTTGAAGAAATCTCTTTTGCCTATAGCAATGACTGGGACTCAATGACACTCTCAGATGCAGAGGGAAATCCTTATAAGTTCTATCTGACAAAAGGAACACACAACGTAAGACTAGAGGCAACTCTTGGCGGTATGGGTGCAATCCTTGAGGAAATGGAAGATTCAACTTACAGACTGAATCAGATATACAGAAGAATTCTGGTATACACAGGTGCAAGACCTGATGTGTACAGAGATTATCATATTGATACAACATATCCGGAAATTATGAGGGCCATGGATCTTGAAGCAAAAAGACTTTACAAGATCGTTGATGATATGGTTGCTTACTCCGGACAGAAAGCAGATAACATCGCAACAGCGCAGACTATCGCCCAGCAGCTTGAAAGATTTATAGAAAAGCCTCAAAAGATCACAACAGAGTTTGTTACATTCAAGGACAACATAACAGCTCTTGGTACAGCATCTCTTAAGATGAGTGAAACAAAGCTTGATGTGGATTACCTGGTGATTTCAGGAACTGATGCCAAGGTAAAAAAAGATAAGGCCAACTTCTTTACTAAAGCAGGCCATGAAGTAAAGTCTTTCATCGCATCATTCTTTGTGGACTATAACTCAGTTGGTGATGTTTACGATGAGAACTCAAGCGATAAAGTAGTAAAGGTTTGGGTACTCACAGGTAGAGACCAGGGAACAATCCTTAAGTCCATGGTTGATGATGATTTTACTCCAAATTCAGGAGTAAAGGTAAACGTAGAGATTGTAGATCCCGGCGCACTCCTTAACGCAGTACTTGCAGGACGAGGACCAAACGTAGTTTTATCAGTTGGTGCCGATCAGCCTGTAAACTACGCCCTCAGAGGTGCAGCAGAGGATATAACACAGTTTGATGGATGGGAAGAAGTTTTATCTCACTATTCAGAGAGTTCATATGAACAGTATAGACTTGACGGACATATTTACGGTATTCCGGAGACACAGGGCTTCAACGTAATGTTCTATAGAAAAGATGTACTGGAAGAGCTTGAGCTTGAAACACCACAGACATGGAAAGAGCTGATCGAGATGCTTCCTACGATTCAGGGAAATAACCTTTCAATCGGTATCCCGACAGCAGCAGGAAGTAGCGGAGCTGCAGCAGCGTCAACATCGATCATGTCAAATGTGCCTGACCTTTCAATGTACTTCTCACTACTTTACCAGTATGGCGGAGACATGTACAACGAGGCGGGAACAAAGACAACGGTTAATACCGAAGCCGGAGTAAAGGCATTCGATGACTACGTAAGATACTTTAACGACTATGGAATCCCAACTATCTATGACTTTGTAAGCAGATTCCGTGCAGGAGAAATGCCAATAGGTGTAGCACCATATTCAACCTACAACACACTTATGGTTTCAGCTCCTGAAATAAGAGGCCTCTGGGACTTCACACTGATCCCGGGAACCGAGAGAGTAGATGCAAACGGTAAAAAATATATCGACAGATCAGACTTCATCACAGGAACCGCAACAATGATGATCGCAACAGAGGATGAAGAGCTCAGACAAAATTCATGGGAGTTCATGAAGTGGTGGGCAAATGCTGATACACAGGTAAGATTCGGTAGAGAGATCGAGGCACTCCTTGGTTCATCTGCAAGATATGCAACAGCAAACAGGGATGCATTCGAAAATCTTTCCTGGAGCGCAGATGATATCAAAGTATTAAGTGAGCAGTGGGACAACACAGTTGGTATAAGAGAAGTGCCAGGTGGATACTTCACAGGAAGACACATCTCAAATGCCATAAGAAAAGTAATCAACGATAAGGTTGATTCCAGAGAGACAATCATCGATTACTCAATTCTGATTGATGAAGAAATCAAGAAGAAACGTATTGAGTTTGGTATGCCGGTTGAATAAAAACAAAAACCGATGGAGAACTGACAATGAAGGAATATCTGCAGAAGTATATAAAGCTTCGAAAGCATAATTTTACAGTGGCACTTAAAAAGGCCAAAAACCGCAAGATGTGTTATCTCTTTCTTGCTCCATATGCAATATTGTTCACTATGTTCTATGTGTTCCCTGTAGTTGCATCAATCTACTACAGCTTCACATATTACAACATCCTTGAACCGCCGAGATTTATCGGACTTCAGAACTACATAAGCCTTGTGCTCCAGGATGATATCTTCCTGATAGGTGTAAAAAACACACTGATGATAGCACTGATAACAGGACCTTTGGGCTACATTCTTTCTTTCCTGTTTGCATGGCTTATAAATGAGCTTCCAAGATGGATCAGAAGTATAGCGGTAATCGTGTTCTATGCGCCATCAATTGCAGGTAACTGTTATGTTATCTTCTCAGTGTTCTTTAGAGGAGATGCTTACGGATACGTAAACGCTTTCCTGATGAGTGTGGGAATCATTGATGGTCCTAAGCTTTGGCTTATTGATCCACATTACATGCTTCCAATATGTATGCTGGTTATCCTCTGGATGAGTTTGGGAACAGGATTCCTTTCATTCGTAGCCGGACTTCAGGGCGTAGACAGAGCTCAGTTCGAAGCCGGGTACATGGATGGAATAAAGAACAGATGGCAGGAGCTTTGGTATATCACACTTCCAAACATGAAACCAATGCTTATGTTCGGTGCAGTTATGTCCATCACATCATCATTTGGTGTCGCAGATGTGACTATGGCTCTTTGTGGATATCCAAGTACAGATTATGCTGCACGTACAATTGTTACTCATTTGTTTGACTATGGTTTTTCAAGATTTGAAATGGGTTATGCCTGCGCAATAGCAACAATATTGTTCCTTATGATGATACTTTGCAACAAGGCAATCCAGAGTCTTTTAAGGAGAGTTGGAACTTGATATGAGCAAGAAGCTAATTAAGAAAAGAAAACCGAACAGATCAATTGCAGGAGATATAGCACTTTACGTTTTCCTTGTACTTGTTGCCATAGTCATGGCTTTTCCGATCATATACGCAGTCAGCAGTGCACTTAAGCCTCTGGATGAACTTTTTAAATTCCCACCGAGAATTTTTCCTCAGCATCCTACGCTTGATAACTTCTCAGATTTGTTTGTAACAATGGGAAAATCCTGGGTCACATTTACAAGATACCTGTTCAACACAGTTTTCATCACATTTGTTGGAACAGCAGGGCACCTTATCATTGCCTCAATGGGAGCTTTCGTTCTTGCGAAATATGATTTCCCAGGAAACAAGGCATTTTTCAAACTTGTAACAGTAGCCATGATGTTCACAGGTTGGGTAACACAGATTCCTAACTACCTGATACTTAACAAACTCGGATGGATCGATACTTACTGGTCAATCATCATCCCGGCCTTCGCTTCACCAATGGGTCTTTTCCTTATGAAGCAGTTCATGGAAGGACTTCCTACATCACTTATAGAAGCAGCCAAGATTGACGGTGCCAATGAGTGGAAAGTATTTTCAGGAATAGTAATGCCAAACGTTAAGCCTGCGTGGATGACACTTATTATCTTCTCGGTTCAGGCTCTTTGGAACAACAAGGCATCAACATATATCTATTCAGAAGAAAGAAAAACTCTTGTATATGCCCTTCAGCAGATTCAGAGCGGAGGAATTGCAAGAACAGGACAGGGAGCAGCCGTTCTTGTTGTTGTTATGATCGTTCCAATCATTATCTTTGTATTCTCTGAGAGCCAGATCCTTGAAACAATGGCTAGCTCAGGTCTTAAAGATTAAAGCGAAAGGTCAAGGCGATATGCGTAAAAAGAATTTATTCATAAAAACTTTAGCAGCATTCATTGGTGTATCAGTTGTGCTTTTCCAGCCTGTTACGGCCTGCGCAGAAGAGAAACACTACACGTATAACTACGATTATTGGGGAGATGTTCAGGAGAGTCCTGATCTGTATTCTGTCAGCAAAGTACTCACATCTTCAGAGCTTGGACTTGATGTCAAACTTAAAAATCCTCAAGGGTTGTTTGCTGACGGTAATTCCCTTTATCTGTGCGATAGCGGTAATAACAGGATCATTGAATTAAACAGAGTATCACCTGAGAAGCTTGAAGTTGTAAGAGTTGTAGATTCAATAAAAGGCGGATCAGGACCTGCAACCTTTAACAATCCCACTGATATCTCAGTTTCAGAAGATGGAAATATCTTCATAGCAGATCAGGGAAATGCAAGGATACTGAAGGTTGATAAGGACTTCAACTATCTGATGGAATTTATCAAACCCACAGATAATACCCTTGATCCTTCACTTGTTTTTCAGCCAAATAAACTGGTAGTTGATACGGCAGAGAGAGTTTACTGTATCGCATCAGGAATAAACAAAGGTCTTGTGAAGTACGAAAATGACGGCACTTTCTCAGGATTTGTAGGAGCGACACCTGTTAGCTTTGAGTGGACAGATTATATATGGAAGAAACTTGCTTCTCAGGAACAGAGAGCAAAACTTGAGTCATTCGTTCCTACAGAGTATGAAAACATCTACATGGACTATGAAGGTTTCATATATGCAACAAAAGCCCGTACGGAAGATCAGGCAAGATCAGATGAGAATGCTGTAAGAAAATTGAACCTCATGGGTGACGATATTCTGGTTTCCAACGGCAACTGGTCAGTGGGTGGAGATCTTTATCTTGGATCCGGCGGTGGATATGAAGGACCTTCAATCCTCACAGATGTAACAGTTATGGACAATGACATCTATGTATGCCTGGACAGAAACAGAGGAAGACTTTTTGCATATGATGACCAGGGCAGAATGGTATTTGCTTTCGGTGGAAACGGTAACATGGATGGATACTTTAGAAGACCATCAGCAATTGAGCACATCGGCCATGAGCTTTATGTTGTAGACAGTCTTGACTGCTCAATAACATCTTTTGTTCCTACTGAATTTGGAAACCTTGTATATAGCGCAATAGAGGAATTTGATAAGGGCAATTACGAGGCTTCAGGTAATTACTGGCAGCAGGTCATGGACCAGAATGGCAACTACGACCTTGCTTACATCGGAATCGGAAGAGCACTTCTTCGTCAGGAACAATACAAAGATGCCATGAAGTATTTCGAACTTAAATATGACAGAGAGAACTACTCAAAGGCCTATAAGCAGTACAGAAAAGAGTGGGTTGAGGCTCACATCGGATGGATAGTAGCATTTGTCATTATACTGTTTTTGGTTCCTCTTTCCATAGGAAAGATAAAGAGCATCAGGTGGCAGATTGATAATGCTGACATATTCAAAGTAGAAGAAAAAAGGTGAAGCTATGATAGCAAATGTTAGAGAAAATCTTACTCCAAAAGAAAAATATATAGATTCCCTCAAGTTTGCACTTTACTGCACGACTCATCCTCTGGATGGCTTCTGGGATCTTACTCATGAAAAGAGAGGCACATATGCAGCAGCCAATACCATACTTGCGCTGGCGCTTCTCATAAGAATATTAAAGCTTCGCTATACAAGTTTTCTGTTTATGGAAGTTTACTGGGAAGACTTAAATATCTTCATGTATCTGGCAAGTGTAGTTTTTCCGCTTGCTCTCTGGGTACTTGGAAACTGGGGACTTACAACACTGTTTGATGGAAAAGGAAGACTTGGACAGGTTTACATGGCAACCTGCTATGCATTTACTCCATACGTCCTGATACAGTTTCCGCTCATGATATTCAGTAATTTTGTAACAGTTCAGGAAGCAGAATTCTACTCGGTTGTAAGCTTATTATCATTAGTTTATTCAGCTCTTTTGATAATAGCGGCAATGGGGCAGATCCACGAGTATTCCGCAGGCAAGAACTTATTGTTCGTTGTAGCAACACTTTTTGCAATGCTGGTAATGATATTTATCCTGATGATCTTCTTTAGCATGGTCGCTCAGGGAATTGCATATTTCATTTCCCTGGGAAAAGAATTGATGTTCCGAATGTAGTAATAACAAGAGGTGACGGATTTGAAGACAGAAAATAAGAAACCAAAAAAAATATATATAGGTTCATTCCTGACAACTATAATAAAGCATTTGCCCTCGATTATTCTGGCTTTGATCATAGTTATTGCAGCCATATTTGTTATTAACTACAAGCCTGTAGCAGAGGAAAAAGAGCTGGTTCAGCCCTATACATTTGAGGGAAATGACACACCGGTTGTAGTAGACAACGGTGAGCTGAAACTCACCATGGATCCTTTGACAACAGCCTTCGAGCTTGAGGTTAAGGATTCTGGAAAAGTATGGCGCTCAAATCCTGCTGACGTTTTAGAGGATACAGCAGCTCTTGATGATCAGAAGACATTCCTTCAGTCTCCACTTGTTATGTCATATTCCATAACACAGGGACTTGAGACAACCTACAGCACTTTTGGCTATAGCACCAATAACGGAATATACGAGATCATTCCGGGCGACAATGAGATAAGAGTCAACTACTCTCTTGGTAATGTAGAAAAAGAATATGTGGTACCGCCGGTTATCACTGAAACAGAGATGAATGACTGGCTTTCAAAGATGGATAAGAAAGAAGCTGATCTTGTTAAGCAGTACTACAAGAAATACGACATCAACAAGCTCACAGCAAAAGATAACAAGGATGAGCTTTTAGCAAATTATCCAAGCATGGAAAATGAAGTTATCTACGTTCTCAGAAGCGGAACAAAAGAAAATGTGAAAAAGACCATTGAAGAGAAGTTTGCAGCAGTTGGTTACACATATGAGAACTTCCTTGCGGACAAAGAGCTTGATCTTTCAGTTAAGACTTCAGAAAACCCAGTGTTCAATGTCAGCGTAGTTTACAAGCTCGAGGGAAAAGATTTGGTTGTAGAAGTTCCACTTAAAGACCTTGAGTACGACAAAGAAACACCTATCTACACAATAACTCCTCTTCCATATTTTGGAGCAGGCGGTCCAAACGATAAAGGATTTATGTTTGTTCCTGAAGGTGGCGGAGCAACAATTAACTTCAACAACGGTAAGAATTCACAGAGTAGCTATTACACAAATGTATATGGCTGGGATATGTGCCTTTCAAGAGATGCTGTGGTACACAACACAAGAGCATATTACGGTGTGTACGGTGTATCTGAAGGAAATGATTCTTTTATCTGTATCCTTGAAGAAGGAAGCCCATACGCTTCTATTCAGGCAGACATAGCAGGAAAGAACCACAGTTACAACTACGTAAATGCAAAATACAGCATCTGCCAGAGAGAAAAATATGATGTAGGCGATATCGCCAATTCAGATATTTATGAATACATAAAGGAGTTACCTGATGAGACTCTGACTCAGAGGTACACCTTCGTAAATTCAGGAGATTATGTGGACATGGCAAAGTGCTATGGCAAATATCTCCAGGACAAGTACGTAGGATATATGGACCTTGTTAGCGATGAAAGCACTCCTGTTGCTATTGAAATGGTAGGAGCCATCGATAAGGTTAAGCAGGTTGTGGGTGTTCCTGTATCAAGACCACTTAAGCTCACAAGTTATAAAGATGCAGCAAATATAGTTGAAGACCTTAGTGCAAACGGCGTTTCAAACATGAAAGTAAAAATGCTTGGCTGGTGCAACGGCGGTGTTCAGCAAAAAATACTTAAGAAAACAAAAACAATTTCTGATCTTGGAAGTAAAAAAGATCTAAAGAACATGATAGCTTCTGCTGATGAAAAAGGAGCTGAAGTCTACCTCAACGGTGTAACAGAGTATGCATATGACAGCAACCTTCTCGATGGATTCTTCTCTTTTAGAGATGCAGCAAAATTCATAAGTAAGGAAAGAGCTGAGCTTTACAATTACAGCCATGTAACTTATGCACAGAGGGAAAACACAGATAACAACTACTTCCTTCTTCACACAGATCTTTCAAAGAAATTGTCAGATGTACTTGTAAAGAGCAGTAACAGTCTTGGCGCAGGTGCCTGCTTTGAAGACTTGGGAATGGATCTTTCTTCTGACTTCTCCAGAAAGAAGACCTACAGCAGAGAAGCTGTAAAGAACCTCCAGGTTGAGCAGCTTAAAGGATACGCAGATGGCGGATCAAAGCTCATGATAAACATGGGTAATGATTATGCAATTCCTTTCTGTTCCATGGTTACAGAGATGGATTTAAGAGGAAGTGAATACACGATCCTTGATGAATGTGTTCCATTCTTCCAGATAGCAGTTCACGGAAGAGTTGATTATACAGGCAATCCAATAAACATTTGCGGTAACGCTGAAAACGAAGTTCTATATAGCGCTGAGTATGGAGCAGGCCTTTGCTTCTCATTTATGGAAGAGAGCTCTTTTGCCACTCAGAAAACTCTGTACACAGATTACTATGGTTCAACATATGATTCCTGGAAAGACAAGATGCTTGGTATCTACAACAGATACAATGCAGAACTGGGACACACATTCAATCAGGAAATGGTTGGACATAAGAACTTAAATTCAGATGTTTCATGTACAGAATATGCAGATGGAACACAAGTATACGTCAATTACGGTTACAGCGATTTTACTACAGATGAAGGCGTAAAAGTACCGGCAAGAGACTATATCGTTAAGAGATAAGGAAGGCATCCTTTATGAGTAAGCAGAAAAATAAACTGGCAGGATTACAAAAGCGAAAAGCCATATCGGGATATTGTTTTATATCACCATTTATTCTTGGCTTTTTGCTGTTCATGATAAAACCTCTTTTTGAATCCTGTTACATGAGTTTTTGTAACGTTGATCTGTCAGCAGGAAAAGTTACAAAGACATTTTCAGGAATCACCAATTACATATTTGCATTCAGGGTTGACCCGGAATACAACAGGCTTTTGTGGGAGGAACTTTCAAGAATGATGGTTTATTCACTGGCGATCATAGTGTTCAGCTTCTTTGTGGCACTTGTCCTGAATCAGAAGTTTAAAGGAAGAGCTCTTGTAAGAGCAATATTCTTTTTACCTGTTATCCTTTCATCCGGCGTTATCGTAGGACTTGAATCAAACAACCAGCTCATGGCAAACCTGGCACAGAGTATTGAACAGACAACAGAGGGCGTAAGTATTACAGGAGCTCTTGAATCAATACTTAGAACAACAGGCGTCGGTGTAAGAGCTTTTGAGCAGGTATTTGAAGTCATAGATAACATTTATGATGTGGCACTTGCTTCCGGAATTCAGATCATTATCTTTTTATCAGGTCTTCAGACAATCTCATCAAGTATGTATGAAGCTGCTGATATAGAAGGATGTACAAAGTGGGAGAGTTTGTGGAAGATAACATTCCCGATGATAAGCTCATTGTTCCTTGTTAACTGGATCTACACAGTTGTTGATTTCTGTATGAGATCAGATAACGGAGTAATTGAAAAGATCCAGAAGGTAATGATCGAGCAGCAGCAATATGGAAATGCTTCGGCAATGTCATGGATCTATTTCATCCTGGTACTTGCATTTGTGGGAATAACATCATTCTTTATTTCTAAGAGGGTTTACTACTATGACTAATGTAAAAACAAATAGTGCCTACGCAAAGCAGAGCTTTTGGGAGAGGAACAAACAGTCCGGAGGATATCTGCTTAGAAAAGTAATAGGAGAAAGAGCTGTAAGCATTATAAGATTCATTCTTCTTTTTGGAATGTGCTTCATGATCATTCAGCCGATCCTGAATAAAATATCTGTCAGCTTCATGACAGAGCAGGATCTTTATAATCCGGTTGTTATCTCGATCCCTGAGCACTTTACAACAGCTAACTACAGACTGGCAGCAGAGCTCATAAGCTTCAAGCAGGCGCTTTTAAACTCAACACTTATTTCGCTTACAATCGCAGCGCTTCAGATTGCAATGTGCACACTGGTTGGATACGGGTTCGCAAGATTTGAATTTCCATTAAAGAAATTCTGGTTTGCATGTGTGATACTGGTAATCCTTATTCCACCACAGACCATTGCCAGCTCACTCCATCTGCACTTCAGATTTTTTGATGTACTTGGTCTTTCACAGCTCATAACAGGTCAGACTATTAACCTGAGGGGGTCAAAACTTCCATATTATCTTATGAGCGCTGGATGTATGGGACTTAAGAATGGTCTTTATATATACATGATAAGACAGTACTTCAGAAATATTCCGGGAGATTTGGAAGAAGCGGCTTATGTAGATGGCTGCGGAACATTTAAGACTTTTATAAGGATCATGCTTCCACAGGCAAAACCTATTCTTACATCATGTTTCCTCTTTGCCTTTGTTTGGCAGTGGACAGATGGTTTTTATTCAAGAATGTTCCTTGGAAACACAAAGCTTATAAGCACTGGTCTTTCAAGAATTGTGGACAGTCTCGGAGCATATATTCAGAGAATAAATGGTGTAAAGACAACAATTTCAATAGCATATTCAAACTGTATTCTCGCAACAGGAACACTTATGATCATCGTTCCGCTCATTGTTCTTTATCTTTTTGCACAGAGAGCATTTGTTGAGAGTATCAGTAGCACAGGTATAAAGATGTAAGGTTCCACCCGGACAATAAGTCTGGATAACAATAATATTACCTTAGGGGGTAAAGGAGGATTTTTAGAGTATGAGAAAGTCTCTAACAAACAAAGCAACAGCCGTTATTACAATGGCAGCTATGCTTTTCAGCATGGCAGCTTGTGGCTCACAGGAAGCAGCACCAGCAGCAACTGATACTGCTCAGCCAGAAGCAAACACAGAAACAGCTACCGCAGAAGCTACAACAGAAGCAGCTGCAGAAGCTACAGAAGCACCATCTGATGAATATGATCCATATCAGGTAATCACAGATGCAAGCGGCAACCCAATCGACCTTGGCGGAATGGAGATCATCATCCGTGACTGGTGGTCATCAGATGAGCCTGCAGCTCCAGCTAACGATTATGAAGAAGCTCTTCAGGAGTACAGAGATTGGATCCAGCAGACATACAACTTCACAATCAAGTCTCAGGCATTTGGAGACTGGGGTTCAACACCTACAGATTTCGTAGACTATGCAACAACAGGTGGCGATGAGAACTATCTCTTCACACTTCGTGATGACCCGGCTATCACATCAGCTATGGCTAATGGTCTTATGTATGACCTTGCAACACTTGACTGCCTTGATTTTAATGACATTAAGTTCCAGAGAAACAAGCTCCATGAGCAGTATTCTAAAGGAAACAGCATCTATGCTATGTTCGCTGGATATTCAGAAGCACGTACAGGTGTATATTTCAACAAGAGACTTCTTAAGGATGCCGGAATCGATCCTGAGTCACTTTACGATATGCAGGCAGATGGAACATGGACATGGGATAAGTTCGAAGAGCTTATGCAGAAGGTTCAGCAGGATAAGGACAACGATGGTACTGTAGATGTTTGGGGCCTTACACTTAACGAAGGTAACATGACAACAGCAGCTGTATTCTCAAACGGCGGATCATACATCGACAAGGATGCAAGCGGCAAGTATGTATATAACCTTGAGTCTCCTGAGACACTTGAAGCTCTTGAGTGGACAGTAAACATGTTTACAAACTATGACATGCCAGATCCAGAGGGCGCTGAGTGGGATTACTACAAGGAAGCATTTATCAATGGTATGGCAGCATTCATGGTTGATGATGAGTATTGCGCAACACCTGGTAATTTCCTTGAGGATATGCAGGATGAAGTTGGATTCGTTATGTTCCCTAAGGGACCTAAGATGGACGACTACATCAACGTTTGGACAAACAACCCAATTGCTATTCCAGCATGCTACGATGCAGACAAGGCTTGGAAGATCGCATTTGCATGGAACCTTTATACAAACGCTCCTTCAGCTGAGTACCTTGATTACAACGGATATCTTTCAACAGCCAGAAATGGTGTCTTTGATGAGAGAGCAGTTGATGAGACAATCGCTATGATGACAGAAAAGGGAACAATTGCTTACCACGGAATGATTCCTAACCTCAGTCTTGGCTCAGACTTTGTATGGAACATTGGACCAGGCGTAGTTGTTTCAGAGCAGGTAGAAGCAATCCGTGACACATGGAAAGCTTATGTTGACGAGGCAAACGCTCAGTAAAACTGTTGGGGGTCCTAAGGCCCCCAAAGATCCTACAAAGAAAAGACCTTTCTTTTTCATAATGCAGGGTAAAGAAATATTTGGAGCGCCTCAGCCTGATGGCCGGGGCGTTCAGTTTCTTTATATGGACTGTGGAAGACTTATAGATGCTGCAAGATTATCAGGCAACATCGAAGATGACTACATGTTAGAGCTGCTTAAGTCAGCTCAGGGCTTTAAGACAGTTGTACACAGCATAGGTGTCAGTGTTTCAGGTCGCGATGCCAAAGAGCCGGTGAAATTCGTACTTGAAATGTATCCTGAACATCCGGGAGAAAAAGCTACCCAGATAAAAAAGGAGCTTTACATGGATGGGATGGAGACAGTCATAAATCTTGAGGATATAGAATGGGAAGCTTCAGATAAAGAAGTGGGGCAGATAAGATTTGAGTTTGGAACTTCAGGAATCCAGGCAGCAGCGGATGTCAGATTCTATCTTAATCAGGGCTTCATTGCTCCTGTTCAGCCAATGGAACAGCTTGTTGATTTTAAGTCTTCAAGATATAAAAAGATGATCTCACGGAGTCTGTTGCATGCCGGAAACACCGCAAGGCTTGAAAAAGTTTTAAGTAAGGCCGGAAGTGGTGAGAATGTCACACTTTCTTTTATTGGAGGATCTATTACACAGGGAGCCGGAGCTATACCAATAAATGAGAAATGCTATGCAAAAGTTTTTGCAGACGAGTTTCAGAAAAGATATATCAAAGGCGGGAAAGTAAATTTTATCAAGGCAGGTGTTGGAGGAACTCCCTCAGAACTTGGAATGATAAGATTTGAGCGCGATGTCCTTAGGGACTACGCCGAAAAGCCCGACCTTATAGTCATTGAATTTGCTGTAAATGATGAAGGCGATGAGACAAAGGGAGTCTGTTATGAAAGCCTTGTAAGAAAGGCCTTGGCACTTCCATGGAAGCCGGCAGTGGTTTTACTTTTTGCAGTATTTTCTTTTGACTGGAATCTTCAGGACAGATTGGGGCCTGTAGGAATCAGATATGATCTTCCTATGGTGAGTGTCCTGGATGCAGTAACAGAGCAGTTTAAGCTTCTTCCGGAAGATGGAAGGGTTATATCCAAGAATCAGTTCTTTTATGATGTATACCACCCAAGTAATCTTGGTCATCAGATAATGAGCGATTGCCTCATAAATCTGATCGATAACGTCAATGAATCAAGGGATACTTCATATGAAGAAGATGAGAAACTTCCACATCCGGTAATAGGTGGGGACTTTGAAAAGGTTGAACTGCTTGATAAAAAAGAGTTAGAGGCTCTTAAAAAGAAATACAAGATTACAAAACTTGCGTCAGGTTCTTTTGACGATGTTGATAAGGATGTTCAGCTTGTGGAGATGGACGAAGATATTATTCCACGACCTGAATTTCCAAATAACTGGGCTTATAATGGGAAAAGCTCAGATCCTGAACCATTTGTCATGAACATTAACTGCAGTAAGCTGCTACTGGTGTTCAAGGATTCAGGAAGCGCATCCTTCGGAACGGCACAGGTTTTCGTGGATGAAAAAAAGATAAAGGATGTCAATCCATTAGAGGTTGGATGGACACATTGTAATGCCGTGATTCTCTTCAATGAAGAGAAAAACAGACAGCACAAAGTCGAGATTAAGATGGCGGACGGCATGAACGATAAGAAGTTTACAATCCTGGGGTTCGGAGTTGTAAGATAATAAGAGAAAAGTGCTTGTAGAGGAAAAAGCTCTACAGGCACTTTTTTTTGCAAGCAATAACTGGGGAGTTATTCGCACTTATAATGAGGTAAAAAAATGCGTGCACAAAGTATAATCAAAATAAATATAAATGGGAAAGGGTATGATCATGTCTACGCTTAGATTACCGCGTTTATTATCTGACGGAGCAGTTATTCAGAGAAGAAAGAGCATTCATATATGGGGCTGGGATGAACCCGGCACAAAGGTTACAGCAACGCTTGAAAAGGATCAGGTAAGTGGAGAGACAGATGGAAATGGAAGATTCGATCTGTATCTGCCGGCCCGCGAGAGCGGTGGCCCTTATGAGCTTGTAGTAAGTGATGATAAGGGTGAGAAAAAGGTTGTTAAGGATGTAATGCTTGGTCTTGTCTGGCTGTGCTCAGGTCAGTCTAATATGGAACTTCCCCTTACAAGGTGTAAGGATCAGTATCCTGAAGTTGTAAAAAACGATGTTAATAACAGAATACGTACTTTCAAGATTGTTGAGGAAACCTCTTATAGTGGACCCTTGGAGGAACATCACACAGGCAGCTGGACAGAAGTAAAACACGAGACAATAATGGATTTTTCCGCTGTTGGGTACTTTTTTGCCAAGCATCTTCAAAAACTTACAGGTCAGACCGTAGGAATAATCAATGCAAGCCTTGGTGGCTCAAGGATTTTTGGCTGGATGGGCAGAGAAATGCTTGAGGGTTATGATGAGCTCTTGGAAGAGGCTGACAGATATGCAGATAAAGAGTTCTACGATGGACAGATTGCAAAGAATATTGCAAACGGCGATGCATGGAGAAATACTCTTTATCAGAAAGATGAAGGAATAAAGAACAACTGGCAGCTGGAAAGCACAGATGACAGTAACTGGAAAACCTTTGAAGTTCCGGGATTTTTCAAGGGAACTGAGCTTGAAGGCTTTATAGGCTCTGTGTGGTTTAGAAAGAAATTTGACCTGCCAAAAGAACTTGCGGGAAAATCAGCAAGGCTCTTTATGGGAACAATGGTAGACAGCGACACTATTTTTGTAAACGGGCAAAAACTCGGTGAGACCGCTTATCAGTATCCACCACGTAAGTACGATATTCCTGAAGGACTTACAAGAGAAAAGGATAACGAAGTAGTTATAAGACTTTGTGTGGAGAACGGCCTTGGAAGATTTACTCCGGAAAAAGAGCTAAAGATCTTTAATCAGGATGCAACCGTTTATCTGAATGGTACTTATAAATACAGGATCGCCGCAGAGTGCGAAAAGATACAGCCAACAGACTTTGTAAACTGGAAAGCGACAGGTCTTTTCAATGGCATGACAGCTCCCTGCAAAAACTATCCTATTGATGGTGTGGTTTGGTATCAGGGTGAGTCAAATGTTGAGAGAGACGAGGACTATGCGGATCTTACTAAGAGAATGGTCCTTGGATACAGAAAGCTTTGGAATGATGAGAACCTTCCTTTCATTGCAGTTCAGCTTCCAAACTTTGTAATAGACCAGCTTCCTTGCACGGATGATTGGGGAAGATTCAGACTTGTTCAGAATAGGATACTGGATATTCCAATGACTGGGCTTATCGTGACATTGGGACTTGGAGAGGACAATGACCTTCATCCCACTGTAAAAGAACCAATCGGTGAGAGAATGGCTCTTTGGGCAGCTCATATGAAATATGGCTGCGGCGCAGAATACAAAGGACCTGAAATTGAGAGTGCAAAGATTGTCACAGAAGATGATGAAGCTTATGCTGAGATAAAACTAGCTCATACTGCGGGACTTAAAGTTGCTGATGAGGGTAAAGGATACGAACTTCTTGATTTTTATATTGAGAATGAAGGAGGCACTTCGCAAAAGGCAGAGGCAGCTCTTTTGGGAGATAAGGTATTAGTTAAGATAGATAAAGACAGTAAAAAAATAAAACTCAAATGGTGCTGTGAGAACACTTACCACGGCGGTCTTATCGAGAACGAAACAGGCACGCCCCTTGCACCATTTGAGATTACAGTAGAATAATTATTTATGATTTTAAGTCCGCGCCTGCTCTGTAGAGCTTTCGGTATTCTGTAGGTGAGCAGCCATTGGTGTCTTTGAACACTCTGTTAAAGGTTGAAAGACTAAAGAATCCAGACTGCATGGCAATGTCCATAACGGAGAGATCTGTGTCACCTAAAAGTTCCTGGGCCATGAGCACGCGGCGCTTGGTAATGTACTGATAGCATGAGATTCCCATGTAAGACTTAAAGAGTCTTTCAAAGTGAAATTTGGAAAATCCTGCAATCTCAGCAAGCTGCTCAACACTAAGGTCATCTGATCTGTGGGAATCGATATAGTTTGTAACAGAAACAAGCTTGTCGATGTTCTTGCGCTGAGGGTCATCATTTACGACAGCAGATGTTACATCGTTGGGATGCATGCTTCCTATCTGGGCGAGAATAAGAGTTACCAGTGAGTAAACAGATATATGAAGGAACTCATCGCTTTCACCATAAAGCCTGTCTATTTCCCAGAAATAGTTCTGAAGACGGGCGTCCTCAAGAGGATACTCATTCTGCTTTATATGAACATAAGGTGGAAGAGTCTTAAGAAGAGGAACCAGTGATGAAACCTGAGAATATCCACCGATATCAAACAGGAGTATAAGCTTTTCACCGCCGGGAGTATCTGAGAGATATTCGTGCAGGGTTCCCGGTGCTATAAGCACAATGTCTCCGGGGTTACAGCAGATCATGGACTGGGTATCATTGTGAAATTTGATATTTAGCGTTCCGGAAACTATGAGAATAAGTTCCACTTCATTGTGCCAGTGCAGAGGATATTCCGAAAGCGTGTTGTGATATAAAAGAACACCCTTTAGTGTGTCATAAAAGATGTCTTCACGAGCCTGTTCATTGATGTCACTTATCATGTTGATTACGCTCCTTATCTAGGAAACTGCAAGATTACGTGGAATATTTTATCATAAAAGAAGATTTTTTAGGAGAAAGGATTTTAACTAAAATGGGGAATAAAGAATGGACACAGCTTTGGCTTGGTTATAAGAATGTAAGTAATGATAATAAGACTGTCAGCTGTGAAGTGGTAGGGTTTAACAAGGATTCACAGGTGATAAAGAGTGCACTTTGTGAGCTCAAAAGTGGATTAAAGGGAATTGTATCAGATGAGGTTGTGGATAACGCAGGCTCTTTTGACATTGCTCTTACTATTAAAAAAGTGGATGCCATCGCAAAGGAAGGTTTCAGGCTTGAGAGCGATGCCTCATCTGTAAGCATTTTTGCGTCAGATGATAACGGTGCATTATATGGAGCTTTTGAACTATTAAGACAGCTCTCCTGTGGAAAAAAGTTTTCTGAGATCAATGTGGAAAAGACTCCATCCAACCCACTTCGAATGATGAACCACTGGGACAACATGGATGGCAGCATCGAAAGAGGCTATTCAGGACAATCTTTCTTTTTCGAAAATAAAGAGATCGTGGTTGATGAGAGAACCCGTGACTATGCAAGATTCATGGCAAGCATCGGTATCAACGGAATTGTCATTAACAACGTAAATGTTAAGGATGCAGCAACTTACCTTATTACAGACAGATATTTTGACAAGGTAAAAGAGCTGTCTGAGGTATTTGCAGATTATGGAATAAAGACATATCTGTCCCTTAATTTTGCCGCACCTATAGAGCTTGGCGGACTTGAAGTCTGTGATCCTCTTGATGAAAATGTTATAAGCTGGTGGAAAGAGAAGGCAAAAGAAGTATTCGGAAAGCTTCCGCATCTCGGAGGATTCCTTGTAAAGGCTGACTCAGAGGGAAGACCCGGACCATTCACATACGGAAGAACACAGGCAGATGGCGCAAATATGCTGGGAGATGTAGTTGCTCCTTATGGCGGGATAATCATTTGGAGATGCTTTGTTTACAACTGCACTCAGGACTGGAGAGATTACAAGACAGACAGAGCAAGAGCCGGATATGATTACTTCAAGGATTTTGACGGAGCATATCATGACAACGTTATCCTTCAGATAAAGAACGGCCCTATGGATTTCCAGATCAGAGAGCCTATTTCTCCACTTATTGGTGGACTTACAAAGACCAATCAGATGCTGGAAGTTCAGATTGCACAGGAATACACAGGACATCAGATAGATCTTTGCTATCTTATGCCAATGTTCAAGGAGGTTCTTGGATTTAAGACCTACTGTCAAAAAGAAAATGATACTGTTGCAGATGTAGTGAGCGGAAGAGCATTTGGTAATAAGCTTGCAGGAATGGCAGCAGTTATCAATACCGGTAATGACAAGAACTGGACAGGAAATTATCTGGCAGCAGCTAACCTTTATGGTTTTGGAAGACTTGCCTTTGACACGGAGCTTTCCTCTGAAGAAATAGCAAGAGAGTGGATAAGACTTACATTTGCCCTTGAAAAAGTGGATGAAGACAAGCTTACAGATATGCTTTTAAGATCTCGCGAGATATATGAAAAGTACACAAGTCCTCTTGGAATCGGCTGGATGGTTACACCACATGATCACTACGGCCCAAGCGTTGATGGATATGAGTACTCAAGATGGGGCACATATCACAGGGCAGACCACCTGGGAATCGGAGTTGACAGATCAGATAAGGGAACAGGATACGCTCAGCAGTATTACAAAGAAAATGCTGAAAAGTACAATGATCCTGAAAAATGTCCTGAAGAGCTGCTTCTTTTCTTCCACCACATTCCATATACATGGAAACTTAAAACAGGAAAGACACTGATCCAGCACATTTATGATAGCCACTTTGAAGGCGAGGCTGAGGCTGAAGAGCTCTTTGAAACCTGGAAGAGTCTTGAAGGAAAGGTTCCTTCAGAAGTATTTGAGAATGTTTCTCACAGATTCGAACTGCAGATCTACAATGCAAAAGAGTGGAGAGATCAGGTGAACTCTTACTTCTATAGAAAGAGTGGTATTTCTGACGAGAAGGGCAGAAAGATATATTAAATATAATAAAAGCTGGTAACTGCATGGACAAAACCTACAGTTGTCAGCTTTTTGAAATTGTGCACTGTGCACAAAGCGCGCATTTATTAGTAAGTGATAGTCAATATTTGATAGGAATATATGACGTCAATAAATTACAATAAGAGAGTAGAAATTGTGCAATATTTCTACAATAGAATAAAGGGGTTTTAGGAGGAGTTTATGAGCAGAACCAAAACACAGAGGAAGGGGAGTAATCAGTCCTTTGGTGTCTACATCAAGCGCTACTGGCAGTTATACGTTCTTCTTGCTCTGCCAATCATCTATCTGATTGTTTTCAAGTACATTCCAATGCTTTACATCATGATTGCTTTCAAGAAATACAGCATTGTCCAGTCTATCTGGGAAATGCCCTGGGCTAAGAATCATGGTATGGAGTACTTCATCAAAGCATTTAGTACAAAAGATTTTATCAATTCTTTGAGAAACACAATTGTTCTTAACCTTTTTGATCTGGTTATCGGATTCCCAATACCGATCATATTTGCTCTTATTTTAAATGAGCTCAGATTTAAAATGTTCAAAAAGACAGTTCAGACTATTGCATATATGCCTCATTTCCTTTCATGGGTTATTATCTATGGTCTTGCACTTCAGCTCTTTACACCTACAGATGGTCTTGTAAATATGGCTATCAAGGCATTTGGAGGAGAGCCTATCCCATTTCTTAATGATCCTGCACACTGGGTTGGAACATATATCGGCCTTGGTGTATGGCAGAGTTTTGGATGGAACTCAATCATATATCTTGCTGCTATTGCAGGTATTTCACCTGAACTTTATGAGGCAGCCAGCGTAGACGGTGCCGGACGTTTCCAAAAGATGTGGCACATTACACTTCCGGGAATCAAGCCTACTATCGTAGTTCTTTTGATAATGGCTCTTGGTAATATCATTGGATCAAACTTTGACAGACCATTCGCACTTCAGAACAACCTCGTTATGAAGTATGCAGAAGTTATCTCTACATATGTATATAAAGCTGGTATTAAGGGACTGCAGTTCAGTTTGACAACTGCAATAGGTCTTTTCCAGTCAGTAATAAATGTATTCTTCCTGCTTGCTGCCAACTGGCTTTCACGTAAGCTGGGTGAGAGAGGAATCTGGTGATATATTGCTGGCAAGCGCATAATTTTAAAGGAGAATATATAAAATGGATGAAAGTAGAACTATAAGATCCACAAAAACACAAGTTGGGGATTGGGTTTTCGTTTTTATATGTGTACTTATAAGTCTTATCTGTGTTATTCCTATGATCAACCTTTTGGCAAGATCACTTTCAGGTACAGACTTCCTTGTAAGGCATGAAGTATATCTTTTACCTAAGGGACTTAACTTTGACGCTTACAAGACAGTTCTTGGTGATGTGAAATACATTCACGCATTTGTATGGACAGTAGTTTTGACAGTTATATGCACAGTCTTTTCACTCTTTATGACAACAATCTGTGCATACCCTTTGATCTTTGAAAACTTAAAAGGCAGAGGTATTATCAATATCTTTATCACAATTACAATGTTCTTCTCTGCAGGTACTATTCCAAACTACCTGCTTATGCAGAAGATTGGCTTTTTGGATAACCCGCTGGTACTCATCGTTCCATATTGTATGAGCGTTTACAACATGATCATCATGAGAAGTTTCTTTTATGGAATACCTGAGTCACTTAGAGAATCAGCCGAGATTGACGGAGCATCATACTTCAGGATTCTTTGGTCAATTTACATTCCATTGTCAAAGCCTGTTCTTGCAACACTTGCTCTTTTCTATGCTGTAGGACGTTGGAATGGTTATTCAGATGCTCTTATGTTTATGAAAAACAAGGATTTCTATCCTTTGCAGCTTCTTCTTTACAACATTCTGAATAACATCAATTCAGTAGAAGTTGCTACACAGGAAGGTTTCTCAGCACCTGGTCTTAAGGATTCACTTAAGTCCGCAATAGTTATGTTTTCAACTATTCCTATTTTGTGTATTTATCCGTTCCTTCAGAAGTACTTCATCCACGGAGTTACTCTTGGAGCGGTAAAAGAATGAGCACTTGGCGAGGTTTTTTCGAGCATAGTGCGAATTCTTGTTCTGGCTCACACATAGTGTGAGAGCAGAACTTCCTTAGTTAACTCCCCCTTAGGGGGCAAAAGATAAATGGAGGTTATGTTATGAGGAAAAAGGTATTATCTATGTTACTTGCATCTGCAATGACTCTTTCACTTGCAGCATGCGGTAGCCAGGGCGGTGAACAGGCCGCTGAGAGTGCTCCGGCAAACGCTGATGCACCAGCAGCTCAGACTGAGACAACTCAGGCTGACACAGCAACAGAACCAGCAGTTGCTTCAGAACTTACAGATGGTAAGTTCGCAGACACAAGACACATCACAGTTGAGGTTTATGACCGTGGTAACGACGGCGGATCAGACCCAACAAACAATGTGTACACAGACTACATTAAGAAGGGAATGCTTGAGGAGCACAACGTAGAAGTTGAGTTCGTAGCAGTTCCTCGTTGGACAGAGGTTGATGAAATCAACAACCTTCTTGCAGGCGGAACAGCACCTGATGTATGTGTAACTTATTCTTATCCAACAATCAAGACATATGCTGACATGGGCGGTGTTCTTGATCTTAGACCTTACATTGATGATTACAAGGATGAACTTCCTAACCTTTGGACATGGCTTGGTGAGTCAAACCTTTACTGGGATGCTGATCCTGAGAACGGCCAGACATGGGCAGTTGAAGCAAAGCTTGCTAACATGAACAGAATCCTTACATTCGTTCGTAAGGACTGGCTTGATAAGCTTGGTCTTGCTGAACCTACAACAAAGCAGGAGTTCCATGACATGCTCGTAGCATTCAAGGACAATGCTAGCGAACTTCTTGGAGCAGACGCTGACAAGATGGTTCCTTATTCAGTTTCTTACGATGTAGGTTGGAGAGCTGGTACTCTTATCGAGTCTTTCATTGATCCAGCGATCTCTGACAAAGAGTTCTATGTAAACGGCTTCGATGACAGAAAGCTTACACAGAACGGAACAAAGGAAGCAGTTAAGCTCCTTAACCAGTGGTACAACGAAGGCCTTATGTGGAATGATTTCGCTATCTACGGATCAGGCGACACAACAGAAGATGACATGATGAAGGCTGGTTATGTTGGCGCATTCACACACAACTGGGATTATCCTTTCAGAAACGGTGAGGATTCAATCCAGGCTAACCTTAAGAGACTTGTAGGCGAAGACGCTAAGTATGTAGCAATCGATCCATTCGAAGACAAGAACGGAACACACAACAAGTTCCTCGCAGGCCCTATCGATCGTAAGATCTTCTTCCCTGCAACAAACGATGAGCCTCTTGCATCAATGCTTTACCTTGATTTCATCTCAGATCCTGAAACAATCCAGTTCTTACAGCTTGGTGAAGAAGGTGTTACATGCAACAAGCTTGATGACGGTGGATATGAGATCGTTGCTGCAACAGGCGATGCAATCCAGAACTCTGGTATGAACATTGACTACACAATCACATGTAATGGTCTTCACCTTACATCTGATGACCTCACAGAGAAGACTCTTGCTCACTCATATGCAGGAATCGATGTTGAGGATGTAATCAAGGCTAACGAAATTGCAAAGACTGACACAAGAGTAGGTATCAACGTAAAGACTGGTGACATCGAAGCAGAAGGTGGCGTAGGCGATACACTTTCAGCTAAGAGAGATCAGATCTATGATCAGGCTATGAGCGCAAGCGTAGATGCATTCGAATCTGTTTGGGATGAGGGTGTTGCTGATTACCTTGGTTCAGGCGGACAGGCTATCATTGATGAGAGAACTCAGAAATGGGAAGCTACATACGGCGATGCTGAGAACATCAGATAATTAGTATTGGCAAAAAAATTTTGAGCAGCTGTCACTTAATTGTGGCAGCTGTTTTTTGCATATAAAAATCTGCATGTAACTAACAACAATAATTAAGCTAATAAAGGCAAAATATGGTAAGAAAATTAAATGCTCCACCTATACAATAAATATGGTAAACAAAAGAATCTTAAGGGGTATAGATATGAATAGACAAGAAGCAAGAAAGCGCGCCAAAGAGCTTGTTGCTAAGATGACAGTTGAAGAGAAGGCATCTCAGCTTCGCTATGACGCACCTGCTATCGACAGACTTGGAATCCCTGCTTACAACTGGTGGAACGAGGCTCTGCATGGGGTGGCAAGAGCCGGTACAGCTACCATGTTTCCGCAGGCAATCGGTCTTGCTGCAGCTTTTGATGAGGAGCTGATGAAAGAAGTCGGCGAGATCATTGCAACAGAAGGAAGAGCCAAGTATAACGAGCAGTCTAAGAGAGAAGACAGAGATATCTACAAGGGCCTTACTTTCTGGGCACCAAACGTTAATATTTTCAGAGATCCAAGATGGGGAAGAGGTCATGAGACCTATGGAGAGGATCCATTCCTTACAAGCAGCCTGGCAGTTCCTTTTGTCAAGGGAATTCAGGGGGATGGAGAGTATATGAAGGCAGCTGCGTGTGCCAAGCATTTTGCTGTTCATTCAGGCCCTGAGGGAGAAAGACATTTCTTTAACGCCAAGGCATCCAAGAAGGACCTTGAAGAGACCTATTTACCTGCTTTTGAAGCATGCGTAAAAGAGGCTGGTGTTGAAGCTGTAATGGGTGCTTACAACAGAACCAATGATGAACCATGTTGTGCAAATAAGCCACTTATGGTTGACACACTCAGAGGCAAGTGGGGATTTGAAGGCCACTTCGTATCTGATTGTTGGGCAGTAAAAGATTTCCATGAGAATCACAAGGTTACAAAGAGTCCTGAAGAGTCTGCAAAGCTTGCGCTTGAAATGGGCTGTGATCTTAACTGCGGATGTACATACCAGAAAATTATGAATGCCTACAGAGCAGGTATTTTAAGTGAGGAGACTATCACTACTTCCTGTGAAAGACTCTTTACAGCAAGATTCCTTTTAGGCATGTTTGATAAGACAGAGTATGATGAGATTCCTTTCGATGTTGTTGAGTGCAAAGAACACCTTGAAGTTGCGCACAGGGCGGCAAAAGAGTCAGTAGTTCTTTTGAAAAACAATGGAATCCTTCCTCTTGATAAGAGCAAGTTAAAGACCATCGGAGTAGTTGGACCAAACGCCAACTCAAGATTGTCACTTATTGGAAACTATCACGGAACAGCTTCAAGATATATCACTGTTCTTGAGGGAATCCAGGATAAGGTTGGAGAAGATGTCCACGTTCTTTACTCAGAGGGCTGCGATATTTTCAAAGACAATATAAGTAACCTTTCTGATCCTAACCTTCCTGACAGACTTTCAGAGGCTAAGGCAGTTGCAGATTACTCAGATGTAGTAGTTGTTGTGCTGGGCCTTGATGAGAACCTTGAGGGTGAAGAAGGAGATGCAGGAAACCAGTTTGCATCAGGAGATAAGATAAACCTTAGCCTTCCACTTCCACAGAGACAGCTCCTTTACTCAGTACTTGAGTGCGGAAAGCCTACAATTGTCATCAATATGGCCGGAAGTGCGATAGACCTTTCAAAGGCTCAGGATGATGCAGATGCAGTTCTCCAGGCATTTTATCCGGGAGCAAGAGGCGGAAAAGATGTAGCCGATATCCTCTTTGGTGATGTATCACCTTCAGGAAAGCTTCCTGTTACTTTCTACAAGTCAGCAGATGATCTTCCTGACTTCAAAGACTACTCAATGAAGAACAGGACTTACAGATACTTTACAGGAACACCTCTTTATCCTTTTGGATATGGCCTTACATATGGTGACTGCTATGTTAAGCCTGAAAACCATTTACATATGGATAACGGCAGTGAGCCTGATACATTTGATGCAGAGCTTACGGTTACGGTAGTAAATGATGGTAAAGTAGACACAGACGAAGTTGTACAGGTTTATATCAAGGATCTTGATTCTGAGTTTGCCACTACTTATCCTCGTCTTTGCGGATTTAAGAGAGTACATGTTAGGGCAGGCGCAGAAACAGAGGTAACAATAAAGCTTGATAAGAAGGCCTTCACATCTGTCAATGAAGATGGCGAGAGAAAGGTATATGGCAAGAACTTCAGAATCTATTTTGGAACACAGCAGCCTGATGCCCGTTCTGAGGAGCTCACAGGACATAAGTGTGCAAGCTTTGATGTTAAGTTGTGACATTGATTGCGTACAATATGAATAAAAAAGTGAAGTGTTTTTCTACATTTTGCAAGATTGTATTTTAGTCATCAATGACAGATAATATTTTAGATACGAATAAAATAATTAGGGGAAAACAATATAAGTTTTAAGCGTTTTTACGCGAGAAAGGGGATTTTTATGATTAACATTCCAGAAGTAAAAATTGGACTTGTTGCAGTAAGCCGTGACTGCTTCCCAGCATCACTTGCTGTAAACAGAAGAAAGGCTTTGGCTGAAGCCTACAAGAAAGCGTTTGGGGATAAGGACGTTTATGAGTGTCCTGTATGCATCATCGAGAGCGAAGTTCAGACACTTGAGGCTCTTGAAGATGTTAAGAGAGCAGGATGTAACGCTCTTTGCGTATATCTTGGAAACTTCGGACCTGAAATTTCAGAGACACTTCTTGCTGAGAAATTTGACGGACCTGTAATGTTCTGCGCAGCTGCAGAAGAATCACAGGGCGACCTTATTGATGGCAGAGGAGATGCATACTGCGGTATGCTCAACGCAAGCTACAACCTTCACCTTCGTGGAGTAAAGGCATACATTCCAGAGTATCCTGTTGGAACAGCTGATGAGTGTGCAAAGATGATCAACGAGTTCGTTCCAATCGCAAGAGCAATCGTTGGACTTAGAGACCTCAAGGTTATCAGCTTTGGACCTCGTCCTATGAACTTCCTTGCTTGTAACGCTCCTATTCAGCAAATCTACAACATGGGTGCAGAGATTGAAGAAAACTCAGAGCTTGACCTCTTCGAGAGCTTCAACAAGCATGCCGGAGATCCTAGAATCGCTGAAGTTAAGGCTGATATGGAAAAAGACCTCGGTGCAGGTAACAAGAAGCCTGAAATCCTTGAGAAGCTTGCTCAGTATGAGCTTACACTTCTTGACTGGATCGAAGAGCACAGAGGCGGCAAGAAATATGTATGTATCGCTGGTAAGTGCTGGCCTGCATTCCAGACACAGTTTGGATTCGTTCCTTGCTACGTAAACTCAAGACTTACAGGCCGCGGAATTCCTGTATCTTGTGAAGTAGATATCTACGGTGCAATCAGTGAGTTCATCGGAACATGCATCAGCAACGATGCTGTTACACTTCTTGATATCAACAACTCTGTACCTGCTGATATGTATGAAGAGAGCATCAAGGGCAAGTTTGATTACAAGCACACAGATACATTCATGGGCTTCCACTGCGGAAATACATGCACAAGCAAGCTTTCAAGCTGCGAGATGAAGTTCCAGAGAATCATGGCTAGAAACCTTCCTGAAGAAGTTACACAGGGAACACTTGAAGGCGATATCATTCCTGGTGATATCACATTCTACAGACTGCAGAGCACATCAGACAACCACCTTCGTGCATATGTAGCTCAGGGTGAAGTTCTTCCTGTAGGAACAAGATCATTCGGCGGTATCGGTGTATTCGCTATTCCTGAGATGGGCAGATTCTACAGACACGTACTTATTCAGCAGAACTTCCCGCACCATGGTGCTGTTGCATTTGGTCACTTTGGAAAGGCTCTTTACGAAGTATTTAAGTATGTTGGTGCTGAGACAATCGGTTACAATCAGCCAGCATCACTTCCATACCCAACAGAGAACCCATTTGCTTAATGTATAGGGTATAGCAGATTGACAATAGAAGCCACTTTGGAGGTTGCTCCAAGGTGGCTTTTCATTTATAATTAAAATGTTAAGAGTTTTGTAAAAAAGTTGAAGGGGAGTTTCATTAAATGAAAAAAGCTAGAAAAATCTTTTTTTCTATGGGATTGCTGATAGCGGTTTTAGCTTTCCTATCTTTTGTTCCTGCCTTTGGAATCAAAGCCGCAGCAGGAGCATCCGGCCCGGAAGTGGCAGTTGGTATCGACGTTTCTAAGTATCAGGGTGGAATCAACTGGCAGCAGGTCAGGGCAGCAGGCGTCAGATTTGCAATGATCAGGGTGGGCACAACCAAAAAAGGACTTGATGAACAGTTTGCTAATAATATAAACGGAGCTAATGCAGCAGGCGTAAGAACAGGTGTCTATATTTATTCTTATGCGACAACACCTGAGGCAGCGGCTGCAGAAGCCAACCAGGTTTTAGCATGGATCGCACCATATACAGTAACATTCCCGGTAGCAATTGATATAGAAGATTCCTGTCAAAAGAACTTAAGCTCAGCGCAGCTTCAGGCAATTGCCGACACATTTTGCGGCATCCTCAATGCTAACGGATATGAGACAATGGTATATGCAAGCAGAAACTGGTTCCTTAACAGGATGCCTAATGTAGCTTCTGCAAAATGGATTGCACAGTACAACTCTTCCTGTGATTATGCAGGCGAGTATGCAATGTGGCAGTCAAGCAGCCATGGTTCCTACTCAGGAATCCCTACAAGAGTAGATGTTAACCACCTTTATGTTGACTATTTCTCCAGAATAATCGGAGAAGGCTTCAACAGCTGGGGCGGACATGTATATTATTACAGCAACTACCGTAAACAGTACGGATGGCTTAACCTTGCAAATGGCAGATATCACGCGGATGAAAATGGATTTGTTCAGACCGGATGGTTCCAGGATGAAAGCGGTATCTACTACTTTAAACCTGCTGAAGGCGGCCTTGCAGCAGTTGGATTTAATGATATCGACGGATCTCGTTTTTACTTTGATGCCAACGGCGTAAGATGCACAGGTCTCCTTAATCTGGGAGAAGCCGGTGTTTATTATGCCAATGCTGACGGCGTATGCCAGAAGGGATTTGTTCAGTTAGAAGACGGAATCCACTTCTTTGATGATAATTATGCGATGCATGTAGGACTTACACAGGTCGGTAATAATCTTTATCTCTTTGACGGAAATGGCGTAATGCTTACAGGAATGCATGCTCTTGAAACAGGTAAGTACATGTTTGGAGCAGACGGTATTGCTATAAGCGGCTGGTACTCCAACGAGCAGGGACAGAGATTCTATTTTAATCCTGAGACTCACACCGCACTTGCAGGACTTCAGACTGTAGAGGGAGCTAATTACCTCTTTGGTGATGACGGAGTAATGCAGACCGGCTGGTCAGGAGATGTAGCAAGCAGATACTACTTCGGAGCAGATGGCAAGATGGTTACAGGCTGGAACGTGATAGACGGACAGTCCTACTACTTCGGAGCTGATGGCAAGATGGTAACAGGACTTGCAAAGATTGCAGACGGAACCTACTACCTTGAGCCAACAGACGGACATATGACACTTGGATGGGTACAGACAGCAGAAGGCTGGAGATTCTTCGATGGCAACACAGGCAAGATGCTCACATCTGTGACAGTACCGCTTGATAACGTAAACTGCACATTTGATAAGAACGGAATCTTAGTTGATCCTGCAGGCTGGACACCGGGAACACCGGCTCCTGCACCGGCAGCAGATGCTGCAGCAGCTGCTTCAACTACAGCAGGCTGATAATTATCGAATATTTAAGCGTAAATATTAAAGGCGTACATATCACATTTAATACGTGGTATGTATGCCTTTTTTGTCACCTTGTAAAAAGTCTGCTAATCACTTAAAATGTTCCTTGGAGTTTTTATAATTTGAAAGATGAGGGAAACGTTAATGAATTTCGAAGAAGCTAAAAAGAAACTTGAACAGTTCGGTCAGGAACATGTTCTTAAATACTACGATGAACTCAGCGAGGCTGAGAAAAAGGAACTTTTACAGCAGATCGATGAGACAGATTTTGCTGTACTTGAGAACTGCAAGAACCTTGGTAAGAGCGAGGGAAGAGGAAACTTTGCTCCACTTGCAGCAATGCAGATCTCTGAGATTGAAAAGAGAAAAGAAGAGTTCACAAAGATTGGTGTTGAGACTATCAAAGCCGGAAAAGTAGCAGCTTGTCTCCTTGCAGGCGGAATGGGAACAAGACTTGGCTCTGACAATCCAAAGGGCATGTATGATATAGGACTTACCAAGCATGTGTACATTTTCCAGAGAATTATCGAGAACCTTCTTGATACAGTTAAGCAGGCCGATGGAACATACTTAAGACTCTTTATCATGACAAGTGAAAAGAATAATGATGCAACAATAAACTTCCTTAAGGAGCACAACTATTTCGGATATCCTGAGGAAAAGGTTACATTCTTTAAACAGGACATGGCACCTGCTTCTGACTATGAAGGAAAGGTTTATATGGAGGGCAAGAACAGAATCTCCACATCACCTAACGGAAATGCAGGCTGGTATTCATCAATGCTCAAGGCTGGTCTTCGTGACCTTATTTTAGAAGAGGGCATCGAATGGATCGATATCTTTGCAGTAGACAACGTTCTTCAGAGAATAGCAGACCCTTGCTTCGTAGGTGCTACAGTTAATGCAGCAGTTGACTGCGGTGCAAAGGTTGTTAGAAAGAACGCTCCTGATGAGAAGGTTGGCGTTATGTGCCTTGAAGATGGCAAGCCATCAATTGTTGAGTACTATGAGCTTTCACAGGAAATGATGGACGCCAAGGATGAGAATGGTGATCCTGCATACAACTACGGAGTAATCCTTAACTACCTCTTTAATGAGAAAGCACTTAATGAGATTGCTAAAAAGACACTTCCTCTTCACGTAGTTGAGAAGAAGATTCCATACATCGATGAGAATGCTAATCTTGTAAAGCCTGAAAAGCCAAACGGCTGCAAGTTCGAGCAGCTCGTTCTTGATATGATCCACGAACTCGACAGCTGTCTTCCATACGAAGTAGTAAGAGAGTACGAGTTCGCACCTATCAAAAACAAAGAAGGAATCGACTCAGTAGAGTCCGCAAGAGAGCTCTGCAAGAAGTGTGGCATAGAACTATAAATAAGAATAGTTAACAAAATGACAGCTTGATTTAACAATAGAAAGTTGAAAAGAAACAAGGCTGACCATAATATATAGAGAGAACAAAGCAGTTTTAATAAATTCAGATGGATTTTTTGTGGCACAAAAATATCCATCACTTTATAGAAAGAGGTGGATTATGGCAATTCTTGTAACAGGTGGAGCAGGTTATATTGGATCACATACAGTAGTAGAACTTCAGAATGCAGGCTACGATGTAGTAGTTATGGATAACCTTGCAAACTCCAGCAAAAAAGTAATTGGAAGAATAGAAGCACTTACAGGTAAGAAAGTACCATTTTACGAGGCAGATATAAGAGACAGAGAAGGACTTGAGAAGATCTTTTCAAGTGAGAAGATTGACAGCGTAATTCATTTTGCAGGTCTTAAAGCTGTTGGAGAATCTGTTCAGAAGCCATGGGAGTACTATGACAACAACATTACAGGAACACTTACTCTCGTAGATGTTATGAGAAAACACGGCTGCAAGAACATCATCTTCTCTTCATCAGCAACAGTATATGGCAATCCTGCATTTATTCCGATCACTGAAGAGTGCCCTAAGGGAACATGCACAAACCCTTATGGTTGGACAAAGTCAATGCTTGAGCAGGTTCTTACAGATATTCAGAAGGCAGATCCAGAGTGGAATGTTGTTCTTCTTAGATACTTCAATCCTATCGGAGCTCATAAGAGCGGAACAATCGGTGAGAATCCTAACGGAATTCCTAACAACCTGATGCCTTATATCACACAGGTTGCTGTTGGAAAGCTTCCACAGCTCAACGTATTTGGTGATGACTATGATACTCCGGACGGAACAGGTGTCCGCGATTATATCCATGTTGTAGACCTTGCTCTCGGACATGTAAAGGCTCTTAAGAAGCTTGAACCGGGCAGCGGACTTAACATCTACAACCTTGGAACAGGTGTGGGCTACAGCGTTCTTGACATTGTAAAGAACTTTGAAGCTGCTACAGGAGTTAAGATTCCTTATGTTATCAAGGAGAGACGTGCCGGCGATATTGCTACATGCTACTCCAATGCTGACAAGGCAGAAAAAGAACTTGGATGGAAGGCTCAGAACGGAATCAAGGAAATGTGCGCTGATTCCTGGAGATGGCAGAGTCAGAATCCAAATGGATACGACGATTAAAGATTTAAATGAGGTTTTATAATGTACAAAATTGAGTGTGACACACATACTCATACATTTTATTCAAGACATGCTTATTCAACTATTGAAGAAAATGTACGAGCAGCGAAGGAAGCGGGTATGACGCTTTTGGGCAGCACAGATCACTTCAGTGACATGCTGTTTGGGGATTACAAAGAGGTCAAGAATTATCAGTATCTCTTTTGTACCAATATGTGGCCAAGAAATTGGCAGGGGGTTACACTTTTAAGAGGTTGTGAAGCAGATATCGTTGACATGGATGGTCATTTATTTGGTCACGATATTGAGGTATTGAAATCAACTATAGGTGATACATACGATCCACCTCAGAATTTACAGAAGATGGTTTTTGACAGATGCGATTATGTCATTGCAAGTGTTCATGCCAAGAGACATACGATTGGTGAGTCTATCGCAAGGAATACCCAGATGTACATAAATGCTCTTGAGAATCCCAAGGTGTTCTTTATTGGACATATTGGAAGAGCGGGAGTTCCCTTTGAACTTGATGAAGTTCTTTTAAGGGCAAAAGAGCTCCATAAACCGATAGAGATCAATGAACACAGTTTTTCTTTTGAAGGACATCACAAAGAGCTTTGCAGAAAGATCGCTGAGAGATGCGCAGAGCTTGGTGTCAGCATCTGTATTAACACTGATGCACATATTTCTATCGAGATAGGTCATATGGATAAAGCTGTAAATATGCTCGAAAGCATAGATTTCCCACAGGAGCTTATAATCAACCGCTCCAGGGAAGCTTTCCTGAAAGGACTTAAGGACAGCGGGGTATTCACTGATGTTTCGGTTGTGGGTTAAACTTATAGACGATAATCACCTGATCAAAGACATGGTTGTGTGTGATGATACTGTAGACAGCAGAACACATAAAGTCATGAATTCAATAGAGAAGGCCTGCTATGAAATGGATCTTTCAAAGCCCATATGGCTTAAACCTATAGTCAGAGATTTTCAGATTCATGCCAAGTGCAGATTTACTAAGGATGCCTTTATTGAAGACGTACCTTTTGACTATATGGAAATTCAAGTAATAGAAGAAGACTATTGATAATAATTCTCACATGCTGCGCTGACGATGCGGTGCATGTGAGAATTTTCTTCTTATTATATGAAATTTCTTTTCGAGAGTATTGCTAAATTATAAAAAAAAATATTATTTTTATATTATAAATTGAACACAATTCCGTCACAGAATAAAACTATACTGAATTTCATAAAAAGAAAGGAAGAAGGTAGTAGAGATGTTTGAAGATGATAAAAACGGACAGAACAATTCTTATGGATCTTATAGTTATGGATCTGGATACGGGCAACAGAGTACTTCTTCAAATGGATATGTAAATAATAATTATGTAAATAATCAGAATTCATATGGCGGTCAGAATTCATACGGATATGGAAATGGTCAGCAGACATATGGAACATATCAGTATAGTGGAAATAATTTTGGAAGTACACCTGAACCACCCAAACCACCTAAAAAGAAAAACACAGCAGCAATTGTTATTGCAGCAGTTTTAATACTTGCATTGGTAGTTGGAGGTATTGGTGCAGGATATTATGCATATTCAAGACATATTTCACTTTTAGCTTCAAGTGAAAAATCTCAGGAAGTAACTGAAGATCAGACAAAAGAAGAAACACAGACTGCAGATAACTCTGAGAACACAGAAACAGAGCAGTCTACAGAGAAAAAGGTTGAAACTACAACAACCAGCGCAGCTACATCAGTAGTTGTAACAGATGTAACAGAAGTTGTTGAAGAAGTGATGCCTGCAATGGTTATCATTCATAATAACTACACAGCATCAGCAAGCTACTTTGGATACACACAGACACAGGAAGCTACAGCTTCAGGTAGTGGTATTATTGTAGGTGAGAATGATACAGAGCTTTTGATCGCAACTAACTACCATGTTGTAGAGGGTGCAGATTCCCTTGAAGTAATCTTTAATGACGACTCATCAGTGGAGGCCGTTGTTAAGGGATCAGATTCAGATATGGACCTTGCAGTAATTGCCGTATCAATCGATGAGGTTTCATCAGACACACTTGACTCAATCAAGGTTGCAACTCTTGGTGACAGTGATTCACTTACACTTGGCGAACCTGCAATAGCAATCGGTAACGCACTTGGTTATGGCCAGTCTGTTACAACAGGTGTTATTTCAGCTATTAACAGAGAGGTTGAAACTGAAGAAGGCGTTACACATACATTTATTCAGACAGATGCAGCTATTAACCCTGGTAACTCAGGTGGAGCTCTTTTGAACATTCAGGGCGAAGTTATTGGTATCAACTCTAATAAGATTGGCGGAGATACAGTAGAAGGTATGGGATATGCTATTCCTATTTCAGTAGCAAAGCCTATCATCGACAAGCTCATGAACGAAGAGACAAAGCGCAAGGTATCTGATGAGGACAGAGGCTATATCGGAATTTCAGGTGTAAGCGTTCCTTCAGAGATTCATGAAGTATACGGAATTCCTCTTGGAGTACTTGTTCACGATGTATATGAAGGCGGCGGAGCAGCCGATGCAGGCATTAAGAGTGGCGACGTGATCATTTCCTTCGATGGCGAAGAAATCACCTCAATGGATGATCTGCAGAGCAGACTTGAGTACTACGCAAAGGGCACAACAGTTCCGATCACTGTAATGAGACAGAGTGATTCAGGCTACACAGAAGTAACTCTTGATGTAACACTTGGTGAAGCAGCCAGCACATCAAGCAGCACAGATTCTAACGCAGCAGGATCAGGTGAAAATCAGTACAACGGCCAGCAGCAGCCTGCACTTCCAGATGACAAGAATGGACAGAATGGTGGCAATAGCCAGCAGCAGGGCGGCGGACACTAATGATAATAAAAAATATGCTGTGAAAAATGATTTCTCATTTTTCACAGCATATTTTTTTGTCCTTATACTGATGTGGCCTGCTCAGTGTTAAATACAGGGAGCTTTGGCTGGATGGAATCACCGCGGATCTCTATGAGAGGAGAGGCTTTGCCATCAATATAGTCTCTTGTGATGGTTACACGTCCAATGTTCTCATCCTTTGGAATCTCATACATGATATCAAGCATGAATTCTTCTATGATGGCACGTAGAGCTCTGGCTCCGGTATCTTTTTTAAGTGCCTTTTCTGCGATAGCTTCAAGTGCGCTGTCATCGAACTGAAGATCAACTTCGTCCAGCGCAAGGAGCTTCTGATACTGTTTAAGTATCGCATTCTTAGGCTCTTTTAATATCTGGATAAGCATATCCTTTGTAAGAGCCTGAAGTGTGCAGATAATAGGAAGTCTTCCGAGGAACTCAGGAATCATTCCGAATTTCTTAAGGTCTTCGACTGTAACATTAGAAAGAATGTTAGGGTCATCTTCGTATTTATCCTTAAGGTCAGCATCAAAACCAATTGATGTCTGTTTATTAAGTCTCTGTGTAATGATCTCTTCAAGATCAGGGAAAGCACCGCCGCAGATAAACAGGATATTTCTGGTGTTTACTGTGGTAAGAGGAACCATGGCATTTTTGCTGCCGGCGCCTACCGGTACTTCAACGTTAGAGCCTTCAAGGAGCTTGAGCATGCCCTGCTGAACTGACTCGCCGCTTACATCTCTTGATGTGGTGTTCTTTTTCTTGGCAATCTTATCTATTTCATCGATAAAGATAATTCCATGCTCAGTCTTTTCTACATCATTGCCTGCTGCAGCAAGGAGCTTACTAACAACACTCTCGATATCATCGCCGATGTATCCTGCCTCTGTAAGGGATGTGGCATCAGCAATTGCAAGCGGAACATCAAGGAGCTTTGCAAGGGTCTTAACAAGATATGTTTTTCCGCTTCCTGTTGGACCCAGTAAAAGAATGTTTGATTTCTCAATTTCAATGTCATCCATTGTGTCTGTGGCTACTCTCTTATAGTGATTGTAAACTGCTACAGACATAACCTTTTTGGCCTGATCCTGGCCGATAACATACTCATCAAGTTTAGCCTTGATCTTGTGAGGAGCAGGGATGTTTTTGATGTCAAAAGCAGGTTTTACCTTGCTCTCGCTTTTTTTCTTTATCTTCTGAGAGTTTGGTATGCCGCCCATGTTGAAACCATTGTTGTTGTCCATGTTAAAGAATCCAAATCCTGGGAATCCATTCTGATTCTTGTTGAGCTCATTCATGAGATTTGGATTGTTCAAAAGATTCTGATAGTCAAACTGGCTTACAGTATCCATGGTCTTCTGCATGCAGTCATTGCAGATGCAGATGTTGTTTGGAAGATGGAACATCTTGCCAGCTTTGCTTTCAGGACGTCTGCAGACAAAGCAGACATCTTCGTATTCAGTTTTTTCTTCATTATTATTCGATGTATTATCAGATTTATCGTCAGAGGCAGCTGAATCAGTTGTAGTATCCACAACTTCGGATTCCTCGCCGTCTTTGACTTCTCTGAAATCAAATTCGTCGTCTCTGTTATTTGTCATAACTACTCCAATCTTCAATATAAACTACTAAACCCATGAAGTTATTATATGCACACCGGGCGCATCCTTACAAGTTAACATTCTATTAACAGATGATTGAGCTAATGTTTGATTCAGACAGAGATGTGTACTGAACCTGTGGACTCACGAAGGATTATGTCGGTTTCTATATAGGTCTTTTTATATGGAGTATGCGGATTGGCAATTCGTGAAAGCAAAATATCTGCGGCAATATATCCCATTGAACTGCTGTGTATTTTTACAGTTGTTAAACCCGGATCAATAATTGTTGCCTCAGGTGCATTGTCAAAGCCACATACCAATACATCATCAGGTACATTTAAGCCTAGTTTTCTAAGGGCTTTAATTGTGCATATGGCAAGGAAATCGTTGGCACAAAAGAAAACCTCCGGCCTTTTATTTAAAGCTCTGATCTTATCAGCAAGCCAGTCAATGTCACGGTAAGGCATGGAGTCATCCTCCAAAATGCTGTTGCCGGTTTCGATACTGATTCCGTTGTCAGTCATTGCTGAAACATATGCCTGCCATCTTTCGTAAAAAGACTGACAGTGAAATCTGTCGCCTACAAAAGAAATGTTCTTTTTTCCTTCCTGGATAAAAGAGTCTACGAGGCGATAAACGCTTGTGATATTCTCCATGTATAGTGTGTCTGCATTTAGAGATATTTTTTGCACAAGAGGTGTGTCTACAAAAAGAATAGGAATATTTAGATCACACAGGAATTTACTGTATTTGTCAGAAAACATTTCTATACAGAAAATGCCCGCAATATTATCAGGATTTATATTGGTAGGAAGGGTTAAGTTATCAATGTCAGTATCCTTGATTATATTAATTGAAAGCTTGTACCCCAAAGAATCGATCCTGTTTTGGAATGCTTCAAGGAGCTTGTTTCCTGAGTGCGAAGCTCCGGGAAAAGCATGTGTAAGCAGTGCAATCTCTGTTTTTCCGCTATTTGCGGCAGGCAGTGACGTGGAAGGGTTGACGGCTGTGTCAACCAAATTGAACTGTTTGTATCCCATTGCTGTTGCCATCTGACATATCTTGTTTCTGGTATCAATGGATACGCTTCCGGAATTGTTAAGTGCTCTGGATATAGTATTTCTGGACATTCCGAGAGCATCTGCTATTTCTTGTAAAGTAACTCTTTTACTCATAATGTATCCCCAATCAAATAAAGTCGGACCTTAAAATATCATATCTTAGCTATATGAATGTGTCAAATGCAACATTCCTGGAGAAACAAGTGTGCATATTAAACAAAAAATAAAACAGAAAAAATGTAGTATTTTACGAAAATGTGAGGCATATGCACTTTTATATTGATACAAATGAAACATAATGCTATATTGAATCTGTCAAAAGATAGTGCAAAAGCACCAAAGGAGGAATTATGCAACGGTTAAATGCTTTGGTATTGGTTGGCATGCTCGCTGTGGCAAGTGTTGGATGTGGGGCAGAAAAAACGAATGAAGAAGTAGTGGATACTGTGGAAACTAAGGAAGAAAACTACCTGGGGGAGAGCATAGAAGATCATGTGATTTTTCCTGCATCGGTGGAGGGACTTGTAGGTGATACAATGCCTTTTTATGACGATGAGACATACAATGTATTCTATCTGGCTGATCAAAGGGATGGTAAACAGGGTTATCACCCCTGGGGACTTATAAAGACTACAGATTTCTCTTCTTATGAAGACAAAGGAGTTGTCCTAAACTACGGCGATTCAGTTGAAGATCAGGATATAGCGCTTGGTACCGGATCAGTTATTAAGGGGAAGGATGGCCAGTACCATGCTTTTTATACTGGACATAATGATATGTTTGAGCCAAAAGAAGCGGTCATGCATGCCGTAAGTCCAGACATGGAGAATTGGGAAAAAATTCCAGAGGATACGCTGTATGCTGGTGATAATTATGCACAAAACGATTTCAGAGACCCTTACGTATACTATGTAGAATCAGATGGCCTTTATAACATGCTGGTAGCCACAAGAAAGGACAACATAGGAGTTATAGCCAGGTTCACATCAGATGATCTAAAGAGCTGGGAAGATGCCGGTGTGTTCTTTGAAAATGACATGGGGACGGATTCGAATTTGGAATGTCCATCACTTCTTACATATAAGGGAAAATGGTATCTGGCATTTTCTGATCAGTGGCCTGACAGGCTGGTGCATTACAGAATAGCGGACAGTATCGATGGACCATTTACAATTCCGGATCAGGATATTTTTGACTGTAATGGATTTTACGCCGGCCGAATGGAGACAGATGGGGATAATCTCTATGTCGTAGGCTGGAATGGAACCAAAAAGAAGCACGCAGACTCAGAGGACTATGACTGGGGCGGAAATATGGTCACACATCTTTTGAGACAGAATGAAGATGGCAGCCTTTTTCCTGTATTAAATCCAAAAGTCGAAGAGCTCTTTTCTAATGAACTGGCAGTAGAGCCGTTAAAAATGACAGAAACTACATCTGTTGAAGAGGGCAGTATCTCTTTTGCAGGAGATCAGTATGAGATGGCAGGGTTCAAGGACCTTCTGGGGAGTTATCTCATAAAGACAACCATAAAGGAATTCGATAAGGACGGCATGTTTGGTTTTTGCTTCAACACCAATGATGAAAATGTGGGGAGACTGAACATCATATTTAATGGGGCAACAAACAGAATTGAGTTTTACAACGGCGAAAACATCATGGAGAGAAAGGCACAGTCCTATGTCGATTTCGATATTTCAGGATCGGATCAGCTTGATGTCTCCATGCTGGTTTCAGATGGTGTTGTCTGCATGTATGTCAATGAGAAAATGGCTTTCACAACAAGGATGTATATGTCGCAGGGATCAGACTGGGGAGTGTTTGGTGTTGGAACAAAAGTAAAATTCGACAACATTAGAGCATATAAGTAGAACTGCTTTTGGGAGGAAGCATATGGGAGTGGATATAAAAAGTATTGTAGGAATGGTAGCAAAGCATAAAATTGCAATTGTAGGAATTCTGGCTGGGGCAGCAGTTTTTGCAGGGTCTTCATCTTTTACTTCTGATGCCTATTCCGAACCGGAATTTATTGATGATGAGAATCGTACAAACGATAGCTGGGATGGTGGAAGACTTTCAGTTAATATCGAACCAATCGAGTGATAGGTAAAAAGAGATAAAGAAATAGCCCGGTGCGTGTGCACTGGGCTATTTTAGTAATGCTGAGTTATTATTCAAATACGATCTGTGTTCCTGCTTTGCCCTTGAGCGCATCCTTAACAGAATCAAGAGAAGTGATAAGAACTTCGCCATTATGATTTGCTTCAAGGAACTCGATAGCTGCTTCAATTTTTGGAAGCATGTCAACTTCGCCGAATTCTCCGGCTTCGATATATTTCTTAGCTGCCTCAACATTCATCTTCTGAATTGGCTGCTGATCCTCTTTGCCAAAGTTTGTATATACATAAGGAACGGAAGTAAGGATTATAAGCTTGTCGGATTTAAGGTCTGCAGCAAGCTTACCGGCAATGGCATCTTTTTCAATAACAGCGGAAGCGCCCTTAAGTACGTGGCCCTGTTCAATTACAGGAATTCCGCCGCCGCCACAGGCTATAACTTCCTGTCCTGCATCTACAAGTGCTCTGATGGCATCTATTTCTACAATATCAATAGGCTTTGGAGCAGCAATTATTCTGCGATAGCCTTTGCCTGGAATTTCTTTTACAAAATTACCCTTTTTAATTTCGGTGTCAGCATCTTCCTTTGACATGTTTCTTCCGATTGCCTTGGTAGGAGCGTAAAAAGCCTCATCATAAGGATCTACTGTAACTTGGGTAAGGAGTGTGCTTACAGGTGTTGAGATGCCGCGACTTGTAAGTTCTGTTTTTAGGGAGTTCTGAATATCGTAACCTACATAACCCTGGCTCATAGCGTTACATACGCACATGGGAGCAGCTGTGTAGTCGATATAGATTCTGTGGAGCTCAGTCATCGCTTTATGAATCATGCTGACCTGAGGTCCGTTACTGTGGGTGATGACGAGCTGATAACCAGCTTCTATGAGATCCGCCAATGCCTTGGCAGTGACCTTTGTTGCATTCATCTGCTCATTGGTTGTAACACCGAGAGCTTCGTGTCCTAGAGAAACTACAGCCTTAATATTGTCCATTTTATCCCCGTTTCCGCACGGAATGTGCTAGTAAAGATAAAGTTATTGTACATTAATTGCCCCGGTTTTAAAAGTTAAATAGGAAGAATAATATTCAGGTGAAATACATTTTCTTCAGCGTATGCGTTCATGGCGCCTTCAAACTTATCAACCAGCATCTTTATGCTCTTTACTCCAAATCCATGGCCACTCTCATTTTTTTCTCTGACAGGGAGCTGGCCGTCAAAAACAATCTCCCCTTCAAAATAGTTCCAAATATGGATAATAACAGAATCGCCGAACTTTTTAAGACTTACGTCAATTACTCGCTTGTCGGGATCTGTTACAGAATCGGCGCCAGCTCTTGCATTATCTATTGCATTGGCAAAAAGAAAATACAAGGACATGCTGTCATAGGCACCGAGAGAATCTGTGTAGCTTACGCAGTTAAAGCGGATATTCTGCTGTTTGCAGAGAGTGCTCATATTTCTAAGAAGAACATCAAGAACTTCGTTGCCTGTTTTTACCAGGGGAGCGAAGCCTTCAATCGAATCTCTGATAGGTGAAAGATCCGGCACATCAAGCTTGTTCTCATCTGCAAGGCGCTCAATCCTGTCCAGCATATGCTTTAAGTCATGAGTCTGAATGTTAGTAAACTGAACCATTGCTTTCCACTGCTCATACTGTTTTTCGGAAGCAGACAAAAGACCTTTTATAACAAGGGATTCTGATTTTTCTTCCTGCCACTTATAAAGGTAGAGCTGCATTGCAAGAGCCAGTGCACAGCATATGATAGCGTATGTGCAAGCTGCAAGCTCGTAGTAGATGTTGCCAGAACTGTGGTCTACAACCAGTCTGTTTACGCCTATACATGTGAGGATGATCGTGATAGAGAGAACATTTAGCCTGATGGAGTTCTTTTCAAAATGGAAATTCGTAGCAACCAAAAAGAATACGACCAGGTACACCACTGAAAAGACAAGCATCTCTAACAATATTGGACAGATAAAAGAAATGGCATTTATTCTTTTTACAAAAGGAATTAGTGATATCAGTACAGTAAACTTATTGGCGATATGCTGCGTGGCAACACCGTTGATACAGGAAGAAATGACTGAAAAGGTATTGCCCTTGTAATTACTAAGATAAAAGATTATGGATACTCCGATGATTAAAAGAAGCATGAAAAATCTGATGAATGTAGAATCTGTACTATCAAGATCTATAAGAAATACAAGTGGAAAAGAAATCAGCAAAAGAGCTGCAAATCTAAATATAAATAGATTTCTTTTTTCAAAGGTCTGAAGGAATAGAAACTCAGCAATGAGTATCTCGAGGTAATAACCAACAGATGTAAAACTGCTTATCCAAGAACCATTCATTTAATACTCAACCTCCAAGGTACAGATTAAGCTGCTCCAAAAAAGCTTTTTTCTTGGAACGACCGATTTTGATCATATCTCTGCCGACCTTGATCTCATCGCCGTAAAGCCCTTTGACAAAGGCGAGATTTACAAGGACGGAAGCACTGCATCTGGCAAAATTGCAGTTTGCAAGCTCTGTTTCCCTTTCGCTCAACCCGCCGTAGGAATCAATTATCTCATCTACAGTGTGAAACATAAGATCGTGTCCCATTACTTCTATATACATAATGTCATTGGAAGAGAGAATATGAGTGCCTTTTTTGTCTTTTACCTTAACGGGCTGGCCTGTCCTGCCCTCTAAAAGGCGCATGGCTTTGTCGAGTTTTACTGAGAGGTTACTGTAACTGATGGGCTTTAGGCAGTAGTCAAGTGCGTCAACGCCGTAGCCTTCAGGCGCATATTGAGGCATGTTTGTAACAAAGAACAAAAGAGCTGTATCGTCAATAAGGCGCAGCTTTTTAGCGGCTTCCATACCATTGAGGAAACCTTTTCCCAAATCCACGTCCATAAAAACAATGTCGAAAGCCTTTTTGTAATCATCTAAAAAGCTCTCGGCCTTGGTATATATTTTTGCATTAAAATCAAATCCCTTTTCGCTCCCATATTTATTAAGGCAGCTTTCAAGGAATGAAGAATACTCTGTATCGTCTTCTACAATAGCAACTCTGAACTGTTTCATAGGTATATTTTACAGCATTAGATTGTGCCTTGTAAATTATGCTGTTAAAACTGTAGTTTATTCCACAATGATTGAAATCATATATTGCAATTTTGTAATATTTGACTATATAAAGGAGATTTTGCATGAGAAAAATTCACTACATTAACAACGAATGGAACTTTTCTATTGATGGAAAAGAAAAAGAAGTAGTCAATATTCCGCATACCTGGAACAATATCGACGGTCAGGATGGTGGAAATGACTATCTAAGGACACTGGCAACATATGAAAAGAAATTTGAAAGTCCTTCCTTTGATAGAAACAGCGAAGACGTTTACCTGGAGTTTGACGGAGTGAATTCAGAGTGCGACGTCTTTTTAAATGATGAAAGAATAATCAGACATGAAGGTGGTTATTCTACATTCAGAAAGAATATCACAGAAGTTTTGAATGATGGACAGAACAAGCTTCTTGTGAAAGTGGATAACAGACCGAACGATAAAGTTTATCCACAAAAGGCGGATTTCACTTTCTACGGCGGAATATACAGAGATGTAAAGCTCGTAGTAGTTAATAAAAAGAGATTTGACCTGGATTACTTCGGAGGCAAGGGACTTCAGGTTACAGCAACTCCTATTGAAGGATATAAAAAAGCAAAGGTAGCCACAAAAATGTGGCTCAACACTGATTCAGGGGAAGTGCGTGTCACGATTTTTGATAAAGAGGGAAATGAAGTATGTCAGGAGATGTCTCACAGATCTATGGATGAGGGCTGGTCAGATATGCTCATTCAGGATGTTCATCTCTGGGATGGAATCGATGACCCATATCTTTACAGATTAAAGGCAGAGCTTTTGGTTGATGGAAATGTGGTTGATGAAGTAGAGACACGTTTTGGTGTCAGAGATTTCCATTATCACCCCAAGACAGGCTTTTATCTGAACGGTAGAAAATATACTCTTCACGGCGTTAGCAGACATCAGGACAGGAAAGGCCTTGGTAATGCAATCACAGATGAGATGCACAAAGAGGATATGGATCTTATCTGCGAGGTTGGAGCCAACACCATCAGACTTGCACATTATCAGCACAGCCAGACATTCTATGATCTTTGCGATGAGAGAGGAATGGTAGTGTGGGCTGAGATTCCTTATATTTCAGAGCATATGCCAAAGGGAAGAGCTAATACGATCAGTCAGATGAAAGAGCTGATAATTCAGAACTACAATCATCCATCAATCGTATGCTGGGGAATATCCAATGAGATAACAATATCCACAAAAGATAAAAATGATATGCTGGATAACCACAGAGAGCTTAACGATCTATGTCATGAAATGGATAAGACAAGATTTACAACTCTTGCCTGTTATGCAGTTTGCGGACCATTTAATAAGGTGGCGCACATCACAGATACAGTGAGTTGGAATCTTTACCTTGGATGGTATGTTCCGGGGCTTTTCTTGAATGACCTTTGGATGAGATTTTTCCACTTTGTTTATCCGGACAGAAGTCTTGGTTACTCGGAATATGGATGTGAGGGAATGCCAAACCTTCATTCAGAAAGACCTAGAAGAGGCGATCACACAGAGGAGTATCAGGCCCATTATCACGAGTACATGCTCAGATGCTTTGAAAGAAATCCATTCATGTGGGCAACACACGTCTGGAATATGTTTGACTTTGCCGCTGACGCCAGAAATCAGGGTGGCGAGCCGGGTATGAATCACAAGGGACTTATTACTTTTGACAGGAAGACCAAGAAAGACAGCTTCTACATCTACAAATCATGGTGGAGCAAAGAACCTTTTGTTCATATCACATCCAAGAGATTTAGGGACAGAACCTCAAACAAGATAACTGTAAAGGTTTATTCAAATCAGAACGAAGTTACTCTTTACAAAGATGGAAACAAGCTTGAGACCAAGCATGGCCAGCACATATTTGAGTTTAAGGTTTCTCTTACAGGAGAAAATGAATTTATGGCTGTAAGCGGGGCATGCCGCGACAAAGCAGTCTTTAGAAAGGTTAGCAGACCAAATCCTGAATATACACTTAAGGAATCAGGAGATAAGGGAGCTAACTGGACAAAGTAATAAGGGAGAAGAGTTATGGCAGAAACAGTAAATAAGAATGATGGAATAAACAGGGCAAAGCTTTATCAGCTGGTTCTTTTTCCACTGAATAACGGAGCTACAAATGTTTATTACGTCCTGGTCCTTGCTTACATAGCGACCTTTGGTTCAAACGTACTTGGACTCGGAGTTTTATTTGCATCGGTAATGGTAACAGGAATGAGAGTGTTTGATGCTTTTACAGATCCTGTTATCGGCGCACTTATGGACAGAACAAACGGTAAATTCGGTAAGTTCAGACCCTTCATGGTGATCGGAAATGTCATTATGGCACTTAGCATTATCACTATGTATATCATCACCCCTAAGATACCTGAAACAATGATGGCCCTTAGGTATGTAGCTTTTGTAGGACTCTATGCGATCTGGGTTATCGGTTATACATTCCAGACCTCTTGCACAAGGGCCGGTCAGACAGTTCTTACATCTGATCCTGGCCAGAGACCTCTTTTCACAATTTTTAATACTGTAGGTTCTCTTGCAGGAATGGGAGTTATGCAGTTCCTTGCTCCTATCATCAGAGCAAATGTAGCGGATTACTCAAGCGCTGATTTTTATAAGGTTTTAACACCAATTGGAATCACAGTTTCAATTATTCTTACAATACTTGCCATCATCGGTATTTGGGAAAAAGACCAGCCGAAGTACTTCGGAATCGGTGGAAGCAAGCAGGAAAAAGTAAAGATTTCCGAATATGTAGAGATCATCAAAAACAACAGCCCTATGAAGAGACTTATGATCGCGGGCGCAGGATGCAAACTGGCTCTTTCAATTGCCACAAACACAACAGTTTTGTGCATGCTCTACGGCTGCATGATGGGTAACTACGACGGACTTTACCTTCCAATGATGATAGTTGGTTACGTATTCTCAGTTCCTTTCTTTGTTCTCACAGTAAGAACAAGTCAAAAGAAAGGCCAGAGAGCTTCACTTCTTAGATACGTATCACTTGCACTTGTATGCTACGTAGGAGTACTTGCACTTTTACTTGCATGGAAGCAGGGTGTGCCGGGAGTTAACCTTTCACTTATTTCAAACGGAAAGCTCAGCATCAATATCTACACAGTTCTTTTCCTTGTGTTCTTTGGTGTTGGTTACGGTGCTTATTATTCTACAGCAGATATGCCCATTCCAATGGTTGCAGACTGCTCAGATTATGAAACATACAGATCAGGAAAATATATTCCTGGAATCATGGGAACACTCTTTTCCCTTGTGGATAAGCTTGTTTCCTCACTATCAGCTACAGTAGTCGGAATCGCTGTAAGTCTGATAGGAATCAAGTCTCTTCCAACTGCAGATACGCCCTACTCATCAGGGATGAATGTAGTTGTTATCATACTTTTCTGCGTAGTACCTATGGTAGCGTGGATTGCCACAATAATAGCAATGAAAGGCTATATCCTTACAGGGGAAAAAATGAAGGAAATCCAGGAAGTCAATCAGAGGCGTAAGGAAGCTATAGCAGCAGGAATGTCACTACAGCAGGCGATGGAAGAATTATAATAGGAGAAGGAGAATATTAATGAAAAAGAAAAAACTGATATGGAAAATCCTGACAGTTATAACAGGTATTCTTATGCTTGTTTTCATCATAGGTACTCCGATTGCGATACACTATGGTACTGTAATTAACTGGGCATTAGGCGTTGTTCCATACAAGACTATCAAAAGTGATGTTGAGGAAAATGTTGTTTATTTCCCCAGTGAATTTGTAAAGAAGGATGCAGACGGAAGCACACAGCTTACTGCATCTGGAAGTGAAGTATATGATGATGCGGCCCTTGTTAAAGCCGGACAAGAACTTTGTAAAGAAGTAACGGCTGAAGGAATTGCCCTTGTAATGAATGATGGACTTCTTCCAATTCAGAAGGGGACAAAGGTAGGGCTTTTTAGCCAGTCAACTGTGAATCTTTTGACATCAGGAACGGGTTCAGGTAGTACAGCTTCTACAGGAGAGTATACATTCTATACTTCTATGGAGCATGCAGGCCTTGTACCTAACAGTGCACTTTGGAAGTTTTACAGTGAAGGAGCAGGAAAAGACTTTAAGAGAAGCGGCCCTTCTATCACAAGCCCTGCTGACTATCTTATAAATGAAGTTAATTGGTCTATACTTGAGTCAGACAGCACATTTGACAGCATGATTGCCAATGATGTTGCTATCTTCAACGTATCAAGAGTTGCCGGCGAAGGCTATGATATCCCAAGTGGACTTGACAATGCACTTACTCAGTCTGATCTCGGTGCAATCACAGCCACAGAAAGCGGCATGGATGGAAATGGCCTTAAACTTAATGACGATGAAAAGAGCGTACTTGAGGGCTTAAAGAATCTTAAAGCTGAAGGCAAATTGAAAGGTATCATCGTAACAATCAACGCAGCCAATATGCCTCAGGTTGATTTCCTTACTCAGGATTATGGCGTAGATGCAGTACTTGTAATCTCAACAACAGGTGAATGCGGAATTGATTCTCTTGGTGCAATTCTTACAGGTGATATCAATCCATCAGGTCATCTTGTAGATACAATTTGCTATGACAATACTAAAAACCCTGCAATGATGAACTTTGGTGAGCATCAGTATGCAAACTACAGAAAAGACTACCTTGAAAAAGTAAAATCAAGTTCTATTCCTGAAGCTTTCATGAACCAGATGAATTATCAGGTTTATCAGGAAGGAATCTATATTGGATATAGATATTATGAGACAAGATATGAAGATTATGTAATGCAGACAGGAAATCCTGGACAGTATGCTTATAACGATATTGTTGCCTTCCCATTTGGCTATGGTCTTTCATATACTGATTTTGAATATTCTGATTATGAAGTAACAGAAGATGAAAACAATGTTACTGTAAACGTTAATGTTACTAACGTAGGTTCTGTAGCAGGTAAAGAAGTAGTTGAAGTATACTTCCAGTCTCCTTATACAGACTATGACAAAGAAAATGGTGTTGAGAAGGCATCTGTTGAACTTTGCGGATATGATAAGACAGAATCACTTGAGCCTGGTCAGAGTGAAAAAGTTACTATAACAATTTCTAAAGAAGAACTTGCTGCTTACGATTCAAATAATGCCAAGACATACATTCTTGATGCCGGAGAATACTACTTTACTCTTGCAAATGGAACACACGAAGCTGTTAACAACATTCTCGCTGCTAAGGGATTTTCACCTGAGACAACAGACCAGAGAATGGATGCAGAAGGAAATGCTGATCTTGTAAAGACAATCACAGTAGCTGATCTTGATAAAGAAAAATTTGCGCACTCTGCTGTTACAGGTGCAGACATCACAAACCAGTTTGATGATGTTGATATCAATAAGTATGATGAATCTCAGAAGATAACATATCTTACAAGAAATGATTGGGTAGCAACGTATCCTCATGAATCTGTTGTTCTTAACATGACAGACAAAATGTTTGAGGAAGTTCAGAGCGATTATTTCCCGGAAATTGAGGAAGTTAATTCTGATGAATATAAGATGCCGGTATTTGGAGCTAATTATGGTCTTAAGCTCATTACCTTAAAAGGCGAAGCTTATGATAATCCTATGTGGGACAAACTTCTTGATCAGATGACTTATGAGGAGATGAAAGCTCTTCTTATCAGAGGCGGTCATACAACAGCAGCCGTTAACTCAATCTCAAAGCCTGCAACATCAGATCAGAATGGACCTACTGGTTTTGGTACAACATTCGTTGGCGGTGGTAAAGGAACATCTTATCCTTCAGCCAGCATGCGTGCACAGACATACAATGACGAACTTGTAAAAAGAGTTGGTGAACTCATTGGTGAAGACGGATTACACTCTCACATTTCAGGTATTTATGGATTTGGTATAAATACACATCGTACTCCTTATTCAGGAAGAAACTATGAGTATTATTCAGAAGATCCATTTATTGCCGGATCAATCGGAACAAATGAGTGTATCGGTATCCAGTCAAAGGGTATCATTGTTTATGAAAAACACTGCTTCCTTAATGACCAGGAGACACACAGAGAAGGTGTTGGTACATGGAGTAATGAGCAGGCTATAAGAGAGATTTATCTCAATGCATTCTCAAAGGTTCTCAGAGCTGATATGGGAAATGCGAAGGCTATAATGACAGGATTTAACAGACTCGGAACTACATGGAATGGTATGCATTCATACATCAACAATGTAGTAAGAGGCGAGTTTGGGTTTGATGGATTCACAATTACTGATGCTGATAGTGACAATGAAGGAATTATCTGTGTAAGCTATATGTATGCACCAAGAGCAGTTAGTACAGGCACAGATATGTATGACGGTCTGTATGACAATCATGGTCGTACAAGCCAGCTTGATGAATACAAAGATAACGCTTATGTAATGTCTAACTTAAGGGAAGCATGTCATCGTATCTGCTATGCAGTTGTAAATTCATCAGCAATGAATGGCATTTCTTCAAATGATATCGTTGTCGCTGTCCTTCCTTGGTGGCAGAAAGCACTTTATGCACTTATTGCAGTATTTGTAGTACTTTTTGCTCTTTGCATCTTTATGCTTGTAAGAAAACCTAAGGAAGTTGAGGAGTCTGCAGAAAAGCTTAAGAAAAACAGTAATGCCAAGAGAGTTGCAATAATCGTAGCAGTTATCGCTGTGGTTGCAGTTGCAGCATTTGCTGTATCAAAGCTTGAATCTGGTGGAAATGTAAAAGATTTTGAAGTACAGGAAAATGGTGATTTTAGTTTCACTTCATCAGATAACAGCTATGTTATCAAAGTTTATAACGATTCAGATGTTTCAAACGGAACCGTAGCCGATGGTGCGGTAGTACTTGGCTCACAGTCTGCAAATGGTGGAGTTGGTAACATTAACTGCGTGCCATTTGGTGAAAACTATGCAGTAGTCCTTTATGAGCTTGATGCTAATTATAATGAGAAACAGGTTGCTGTCCTTAACGGATATAAGAAGTGCGGTGTACTTACTGCTCCAAAGGCTACATATCAGCCAGGAATTCCTTATATTCACACTGTAGACAGAATTGAAATCGACCTCAAGGATGCTCTTGCAAGCGAAGCACTCACAAGTTACCAGGTTGAGACTTATCTTGACGAAGCGCTAACTCAGAAAGTTGAGAGCGGATGTGGTGTCGTCGAGCCAACAGTAGAAGAAGGCAGAATTATAAATAACTACCTTGAATTTACACCTGAAATTGGCAACACATACTACTTCAGAATCAAGGCCCTTGCAAATGAGGATATCGGCGCCGAAGAGTCTGATTGGGGTGAAGTTACAAGCTTTACAGCAATGGAATAATTGGTCATAAAAAATTCACTTGAAATTTTGATAAAAAGTAGTAGACTATCTCGTTGTTAGTAGATTTTAAGTCAGAGTGTTACATGCACTCTGACTTAAATTTGTTTGAGCAAAGCTTTTTGCGAAGCGCGTTATGAATTAGGATTCAAGAAAAATAGGTAATTTATGAAGAAGACAAGTAATATAAAAGACCTTACAGTTGGAAATCCAATGTCTCTGATTTTCGGATTTGCCATGTCACTTTTCTGGGGAATGCTGTTCCAGCAGATGTACAACATGATCGATACTGCAATAGTTTCATGGTTCCTTGGAAAAGAGGCCTATACAGGAATGGGAACAACCGGTGCTGTTAACTTCCTTATAATGGGTTTTTGCATGGGAGTATGTAACGGATTTGCGATTCCTGTAGCTCAGAGATTTGGAGCAAAAGACTATAAGAGCATGAGAAAGTTCGTGTCACATGCCATTATTCTTTGCTCAGTATTTGCAGTTGTAATGACATTATTAGTCAGTATTTTCTGCAGACAGATTCTTGTGATCATGAAGACTCCTGAAGATGTCTTTGAATATGCATATATTTATATTCTTGTTATCTTCCTTGGAATTCCGGTTACATATATGTACAATCTTCTTTCTGCCATAATAAGAGCTCTCGGAGATTCCAAGCACCCTGTAGAGTACCTGATAATTGCTTCAGTTCTCAACATCGTTTTAGACCTTGTATTTATTATCCCGCTTCACTGGGGAATTTTTGGAGCAGCCTTTGCCACTGTGGTTTCTCAGCTGGCTGCGGGCACAATGTGTCTTGTTTATATAATCAAAAAGATAGACATTCTTCATTTGAGGAAAGAAGACTGGGAGCTTGACAGAGACCACTTTGTTATCCTGTTTAACATGGGCGTTCCAATGGGGCTTCAGTACTCGATAACAGCCATCGGAAGTGTTATCCTCCAGACAGCTATCAATGCCCTTGGTACAGATGCGGCAGCTGCTGTTACAACAGGAGGTAAGGTTGGAATGTTCTTCTGTATTCCCTTTGATGCTCTTGGTTCAACAATGGCAACCTATGGTGGACAGAATGTTGGAGCCAAAAAGCTTGATCACCTTCAGCAGGGCCTTGTGGCAGCAGTTAAGCTTGGATGCGGATACGCTATCCTTGCATTTGTAGTGCTTGCCCTTTTTGGAAGACAGTTCTCAATGATATTCCTTAATGCAGGAGAGGCAGCCTGCCTTGATAATGCTCACATGTTCCTTTTCTACAACAGTATGTTTTATGTGCCACTTGCACTTGTTAATATAGTGAGATTCCTGATTCAGGGCATGGGCTTTTCAATGTTTGCCGTCCTTGCAGGAGTCATGGAGATGATAGGCCGAAGCGTTGTTGCTATTCTCCTTGTTCCTAGATTTGGATTCATAGCTATATGCCTTGCCTCACCGGCAGCATGGATACTTGCAGATCTTTTCCTTATTCCTGCATTCATCATGGTAAGGAATAAATTGCGCAGAATATTTGGAGGTCAGGTAGAAGTTTACTGATTTCTGTAAGAAAGCTCCCCGATTGATCATCGAGGAGCTTTTTTAGCTTAAGAATTAATTCTTTTTGTCATGTTTGGGTCCAGGTCAGGATTTATCTTGGTTATCTTGCGGTCGTAGGTCATAAGACCATTAACCTCTTCCTCAACGTCGGAGACCTGCGTATATACTGCACCGGCCAGCCCCTTTGGAATTAGCGGTTTTAGATCCGCATTTATAAGATTGTAATAAGCGACACCAAGGTCATCTAAGGTGTCGTATTTTTTATAGCCGTAAACCCTGTCTACGCTTGAATGACCGCTTATGTGACATGTGTATCCGCCATACTCTGATATAACGAATGCACGTCCCTTAGGATCGTTTTCTACAGACAAAGGCCTGAAGTAATTGTGGACACTTCTAAAGTCACCGCTTCCCTCATCAAACCATCCGCTGGCCTGGTCAACAGGTCGGGTCTTATCCAGCTCTTTTGCCATAATGGTGGCTCCTGCGGCGTTGAACTGCCCCCAGCCTTCGTTAAATAGTACCCAGGTTGCAATACTGGGAACGTTGTAGAGATATCTTATGGTGTTCTGCATTTCATCGAGCCATTCCCTGCGGCCTTCAGCTGAGCCTCTTGAGAAAGTCTTGTAGTAGGCCGGTCCGTCGGACATACGCCCGAATACCTTAGGGAAAAGAGTTGGCAGATAAGAAACCACGGGCTTGGCATAGGAAGAGCCGCCACTTACCATATCCTGCCATACTATCATTCCAAGTCTGTCGCAGTGGTAGTACCAGCGGGCAGACTCAACTTTTATGTGCTTGCGCATCATGTTGAAATGAAGTCGTTTCATTTCTGTTATGTCATATATAAGTGCATCATCAGATGGAGCAGTGTAAAGACCATCGGGCCAGTAGCCCTGATCCAGAACTCCCATGAGGAAATATGGCCTTCCGTTTAAGAAGAACCTGGATTTACCTCTGTCGTCATATTTGACTTCAAAGGACCTCATGGCAAAATAGGAGCTTACGTGATCCTGGCCGCATAAGATCTGGATCGGATACAGGTAAGGATCCTCCGGACTCCACAGATGAGGACTTTCAATCTTGAATTTAAAACTGTAATAGGAAGGTGCAATAGCAGAGTGATCTACACCGATAGTAGGATACGTGTCTGAAGAAAAAGACCATTCTCCACTAAAGGTTGTTCCGGGACGAGTGTCAGAGTCAGGTGACTTAACAAGTTCGTGGCCGGGAATCTTCACTGTTACGGTAGCTTTTTTGTTGGTTGCAACTTCTATAGTCACCGAATGAAGGTCTGCGCCGGGATGTATCTTGATCTCTCTGACATAGACTTCAGGAACTTCTTCAATCCATACAGTCTGCCAGATTCCGCTTTGAGCTGTGTAGTACATGCCACCGCGTTTTAAAGTCTGCTTACCGCGGCTGTGATAGGATGAATCACTGGTGTCTCGAACCCTTAGGTAAATCGTGTTATCGGCTGTACTTAGATTATCCTCATTGAAAATAAGGAAATCAGTTATATCAATTGTAAATGGCAGATATCCGCCGCTGTGAGAACCAACAAGGGAGTCATTTACAAATACATCAGCAAACTGGTCGACTGCTCCAAAATGCAGAAGAATCCTTGAAGTGCGGGATTTTCTTGTGATACAGGGGAGATTCTTTTTATACCATAGAAGCTGATCCGGAAGGAGTCTTTTTTCAACGCCTGAAAGAATGGCTTCCGGTGAAAACGGTACAAGAATATTTCCTTCCATGCGGGAAGGAAGCTCATCTTTTGAATTAACAGGGGCAAAAAGATATTCCCAATATCCGTTGAGATTGACATAGCTATCACGGACGAACTGCGGACGAGGATATTCTTTTAACAGATTGGCAGGATCAATGTTTTCACCCCAAGTCGTGTAGAGTCTGTTCAGAATGTCATCTTCGTGGGGCTTATCGATAGCTTTGATTGCATCAATTAAGTCCATAACATACCATCCTTTTAGTGTTCTACTGTATTGTTATGCGCGTACTGCATAATAAGGTCCTGATAAAATGCTGCAAGTGTAGCATTGCGATATACATTTATCCACAGAAGGGGGATAAAAAGAGTTATCACACCAAGGAGCATGATCGGGATAAATGATACGTTGAGATAAAGAAGTTTAAAACGATTGCCTTTCATGAGGCGTCTGCTTGTTGCCAACAGCTCTTTTGCACTTCTGTCCTGGAAATCATGAAGAAGGTAAAAGGCCTGTGAATAAGTTAGACGAATATAAATATTAACAATGAGCTCTACGAAAAGAGCAAGTATTGTTCCAAGGAGCAGATTCGGTGAAGTGTTGTGCTGTGTGAGGTAGAGAAGATATGTGGCAGGAAGCCCTATAACGAAGTCTACAAGCACAAAAAGAGACTGAACCTTCACGGCCTTTTCAGGGAATATCTTAAATCCGAAAAAGAGATCTGAAATAGAGACATTCTGTGAATAGATCAGATTCATATAAAGGTATGTCTTGCCTGAAACAAGCACACCTAAAAGAATGCTTACAATAAGCACTATTACTTCATTTATCACATACTGAACTATGCTTCCGGAACTGGAAACAGTGACAATACCAGACAGAACCAGCTGTATGATGATGACGATAAGATCCGCAGATATAAGTGTTCCGTACTTTTCAAGAGAACGCTCTTTGGCGATTGCTTTAAGTTCTGCTGATGATTTTAGATTAGTCATTTTGATAATAAACCCCGCCTTATCCGGCAAGATCTACATTGTTCCCCACAAGCCCCTGTCTGTCCATGGACTTTCTCGCCTTCTGATAAGGATTCTCCTCGTTTTCGTATTTTATTTTGGTGGCTGTCGTTCCACCGCTTACATAAACGCGTCCGCACTCAGGACATACAGCTGTCTTGATAGAAACAGAAGCCTGTAAGACTTTGCCGTTGTTCTGGGCTGCGTCTTTATATGCATTACTCACATGTTCCGCCTCGTGACCGCGGACTCTTGCACCTGCCGCTGCAGGATCAATGTGCTGTGCGCTCTTAAAGGAAACCATCTCATCGGAACCGTCCTGATATTTTCGGTTCTTGCAGGTCTCACACTCTGCAGGAGATGATGTTTTTCCAGGAGCTTTCTGGGTAGATTCGTTTGGATTAAGGATAGGTTTTGTAGCTTCTGCAGCACTTGTGGAAGATGCTGCATAACCTCCAAACATTCCATATCCGCCGCCTATTGCACCGATCATACTCATAGGCACCTCTTTTCAACATAGGACTCTTACTGTTACAGGTCACTTAGCCCCAGCTCTTTTAACAGATCATCAAAACTCTGACCGTTCATCTGCTCGGACATCTGGTTGAGTTGCTGTCTGTAGGTAGGATCAGTAAGAATAGTATGCATAGATGAAACAAAAACAATGTAACCTAGAACTATACCGATAGTTCCATATATAATTCCGCGCTTTGCCTGAGGGAGAAGCTTTTTCTCTAAACCCTTAGACAAAATGCCAAGGACAACTGCCACTCCTCCAAGGACGATGCCTATATTCATGACAAAACAAAGAGGAATAGCTATAAGTCCTGTAACAAGAGCTACAGTGGCCATGTTTACGTGGCTGTCAAGCTGATTGTGACTCTTGTTGTAGTTGTAATTATTGTAGTAGTACTTATCATCCCCGTTATCGCCCATACAAAACTCCTCGCGAACATAATTTCATACATTAAATATACAATATTAACCGCTTTTTTACAATGTTTGGGCCTTTATGTAAGTCTTGAAAACAGTGCAAAATGCTTGGTATAATAGGGGAGTGTGCTGATTTATAGAATTTTCAGCAAAAATTTATTATTAAATAGCTTTTTATAAGCGAGGGAAGTATGGATATTGTATTAAAGATCAAAGAAGAACTTAACGTGGAAAAGTGGCAGGTAGAGGCTGCTGTCAAACTTATTGACGAAGGCAACACCATCCCATTCATTTCTCGTTACAGAAAGGAAGTAACGGGCTCACTTAATGATGAGCAGCTTCGTAATCTTGATGAAAGGCTTAAGTATTTAAGAGGCCTTGAAGAGCGCAGAGAGCAGGTACTTGCTTCTATTGAAGAACAGGGCAAGATGACTGACGAACTCAAAGCCAAGATCATAGCTGCAGAAACAATGGTAGCTCTGGAGGATCTTTATCTTCCATACAGACCAAAGAGAAAGACAAGAGCCAGCGTCGCAAGAGAAAAGGGACTTGAAGGTCTTGCAAATATTCTTTTGGCGCAGGAAACAACAAAGCCGCTCCAGGAGGAGGCTGCTGCATTCGTTGACCCTGAAAAAGGAGTTAATGACCCTGCTGAGGCACTTCAGGGAGCTATGGATATCATAGCTGAGGATGTTTCTGATAACGCTGACTTCAGAACATACATAAGAGAAACTACAATGGAGCAGGGCGTGCTTACCAGTAAGGCCAAGGATGAGAAGGCTCAGAGCGTGTACGAGATGTACTACAACTACGAAGAGCCTGTTAAAAAAGTTCTCGGACACAGAGTACTTGCTCTTAACCGTGGAGAGGCAGAGAAGTTCCTGGTTGTTAAGATTGAGGCACCCGAAGAGCAGATTTTGCAGTACCTTGACAAAAAGATGCTCAAAAACGACAATCCTGTCACAACTCCTGTAATAAAAGAAATCAACCAGGATGCATATGAAAGACTTATTGCTCCTGCTATCGAGCGTGATATCAGAAACGAGCTCACAGAAAAGGCTGAGGATGGCGCTATTTCCGTATTTGGCAAAAACCTCACTCAGCTTCTTATGGCACCACCTATTGCCGGCAAGACAGTCCTTGGCTGGGACCCTGCTTTCAGAACAGGCTGCAAGCTCGCAATCGTAGATGCAACAGGTAAGGTCCTTGATACAAAGGTCATCTATCCTACAGCACCTCAGAACAAAGTTGAGGAGGCTAAGGTCGAGCTTAAAAAGCTCATCGACAAATATGACGTTGACCTTATTTCAGTTGGTAACGGTACTGCTTCAAGAGAGTCAGAGCAGGTTATTGTCGAGCTGATAAAAGAGCTGGATAAGCCTGTTCAGTACGTAATCGTAAGTGAGGCAGGTGCTTCAGTTTACTCAGCAAGTAAGCTTGCTACAGAGGAATTCCCACAGTTTGATGTAGGACAGCGTAGCGCAGCTTCAATTGCCAGAAGACTTCAGGATCCTTTGGCAGAGCTTGTTAAGATCGATCCTAAGTCAATCGGTGTTGGTCAGTACCAGCACGACATGAACCAGAAAAAACTTGGAGAAGCCCTTGAAGGTGTAGTAGAGACCTGCGTTAACAAAGTTGGTGTAGACCTCAACACAGCATCAGCTCCACTTCTTCAGTACATTTCAGGTATCAGCAAAGTTATTGCCAAGAATATTGTTGAATATAGAGAAGAAAACGGTAAGTTTAACAGCAGAGCAGAGCTTTTAAATGTACCAAAGCTCGGGCCTAAGGCATATGAGCAGTGTGCAGGTTTCTTAAGGATTGCTGACGGCGAGAACCCTCTCGATGCCACAAGTGTTCATCCTGAATCCTATGATGCTACATTAAAACTCATGGATAAGCTTGGAATCACATTTGATGATGTAAGACAGGCTCAGAAGAACGCTGCCAAGGCTTCACTTGAAAAGCCTTCAGCTAAAAAGGAAGAAAAGCCAAAGCCACAGAAAAAGGCAAAGCAGGTAGTTATCAGAAATACAAGCACAGCTATGGGTGCGGCCCTTGCTGCAGCTCTTGCAGGAAGTAACCTTGCTGTCACAGAAGCGGAGGTTTCAAATTCAAAGAAGGAAAAAGAAACTGAGAATACTTCAAATACAGCTCTTGCAGCAGGATCACTGTCAAAGAAAGTATCTGAGTCAGATAAAAAGAAACTTGCAGAGGAACTTGGAATCGGTGAGATCACACTTACAGATATCCTCTCAGAGCTTGAAAAACCATCAAGAGACCCTCGTGAGAATATGCCTGCACCAATCCTTAGAAGCGACGTCCTTGATATGAAGGACTTAAAGCCGGGAATGGTACTTAAGGGAACAGTAAGAAACGTAATCGACTTTGGATGTTTCGTAGATATAGGTGTTCACCAGGATGGACTTGTTCATATCTCACACATCACAGACAAGTACATCAAACACCCTCTTGAGGCAGTAAGCGTAGGAGATATTGTAGATGTTCAGGTTCTTGATGTTGAGCTTGATAAAAAGAGAATTTCTCTTTCAATGAAGCTTCAGGATCCTGCAAAGGTTGCTGCAGAAGCTGCTGCAAAAGCTGCAGAGAGACCTGCACCAAAGGTAAAAGCAGAGGATAAGGCTTCAAAGCCTGCACCAAAGAGAACTTCAGTTGTTGATCAGGTTGCAAAGGCAGCAGGAGTAACCAAGAAAGCTGCTCCTGTTAAAAAGACTGCTGCTCCAAAGGCAGTATCAGCGCCTGCAGAAGCTGCAAAGCCTGCAGCAACAACTACTGAGGCTCCTAAGAAGTTCAAGAAAAAGGGCATTGTCATTTTTAAAGGAAATGCTAACGACTAATACAAAAAAATGATATAATTATTTTGGAATCTTGTTAATCATATAATGATGCCGGTGAAAGTAATTTTGCCGGCATCATCATCTTAAGAGAGGCAGATTGCAAAATGGGCGAGTTATTTGAATTTTTAAAAAGTGCTGTCAAACAACTAATTAGTAACAAAACCCGAACGCTGATGACGATGCTGGGCATTATCATCGGTATTGCATCTGTGGTCATAGTAGTCACTATGGGAAATGGTATGACGGATTTTCTGGTCAGAGAACTGGATAGCGTTATGCCTAATACCGGTGATATCTCAATGAATGTCAACAAAACAACAGAAAGAATAACACGTGAGGATCTTAAGGAAGTAAAAGAGCGTGTTCCGGATATATATGGCATCACACCCGTTTTATCTCCTGAGTATGAGTCAGTAAAGATCAAAACAAAAAGAGGATCTTATCTGGCAGCTATCGTCGGCAGATCAGAGGGGGGACTTTATGCTCAAGGACCTGTAATGGCAGCCGGATCATATTTTACTGAGCAGCAGGTGGACAATGCAGCAAGGATATGCGTAATTAACGATACAGATGCTGACAAAATATTTGGCACGCGAAATTGTATCGGTATGGATATTGAGATTACTATTGGTGCAAAGTCTGCAACTTATACCGTAGTAGGACTGAGACAAAATACTGCTTCAGTAGTTTTTAGTATGTTCGATGATCCGGGGGATGAATATATGGCATCTGTTGAAGTTCCATATACCTCCTACTGCGCAGATTACAACGTCAATGCCGATGCTTTGACCAGAGTCAGTGTATATGCACATCCTGAGCGCCTTTCAGAGCTTTCGGAACAGGCAAGAAATGTCATAGCCCAGAACCATATGATAAGGGATAAAGAACTGATTCCGCTTAGAGTATATGAGGGACTAAGCGATGTTTTTGGCAGTGTCATGAACAGCGCTCGTGTGTTCATGATCCTGATAGCTATCATTTCATTGGTGGTAGGCGGAATTGGCGTTATGAACATTATGCTTGTCTCAGTTACAGAGAGAACAAGGGAGATAGGTATCAGAAAATCCATAGGTGCAAGGACCGGAGCGGTTATGATACAGTTCCTGGCTGAATCAGCTTTTTTGACTCTTCTTGGAGGAATTCTTGGAATTGTTGTAGGACTTATCGCAGCGAAGATTGGCTGTAATTTCCTGGGTTTCAAATTCATTATTTCTCCGATGGAAATTGTAATGGCAGCTCTTTTCTCTGTCATAATAGGAGTTTTCTTTGGTTTATATCCTGCTGCTAAGGCTTCCGGAATGAAACCCATAGATGCTCTTAGAAATCTCATGAGCGATGTCAAAAATACACGAGTAAGAGGTGGACTTACTATACTTGGTATTGTTATCGGTATTACAGCTGTTTTGGTTGTGCTTATCGTGAGTGATGGCTATGAGGCCCAGATGAAGGCAGATCTTAATAAGAGGGCAGCAGGCATAATTTTAAAAGTCGATCAGACCAAAACAGACAAGTTCATAACACGCGATGTTTTAAAAGCGCTTGAGGATCTTTATGCCGGGGATATTTATGGAATAGATATGCTTGAGGCTGTAGGCGGACCGGCCATGACCGTCAACAAGAGAGGAAAAGATGTGACTGCAGATCTTTTTGGTGATGGTGAGGCTCTTGGATATGAAAATGCCATGAAGCTCATTGTAGGAAGATACTACAGCTTTGAAGATATTTATGAGTGTAACAGGGTTTGTGTTATACCGGAGGTTACAGCAAAAGATATCTTTGGCTATACCAATGTTGTTGGAAAAGAACTGCCAATTACAATTGGACAAAAGTCATATAATCTGACAGTCGTGGGAGTTACTGAAAGTACGGCCTGGGACCTTGATAATGCAGCTACAGACTGTTATTTTGTCTACTTGCCTTTCACTACAGCCAGCGAGTTTTTGGGAAAAAATCCGGATCAGGTCGTTGCTTCCTGTAAGCTGGTCCTTGGTCATGACAGTGTTGATGATGCCCTTAAGAGACTCTCTTCCATAGCAGAAAATTTGCTGGAGGTAAGAGGAAAAGGGGCAATAACCATAACAAGAGAAGATACCATGAGTGGATTTGATAAGATAATCAAGGCCATAAAATATGTAGGTTCTGTTATAGCGGCTATATCAATAGTGGTAGGTGGAATTGGCGTCATGAATATCATGACTGTTACTGTCACGGAGAGAACAAGAGAGATTGGCATAAGAAAATCTATTGGTGCAAGAACGGGATATATCATGCTCCAGTTTTTGGGGGATGCATCAAGGCTTACTTTTATAGGTGGTCTCATAGGTGTGGCACTTGGACTTGGCTTATCCTATGTGGCATGCATGCTCGTAGGATTTCCATTTGTGGTAGACCCTGTAATGGTGGTGCTTGTGTCGGGAGCGTCTGTTGTACTTGGTATATTCTTTGGTATAAATCCGGCATATAAAGCCGCAAAACTAAAGCCAATCGATGCTCTCAGGACAGACTAAAAATCGATAAAAATTAAATATTTATAAACAAAAGCCATTTTGTTGACAGCTTTTTTCCACACGTAATAGAATATTCGTATAAACTTTCAACCGTAAATGAGCTGTTATGTTTTTAAGGAGGTATGGCAATGAACTTTACAAAGGAACAGATTGAGAAGGCTGCAAAATGTAAGAGTGTTGATGAGCTTTTAGAGCTTGCTAAGGCTGAGGGCATAGAACTTGCTAAGGATGAAGCTGAGAAGTATTTTGCACAGCTTTCAAATGGAGAGCTCAGCATCGATGATATGACAGATATTGCAGGTGGAGCATGCGGTGGAAATGTCTGTGCACAGTGCTAAGTTTAGTTTTTTGAATAAGAGGTGCAAAAAATGAGCGAAATCAAAGTGTCAAAAGAGCTTTTTCAGAAGCTTACAACTTGCAAAACTGCGCAGGAAGTTGTTGATCTTTGCAAAGCGGAGTCTATAGATCTCCCAATTGAAGATGCGGAGAAATTCATAGCACAGCTTTCAAGTGAAGAAATAAGTCTTGATAGCGCAGAGAAGATTGCGGGTGGCGAGCCTTGTGCCGGTGCAGTGTCTTTTGGTTGTGTAGGCATCGGTTTGTTCTAAGGGGAACATAATTTCAAAAAAAAACTAAACCCACATATGTATAAATATGTGGGTTTACTTAGTATATGGGGGTCATAATGGATAATTATCACTTGAGTAGGTATGACATGATCCTGCCATTTGAAGATGTGGAAGGAAAGGCTCTTTTAGCAAATGGGGTTTATGGAGCCTATGACGTTGTTCCATTATCATGCATAGATAGTCTTAAATCGGAAGGACAGGGGCTTGATGAAGAGCTTTCTGAAAGACTTAAGAAAAGGGGGCATCTGGTAAAAGAGTCAGATGAGGAGGAGCTAAAGAACGCCTCTCTTTTGACCAGGTGCTGGTGGCTTCTGCCCTACAGGTCCATTATTGATCTGGTTATAATGCCAACTTATAACTGTAATTTCAGATGTGATTACTGCTATGAGCGTAAGCGTCTTGAAAAAGGTAATGAGTGGCTTGGACACTCAATGAGCGATGAGGTTTTAGATGCGGTATTTGCTCAGGTTGATGAGTATATAAGACAGGGCAGGCGCATAAGAAATGTCTTTTTATATGGCGGAGAGCCGCTTCTTAGAACCAACAAAAAGCAGGTGGAGTATATAATAAATGCCTGTCATGAAAGAGAGATCAAGCTTATATGCGTCACAAACGGATATGACCTTGATGAGTATATAGATATATTGGAACCTGACTGGTTCGATTTTATTCAGATAACTGTCGATGGGCCGAGAGAAGTTCACGACAAGAGGCGATATCTGGCCGGTGGTCAGGGCAGTTATGAGAAAATAATGAAGAATATTTCCCTTGTGCTCAAAAAGGGCATACGGGTTCATCTTAGAACTAATATAAACAGATCTAATTTAGAAAGTGTAATGAAGCTCCCAGAGGAGTTTGAAAAAAGAGGATTCTTAGAGTATCCGAATTTCTACTGGTATTTCAAAGCTACAATAGGCTGCTTTGAAGATGATCCACAAAATGCCATAACGGATCTTGAGATGTATGAGACCATGAAGGCATCAGGTATAGATAAAAAAACGGCTTTGCAGCACTGCATGCTATATGGACAGATCACGAGAAGGGTTGGAGGTGCACTTGCAAAAGAGACATATCCCCCACTTCGTCCTGCAGCTTGTGGAGCTGAGTCAGATATGCTTGTAGTAGACCCTGACGGCAAGTTATATACCTGTTGGGATGTGGTTTCAATGGAGGAATACACAGTAGGTTACACTGATCTTGAAGCAAAGAGTTTTCGCTTCGATCTTAATTTCCCCAAATGGAGAGGACGTACAGCTGACAGGCTTGAGGACTGCGAAGCTTGTCCAATGATGATGGTTTGCGGCGGTGGATGTGCCATTGAAAGCGAACACGCATATGGAACTATGAACAAAGGATTCTGCGGAACCTTTAAAGAAGCCTTCGAAGAGGTTGTTCCTTATATTTGCAGCAAAAAATATAAAGAAAGCGGAGAAAAAGAGCTATCCGGAAGCTGGTACGACCTTCTTTTGAACATTACAGATGAAGAAAAAGAGCTTCTTTTATCCACAATGTCGCAGCTCGAAGCTCAGAAAATCTTAAAGAAGTACCTTAACAGATATGAAAGGATTTTCAGGTGATCCTTCAGGGAGGATAGATGTTTTTTGGCTTAAAACAACCATGGTGCCTAAGAGGTTACCAAAAAGATCTTATGCTACTTGAAAAGTCCGGTGAACTGGACCTTCCATACAGACTTACATTTCCGCTCTTTGATCTTCTGAATAAATGCGATGGGGTAACTGATATTGAAATCGAAGAAGGCAGCAGGCAAGAGCAGGTTATAAAAAAATATATGGAAATGGGAGTCCTTGAAAAGACGAACAAACCAAAAGAAATTGAAACCTGGCAGAAGTATAAGCACTTTGATAACAGGCGTATTCCTCGCGGTTTTTTTAGTGTGACAGGAAGGTGCAATTTAAACTGTATCCACTGCTTTTCCGCTACCGAATATGGGAAAGTTCCCTTTGAATTTTCTTTTGACCAGATAACTTATATTCTTGACCAGTATAAAGACTGTGGTATCAGAAAGCTCACAATAACAGGAGGAGAGCCACTTCTTCGCTCTGATTTTACAGATATCATAAAGGCCATGGCAGACAGGAATATGGAAATGTTCCGCCTTTACACAAATGGAATGTTTCTTGATGAAAGGATAGTAAAAAGCCTTAAAGAAAACGGTTTAAATCCGCAGATTGTAATAAGCTTTGATGGTGTGGGAACTCATGACTGGATACGAAATTATAAGGGAGCCCAAAAAAAAGCGGAGGAATCCATAGCATTTGCACTGGATAGCGGCTTTGAGGTGAAGGCCAATGTCAATGTGAATTCCAAGACGGCAGAGAGACTCCCTGAAACTGCCCACTATCTCTATGATCTGGGAATACGATCTATCTTTTTCATAAGGACCAGTGAAGGCCCAAAGTGGATAAGGAGCGGATATGGAAGTTTGTCAGCAGAGGATTATTGGACGGTAATGCTTGAGGTAATGTCAAGTATCAGACAGGAGAATAAAAAAGATCTTGAGATCGTCTGGTTTAACGGCCCGACACTTACAAAAGGCATAACAGCAGAGGCGCTAAAAAGCGGATCTCCATACAGATATGAATCGGAGGATATCAAAAATTCTGCCTGGTGCTTTAAAGCGATAAATGATCTTTATGTATCATCTACAGGAATGGTATTCCCATGTGATGGCTGCGAAGGCGTTGCACTTCAGACAGGATGGCTTGGAGAGGATTCCAATATTCTAAAAAGACCCCTTAGAGACATCATTAATGATTCGCATTATTCGGAAATTATGAGAATGACTTCGGAAGAAGTAATAGAACATTCAAAAGACTGTAAAGGCTGCGACTGGGAAGAAAGGTGCCATGGCGGAAACTGTCGTGTGTGCGGAATGCTCTATAAGGCAGTTGCAAACGGATATACCTTTGAGAACTGCGATATTGATATAAAACTTCCGGCGCCTTTAACATGTACTTTTTACAAAAAGGGTTACTACGAGAAACTTCTAAAGATATTAGAGGAATAGCCTGATGGGAAATGTGGATGTTGTGCAATGGATGATAACGGGCAACTGCAACTATCACTGCAGCCACTGTTATCTTGGTGAAGATAACAGAACTGAACCGGATATTTCCCGCCTTTTATCTGATATTGAATACTTTAAGGATTATGGGATCAAGAAGGTGGTTCTGACAGGAGGAGAGCCTCTTATCAGAAAAGATTTGGGACAGCTTTTGAGAGCACTTTTTGATGCTGACATTAAAGTGACCGGAATAATCACAAATGGAGCGCTAGTAACAAAAGAGCTCCTGGGCATGCTTAGAGACTTTGGGAATGAAACCACCTTCAGCATCAGCTATGACGGTGATGAAACGCATGATATTGTGAGGAATTTTAAGGGGGCAAAAGAAAAGACGCTGGCAGCATTTGATCTTTGCAGAGAGGAAGGCTTTGAGACAGCAAGCGATATGACCTTCTATAAAGGAAATGCAGAGAATCTAAGAGAGAGTATAAAAACTCTGCAAGAGTATGGCTGCAGTTCTCTTAAGGTTTCACCTCTTATAATGGCAGGCAATGCCCTAAAAGGAAATCAGCTCAAAATGCTTACCCCATCTGAGGTGTTAGATGCATTTTGTGAGTATATCCCCTTTTATTTTGTGGATAACATCAAAATGAAAGTATTTCTCAGTGCATATTTCTATGGAGATGGCCAGAATGGAATATGGGATATACCGGTAGAGCGCTTTAAGATGTACGTGGATGACTGTGATAAAGCAATGTGTGCCAAGGAAGAAACAGTTCCTTTTTTGTATGTGGATGACAGACTCCTTCCCTGTGCGGGAATTGCCGGGGTTAAAGAGGCACGGGAGTCCATGCAAAAGATATCCGAAGGTGGGATAGAAAAAGCCATAAAGTCCTCGGGATACATGAACTTTATGGGGTATACACTAAGCGAGCATGCGCGTTTTAATCCGGAATGCAAAGAATGTGGGTATCTCAAGACCTGTATGGGAGGGTGCCGCATCATCGCAGGAATTGAAGGGTTTGGACTTCATGGTAAGGACAGGTACTTTTGTACCTATTTTAAGGAAGGTTATCTTAATAAAGTAAAGGCAGCAGTGCAGCTGGGAAAGAGCCTGGCAGCCCTTGGATAGGAGGACTAAATGAAATTTATAATGGCTTACAGCGGGGGAAAAGATTGTACCTTATGTCTGGATAGACTTATTCGTCAGGGACATGAGCCGGTAGCTCTTTTTACTACGGTTACAAGAAGAGGCTTTAACTACAATCATGGCATCAGAAGGGATGTTTATGAGAAGTATGAGGAGCTTTTAGGAATACCTGTCATATTCTGTGAAACAGACGAACTTCACAACGAGGACGATATGTACAATGTCTTGAAAGAGGCCATTGAAAAGTATCATGCGGATGCCATGGTCACAGGTGATATTTACAGAGAGGATGTGGCTGACTGGAACAGGCATCTGGCAGAGCGTCTTAATATTGAGCTTTTATGCCCTCTGTGGAATGAGTCATCAGAAAGCATACTAAATGAAGTTCTTGACAGAGGATATAAATTCTTAATTAAAGCCGTTAAAACAGATTATCTTGATCCGTCTTATATAGGAAAGCAGATAACCAAAGAACTTATAGAAGATTTCAGGCAAAAGAAAATTGATGTTTGCGGAGAAGATGGTGAATATCATTCAATCACGGTTGACGGACCAATATTCAAAGCTCCGATGAAGGTGGTGTTTAAAGAGCCTATAGCAGGTGGTGGAAGAGCTATGAGCGATGTTCTGTTGGAAGGGTGACACAAGATGATTCGAAAAGGTAAGGAAAGAGACCCGGGGGAAACTGTAAGAATAGTAAAAGATGCCTTCGAGTCCATAGGAATAGAGACAAAAACAAAAGAGTATAAGGCGGGAAATGAGCTTTTTAGCGTCCTTTTATATGACCCTGTTTGCAGATGGCAGGTCTGGGGAAAAGGTGCCAGCAAAGAATTTGCCATGGCAAGTGCCTATGGTGAAGCTGCTGAGAGGCTGCAGAACCGGGCCTTGTACAGGACAAGCCTTGGGAGCGAGAACATCAAAAGATGGCCTGATGAAAAGAGATTTCCTGCGTCTAAGATCTGGGAAAATGAGGATATTGCAAGAGATTTTCGAAATTCTTCAAGTGATCCCGATGACCACTCCAAAGAGGAATTTGTCAAAGAATATACGGGGCAGGAAGAGGTATCTTTTGTCCCATATTATAGTGTGAAAACAAGGCAGCAGGTCTATATGCCAGAGGACCTGTTAAATATACTTTCGGGTAGTAACGGCATGGCCTCAGGCAATACCCAGGAAGAGGCTGCAACGCAGGCTTTGTGCGAGGTTATTGAGAGATATGCCAAGTTTGAGATCATATTAAAAGAGCTGACTCCGCCCCGGATAACAATTGATGAGATCAGGGAGAGGGTGCCACGTCTTGCAGATCTTATAACTGATATAGAGAAACAGTCAGGATGCAGCCTTATAGTGCGGGATGCATCCCTTGGTAAAAAGCTTCCTGTCATCAATGTTGTTCTGGTAGACAGGCAAAGTGGGAAGTATTCTTCAAGATTTGGTTCACATCCGCTCTTTGAGATCGCGCTGGAGAGATGCCTTACGGAAATGGCCCAGGGATGGAAGGATTTAAAGACGAGGCAGTACATGGTCTCCTGGCCACAGGAATGCGGCAATGTTTTGGGATTTAGAAATCTCTCAGATTCATTTAGAAATGACTGTGCTGATCTTCCCGATGCCTTTTTTGCAGGGAAACCATCATGGGAATATAAAAGCTGGGAAGAGAAGGACACAGGCAATAGCGAATGGACTCAGCACCTTACAGACATTCTCTTAGGACTTTCAGGGGATGTGTACATAAGAAAATATAAATACGCAGGTATTTATTCAGTGCGTATTTATGCGCCGGGGGTATCAATCCTCCCATTTAAATTTGGAAAAAGAAATCTTCAGTATTCGAAAATCCGCGATATAGTCCACAGCGCTGCGGCATTATCGGAAGTAACTGAGGCTGAAAGGGCAAAAGAGATTCTTTTTGCCATAACAGACGACTCGTCCGCTGTATGTGCAAGAAGCGATATGAGGGATATGCCCTTGCCATGCAGTATTTTAAAAGCTCTTTTGGCAATCATGACAGGGGATAAAAATAATGCCGCTTCATTTTTAGAGGGAGAACAGGGAAGACATGAACAGTGTCTTTTGCAGTATCTAAGGCTTGAAATGTCCGCCAAGGACAAGGAAACAATAAAGAGTCTTATAGAGTTTTTCTTTGATGAAAAGATATATGAACAGGTCTTCAGAGTAATGGATGGGCCTTCTAATGAGGCATTAAAGAACTGGTTTGATCATTCAGCCCTGACAAGCAGCATGCTTTTTGCAAAGAAAGAGGCTGAGAACGAGGAATTACAAAAGGTAAGAAGACGTCAGGAACTGATGCTGATAGAAAGTATGACCGAGAACATGTTGGTACAAAATGGAATCAGAGGAGACTAATGGAAGTCTTATTTGTAAACGGAATGGAGCTTACCAAGTCAGGAAACGCCACGCCGCATATTGGACAGATCATATTAAAGAACATCATTTCAGAAAAGTATGACACGGAGATTTTGAGCTTTGACAATCTCGTTGCAAAAGGTGAGTTTGACATTAACAAAACCCCTGATGATCTTATCGACGAAATGGCGGAGGTAATCCTTGAAAAGAAGCCGGAGGTCGTGGGCTTTTATACAATATGCAACACCTTTCATATGGTGGTGGCGGTATCAGAGGTTATAAGGAAAAGAAACAGAGACATATTTATTTTCTATGGCGGTCCCCATGCGACGCTAACCGCCAAAGAATGCCTTGAGACCTTTGATTTTGTAGACCTCATATGCCTGGGCGAGTCTGAAAAGAGCATATTGCCCCTTATGGATGAAATCTTTGGTAAAAGAGATTTTTCATCTGTTCCGGGAGTTTCGTATCGATACGGAAATGAGATAAGGCAAAATCCATGTGCACCTCTTTTAGCTGACGATGAGCTAACTAATTACACCCAGTACGATCTGGGAGAAATTCTTAAACATAAAGATGCAAGAGTAATGATAGAGGGAGGAAGAGGGTGTCCGTTTCAGTGCACCTTTTGCTCCACTTCCAGGTTCTGGAAAAGGCAGTTTCGTGTTAAGCCCGTTCCTGTCCTGATTTCTGAAATGGACAAATACTATGAGATGTATGGGATTCGCAGCTTTTCCATTCAGCACGATATGTTCACTGCAAACAGAAAGCATCTGGTCAGCTTTTGCAATTCACTTATAGAAAAAGGCAGCCCCTATGTATGGAGATGTTCATCAAGAGTAGATGTTCTTGACCATGAAGTGATAGAGCTCATGAAAAGGTCCGGGTGTCTTGAAATATATCTTGGCATTGAGACCGGATCTGAGAGAATGCAGAAGGTTATAAAAAAGAATCTGAACCTTGATAATGCCATGGATATGATAACTTTCATGATTAGGCAGGGGATTGTTCCCACAGTTTCTTTTATTTATGGCTATCCTGATGAAACCATCGAAGATTATGAAAAGACACTTACAATGCTAAGAAAGGTCTTTTTAACAGGAAAGGCAACTGTGCAGCTTCACAAATTCTTTCCGCTTCCAGCAACGGAGGAAGCAGATAAGATTGCAGACAGAGCATATTTTGACTTTGAAAAAGTGGATTTAAGTATTTTTAACAGGGCAGTTTGTGGAAAAAGATGTAAAGATCTCATAAGGCAGAACAAAGAGCTTTTCCTTCAGTTTTACACCTTCGATTCTGAGGTGAGGATCAAGTATCCCTATATTGAGTCTGTAGTTATGCTGCTTAGCATGTTTGCCGGAAGGTTTTACATGACCCTGTACCAGATCATGAACAAATATGAGATACATGATATTTATAAGAAGTACGAAGATGACTTCGAAATGCTGTTTTTTAAGTATTATGAACTTGTTACTCAAAGTGAGCTTCTTGATAAGCTTGAAATTGTGCTTAAGAAAATAGTGGATAATGAGCACAATGATGGATGGTCAGATCTGTTTAGATTTGAAAAGGCAGTGTTTGATTATACAGCTTCCGGTAAAAAGGAGGTTGTGGTTATGGATTTTGACAATGATATCATGACCTATTTAAGAAGCGGAAATGTAGTAAAGGAGCCTACAAGACTCATGCTGATGCGTGAGGAAAACGGTGGTATCAAGCTAAAAAGAGTCCCGGTTAACGTAAGCTTTATTGCTTAGAAGGAGCTATGTTGTATGAATACTATTAATGCCAGTGAAAAAAGAGAAGAGGTGCGCCTTAAGTCACCGGAAAAACTTGGGGCATATATGCACGCTGTAAGACCTTCTGTGTGGGGCATATTGCTTGCAATAACTATTTTGCTCATAGGGTTCTTTTACTGGGCGGCATATGGAGAAATAGAAATATCAGTTACCACAATGGCTTATGTAGACGATGATGATGTCATGTGCTGGGTAGAATATGCAGATGCAATGAATATCCATTCGGGGATGAAGGTAATATGCAACAGTACTAACGGAACAGTAGTAAGAATTGACGGCAATGGAATGAATATAAGGGATATTGCAGAGGCTGTCGGTGATTATAACATCCAGGCGATGATGATCAGAGATAATGAGGTGTATTACAGAGTGGACATCAAGCTTGAAGAAGTACTTCACGATGGTGTTGAAGACGTCAAGATAATCGAACGAGAGATAACTCCTGGTGAGTATATTCTTAACTATAGGGGTGGAGAATGGGAATAAAACAAGTTAAAGGTCCTTTGACGAAAGGAGTTGCAAGAGTCCCGATAGTTATGCAGATGGAGGCAGTAGAGTGCGGGGCAGCATGCCTTACCATGATATTTGCCTATTATGGGAGGTACATTCCTTTAGAGAAAGTCCGTGAGGACTGCGGTGTATCAAGGGATGGGTCGAATCTTAAAAACATGTATCTTGTGGCGCAGAATCAGGGATTTGAAGCAAAGGCATTTAAGCTGGAGTATAACAGGCTTAAGGAAAGGGCTTCGTTTCCTTGTATTGTTTTTGTTGAAGGAGGACATTTTGTCGTTTTAAATGGCTTTAAAAAGAATGCTGTATATATCAATAATCCGGCAAAAGGAATAATCAAAATGCCTGAGCAGGACTTTATTGCAATGTATTCAGGCTTTTGTATGACGCTTAAACCTACTGACAAATTTGAGCCTTATGGCAGACCGGTCACGATTTTCGATTTTGTCAAAAATCAGCTTAAAGGCACAGGCAAAATGGTTGCGCTTGTACTTCTGACCACACTTATCATGACACTTGTTAATATGTGCCTTCCGGGAATCGACAGGTTTTTTGTGGACCAGATACTAGTTAAGTCCGGTGTTACAGTTGGATTGCTTTTTTACACAATGTATTTAACTCTTGTTGTCATACAGCTCATTGCTCTGTGGATAAAATCAGCTTATATGATAAAGCTTCAAGGTAAGATGTCTATTACTGCTTGTACTACTTTTGTGTGGCATCTTATGAGTTTGCCCTGTCGCTTTTATGAACAGAGAATGACTGGCGATCTTTTGGAAAGATATAACTCAAACCAGGAGCTTGCAACCAATATAATAAATAATATTACCCCGGTAGTCCTCGATGTGGCGTCGCTTTTGTTCTATGCCCTTATGATGGTGAGCTATAGCCCTTTGCTGGCTGGAATTGGTATTTTTTCTGTGCTCGTCAATCTTTTTATCACCAGAGCTATTTCTAATCAGAGAACCAATATTACAAGGGTTATGGCTAAAAATACAGCAGCATTAAACGTTGCCACACTAAGCGGAATTGAAATGATCGAGACCATAAAATCATCAGGTGTTGAGAATAACTTTTTTCAGAACTGGGCAGATATTTATGGTGATTACTCCGAGCAGAATATGAATCTGTCAAAGCTTGCCGTCAGATTTGGTCAGATTCCGGACATGATCTCGATGCTGACTTCAAATATTGTAATAATAATCGGCGCTATATGGGTTATGCATGGGAACTGGACCATCGGTATCCTGGTTGCTTTTAATGCGTATCTTTCCTCGTTTAGTGCACCTGCCAAGTCAGTAGAAAATGTCTCGAAAGTATTTTTAGAGATGAAGACTGAAACAGAGCGTGTTCAGGACGTCATGCACTATAGCAGGGAATATGACCTCAGCAAGGATGAAATTGAGAAAGGGAAAAGCTACCGCAAACTTGGCGATAGACTAGAACTAAAAAATATAACCTTTGGCTACAACAGGTTGCTGCCGCCTCTTCTTAAGGATTTTTCACTTGTTCTTGAAGCAGGTAAGAGCATAGCTATAGTAGGCGGATCCGGAAGTGGCAAGAGTACAGTGGCTAAGCTTATTTCCGGACTACAGACCCCATGGAGCGGGAGCATAATGCTTGATGGAACTGACATAGAGAATATTCCCAGAGAAATCCGTGCCATAAGTATAGGGTATGTTACTCAGGACACTACCTTTTTTGAGAGTTCTATCGGAGATAATATCAGGATGTATGACGATACGGTTGAAAGCTATGATGTTATCCTGGCTGCAAGGGATGTAAAGATACATAAGGACATTCTTTCGCGTGAAGGTGGATATAGTGCTGAGCTTAAAGAAAGAGGAGCCAATTTCTCCGGAGGTCAGAGACAGCGCATGTCTATTGCAAGAATTCTTGCAAGAAATCCAAGGATACTCATTCTTGATGAGGCAACTGCAGCGCTGGATGCTGAGACAGAATACGGAGTAATGAAAGCTATATATAACAGGAATATTTCAACAGTGGTAATTTCGCATCGTTTATCTATTATACGTGACTGCGATGAGATCATTGTACTTGAAAAGGGCGTGATAGTTGACAGGGGCAGGCATGAGTATCTGATGGAGCATTGCCCATATTATGCAAGCCTTGTTACAAGCGTTTAACAGTTAAATGGTCAGATGATGTGAGGTGTTATATTGAGCACAAAAAGTTTCAATACGGAAACTGAATTACTGTTTAACAGAATAGAGGAAGACGAGCAGAATCTTTCGGACGCTCTCATAGGCCTTACTGAAGTGGTTGAAGGTAAGAAGGCATTTTCAGGCTTTGGAAGGAACTATCTTTCATCTGTAACAGCGGATGTTGTGGAGCAGATTCTTTTATATTCCGGAAAACCGGAAAGAGTCGACCCGGAAGAGTTCAGCGGTAAAACCGAGGAAGAAAGGATACATATTCTGACCAGATTTTTTGATAAAAGAGGCCTGAGTATCCACGAGGTTCAGTTAAAAAAAGGGTGGTCGGAAAATGCACTTGGTCCAATGATCATTTCTGACAATGAGAAGAGGATATTTGCTGCTATTCCAAATTTATTAGGAAATTATCACTACGTAGATTATAAAAGCGGAAAAAGTGTAAAGATTACCAAAAAGAATGAAGATAAGTTTGATAGAACAGGAATTTGTTTTCTTCGCCAGTTTGAGAAAAAGAAACTTGGTATCAAAGATCTTCTTTTGTTTATGGTGAAGTCTTTGATTGTTTCTGATATAGTTATGGCCATTGTTCTTGGGCTATTTGCAATACTTGTGAGCCTTATAGTCCCGTTTCTTATCAGGTCTTTGTTCTTTAATCTTGATGATTATAAAAGCACCACTCCGATAATTGCTTATCTTGTATTTATGGTGTGTACATCTCTTTCTGTGACACTTTTCAGGACTGTCCAGTCGCAGATGATCTACAGAATGGCTTCGAAGGTAGATCGCGACACAAGAGCTGCGACAATGGAAAGAATGCTTTCACTCCCCACAGATTTTTTCAAGAATCATTCAGCAGGTGCCATAGCCAAGCGAATGCAGATATTCCCGATGCTTTGCGAGAGTCTTATTACCGGAGTTTTTACGACCGGTCTTATGACTATTCTAAGTATCTTTTACATTTTCCAAATATATAATCTTGGTGGAAATCTGTTTGTAGTGGCATCTGTGACTACTATACTTAATATTGGCCTGACATTTCTGATAATCAGGAAAAAGAGTGATGTGAATAGCCGAAGGATTGAATATGCAACCAAAGATAATGCTATTTTGGTTTCTATGATGAATGGTATCCAGACCCTTAAAGTAACATCTTCTGAAAGGAGATTATATACTCAGTGGCTCAAGATATTTAAGCAGGAAGCAGTAGCTGAGTACAGACCCGGATTCATTGTTGTATATGGTAACGTACTGGTAAATGCAGTCTCACTTATAGGAATTCTTTTTACTTACATTGCTGCAAATCAGATGCAGATGTATACGAATTACTATATTGCTTTTACTGCAGTTTACGGTATGCTCACGGGAGTTTTTACGCAGCTTCAGGACACAGTTCCTAATGCAGCACTGGTAGTACCTATACTAAAATCTTTGGAGATACTTTTTGAGGAGAAGCCGGAAGAAAGTGATAACAATGAGCTGCAGCACGTGGTGCCAAACAGAATAGAGTTTGATAATGTTTCTTTTAAATATGCGGAAAACCTGCCTCTTGTAATAAAGAAACTGAATCTCAGTATAAAAGAGGGAGAGTACGTTGCCATAGTTGGAAAGAGTGGCTGTGGAAAAAGCACGATAATGCGTCTCATTTTGGGATTTGAACAGTGTACTCTTGGTAGTATTTATATAAACGGAGTAAATATTAAGAGCATTGATAAAAAGTCTCTTCGCAGAAGTTATGGCGTTGTCATGCAGGACAGCCGACTGTTTTCAGGCACTATTTTTAAAAACATATCTATAGCTAATCCTCAAATGACAGAGGAAGAGGCCTGGGAAGCGGCGCGAAAAGCTGGAATTGCTGATGATATTGAAAACATGCCTATGAAGATGCACACAATCGTGGATGAAAATGCATCCTGTATATCAGGAGGTCAGAAGCAAAGAATTATTATTGCCAGAGCTTTGGCGGGAAATCCCAAACTTCTTTTGTTTGATGAGGCGACCAGTGCACTTGATAACATTACACAGAAGGTGGTATCGGATTCCCTTAGTGAACTGAAGTGCACAAGAATAGTAATAGCTCATCGACTCTCTACTATTAAAGATTGTGATCGCATAATAATGATAGATGATGGAAATGTTGCTGAAATGGGAACCTATGAACAGCTTATGGCTAAAAATGGCAAGTTCGCTCAAATGGTGGAAAGACAGAAGCTGTGATGAGATAAGGAGGCATGTCGTTTGCGACATGCTTTCTTCATGCAAATAAATAGTTAGAGAAAAGCAAAATCTGCAATGATAGTTTTATACAAAGTATGTATAATTAACATGTGGAAAATGTAAGAGTATTGTTTTCACAGAGTTGGTAGATCAGAGAAGAAAGAAAATTACTTTTATAAAATAGGAGGAAGGTATGTTTTTTATAGGTGTAGATTTGGGGACTTCATCTGTTAAGCTCGTGCTTATGGATGAAAAGGGAACTATTCATGGAACAACTTCAAGGGAATATCCTTTGTATTTTCCACAGCCGGGCTGGTCAGAACAGAACCCTGAAGACTGGTACAGAGAGGCTGTAGATGGTCTTAAGGAACTTCTTAAAGATGTGGATAAAACACAGGTTGCAGGCATCAGCTTTGGCGGACAGATGCACGGACTTGTTATCCTTGATGAGAATGACAATGTTATCCGTCCTGCTATTCTTTGGAATGACGGAAGAACACAGAAACAGGTTGATTATTTAAACGGCGAGATTGGAAAAGACAAGCTTTCAGAGTACACAGCCAATATCGCATTTGCAGGTTTCACAGCTCCTAAGATCCTTTGGGTTGAGGAGAATGAGCCTGAAAACTTCAAAAAGATCAAAAAGATAATGCTTCCTAAGGATTATCTTGCATATAAGTTTACAGGAACATGCTGCACAGATTATTCAGATGCTTCAGGAATGCTTCTTCTCGATGTTAAGAACCGCAAGTGGTCTAAGGAGATGTGCGATATCTGCCATATTACTGAGGATATGCTTCCACAGCTATTTGAAAGCTATGAGAAGGTTGGGGAACTTACAAAAGAGCTCTCTTCCGAACTTGGCTTAAATGCAGGAGTTGTAGTGGCAGCAGGTGCTGGAGACAACGCAGCAGCCGCAGTTGGAACAGGTACAGTTGGCAACAACAGATGTAATATTTCACTTGGAACAAGCGGAACCATCTTCATGTCAGCTGACTCATTTGCAGTAGACAAGAACAATGCACTTCATTCTTTTGACCATGCAGATGGACATTTCCACCTTATGGGATGCATGCTCAGCGCAGCAAGCTGCAACAAGTGGTGGATGGATGAAATCCTTAAGACCAAGAATTATGCCGATGAGCAGAAGGGGATTGAGAAGCTTGGTGAGAACCACGTATTCTTTTTACCATATCTCATGGGAGAGAGATCACCATGGAACAATCCTAACGCACGTGCCACATTTACAGGCATTACAATGGATACAACAAGAGAAGATATGACTCAGGCTGTTCTTGAGGGCGTTGCTTTTGCTACAAGAGATATGTATGAAGTTGCAAAGTCTATCGGAGTTGCGCCAAAGAGAACAATGATCTGCGGCGGTGGCGCAAAGAGCCCTCTCTGGAGAAAGATGATCGCTAACATCCTCAACATCGAAGTTGATGTTCCTGCCTGCGAGGAAGGACCTGGAATGGGTGGCGCAATGCTTGCAATGGTAGCCTGCGGAGCTTACAAGAGCGTTGAAGAGGCAGCAGCTGCAATCGTTAAGGTTGATAAGACTGAGAAGCCAGATCCTGAGCTTGTTGCAAAGTATGAGGCAAGATACCAGCAGTTTAAGAACATCTATCCTGCACTTGCTGATACTTTTGACAAGATCATCTGATAGTTTGATGACATATGAGCATGCCTTTGATAAGGCTATCTGATAGGTGGCTATCATTTGTTTATAATTTTATAAGACAAATGTTATCATTTGCCCTATTGATTTTATGATCTATATAAGGTAATATTTAGGCGGATATAGCAATATATCCGCTTTTACAATTTATTGTTCTCTTATTCAGAGTGGTGGAGGTACATAGGACCTATGAAGCCACGGCAACCCCTTGATCATTCAGGAAGGTGCCAACCTGAGCGTGCAATTCCGTTTTTTCGGACTACGAGCAATAAGAGGGACTTGTGATGATTAGTTCCACTCATTTGTGACTTGCACGCGTCATAAATCGAGTGGATTTTTTAGTGCCTAAAATGGCACAGAAAGGTATTATATGGATAAATTTATTTTCACATCAGAATCAGTAACAGAAGGACATCCTGATAAAATATGCGATAACATTTCAGACGCAATTCTTGATGCATGCATGGAACAGGATCCTATGAGCCGTGTTGCCTGCGAGACAGCAGCTTGTACAGGTTTCGTTCTTATTACAGGTGAGATCACAACAAAGGCTCACGTTGACTACGCTAAGATTGCCCGTGAGACAATCAAGGAAATCGGATATGATGATTCATCAAAGGGATTTGATGGAAACACATGCGCAGTACTTGTAGCTCTTGATCAGCAGTCAGCAGATATCGCTATGGGCGTTGACAAGGCTCTTGAAGCAAGAGAGAACCAGATGACTGATGAAGAGCTTTCAGCTATCGGTGCCGGTGACCAGGGTATGATGTTTGGTTATGCTACAAACGAGACAGATGATTATATGCCTTACGCTATCAGCCTTGCTCACAAGCTTACAAAGAAGCTTACAGAAGTAAGAAAGAACGGAACACTTCCATATCTTAGAGCAGACGGTAAGAGCCAGGTTTCTGTTGAGTATGATGAGAATGGAAAAGTTAAGAGACTCGAAGCCATCGTAATTTCAACTCAGCATGATGAGAAGGTTACTCAGGAGCAGATCCATGAGGATATCAGAAAGTACGTTATTGATGCGGTAGTTGACGGTGCTATGGTTGATGATGCTACTAAGATCTATATCAATCCTACAGGCCGTTTCGTTATCGGTGGACCTCAGGGTGATGCAGGACTTACAGGTCGTAAGATCATCGTTGATACATACGGCGGAGCTGCTCGTCACGGCGGCGGAGCTTTCTCAGGAAAGGACTGCACAAAGGTTGACCGTTCTGCAGCATATGCAGCAAGATATGTAGCAAAGAATATCGTGGCAGCAGGCCTTGCAGACAGAGCAGAGATCCAGCTTTCATATGCTATCGGTGTAGCAGAGCCTACATCAATTCTTGTAGATACATTCGGAACAGGTAAGGTTTCTGATGAAGTTCTTACAACAGCAGTACGTAAGGTATTCGACCTTCGTCCTGCAGGAATCATCAAGATGCTCGACCTTCGTCGTCCTATCTACAAGCAGACAGCAGCTTACGGACACTTCGGCCGCAACGACCTTAACCTTCCTTGGGAGCAGACAGACAAGGTTGAAGAGCTCAAGGCAGCAGTTATGTAATATAAATGCAATAAGAACTATCATGAGCCAATTGGAATGTTTCATGTTGACTTTGGAATATTACATGTTGATTTTTGGTAGGATAAAAATTCGTCCTCAGCCACCCTGTATGGGTTGGCTGAGGATTTTTTTGTAATCTCAGCTTGTTGGTAAGACCATCTCTCTGGACTTTCTTGGAAAAGTTTATATTGCTGCTCCGTACGCCCCCATTGACTGAACCTGCGGAAAACGCCCTGGTCTGCGTGCCGACGGTGAGGATGATGGGAACAGTAGAGGTGGCCGGAAGTTTTTTAAGCGCTATATGCCCAAATCATCCTTTTCATCTAAACATCAATGATTGTTTTATAAAAGAAAGCATGTGTACAGAAAAAAGATGCTCGCGTCATGTCGAAAAAGATGCACAAGACATGAATAATAGAATAAATGCCAGATTTCATGCCAAACGATTCTATTCAAGGCATGAAATTATGAGAAAAATCTGACACAGCATGTCGAATTACTAAGCAAAGACATGGTATCTGAGTCAAAATCA
>NZ_ATVR01000001.1 GCF_000420825.1 Butyrivibrio sp. AE2015 | reverse complement strand
TATCATCGGGCAACATACTTTATCCTCCAAAGGGCAAAGCAGCTTATCCTCCACCCATAGATAAAGAGTACCCATAATACTTCTTTATGGTTATCTGTAAAAGACTCTCAAACAAGAGTTATAAATCCCATCAACGCCTTATACTACAAGGATTAATAAACAAAAGAACAGACCTTGATAGGACGATTGTAGAGTCCGTTTCAAGGTCTGTTACTATTGTTTTATTTAATTCTTGGAGGATAAGACAGTTTACCCCTTGGAGGATAACCTGCTTTGCCCTTGGACAATCGTTATCACTCTAATTCTACCGTTCCTGGTGGCTTACTTGTGAGATCGTACATTACGCGGTTAACACCTTTAACCTCGTTTATGATACGGCTCATGACTTTCTGAAGTACTGCAAACGGTATCTCTGAAGCTTCAGCTGTCATGAAGTCGACTGTCTCTACTGCACGGAGGACTACTGCGTAATCGTATGTACGCTCATCTCCCATTACGCCTACTGAACGCATATTAGAAAGAGCTGCAAAATACTGATCAGGGAGTTTCTCAAGCCCTGCGTTTGCAAGTTCTTCTCTGTAGATGAAGTCTGCGTCCTGAACAATTCTTACTTTCTCTGCTGTAACTTCACCGATAATTCGGATTCCAAGGCCAGGGCCAGGGAATGGCTGACGGAATACAAGGTATTCAGGAAGTCCAAGCTCAAGACCTGCCTTACGAACTTCATCCTTAAACAAAGAACGAAGTGGTTCGATTATCTCTTTGAAATCAACATAGTCAGGAAGTCCTCCAACATTGTGGTGGGACTTAATAACTACTGACTCTCCGCCAAGTCCTGATTCAACAACGTCAGGATAGATAGTTCCCTGTGCAAGGAAGTCTACAGTTCCAATCTTCTTGGCTTCTTCCTCAAAGACTCTGATGAACTCTTCACCGATAATCTTACGCTTGCGTTCAGGCTCTTCTACGCCCTTAAGTTTATCATAGTAGCGCTGTGCTGCATTTACTCTGATAAAGTTTATATCAAAGTTTCCATTTGGTCCAAATACGCTCTCAACCTCATCGCCTTCATTTTTACGAAGAAGACCATGGTCTACGAATACGCATGTGAGCTGTTTTCCTATTGCTCTTGCAAGAAGCGCTGCAAGGACAGATGAATCCACACCACCGGAAAGTGCAAGTAATACCTTGCCGTCGCCAACCTTCGCACGGATTTCCTTAATTGTATTCTCTACAAAAGAATCCATTCTCCATGTTCCGGCTGTTTCGCAAATATTTCTTACGAAGTTATGAAGGATTTCTTTACCCTTTACAGTATGGAGAACTTCAGGATGGAACTGGATCGCATAAAGCTTTTTGTCCTCACATGCGGCTGCTGCAACAGGGCAGTCAGCTGTATGAGCGATAATGTCAAATCCCGGAGCAACCTTGCTGATATAATCAAAGTGGCTCATCCATACTATAGTCTTCTCTTCTATACCAGCAAAAAGAGTATCCTTAGAGCCGTCTATAAATGTCTCAGTCTTACCATACTCACGGACAGGTGCTTTCTCAACCTTTCCACCAAGTACGTGCATCATTAACTGAGCTCCATAGCATAAACCAAGTACTGGAATTCCAAGTTCAAAGAGCTCTTTAGTATAAGTTGGGGCTCCATCTTCATAACAGGAATTAGGTCCACCTGTTAAAATAATTCCCTTGGGGTTCATCGCCTTAATCTGGTCGATAGGTGTGCGATAAGAATAGATTTCGCAGTAAACGTTGCATTCTCTGACTCTTCTGGCAACAAGCTGATTGTATTGCCCGCCAAAGTCAATTACTATAACTTTTTCTTCTGTAGCCATGCTTCCTCCATATAACAGAGTTAATAGTTACCATGTATTATCAAATATATCTTCTTACAGATATCATGGATCTGTAATTGGCATTAGTAATCTTGATACCGGTTTTTTGAGTACTTGCGTGAACAATCTGTCCACCACCGATATAAATTCCGACATGTCCACCATAATAAATAACATCTCCAGGCTGGGCATTTTCATATGAAACCTCTGTTCCATAAGACCCTTGAGCCCATGATGTTCTTGGAACCGATATTCCAAAGGCCTGATATACGGCCATTACAAAACCTGAGCAATCTGCTCCATCTGTAAGGCTTGTCCCACCTGCTACATAGGGATTACCCACAAACTGGCATGCAAACTTTGCAATATTTGAACCAGTCGCGCTTCCTGCTGAAGCGTAGCTTTTGGAAGAACCTGACGAATTATCATCATCGTCATCGTCGTCATCATCTGAATCTGATGTTGTATCTGTATTTGTTGTTCCTGAAGAAGTAGTCCCGGTACCAGTTGTATAGCCGGAATCATCATCATCTTCATTTTCAGCGTTGGCAGCTTCCTCTGCAGCTCTTCTTGCTTCCTCTTCTGCCTTTAATGCTTCTTCTTTTGCCTTTTTGGTCTCTTCAACCTGCTTTTCTTTTGCTTCTATCTGTTTCTGAAGCGATGCTATACTTGATTGCTGGCTCTTTACCTGAGCTGTATAAACTGCAGCCTCCTGCTTTGCCTTGGCAAGTTTAACCTCATAATCAGCATAAGTTGCCTTGTACTCAGCAAGCACTTCCTCCATATAAGCTTCTTCCTCTTCAAGCTCATACTTGGAAGTTTCCAGTTCTGCCTTTTCTTCTTCCAACTGTTTGCCATATGCCTCAGCCTTTTCCTTGGCTGCTACATACTCTGCAAGTTTTATTCTGTCATACTCATAAAGCTGTTCAACGTATTGGGCTTTATTAAGCGCATCAGCGTAGCTTGTTGCAGTCAAAAGAATCTGTACATACGACAGGTTTCCTTTCTCGTACATAAACTTAACTCGCTGGACCATCGCTTCATACAGGGTCTCTTCCTGCTTTTTGGCCTCATCATACTCTTGCTGGGTTATCTCTATCTGCTCTTGCGTCCTGTCAATGTCTTCCTTGATGAGCTCTATATCTGTCATAAGACCAACAATAACTGCATTGGTCTCATCAATTGCCTCTTTTGTTTCCCCTTTGGCCTCTGAGATACTGCCTATCTGACTGTTGGCATTGTTTAACTTGTTCTGGCTGTCTTTTTGTTGTGACTGGAGTGATTTCTGTTGGGACTCCAGTGCTTTCTGTTCTTGTTCAAGCTTATTCTGTTTTTGCTGTAAATCAGTACTGGTGGTAGCCCATACAGGGTCTGCCACCAGTAAACTCATAACAAGAGACATAGCTATTACTACAAAAAAACTACTTTTTTTCATACCTATCCCCCTTGCTCCTAATTAAGATTTTACTTCAATATCATTATACAACAATATTGACTTATATATGTGTCCAACTCTCAAATGATTATCAGAGTTCACAGTTACCAACTGTTCTTGGGAATGACTCAACGTCACGAATGTTACCCATTCCTGTAAGATACATTACGCAACGCTCAAATCCAAGACCAAATCCTGCGTGACGAACACTACCGTACTTACGAAGATCAAGATAGAACTGATACTCGTCCTTCTTCATTCCAAGTTCATCCATACGGCTCTCAAGAAGCTGAAGATCATCCTCTCTCTGGCTTCCTCCAATGATCTCTCCGATTCCAGGAACAAGACAGTCAGCTGCTGCTACAGTCTTTCCATCCGGATTAAGTTTCATATAGAATGCCTTGATTTCCTTTGGATAATCAGTTACAAATACAGGCTTTTTGAATATCTCTTCTGTAAGATATCTCTCGTGCTCAGTCTGAAGGTCACATCCCCATGAAACCTTGTAATCAAACTTATCATTGTGCTTTTCCAAAAGCTCAATAGCTTCTGTATATGTAATACGACCAAACTCGTTGTTAACTACATTGTTAAGTCTATCGATAAGTCCCTTATCAATGAATTCGTTAAAGAATGCCATCTCTTCAGGGCAGTGCTCAAGAACATAGCTGATAACATACTTAAGCATTGCTTCTGCTGTATCGCAGTCATCCTTAAGATCTGCAAAACACATTTCAGGTTCGATCATCCAGAACTCCGCTGCATGTCTTGTTGTGTTAGAATTCTCTGCACGGAATGTAGGTCCGAATGTGTAAACATTCTTAAATGCGAATGCATATGTCTCAACATTAAGCTGTCCACTAACTGTAAGGTTTACAGGTTTTCCGAAGAAGTCTTTTGAGTAATCAACTGCTCCCTCTTCAGTCTTTGGAACGTTGTTAAGATCCATTGTTGTAACCTGGAACATTTCTCCTGCGCCTTCACAGTCACTTCCTGTGATAAGTGGAGTGTGAACATATACGAAGTTTCTCTCCTGGAAGAAAGAATGAATAGCATATGCAGCAACTGAACGTACTCTGAATACAGCTTCAAAAGTATTTGTTCTTGCTCTCAAATGAGGAATTGTTCTGAGGTACTCAAGTGTATGTCTCTTTGGCTGAAGCGGATAATCAGGAGTTGAAGGTCCCTCTATCTCAACTGAATCAGCCTGCATCTCAAATGGCTGCTTTGCATTAGGAGTTGCAACAATACTACCAGTTACAATAACTGCTGCTCCAACATTGAGCTTACTGATGTCTGCAAAGTTTGCAAGTCCGTCAGTATAAACAACCTGCAAAGGCTTAAAGTATGTACCATCATTAAGCATGATGAAACCGATAGTCTTTGAATCACGAATATTTCTGATCCATCCACCTACAGTAACTTTCTGTCCTGAATACTTTTCCTGCTGTTCAAACAGCGCTCTGATATCAACTAATTCCATGGCGTCCTCCAATCTATGAAAAAGGTAAATTATTCTCCTGCTGGCTCAACGACATTAGCATTTTCTACAAGGAAATCTAATACCTTCTCTGCCATCAAACCTTCTCTGTAAACTTCAGGGTCAATTGTTGCTCTGAAATCTTCATATGAGCTGTAAGCTGTTGTTGATGCTGTATCGTAAGCATTCTTAAGATATGCATCTATATCATCATCTGTAACTTCAATTCCTTCAGCCTTTGCAACTGCTGCAAACATAACGAACTGCTGTGTAGAATTTGTTACCATTTCTTTTAAATAATCATCACCTGAAAGAGCTGAACCTTCATTCTGGATCATCATATTAACGATATCGCTGGCTGTAAGCTGCTGTTGAACATACATTGAATACATGCTTGCGTAGTACTCAAGCTGTTCATTCTGCTGCTTAAGGTATCTGTTATAAAGCTTTTCAGGAACATCCTTAAACTCACAGTTTTCCATAACTTTTGTGAGAACTTCATTATCTACATTGCTATTGTAAGTATCCTTAGCGTCCTGTTCAAGTCCGCTTCTGATGTATTCTCTTAAATCTGCAAGATTTGTAACTGCTCTGTCTTCGTAGCCTTCACCAATTTTGCTGAAATTAGCTCCAAGGCCTGCTGCCCACTCATCTGTCATCTCATCTGATTTTACAGAGATGCTGTTGATTGTAACTGTGAAGATAACATCCTTGCCTGCAAGATCTGTAGCACCATAATTCTCAGGGAATGTAAGGTTAAGATCTACTGTATCACCAATATTTGCTCCAATAAGACCGCTCTCAAAACCATCAATGTATGAGTTTGATCCAATAACAAGATCTGCTCCCTGCGCTGTACCGCCGTCAAAAGCCTCTCCGCTGTCAGCATATTTACCTACATAATCGATATTTACTGTATCTCCATCCTGAACTGCTCTGTCTGTAACCTCAGTCATAGGTGGGTTGCTTGAAAAAATGCTGCTGAGCTGGCTCTCTACATCTTCATCTGTAACATTTGGTGCTGCAACTTCTACTGTAACACCCTTGTACTCGCCAAGAGTAACGAACTCTTCAGGGTTGATCTCTGCAAGTGTCATTGTCTCAAGGTTCTCAAGATTCTCTAAAGCTGAAATTGTAGGTGTTGTCTCTGCTGAGCTATCTGAAGCAGCACCTGCAGCCTCATCTGAACTAACTGAGCTGGTCTCTGATGCTGCATTTGTAGCTGTTTCTGTATTATTTTTTCCGGTGCAGGCTGTAAGTGATGCAACGACTAAAACTCCAGTCATTAATAATGCGATTTTGTTTCTCATTTCTAATTCTCCTCCAGTGAAATCGGTATAATTCCACCTTTCATAACATTTGTAAAAACAATATTTTTTATACTACCACACCTTACAAACAGATTAAAGTATTTTATTTGCTTATCTTCCTAAATAATGCTAAAATACATCTTGCTATATTTTTATTATTTGGAGGATTATATTTTGAGTACAGGGGCTATCGTTGCTATTGTTATTTCAGTGATTCTTATCGCTGCCATCGTTGCTTTGATCATAGTTGGTAAAAGAGCTCAGAAGAAGCAGGCCGAACAGCAGGTTCAGCTCGATGCGATGAAGCAGACGATCACTATGCTTATAATTGATAAAAAGAGAATGAAATTAAATGAATCAGGTCTTCCTCAGTCAGTTATTGAGCAGACACCTAAGCTTCTCAGAAGATCTAAACTTCCAATCCTTAAGGTAAGAGTTGGAAACAGAGTAATGAGTCTTATCTGTGATGAAAAGATTTATGATCAGGTTCCGGTTAAAAAAGAAGTTAAGGCTTCAGTTAGTGGAATCTATGTTACAGAGGTTAAGGGTCTTCACGGTAAGGTTCAGGCACCTGAACAGAAGAAAGGATTTTTTAAGAATCTCGTTGCTAAGGCTCAGGAAAAAGCCGGAGCTAAAATGGTTAAATAACAGTAAAAAGAAAAAGCTGGGACAGTTAAACTGTCTCAGCATTTTTTATTTCTATGATTATCATGGAATCTGACAGGACTTCTCCGCCCATCTCAAGTTCATACTCAGCCATAAGTTTCATTTCCTCCTCATGCCTGATGTTTATAAAATCAAAGCTTGTGGTAACTACTTTCATCTGCATTGTACCATAAGGTGTCTCATAAGCAGTGTCATACTCCAGCTCTTTTCCAAAAGCAAGCTTGGAGCTCATGTCTCCACCCCTTGTAATCTCCATGCTATTGCCGTCGGATGCAATGCACACCTTATTGTGTACACAGAGTTCGCCGTTTCCGGTATCCTGTTTTTCATCATATTCTATGATCTTGCTTCCATCATCCAGTACTTCATACATTCCCATGGAAGTTGTAACGATCTTTTCAGTTGGTTCACCTGGTCTTGAATGAATACCGGTAACATTTATATCTACGTTCTTTTTCATGCAAAACACCTCAATCATTCCTCAGGATTTATTGGTCCTGATAAAAAGAGCTCCGGTGCAAGCCTGCTTTTTTCTACTTCTTTAAGTGCTGCCTCAGCTTTATTTTTGTCATCAAAAATAGCAAAAACAGTTGGGCCGCTTCCGGTCATAAAAGCTCTTATTGCGCCGTTGTCCTCAAGGATGTTCTCTATTTTTCCGATTTCTTCATATTTACCGGCAGTCACAGGTTCAAGGACATTGCCGATAAGATCACACATCTCATGGATATCACCTTTTTCAATTGCTCTTTTTATACCGTCAATATCAGGGTGATCTGCAATCTCTTTGCTATCCAGTTCTTTATATACCCAGCCTGTTGAAACATCAATTGCAGGCTTTGCAATCACTATGTAGCAATGTGGCAGATCAGAAACTTTTGTAAGCTCCTCGCCAATTCCTTCTGCCAGCATAGTTCCGCCCATAATGCAATAAGGTATATCTGCCCCAAGCTTTACTGCAAGTTTACACAGTTTCTCCTTACTAAGGCCCAGGTTCCAGAGCTCATTGAGCGCGATATATGCAGCTGCGCCATCTGTACTTCCGCCAGCCATTCCGGCAGCAACGGGAATTCTTTTCACAAGATTAATATTCGCACCTTTTTTTACATTAAATTTATCCTGAAGCTGTTTTGCAACTTTGCAGATAAGATTGCTGTCATCTGTAGGAATCTTGGGTGAAGAAGCCGTCAAAACTATTTCACCTGTCTCATTGTCTTCAAAATCCAATGTATCGAATAAATCCACGTTCTGCATTATCATGCGAACAATGTGGTAACCATCAGCTCTTTTACCTGTGACATCAAGTCCAAGGTTGATTTTTGCGTACGCTTTGCGAGTTATTTTCATTAAAATCCGCTCCAATTCTACTTTTCTAAAATCTTCTCACTCATTATACATAAACTCAAGAAAAAAAATTAAAAAAAACACTAAAGTTTTTAAAAAATCAGCCGATAAGAAGAATAGGTAAACTATAGTTTCGTTTCAGCGCGGTTTTTAGGGACCTACGCGGAAAAGGAGTTCTATATGGGCGTAAACGGAGTTACCGAGGTTACTAACAACATCGCAACCACCTATGCTTCTTCTGTCAATCCTTCTTCTGTTGAGGAGAAGAAAAAAGACGATGAAGTTAAGGTGAAAGCTGAAGCCGCTGCCGTATATGAGAAGTCGGATGAGGGAAGCGATAATACCTCACAAGTATCTTCCAAAAATACGGACAGAACCCAGATCATTAAGCAGATGCAGGCTGACGTGGAAATGCGTAAGCAACAGCTTTTAGACATTGTCCACAAGATGATGGGCAAACAGGCCAAGACCTATGGCATAGCTAACTCTGAAAATGACGAGGATTCTATGTGGAAATTCCTTGCAAAAGGAGATTTCACTGTAGACGCAGCGACAAAGGCACAGGCGCAGGCAGATATCGCCGAGGATGGCTATTGGGGTGTTAATAAGACCTCTGAAAGAATCCTTGATTTTGCCAAGACGCTGGCTGGCGACGACCCTGATAAGCTCGAAAAGATGAGAGATGCTTTCGAGAAGGGCTATGCACAGGCTGAAAAAACCTGGGGCGGAGAGCTTCCGGAGATTTCCAAACAGACCTATGCAGCTGTAATGAAGGGGTTCGATGAACTCACCGGAAAAACAGACAGTGAGTAAGGACTAAGAGTTGCTAGTAATCGAAAAGGAAGAGCTATAACAGCTCTTCCTTTTCTTATGTCGGTTATTCAACTATGCCTCTGATACTGTTTATATCATCCACATTGTAGTTTCTCATATACTCTTCTATTCCATCTACAACTTTTCCTGTAAGATATGGATCATGGAAGTTCATGGCTCCGACAGCTACCGCAGTTGCTCCAGCCATGATAAACTCTATGGCATCCTCAGCATTTGCTATTCCACCCATTCCTATAACAGGGATATTTACGGCTCTTGAAGCCTCGTAAACCATTCTCACAGCGACAGGTTTGATCGCAGGCCCTGAAAGTCCACCGGTTTTATTGGCAAGGGCGAATTTTCTTTTATAAATATCAATCTTCATGCCTGTTATGGTATTTATCAGAGAAATTGCATCAGCGCCTGCTGCCTCAGCAGCTTTTGCCATCTCTGCAATGCTTGTAACATTTGGGCTGAGCTTCATGATGATAGGTTTTTTAGATACTTTTTTTATCCTGCTTGTTATGTCAAAAAGAGCCTCTTTCTTCTGGCCAAAGGCAATGGCACCCTCTTTTACGTTTGGACAGGAGACATTTATCTCAAGCATATCAACTCTCTCTTCATCAGAGAGTCTCTCAACTACTTCAAGGTAATCTTCTACTGACTTTCCGCAGACATTTACGATTACTTTTGTGTCATATTTTTTCAAAAACTCAAGGTCTCTGTTTATAAACACGTCTACTCCGGGATTCTGAAGACCTATGGCATTTAGCATACCACCATAAACTTCTGCAACTCTGGGAGTGGGATTTCCTTCCCACGGAACATTGGCAACGCCTTTAGTAACTACAGCTCCGAGCTTATTAAGATCCACAAAGTCAGCGTATTCCATTCCGGATCCGAAAGTTCCTGATGCTGTCATTACCGGGTTATTAAATTCTACTCCTGCTATCTTAACTTTTGTATTCATATCTACTCTCACAATCCTCAAATAGTTTCTTACATATCAAGATCATCTGCATCAAACACAGGCCCATCTGTGCAGATTCTGGCATTTTTCACATGTGAATGATCATCTACTTTTTTGGTCTTGCAGATGCAGCCAAGGCAGGCACCTACACCGCAGGCCATTCTCTCCTCAAGTGAAAGATAAGCCTTGATCCCATTTTCTTGCGCATAAGCCTTGATTCCCCTGAGCATCGGCATTGGTCCGCAGGCAAAAATAACATCGCAGTCTATCTTTTTTTCTTTTAACGCATCAATTACATTGCCCTTGGTTCCTACGCTTCCGTCGTCAGAAGCAATGTAAAGTCTGCTGTATTTCTCAAATTCGTCTGAAAGGAATGTTTCGGAATTTCTGTATCCCATTACTGTCATTACTTCCAGGGCTTTTTTATTTGTGCCTTCCCCAAGTCTCTTAACTGTTTCAAGAAGTGGTGGAACTCCAATTCCGCCTCCCATCAGAACGACCTTTTTTCCCTCTGCCTTTTCAAGAGGAAAGCCGTTTCCTAGAGGGCCAAGGATCATCATGTAGTCCCCCGGCTGATACAATGCAAATTCAGCTGTTCCGGTTCCAACTACTCTGTAAACCAGTCTGATAGCAGTCTTTTCCTTGTTTACCTCGCATACGCTGATAGGTCTGGGTAAAAGAGCTGCCTTATTTACTGTGTACACGCCAACAAACTGCCCGGGACAAGTATCCTTTGCTATTTCTGTCTCAAGCCACAGATCAAAAATGCCATCTGCAAGCAGTTTTTGGCTTAGTACTTTTGCTTCTTTTTTCATTTTATTTGTCATGCTTTGTACACAACCTTTCCTCTGCATATTGTATAAATAATCTTTCCCGGTAATCTCTCACCAAGGAATGGAGTATTTGATGATTTTGAAGCGCTCTGAACAAAGCTCCACTCTTCACCCGGGGCAAAAATGACCAGGTCTGCCAATCCGCCTTCTCTTATAGAGCCAGCATCAATCCCATATATCCTTGAAGGATTGATGGTCATTGCTTTCAAAAGTTCCATAAGGCTAAGGTATCCTTTGTCCACCAGCTCTCTTATGCCAAGTGCAAGTGATGTCTCAAGTCCCGTTATGCCGCTTGGAGCTGCCTTTAAATCTTTGGCCTTTTCCTCTCTTGCATGAGGAGCGTGATCTGTTGCGATCATTTCTATAGTTCCATCTTTTAAGCCCCCTATGATGGCCTGTCTGTCACTTTCAAGTCTGAGCGGAGGATTCATTTTCGCAAGAGCTCCGTATTTCAGCACCGCATCCTCAGTCAATGTAAAATGATGGGGCGTTGCTTCTGCGTGAATACTGAGTCCTTCTTTTTGGGCATTTCTAATAAGATCAACCGATTCGGCAGCGCTTATATGCTGAACAGTGATGCTTGCGCCTGTTTTCCTTGCTATATCGATATCTCTTTTCACCATGGAGATTTCTGCTTCTCTTGGGGATCCCACTAATCCGAGCTTCTCAGCCACATCTCCTGCGTTTATGCCGTTATCTGTTATAAATGAAGGATCTTCCTCATGAAGGCTTATGACTTTTCCTACTCTTGCCGCCTCTTTGCAGGCTCTCTCCATAAGTTCTTCATCAACTATCGGCTTTCCATCATCGGTGAAAAGAACTGCTCCTGCGCCTATAAGTTCATCCATATCCACCAGTTCTTTTCCTGCCATGTTCTTGGTCACATTGCCGCAGGTGTAAACGTTAATACCTGTTTTGGCACCTCTTTCCAGCACATCTTTGATAGTGTCTGTATTGTCCATATGCGGGTCTGTATTTCCCATCATGACAACGCTTGTAAATCCACCCTTTGCAGCAGCTTTTGCCCCGCTTTCGATGTCCTCTTTATAAGTAAAACCAGGGTCTCTGAAATGAACATGACCGTCCACAAGTCCAGGTGCAACTATGCATCCTGCGGCATCAATTGATACCAGGGTATCTTCTGACTGTGTATCTCTCAGTCCATTTCCTGCCTCATCTTCTCTTAGCAACATGCTCTCAGTAGCCATGTCATCGAGGCTTCCGCACATTCCAATCTTAGCGATCCTGTCTCCATCAACAAGCACGTCGCAAAGCCCGCACATTCCTGAAGCCGGATCCATCAGTTGTCCATTTTTAATCAGTAACATTTGCATCCCCTTGAATATGAATTTGTCCTTATGCAATATAATGCACTACCGGACATATGGTTTTCAAGTTAAAAATCCTCTTTCTATTTTTTATGAGCCGTGAGAAAATAGATGGTGGATTTATTAAGTACAAAAGAAAGGTAAATAGTTTTATAATGATACGTTTAGTTCTCGCAGTTATATTTGTAGCGGCATTTTTAATAGTCAGTCTCCCAATTCAGGGAATCCTCTGGATTGTCGGAAAGTTCAATCCATGGGCTAAAAAGACTGCTTCACTTGCTATCGTCAGCTGGGCTTTCAATGTAGTTATTTTTATCTCCGGTGTTAAAAGAACTGTCATCGGTGAGGAAAATGTTCCAAAGGACAAGGCTGTCCTTTATGTTGGAAACCACAGAAGTATTTTTGATATAGTTCTGTGTTATCCAAGGGTTCCTAATCCAACCGGATTCATTGCCAAAAAAGAAATCCTTAAAGTTCCGCTCCTTAACATCTGGATGATCTATATGGACTGCCTCTTCCTTGACAGGAAGGACCTTAAAAAAGGTCTTGAGATGATCCTTTCCGCCATCGAAAAAGTTAAGAACGGTATCTCAATCTTTATCTATCCGGAAGGCACCAGAAACAAAACAGATCAGCCACTTGGCGAGTTCCACAAAGGAAGCTTTAAGATAGCTCAAAGAACTGATTGCCCCATCGTTCCTGTAGTAGTTACCCACACGGAAGATATTTTGGAAAAGCATTTTCCACTGATAAAGAGCACTCATGTGACTATCGAGTACTGCAAGCCTGTTGTTATGAGTGAGCTTTCCAAGGAAGATCAGAAAAATATCGATCAGTATGTTAAAAAGATCGTTGAAGAAACATATCTCAAGAACGTAAATTCTTGAAAAAATGGCGAGTGCTAAACTGCACTCGCCATTTTAATTAATTACATCTTACTCCCTTTTGTTCCGCCACCAAGGTGAACGCCTTCAAGGACGTTTGTCTCAAATGAATATACAACCTTATGGTTTTCTCTGTCTGCTTTAAGAGCCAGCTGTATCATGCTGTCTAAAAGCTGTTCATATTTAACTCCAAGAGGCTCCCAAAGATAGAATGAAAGTGATCCCGGAATTGTATTGATCTCATTTAAATATACTTTATTGGTTGCCATGTCGATCATAAAGTCAATTCTTGAAACGCCTGAGCACCCAAGGCAAATAAATGCGTCAACAGCCATTTTTCTGATCTGATCTCTCATCTCAGATGTGATGTCCGCAGGGATTTTTCTCTTAAGAGATGCCATTCCCTTTGAACCGCCGGTCTTGGCACCACCCTTAGCTGAGCCCTTTGCTCCGCTAATGTACTTATCTTCAAAGCTAAGGATTTCATCAGAGTTGATAGGTTCCTCACACTCTGAAGCCTGCGCTGACTCATAGTCACCAAGAACTGAGCAATTGATCTCCTTAAGCTCAGTAATTGCAGGCTCAACAAGGATTTTCTTGGAAAATTCGAATCCAAGATCAAGAGCTTCTAATAAGCCATCTCTGTTAGATGCCTTCTTTATACCGATACTTGAGCCAAGATTTAATGGCTTGATAATTACAGGATAATCAAACTGCTTTTCTATTTTTTCAACAAGTCCGTTAACGTCCTCGTAGTCCTTCCATGTATAGCACTTGCAGTCAAGAACAGGGATTCCGTTATCCTTTAAAACTGTCTTCATAACATACTTGTTCATACCAACTGCTGATGAAAGAACATCACATCCAACAACAGGAAGACCAAGAGTAGCAAGATAGCCCTGTAAAGTACCATCTTCTACGTTTGTTCCATGAACGATAGGGAATGCAACGTCGACCTGAGAAATAACATTATTTCCGAATTTCTTCATTGGATATCTCATAAGAGATACCTTGTCACCTTCTTTAACCCAGATAACCTGAGTACTCTTCTTCAAAAGTTCAGGAATATGTGTATATTCCTCTATCTTATCCACATATTCTCCAACATAATAGTCATTATTCTTTGTCATATAAACAGGGATAATGTCATATTTTTCCTTGTTGATACTGCCTATAGCCTGAATTGCTGAAATTATTGAAATCTCATGCTCAGTACTTTTTCCACCAAATAAAACTGCAACTTTAAGCTTCATAAACTGCCTTCTTTCCTAAAACCGTTATCATTTATTTATAATTATCCGGAAGATCATTTTCAAGCAAAATAACTTTTTCTCTTCCTGCATCTATCTCATACATAAGAGCTGTAGCTTCGCTAAGAGTATTCTTTACAAACAATCTCTCAGGATCAAAGCCCTTTTCCAGAACTCCTGCCTTTATTGAAGCACTGTTCTTTTCTCCAACAAGAATTATGTAGTCGCAAACCTCAGCAGCCTGCCTTCCAAATTCTTTGTTGTACTCATCCTCTTTTTCACCAAGCTCAACCATTCCCGGAGTAACAAGGATCTTAACCTGGTCCTTAAAAAGAGATAATGTCTCAAGCGCAACCTTTGCTCCATTTGGATTGGAGTTGTATGCATCATCAAGTATGGATACATTACCGTGCTTATTGAGCTCAAGTCTGTGAGGAACGCTCTGAAGACGCCTTACAGCGATCTTAAGCTTGGACATTGAGATTCCAAGACTGTTGGCTGCAGCAATTGCACCAACTATATTCTCAACATTATGTCTTCCAACGAGCTTTGTTGTATATTCTGCTGTCTCTCCACTTGGAGAAGTAACAGTAAAGGTTGTTCCCTGGCTGTTAACCCTGATATCTTTTGCCTGGTAATCGTTGCCATCGTTAAGTCCGTAAGTGATGGCATCCTTATATTTCATATTGGCACGGATTATCTCATTGTCGCCGTTTACAAACTTAAGGTGTTTACCTTCTTTTTTGCCTTCGGCTTTTTCTTTTTCATCCACTGCATCAAGCAGCTCATATTTAGTACTTATGATATTCTCAAGGCTGTGGAATGTCTCTAAATGCTGATAGCCAATTGATGTAACTATTCCGTCATCAGGATGAACGATATCAGTTATCTCTTTTATGTCATGAAGGTGACGGGCACCCATTTCACACACAAAAATCTCGTGTGTTGGCTTTAAATGCTCTCTAATAGTCCTCACAATTCCCATTGGAGTGTTGTAGCTTTCAGGAGTCATAAGAACGCTAAAGCCTTCTGACAAAAGTGTCGTAAGATAGTACTTAACACTTGTCTTACCAAAACTTCCTGTAATACCTATAATGCGAAGATTCTCATGTTCTCTAAGCATTCTCTTTGCATCGTCGATAAAGTACTGATTTATTCTGTTCTCTATTGGCTTATTTATAAGATTGGCAAGTGCAGGAACAAGTGGCAAAAGAGCCATGAAAAGAACTGCTGCCATTGCTGGAATTCCTGATATCAAAGCCCCAACCACAAGGAAAATTAACGCAATGACCACATAAGTAATGAATAGTCTTTTTACTCTGTCAGTAACAACAAATTTCTTTTTGGCAGGTTTGGGAAGATACGAAATAAGAAGAAATACATAGAGCGCCATCATTACCACAAATGATAAAAGCAGTACTCTTATTCCGTTTGCATCTGCTATAAGTGTACAAATAATAGCCAGAAGAAATGCTCCATGAGCCACAAGATTTCGTGGAATAGACCTCAAGAATCTGAAATATCCCTGAAATTGATAGCTTGATAGCTGGAGCATATGGGTGTAATACCTAAGTCCCAGTACCGCCATCACAAGAACAAGTAATAGTATTATTATATTTCCTATCATCAAAAACATGCTTTACCTCTTAATCAATGCCTAAAAAGCTTCCAAGAATCCTGTTGTAAAGATACGGATTATCAAGGAATGAGTAGTGTCCTGCGCCATTAATCACAGCAAGTCCAGCCTCCGGCATTAGCTTTTCCATGCGCTGTCCGTCAGAAAGCGGTGTTGCTGTATCTTTATCGCCCCATATCAAAAGAGCTGGCTGAGTTACTGATGGCATGTAAGGAACCAGGTCCTCATTAACTGCCATAACAAGGCTCTTTCTCATAACAGGTGAAGCCGCAGCATAATCGGCACTTCCAAATTTCTTTTGGAGTTTGTTAAGAGCATCGGGATCAATCTTTAAAAATCCGCTTTTTTCTATGAGATTCTTATAGAAGTGATATCTCTTTGTGCGTTTCTTTTGCGCCTCCGTCTTTTCAGGAATAATTCCGGCCGAATCAGTAAGGATCACCTTTGGAATAGAAAAGTCAGCCTTTATCCTTCCATCATGGATTCCGGATGCAAGCTTTATTATAATCCTGCCACCCATTGAATGTCCGAGGAAAATCACCTCTTTTTCTTCCGGATAGAGCTTTTTGATAAAAGCCATAACGAAATCCACAAATGCATCAACGTTCATGGGCTCTGCCGGTTCATCGCTCTTTCCAAATCCGGGCATATCCATCGCCACCACATGATATTTGCTCTTCGCAAAAGCTATAACTCCGGCAAAAAGATCTATGTTGGAGCCCCAGCCATGGAGCATCACAAGCAGTGGTCCCTGCCCTTCATCTATGTAATTTATGTTTAATCCATTAATATTTGTATTCATGACTCATCCATATTAACACCTAAGAAAGTGCCATGCAAATTAAAAGGTTGTCATTTAGATAGTAAAAAGTGGTTATTTTAAAACACTTAACATAAATATCAGCAGGGCATCATTTCTTGGGTCGTTTAATATTCCCGCCTTTCCAGCCTCATCCTGATAAGTTCTCTCGGTTGAATCTGTCACATAATTCATAGCATCCGGATTCATTCCCATAAGATAATGAAGATGGTTCTCTATTATCGTTGTGTATTCATGATTGTATATGATGTGATCTGTTATAGTAAGGCATCTCATGTCGTATAAAAGATTCAGAAATCCTTCTTCCGACTCAAGGTCAGACACCAGATATGTGCTCTTTGATGACTTATCAGCAATTTCACCGGACCTTTTCATAAGGCATTTCATGAGTTTACCGCACTGATCAACATCAACGGCCTGGCTAGTGGAAAGATATGTCACTGAACCGATAAAAACATCTTCATTACTGTTAAAGAGTTCATCAAAATCTGACTTTGTAAAAAATGCGTTGATCACATCTTTATAGGCATCACTGCCTGTTGCCCTATAGAGCTGAGTAGCTGCCTTAAATGCCAACGGATCATCAGTTATGTTCTGATTCACCCTATAGCAGTTCCAGGCTTTATCTGCTGCCCTCAGGCAGGTAGTTGCAAATTCTGCGTCGTACTGCTGATAAAAATAACTAAATCTTGCCAAAGTAGCTGCAAAATTTATGGTTGCCTCCATTGAAACCGGGGTAACAACAACCGGATAATTTATGACATCTCCGCCCTTGCTGCTGTCTGTGAGGGCCGCTCCATGCTCTCCGCCTGTTTTATCATCCTGCATTTTGATAAGCCATTCCACTTCATATCTGATTTCATCCAAAATATCAGGAATACCATTGCCACTCTCAGGGATTCCAAGTTCATCTGTAAAGGCTTCCTCATCCATCTCATACGCCAAAAGAAAGTTTTCAGCAATCTTACTTCCAACATTAGTGTCCCTGTCTGCCTGCTCATCCATGTGCCATCCGCCTGTGACATCAAGCTGAACACTCTCATCCTCCTGAAGTCTGGCTGCGTTTGTATGACAGGCGCTGTGGCCACTTTCACCTGCATAGTTTTCAGAAAGAGCTATTCCGCACCTGTTGTAGTAGAATTTTTTACATGCCTCATCGAAAATGTCCGAAACTGTAGTCTCAGCTATAGAAAAAGAATAGGATTCTCCCAGGTAATCTGCGCAAATGTAGTAACTTCCTTCTTCCACAAGATCCGTAAAATATCCAAGAGCGTAGGATTCTCCAAGCTCTTCGTCATAGGTTTCTTTTAGGATAACGCCCTCGAAAGCCGGTGTACCGTCTTCGATCCGATTCACAGTAAATGTTGTCGGTATTTCTTTTCCCCTAAATACTGCAACTTTATCAGAATCAGGTAAAAAACCTTTCTGATCCACCAGGATATTGGGCGTCTGGACAGGAGCCTCATAGTCAAAACTGGCAGTCTTTTTTTCACTTTCTTCTATTGTAGTATCACTAGAAGAAGCGCCGCAGCCTGCGGCGCTTCCTATAACAGCAGTAACAACGACTGCTGCCAGTATTTTCTTTTTCCCTCTCATAATAAGAAACATTATTTTACCCTGTTATAATTTATCAAGCATCCATCAAGAATAATCTGTCTCTCATCATCAGTCAGATTCCCCAGTCTCAATGAAAACTCTTTAAGTCCGTTTTCAGAAACAGCATATGCTTTAATTTCTTCACTCTTATTATATACGGCATCTCTGATTCCAGGTATAAAAATATAATCTTTATTTTTAAACGGAAGCTCTCCCTCGTCAATTATAAATGGTAACATTCCCCAGTTGATAAGGTTTGAGCGATAACGCTTTGTAGCGTATTCATTGGCAATGTTAGCCCAGCCTCCAAGTACCTTCTGGCAAGAAGCAGCCTGCTCTCTGGCTGATCCATCACCAGGCTTTACTGCAAATATTGTTGAGCCAATTCCGGTATTGGCATTATTTACATCAGAGAACTGAGACTTTATGGTCTTTACTGCCTCTGCAAGCTCCTGATCAAGCTCTTCCATAGGAACATTTTCACGTCTCTTTATCTCCTGCGCATATACTTCCTTGGCAAGGCCTACATAAGCAGGATCTTTCCTGGAGAGTGTAAACTCAGCAAGTCCAAGAGGATTTGAACGATAAGATGATGTCTCGCCTGATGGAATAAGTTCATCAGTAGTTGTAACAGGATCATGGATCTCAGATACAACCTTCAAAAGAAGATTGTCTGTGAGGGCAACCATGCTTGGCCAATCCTTGATGTTAGGTCCAAGCTGAAGCTCAACACTGTCATCTGCAACGCCATGAGAATCAAATACTCTGTTCTTGTATATTGCGCTGTCAAAATGATATTTGTATTTATTAAAGTCACCAACAAATTCTGTAGCAGGTGTAAGAACGCCCTTGTTTGCAGCTGTTGCAGCAATTGATCTGGCATCCATAAGAGCAACGGAAGCAATCTGTCCGCTCTGAACCTTGGAACCTTCTCTGTTAGGGAAGTTTCTGGTTGAATGTCTGATGCTGAATGCATTATTGGCAGGAGTATCGCCTGCGCCAAAGCAAGGTCCGCAGAATGCTGTTTTTAATATAGCACCTGACTCCATGATAGTTGCAGCCGCACCGTTTTTAACTATTTCCATATAGATAGGTGTTGAAGCAGGATAAACGCTAAGTGTAAATCTGTCGTTTCCTATGAATTTGCCCTTGAGGATATCTGCTGCCGCACAGATATTTTCAAATCCGCCACCTGCGCAACCTGCAATGATTCCCTGATCGACCATGAACTTGCCATCTTTGAGCTTATTCATGAGGGAGAACTCAACCTTATCACCAAAGCTTACCTTTGCTTTTTTCTCTACATCAGCAAGGATATCAGCTGCGTTTCTGTTCACCTCATCAATCTCATAAACGTTACTTGGGTGGAATGGCATAGCGATCATAGGATTGATAGAGCCAAGATCAACCTTTACCAAACCATCATAGTAGGCAGCTTTTCCAGGTTTTAATTCTTTATAATCAGCTGCTCTTCCATGGATATCATAGAAGTCCTTTATCTCATCATCGGTCTGCCAAATGGATGAAAGACATGTTGTTTCTGTTGTCATTACATCTACGCCAATTCTGAAGTCAGCGCTAAGGTTCTTAACACCAGGTCCAACAAACTCCATTACTTTATTCTTTACATATCCATCGCCGAATACTTTTCCAATAATAGCCAGCGCTACGTCCTGAGGTCCAACGCCCTTCTTAGGCTCACCTTCAAGGTAAATAGCTACAACTCCAGGCATATCTACATCGTATGTCTGTCCAAGGAGCTGTTTTACAAGTTCTGGTCCGCCCTCACCGATAGCCATTGTTCCAAGAGCTCCATATCTGGTATGGGAGTCTGAGCCAAGAATCATGCTTCCGCCTGATGCCAGCATCTCTCTTGCAAACTGGTGAATTACTGCCTGATGAGGTGGTACATATATTCCGCCATACTTCTGTGCTGCTGTAAGTCCAAACATGTGGTCATCTTCGTTTATAGTTCCACCTACAGCACAAAGAGAATTGTGGCAATTTGTAAGAACGTAAGGAATAGGAAATTTAGTGAGTCCTGAAGCTCTTGCAGTCTGAATGATTCCAACATAAGTGATGTCATGTGAAGTAAGCTTGTCGAATTTAACGCAAAGCTTATCCATGCTATCGGATGTATTATGCGCTTTCAGAATACCGTAACATATCGTATTTTCTTTTGCCTGCTCTTTAGTTACACCGTCAAAACCTTCTGCAGAAAGCTTTGCAGATGCATCGTTGTCATCTAAAACAAGTGTGGTTCCATTTAGTAAAAAACATCCATTTTCGTATGTTGTTACCATTGTTTTCCTCCTACCCTTTTTAACCGCTATACATGTATACAATTTTATAAGCGCTATTCTACCATAGATAAACACTACTTGGTAGGATATTTTTTAATATGAATCCAAAACTCGCTGAAGCTTTGCAGTAACTTCCTCGATCCCAGCCTCTTTTAGTTCCTGTCTGAAGGTCTCCACCTCTTCTTCAGGTGTCACATCATACTGACCATAAGTTATCGCCGGAAGGTATTTGTCGAACACTTCTACTATGGATTTTATCTCTTTATTGATATCCTCTGTTGAAAAAGGAACGCTATCCCATGGGTATGAATAGGCATTTCTATCATATGTATCAATCAGGTCATAGTATTCACTCCAATTATAGGAGGAATCCTGAATCTCAAGAGCGTCCCTTCTTCCCCACCAGAAATTCATGACTATTCCATCTCTATCAGCATTATATCCGCTGGGCTTTTCCAATAATCCGTTTTTATTGACCTCGTATTGGACACCCTCTATTCCATAATTGATCAATCTGTAGCATCTTGGATCATTTCTTAGAAGGTCATATACCATAAGCGCTTTTTCAGGATTCTTGGATCCACTGTAAACTGCCATTGCTCCGTGAAGAATACTGTTTTTCATCAAATTGCCGTTTTCTTCACCAAACCAGTAAAAATCCGTTTCTGCGTCAGGGATCATTACATCCATTGTAGGCTTTATTTCTGTGTAATACTTCTGTGTATGATGCTGAACAACACTCGTATATCCAGAGAAAAACTCTTCCGTGTTATCCCCGGTAAATCTAAAATCATCTCTCCATATACCACTTTCATCCCAATCCTTCATGAGTTTTGCATATTCCAGGAACTCATCACCTGTATAATAAGGAGAAACTATGGTTTTCAGATCATCGGTATATGCTCCCCAGATTCCGTATGTGCTCAGTTCATAAATAGGCGCATACTTCCTGGCAGACATAAGGTAGCCCAAAGTATGTATCACTGTCTTACCATCCGCATCCCAAGGAAGCATATCAGGATGAGCTTTTTTCACATATTTAAGATACTTATCCAGATCTGACCATGACTTAACCCTGTCAAGCCCAGCCTCTCTGGCAAGATCTTTCCTGTATATAAATCCGTGATTTATCCACTGGGTATACTCATTCTCCGGAATCATATAAATACTTCCGTTGTATGAACATTTTTCCCATTCTTCTTTTCTCAGGTTTGCATATGTTTGTGGACAGTACTCCTGAAGCATTTCTTTTGAAAGAGGTAAAAAGTTGCCTTTTATGGCATTCGGCCAGGCATCCAGCCAATCGCTTCCGGTACCGATCAAATCCAGATCAACATCTCCTGAATCCAATGCAATATTGTAGTTTTCCAGATAGTCTTTCCAAGGAATGTAGTAAATATCAAGCCTTGCATTCACTTCTTTTTCAAGAATAGAATTCAGCTCTTTTATTACTTCCTCAGTCCTGCCATTAGATGGCTTTTCACCAATTGTTAAGTATGTAATAGTAACCGGGTCTTCTTTGGTGTAGTCAATTTCTTTTGCTCCACAGGCTGTACATGCTATAAGCATCCCGAGAGCAATTAAGCTAGTAAAAATCCTTACTCTCACTAGAGATTTCCTTTCTGCTCCTTCAATGCCTTATTTCTCGCACGAAGTTCAACAAAAAAATCTTTTAATAGTTTGCTACACTCCTCCTTCAAAACTCCCTTTTTCACTGTGACCTGATGATTAAAATCCGGATTATTAAGAATATCCATTACAGAGCCTGCGCAACCAGCCTTTGGATTTTCTGCAGCCATAATGACCTCTGGTATCCTTGCCTGCACAATAGCTCCCGCGCACATCTGACAAGGCTCCAAAGTAACATAGAGCTTGCACTCCTCAAGTCTCCAGTCTTTCATGACCTTAACTGCCTTTTTGATAGCTGTTATCTCTGCATGAGCAAGCGGAGTCTTGTCTGTATTACGTCTGTTGTATCCCCTTCCTATAATCCTTCCTTCATAAACAATAACGCATCCTATCGGCACCTCCCCAAGTTTATATGCCTTCTTAGCCTGCGCTATTGCAGCTTTCATGTACTTATTATCTTCTTGTTCTACGTCTATAACTCTTGATTTTGCTTCTAATTTCATAGTGGTAATTGATTTCTTTTTTTGTTATTATATGATATACATGTCATATTTCCACAAGTTTATTATATATTGTTTCAGAGGTCATATAAATGAAAATTTCCACCAAAGGACGTTATGCCCTCAAAGTCATGATGGATATTGCTCTTCACGACAATGGGGAATTCATTTCGCTAAAAGATATATCAAGTCGCCAGAATATCACCGTTAAATATCTTGAACAGATTGTTTCTGGTCTTAACAAGTCAGGTTTTTTACTTAGTATGCGTGGAAACAATGGTGGGTACCGCCTGGCAAGAGAACCCAAAGATTGTAATATTGGCGATATCCTTCGAACTGTTGAGGGAAGCCTTACTCCTATCGAATGTGTTTCCGGTAGTGAAGGAAATCCTTGTCCATTATCGGATTCCTGTTCAACTCTTCCTTTTTGGGCCGGGCTCGATAAGGTAGTAAATGACTACATCAACAGCTATAGTCTTCAAGATTTAATAGATCAAAATTGACAATATACAAAAAACAAAGTATAGTAATAAAGCGGTTTTGTGAAGGGTGCATGTAGCAGTCCTTTTGTGCAGAATCGGGTCTTATGCAATGGAAATCTACGAACCGTGTCAGGTCGGGAACGAAGCAGCACTAAGTAGAACCTTCCATGTGTTGTAAGGTTGCCTTATTCTGCCTGAAGTCAACGTGCATGCGTCCTTCACAGGACCGCTTCTTTTTTACCTGTTTTCCAGATATTTCATATATCCTATTACCATAAGAGCAATCTTAAATGTAAGAGCATCATCAAATTTTCTAACATCAAGTCCAGAGCTCTTTTCCAGTTTTTCAATTCTATAGACAAGTGTATTTCTATGAACAAAAAGCTGTCTTGAAGTCTCAGAGACATTAAGATTGTTCTCAAAGAATTTATTGATGGTATTTAAAGTCTCCTCATCAAGATCATCCGGAACTTCTTTTCCACCAAAGATCTCATCGATGAAAATTCGGCAAAGACTCTCAGGAAGCTGATAGATAAGTCTTCCTATACCTAATGTATTGTAGGCATTGACCCTCTTTTCAGCATAGAATATCCTTCCAACCTCAAGAGCCATCTTGGCCTCTTTATATGACTTGCTCAAATCCTTAAGTTCATCCACTATAGTTCCGTAGGATACCCTTACATCGAGCATAGCCTCAGTGTTCATCATGTCCACAATTGTTGTAGCAATCTTTTGAACCTCTTCATATGTCTGAGACTTAGCAAGAGACTTTATCAATATGACACTGTTCTCATCGACAGCAGTTACATAATCACCTGTATGTGGTGCATAATGCTTCCGAGAAGTTCCTGTGCAGTATTATCATTGGAATGCTTCACCTCGACCAAAATGATAACTCTTGGTACATTAACCTCTACCTTAAGCTTACGCGCTCTGTTATATACATCAATAAGAAGCATATTATCAAGAAGCAGATTCTGGAAGAAGTTATTTCTGTCGTACCTCTCCTTATAGGCTACAATAAGATTCTGAAGCTGGCTGACTCCGATCTTACCAACCATATATGCGTGCTCGCTGTCACCCTTTGCTAAAAGAACGTAAGAAGGCTCACCTTCGTCAAGTATCTTAAACAGATGAACATCTCCAATAACCTGTGAATCAACCGGAGATTGTGCAAAACTTGTGATTATAGAAATATCAAGCATTTCCCGTTCAGTAGTAGAAGCTACAATATCACCATTTAAGTCCATAACACAAAGCTCAACTTTTGTAATTGCTCCTAACTCATCTATACTTCCCTTGATAGTCTGCGCAGAAATCATCTGTCTACCTCCTTGCAATATAACATAAGTATAACATAATGCATGAAAAAAAGGCTATCGCTCGCGCGATAGCCTTCCCATTTTTAATATTAGTTTGTGATTGTCTTCTCTGTCTCTTTGTCGAAGATGTGGATCTTCTCAACATCGAATGCAAACTTAACCTTATCGCCAGGTCTAGCTGTTGTACGAGAATCAACTCTAGCTGTGATAGGGAACTTATCAAGATCAAAGTACAGATAAACTTCTGCACCAAGAAGCTCGTATACGTTGATTGTTGACTCAAATACAGCCTTTGATGTGTTAACAACCATCTCTGAATCATCAACGTCTTCTGGACGGATACCGAATGTAACAGTCTTTCCAGCGTAGCCTCCCTCGATAACCTTCTTAGCCTTTGCAGGTGGAAGTTCGATTGACTGGCCAGCGATCTTGAGGCAAGCCTTGTCGCCCTGTACTTCAACTTCTGCATCAAGGAAGTTCATCTGAGGTGATCCCATGAATCCAGCAACGAAGAGGTTGCCTGGCTTATCATAGAGGTTCTGAGGTGTATCAACCTGCTGAACAACACCATCCTTCATAACTACGATTCTTGTACCAAGAGTCATAGCCTCTGTCTGGTCATGTGTAACGTAGATGATTGTTGTGCCAAGTCTCTGGTGAAGCTTAGCAATCTCTGTTCTCATCTGTACACGGAGCTTTGCATCAAGGTTTGAAAGAGGTTCGTCCATAAGGAATACCTTAGGGTTACGAACGATAGCACGTCCCATAGCAACACGCTGTCTCTGTCCACCTGAAAGAGCCTTTGGCTTACGATCAAGGAGCTTCTCAAGGTCAAGGATCTTAGCAGCTTCTCTAACCATCTTATCAATATCAGCCTTTGGAACTTTTCTAAGCTTAAGTCCAAATGCCATGTTATCATATACTGTCATGTGAGGATACAGAGCGTAGTTCTGGAATACCATCGCAATATCTCTGTCCTTAGGCTCAACGTCGTTAACAACTCTGTCACCAATCTTAAGTGTTCCTGAAGAGATATCTTCAAGTCCAGCGATCATACGAAGTGTTGTTGACTTTCCGCATCCTGAAGGTCCTACGAAAATAATAAATTCTTTATCCTGAATCTCAAGGTTGAAGTCTTTAACAGCCTCAAAACCATTAGGATATACTTTAGTTACATGCTCAAGTGATAAACTTGCCATACCTTATATTCCTCCTAATTCATCAATAGCTTCATGCTATAAACAAGTATAGCGGTGGAGGTGTTTATTTACTATTCACTTATTTCACAAATATTTTACAATTCATTAGCAAAACTGACTAGCAATCAGGCGACTTTTCCACAATTCTGAAATATTGACGAAGAATCTAAAAATTCTATATGCAATTTGACCATTGCCTATTCGTGATAAAAGACTACCTGACCTGTTCCACGAGCTTTAGACTCTATCAAAGCAGCTTTTGATGCAGCGAGAAGATTAGAGTATTTTCTGCCATCTTTAGGTGCCACAGCTCCACCAACACTAAGCGAGACTACACCATCTTCATTTTCCTTCATAGTTTTGAAATCATGCGCAAGCATTACCATTGCGTCAACTTGCTTTCTGATGTCCTTTCCGGCACTGATATCTTTCATGAAAACAACAAACTCCCCATTATCAGATTCACCTACTACATCAGAAACCCTGTAATTTTCAGATAGCTTTTTGGCAAAATCTACTACAACTGCCTCCACAGCTTCCTCACCTTTTGCTATTCGCAGTCCTTTTAATCCATTAATAGCTATAAGGAACATAAGTCCATATTTGCTTTCTGATTCACCTAGATATGTATTTATCTGCCTTTCAGTAGATTCTTCAGTCAAAAGACCTGTCTTGGCATCTCTGTCCTTCTTGTTTCTGTTTCTTTTGCTAATAAATGTAGCTAAAAGATGTCCCAAAAACAGACTTACGCAGAGAAGTACAAGAAGCACCATAACCCAAATATACATCGCATAATAATCATGAAGTGGCTCATCCAAAGCCCTGCTCATGTTCTTATAACTGATAAAAGCCACGAGTGCGCCTCCTGAAAGCGGTGCCGGCACTGTAATGATATACCCGTACTTTGGTATTTCCTCAAAAAAAGCATTACGCTGAGCTATGGCATGCTGAAATTTACTCTGATCAGAGCCCGTAGGCAAAGCCTCCCATATATAATCAATAACCTCATCATTGTTACGGAGTCGTTCACCATACTCGGTAAGAATATGACCCCTGACAGCAACCCACGCACCGTAGTCGATAAGCTCCTGTTTTTCAAATATTCCTTCGGATAAATTCTCGATATTGAGAATAGATATAAGATAACCTTTGGTGTCTTCTGATAATTTCACACCATTTATAAAAGCAACGCTTCTGCCGCCAAAGGCCTCTTCTTCGATAATGAGCACACCTGAGCTTCCTTCATCAAAGCCTTCGGTCACCTGCTCAAAGAAATTATAGTTATATACATTTACATCCTTTCCGCGTTCATCATATCCTCTCCCATCTGAATCGCAGACAAAAGAATTACTGCTATCTGTACTTTTCACGATGAGTTCAAGCCAACTTTCAATCTCTTTTTTGTCTGCTGTAATATCATAGCCTGTAAGAGCCTTTGCGAAAGCTTCATGATAATCACGGATTCTTATGTAATTTATATCCTTTTGGTACATCACTGAAGAAAGCTCCGAAGAGACTGTCTCATTTACATACTTGGAAATGCCATCTCTTAGCACTTCCCTGTAAGATTCAAAAACAATTCCCATGAAAACCGCAAACATAAGCACTATTGTAGCGCACGTTACAAGAGCTTTCTTCATTTGTCACCTCTAATAATACAAGACAATCAGTTCTGCTCTTCCTCATCAAGCTTCTTTATAGCCGCATCGAGCTCTTCCTCTTCAGAGAGGCTTTCCTCTTCAGGCTCAAATCGCTTGAATGTTCCATTGTAGAGCATAGCATTTAAATAACTTGGTCCGGCAAATCCCAAAAGTATAAGTACCGGAACAGCTTTTAAGTCAAAGAAATAAAAAACAACAAGCGGAATTCCGGAAATGATAGTCATAAGAATTGTCTTTGGGAAAGCAAGTATTGCCATAAGCAAAGAATTCTTTAAGGTTGCTGCATTTGTATTTACAAACTTGGAAAGGATTGGAAATACGTACAGTGAAACCATATAAAGGAATGCGCTCAGAGCAATGATCGCATATCTGTAAATTCCACTTAAATTATTCAGGATAAAGAAATCCAAAACAAGGATTCCAGCTATCGCAAATTTAATGATCTGAAGGATCATTCCCTGCTTAAAGTTCTCTTTGAATGATCTGAAGTAGGTCTTTGTAATATAACTGTCTTCATCTCTTACAATCTTCAAAAGAACAAAATGCATGGCAGTACATGCGGGTCCTAAAATACTTGAACAGATAATACCAAATATCCATGCCCATAATACTGCGCTAAGGAAGTAGTTGTAATCAAGTTCAGCTCCATCAAAAAGAACTGGGCCAAGTGCCGGTCCAAGGAAAAGAACCTGCTCAAAAATAAGTGGTATGGCAAATATCAAAGTAAGGATATTTACCCACATAACATCTGCGAGTCTTGTAAGAGCTCGCATCAAAGGACTCTCTAAATCAAAAATTTTTCCCATAAGTTAACTCCTCAAACAAAGCTTCATTGGTGTGAATCTGATGCCGTCGGCCGTCATTTCTTCAGCGACATCTTTAAATCCCCTTTTGTGGTAAAAACCAACAGCTATCGGTGCAGCATTGACTGTCAGTTCATCCACCCCCTCTTCTTCAAGAGCATACTTCGACACATACCTGACTAGTGCAGTCCCAATGCCATAATCATGGTAATCCCCGTCTACAAAAAGAAGTGATATGTGTTTCCGTTCTCTAAGAGAAATCATTCCAAGATATTTATCGTTATAAACTGCAACAAAAAGTTGATATTGCCCGGCGACAAACATCTTTCTGAGCATATCGTCATTTACAAAATTTCTGAAATTGGTTATTCCTTCTTCAGAATAATCAGGGGCGTCAAACTTTGCAAAAGTATCCCATGCAAGTTTCATCGCCCCATCCCAATCAGAATGGTAAGCACACCTTACCATTATTTTTGATCTGTCAATTTGCAGTGCCACTCTTTAACACTCTCATAATCCAAGCATACTGATCTTCGTATACTTTTTCTCTTCCAATCTCCTGCTGAAGTTCATGACGCATTCCGTCATAAATCTTAAGCTCCACATCTTTGATCTCAAGTTTATTTTTGTAAATATCGTAAAGTTTGCTAAATGCTTCTCCGTAACTTCCAACAGGATCTTCAGCACCACCTGTAATGAGAATAGGAAGGTTCTTAGGGATATCTTCCATTCTGTCAACATCCTGAATTCGTGTCAAAAGTTCAGCCATAGTCTTAAATCCGTTAAGAGTGAAAACGAAGTTACATCTCGGATCCGCAACATATTTATTAACGCTTTCTTCATTGTGTGAAAGCCAGTCAAACTTTGTCTTATGATCAGGGATCTTTTTAAGGTATCCCTTGAACGCCATGTTATTGATCATCTCAGAACGATACTTTGTTCCAAAAATAACCTGTAAAATACTTACCAAAGTGCTCAAAGACTTGACTGTTCCGCTTGGCATAGCGGCAGTTCCCTGAATTATCGCACCATTTATACCTGTGCCATAGCGTGTGATGTACTCTCTTGCCACAAAAGATCCAAAGCTGTGACCAAGGATAAATACCGGAACTCCCGGATACTCTTCCTGAGTCATCTTCTTTAATCTGTGAGCGTCACGTACAAGCACCGTTGCAGGGTCGTCTTTGCAAAAGAAACCATAGGTACCCTTTCCGGCTGTAACAGAACCGCCGTGTCCTAAATGATCGTTCCCCATTACAAGTATGCCTTTTTCTGCCAAAAAGTTCGCAAACTCTTCATAACGATCAATGAATTCCTGCATTCCATGAATGATCTGTAAGATAGCTACCGGCTTATCTTCAGGTATCCATCTGACTGCATGGAGCATGGTCTGTCTGTCTCTTGATTTGTAAGTCAATTCCTCTTTGCGTACCATTGGAAAAACCTCCCCATAATTGTTTGTATACTTATATGATACCATTTATTCCAAAGCTTCGCTCTAAAATCATATTATCAGCAGATCTCTGCTCCTGATGGCATATCTTTTTCAGGTGTCATAAGGGCAAGATTTCCTTCTGCATCCTCTGCGCAAAGGAGCATTCCCTCTGACATTACACCTGCAAGCTTAGCAGGCTTAAGGTTTACGAGAACCATTACCTTCTTGCCAACCATCTCTTCAGGAGAATAGTACTTTCTGATTCCTGATACGATCTGTTTAACCTGGCTTCCGATCTTAACCTGTGAACAAAGAAGCTTCTTGGACTTCTCAACTGCCTCACACTTGATGATCTCACCAACCTGGAACTGCATTGCTCCAAACTGTTCAAAAGTAATCTCTTCTTTTGCAGGGATATCAATAGCCTCTGCCTTCTCGCTCTCCTGTGCCTTTACAGGAGTTGCTGGAGCAAGTCCTGCCTTAGCCAGATTCTTTGCGGCTTCAGCCTGTGTTCTCTCGAACTCTTCCTTCTGCTTTTTGGTTATCTCTGCAGCCTTCTCAAGAACATCCTTTAAATCCTTACGAGCAAAAAGCATCTCTGGATTCTCAGTAACTTTTGTTCCGTTCTTACAAACACCAAATGTACCAAGAGTATCAAAATCTCTGTCAGGAGTATTCAGCTGCTCTTTTATCTTCTGTGCTGTCTCAGGCATAAATGGATCAAGGAGAGCTGCTCCAATAGAAATAGCTTCTACAAGGTTATAAAGAACTGTTGATAATCTGTCCTTTTTGCTCTCGTCTTTTCCAAGTACCCAAGGCTCTGTCTCATCAATGTATTTATTGCATCTCTTGAACAGTGAAAATATATCTGTAAGTGCATCTGCAACTCGAAGCTCATCCATCTTTGCTTCTACTTTTGCATAGCATCCTGTTACAACGGCCTTAAGATCATCGTCTACTGCCTCTGTAACGTTCTTGTCAGCCACAACGCCGCCAAGATACTTATTGCTCATAGCAATAGTACGGTTTACAAGGTTTCCAAGTGTATTTGCAAGGTCTGAGTTGAATCTTTCTACTAAAAGCTCCCATGTGATAACACCATCATTATCAAATGGCATCTCATGAAGAACAAAGTATCTTACAGGGTCTACGCCAAAGAGACTAACAAGGTCATCTGCATAGATAACGTTGCCCTTTGACTTACTCATCTTTTCACCGCCCTGAAGAAGCCATGGATGACCAAATACCTGCTTAGGAAGTGGCTCACCAAGTGCCATAAGGAAAATAGGCCAGTAAATTGTATGGAATCTTATGATATCTTTTCCGATAAGGTGAAGGTCTGCAGGCCACCACTTTTTGTACTCTTCTGAGCTGTTGCCGTCAGCATCATAACCAATTCCTGTGATATAGTTTGTAAGGGCATCAAGCCAAACATATACTACGTGCTTTTCATCGAAATCAACCGGGATTCCCCACTTGAAAGATGTTCTTGAAACACACAGATCCTGTAATCCTGGAAGAAGGAAGTTGTTCATCATCTCATTCTTTCTTGATGCAGGCTGAATAAATTCAGGATGTGTGTTGATATGCTCAATAAGTCTGTCAGCATATTTGCTCATTTTAAAGAAATACGCTTCTTCCTCTGCAGGGTGAACCGGGCCGCCGCACTCTGGGCACTTTCCGTCCTTAAGCTGAGACTCTGTGTAGAAAGCCTCACACTCAGTACAGTACATTCCCTTGTATGATCCCTTATAAATGTCGCCCTGGTCATAGAACTTTTTGAATATCTTCTGAACCTGTTTAACATGATCATCATCTGTTGTTCTGATGAATCTGTCATATGATGTATCCATAAGGTTCCAAAGGCCCTTTATTGTATCTGAAACCTGATCTACGAATTCCTTAGGTGAGCTACATCCTGCCTCGATTGCTCTTGTCTCGATCTTCTGGCCGTGCTCATCTGATCCTGTCTGGAAATGAACATCAAATCCATCTCTTCTCTTATATCTTGCAATAGCATCAGCAAGCACTATCTCATAGCTGTTTCCGATGTGTGGCTTACCTGATGTATAAGCTATCGCAGTTGTAATATAGTATTTACCCTTGTTCTGCATTAAATAAACCTCGTCTTTCTATATCAATTACCAGCACAAAAGCTCATAGCCTGTCTCAGTTACCAAAAGCTCTACTTCCCACTGTGCTGATGGCTTAAGATCTGCTGTATAAACAGTCCAGTCGTTGTCCTCATCGATGAATATCTCGTTAGTTCCCATGTTTACCATAGGTTCAATTGTAAATACCATACCCGGAACCATGAGCATTCCTGTTCCCGGTTTACTTACAAAGCTTACAAAAGGCTCTTCATGGAAAGCATTTCCACATCCATGTCCGCCAATCTCTCTAACTACAGTATATCCATTCTTTAAGGCATGCTGATGAACCGCATTGCCCATATCTCCGATAGGTGTCCATGGCTTAACTGCCTTAAGTCCCTCTTCAAGGCACTCTTTGGTAACATCTACAAGTCTCTTTTTCTCAGGAGAAACATCACCTATGCAAAACATTCGTGATGAATCAGAGAAATAGCCATCAAGTATAGTAGAACAGTCAACATTTATTATGTCGCCATCCTTAAGGATAATATCTTTAGATGGAATTCCGTGGCACACTTCTTCATTAATAGATGTGCATACACTCTTAGGAAATCCCTCGTAGTTAAGATCTGCGGGGATTCCGCCCATCTTGGTAGTTGTGTTATAAACAATGTCATCAATTTCCTGAGTACTCATTCCGGCATGAATCTTTTCACTGATCTCATCCAGAACAGCCATATTGATGACTGCACTCTTTTTGATACCTTCAATATCCTTTTCAGTTTTGAAAAGGCTCCTGTCAGGGATTATCATTCCCTGATGCTCGAACTGTATCAGTTTATCGTCAAAAGCAGCATGGCAACTCTTATATTTTTTGCCACTGCCGCACCAACAAGCATCGTTTCTTTCTAATCTTTTATACATATCATTCCTTCTTCATAAAAACGATAATTTCACAAGTATAGTATGCCTTTTCAGGCTTTAACTGTCAACTTGCTGTTAACTATCTCCTTAACAGGACTGTTCCTTCTAAGGTAGTCGATCAAAAGATCCGGCATCTCGTCAGGAAAGCTCTTTACTGTTTTGCTGTTTCCTATGCACGCATATCCGCCGGTACCTGTAGCTCTGTAATTGCTGGTAACAAGTGTGTATGTCTTATCGTCCTCAAGCTCAGTTCCATCAATCTTCCTTAAAAGAGTAACTCTCTCGCCGAGAGGCTTTGTAATATCCAGAACATACTCAAGTCCTGCATAAAAGTCGTAGTTGTAATGCTCGATCTTAGGCTGTAAAAAGATATTTGAAATCTTAAGCTTTCCACCTTCATCGATCTCAAAATATTCAGCACATCTCTCAAGGGCCTGTTTAATAACGGCCTTTGTAACTTCTTTTACCTCAACAGTATTGGAGAACTGGTAAATTCCAAGAACGTCCCTTACTGTTATATCCTTCTTAAGTCCAAGAGGATCATTGGACAGGCTGGTGCATGAGAAGTCAGCACCTGTATATTCAAGCTGCACCTGATTAAATATTGCAGCAACCTTACTTCCCTTAATGGCAACTTCAAGCTTTGGCTCAGGATCGATAGCCTTTTCAAGGCATCCGATCGGCTCATCGAGCCACTTCTGGATCTTTGAGTTAATATCATCCATGAAATCATGGGCTTTAGCGATCTCAGCATATTTTGCATCAGGTTCTTTTACCGGAACAAGCCTTGATGTGATATCCCAGGCTCCATCCTTCCTGTCAGCAAAAACCTCGCAGTACTTCATAGCCTTTGCTGGTGGCTGAACGCCGTAACTTCCATCTATGCTAATACCCTCGACAGCCATATGCTGATGGCCTGTAAGAACAATGTCAAAGCCAAGCTCTCTCATGATCTTGCATGCCTGATTCTCTGTTGTATCAGATAAAAGCTCTCCGGATGAAAGATCTTCCTCGAAGCCTCCGTGGTAAATGCAAACTGTTATGTCGCATTTATCCTTCATTATTTCAAGTTCATTTTTTACTGCCTCAACAGGATCAGAAACTACAAGCTCTGTAAGGTGGTCCTTCTGCTCCCAGACATTAACGTATCCTGTAACAGCTCCTGTGATTCCGACTTTGGTGCCATCCTCAAGTGTATGAATCACATGTTTCTTTATTCCAAGGGCATCTCTCTTATCCTCTACATTTGCAGAAATAAGTGTTGCATTCATAGCAGTAACAAAATCGAGGATAGCATCATAACCAAAATTAAAGTCATGATTGCCAAGTGTATAGTAATCAAGCCCCATAGCGTTAAAGCCTTCTGCTGCAGGGTTGAAATCGTATTCGTCCTTATGCTCCAAATAATAGGAAAGAAGAGGTGTTCCCTGAAGAGAATCTCCGCCATCCAAAACAAGTGTATTTCCGTCTTTGGAAATTTGTGCAGCTATGCAAAAAAGCCCCGCATTCTCGGGGCAATTGGTAGCGTAGTTAATTGGATACACATGTCCATGTGTATCAGATGTAAAAATGATGTGCATTAATTAAAAATCCTTTCATCTGCCTATTATAGCTTTGAAGTTACTTATATTCTCTGTTATGTTTCCTTTGAATATACTTGATCCAGCTACAATAACATTCGCTCCAGCGTCTATAACTTCCTTTAAATTGTCACAATTGATCCCGCCATCAACTTCCAGATCAGTTGAAAGACCTTTTTCATCTAACATCTGTCTGGTTGCGCGGATCTTATCCATTGTTTCAGCAATAAATTTCTGTCCACCAAAACCTGGTTCAACAGTCATTATAAGAATCATTTCAACCTTGTCAAGATATGGAATGAGTTCATGGGCTGAAGTGCCTGGTTTTATGGATAATCCGGCTTTTTTACCATATTTATGGATTTCATCAATTACTGCCTGTGGATTTGAGGTGGCCTCAAGATGGAAAGTTATAAGGTCTGCTCCGGAATCTACAAAATCCTTTATATACCTGATAGGATCTGTGATCATAAGATGCACATCAAAGACTTTGTCAGTTACCTTTCTTATACTTTTGATAACCGGCATACCATAGGAAATGGATGGCACAAATGTGCCATCCATAACATCAATATGAATATACTCTGCTCCGGCCTTGTCAGCTTCTGTGATCTGCTGTCCAAGCACGGTAAAATCTGCAGATAAAATTGAAGGGCTTAAAATTATCATTACTTAAGGAATTCCTTTACTGATGCGTATACACCCTCGCCGTCAAGTCCATACTTATGAACAAGTTCTGAAGCTGTTCCTGACTCGCCGAATGTATCCTGCATTCCGAGTTTCTTTACAGGAGTAGGTGCAAGTTCAGAAAGTGCATCGCATACAGCGCTTCCAAGTCCGCCTATAACGGAGTGTTCCTCAACTGTTACAACTTTGCCTGTCTTCTTGGCAGATGCTGCTACAAGCTCTTTATCAAGAGGCTTGATTGTGCAGATATTGATTACTTCTGCTGAAATACCGTCTTTAGCAAGCATTTCTGCTGCACTTAAAGCTGAATCTACGCAAATTCCTGTAGCTACTATTGTAACATCTTTTCCTTCTCTGACAACATTTCCTTTTCCAATTTCAAATTTGTAATCAGGTCTGTCATTAATGATGCTGCATGCAGCACGGCCAAATCTGATATAAACAGGGCCTTCATGCTCAACTGCTGCACGTACGCAAGCCTTTGCTTCAATGTCATCAGCAGGGCACATAACAACCATTCCAGGAATAACGCTCATAAGAGCGAAATCTTCGTTACACTGATGGCTGGCTCCGTCCTCACCAACTGTGATTCCGGCATGTGTTCCACCAATCTTTACGTTAAGATGAGGATATCCTACTGAGTTACGAACCTGCTCAAATGCACGTCCTGCTGCGAACATTGCAAAAGAACTAACGAAAGGAATCTTTCCTGTTGTTGCAAGTCCTGCTGCGATACCCATCATGTTGCACTCTGCAATACCACAATCAATGTGTCTTTCAGGGAATTTCTTCTGGAAAACTGCTGTCTTTGTAGAAGCTGCAAGGTCAGCATCTAAAACTACAAGGTTAGGATACTCATCACCGAGTTCTGCAAGAGCATTACCATAACTCTCTCTTGTTGCTATTTTCTTTACATCGCTCATAGTGCTGCACCTGTCCTTTCTAATTCTTCCATAGCAAGCTTAAACTCTTCATCGTTAGGAGCTTTGCCATGCCAGCCTACCTGATTCTCCATAAATGAAACGCCCTTGCCCTTAACTGTGTGAGCAATGATAGCTGTAGGCTGTCCCTTTGTATTCTTAGCTTCTTCAAAAGCTTTTCTTATTTCATCAAAATTATGACCATCAATGTTGATTACATGGAAGTTAAATGCTTTAAACTTCTCATCGATAGGATAAGGAGAACATACCTTATCAATAGGTCCATCAATCTGTAATCCGTTGTTATCTACGATTACGCAGAGGTTATCAAGCTTTCTGAATCCGGCAAACATAGCTGCTTCCCAAACCTGTCCCTCTTCAAGCTCTCCATCACCAAGGAGTGTGTATACACGGAATGACTTGTTATCAAGCTTAGCTGAAAGAGCCATACCACAAGCTGCTGAGATTCCCTGTCCAAGAGATCCGCTGCTCATGTCAAGACCTGGAAGATACTGCATACTTGGATGTCCCTGAAGTCTTGAACCAAGCTTACGAAGAGTTGTAAGCTCCTCCTTAGGGAAATATCCTCTCTCTGCCATTACTGAGTAAAGGCCAGGAGCACAATGTCCCTTTGAGAGAACGAAACGATCGCGGTCAGCATTCTTTGTGTCCTTAGGATCGATATTCATTTCTTCGAAGTAAAGATAAGTAAAAATATCTGTTGATGACAGAGATCCGCCCGGATGTCCTGCCCCAGCTGCATGAAGTGCTGTGATAACACTTTTTCTGACTTCATTAGCTGTTTTTTGAAGTTCCTGATTGGTCATAATTATTTTTCCTTTCTATTTTTCTGCCCTCGCTAAGTGATTACTTTTGCCCATAATAAGCATTGGCGCCGTGTTTACGGTAATAATGCTTATCCTGAAGTTCTTGCGGAGCTGGCTTCACTTCCGGATTAATAGTTTCGCACCTATAGGCCATTTTTGCAACCTCTTCTGTAACTACTGCGTTATGAACTGCTTCATGCGCATCCTTGCCCCAGGTAAATACACCGTGGTTTTTGCAAAGAACTGCAGGTACAGCCACAGGGTCTTTTCCCATGCGCTCAAACTCATTCACAATAAGATGTCCTGTGTTCTCTTCGTAAGCAGATTCGATTTCTTCCTTAGTAAGGCATCTTACACATGGTATCTCACCATAGAAATAATCCGCATGAGTTGTTCCGTAGCAGGGAATGCTTCTTCCTGCCTGAGCCCAGCTTGTAGCATAGGATGAATGCGTGTGAACAACACCGCCTACTTCCTTAAATGCTTTGTAGATCTCAACATGTGTAGGTGTATCGGATGATGGGTTTAATTTTCCCTCAACCTTATTACCATTAAGATCCATAACAACCATGTCGTCAGGAGTCATGGTGTCATAGTCAACGCCGCTTGGCTTGATAACAAAGAGACCGCTCTCTCTGTCAATCGCACTTACATTTCCCCAGGTAAAAGTCACAAGTCCATATTTAGGTAACAAAATATTTGCTTCATAAACTTTTTTCTTTAATTCTTCTAACATTTTTCTACGCTCCAATGTTTATTCTATTATCAGACCGCTAATTAATCTTCGTAATTATTGCGATAGGCTTATCAATTTATAACATTACTTTAATGAATCAACTGCTGCTCTCTCTATAGCCAGACCTGCGCTGTAGTCCTTCATAAAATCATCAAAGCCTGCTACATCTCCTTTATTTGGTTCGCAGGTCTCAACTTTTCCACTTGCAAATACCTTATCAGAAAGATATTTCTCAAGAGTCTCACCATCCTTTTTCTGCATCATGAAGCCTGCAAGGATTGCCTGTCCCCAAGGACCACCCTCTCCTGCTGTCTCCATAAGCTTGATAGGAGTATTGAGCGCTGCTGCCATTACTCTGTCGCCAACGCCTCTAACCTTGAAGAATCCGCCCTGTCCAAAGAAGAAGTCTGCCTTAACATTTTCTTCCTTCATAAGGATGTCATTTCCTGACTTTAGAGCACCAAGTGCAGTATAAAGATGTGTTCTCATAAAGTTAGAAAGGTTGAACTTATCATCAGGTCTTCTTACAAACAGAGGTCTTCCCTCATTAAAGCCTGTAATACTCTCACCTGAGAAGTAGTTGTAAGCAAGAAGTCCGCCGCAGTCAGCGTCGCCTTCCATAGCCTTGCGGTAAAGTGTTCCATATAAAGTATCATCATCGATGTCTTTTCCGATTGCTCCTGCAAACTCTCTAAACAGAGATACCCATGCGTTGAGATCAGATGTGCAGTTGTTGCAGTGAACCATTGCAACCTGCTCTCCTGATGGTGTTGTAACAAGGTCAAGCTCAGGATATGCCTTTGAAAGGTCATGCTCCAAAACAACCATTGAAAATACTGAAGTTCCAGCAGAAATATTACCTGTTCTAACTCCAACTGAGTTGGTTGCTACCATTCCTGTTCCGGCATCTCCTTCAGGAGGACAAACCGGGATACCAGCCTTCAAATCTCCTGATGGATCCAGCTTTTTGGCACCTTCTTCTGAAAGAACACCAGCTCTTTCACCTGCAGGAAGTGACTTTGGAAGGATGTCAGAAAGTTTCCAGTCAAAAGAGTATGGTGCTACCAGTTCATCAAACTGCTCAACCATCTTTTTGTTGTAATCGCATGTTTTTGAATCAATAGGGAACATTCCGGAAGCATCGCCAACTCCAAGAACTTTTTCTCCTGTGAGCTGCCAATGAATATATCCGGCAAGAGTTGTAAAGAAATTAACTTTTGAAACGTGCTCTTCCTTATTAAGAATAGCCTGATAGAGGTGGGCAATGCTCCATCTCTGTGGAATATGATATCCGAAAACCTCTGTAAGTTTGTCAGAAGCTTCCTCTGTTATTGTATTTCTCCATGTTCTGAATGGCACAAGAAGGTTTCCCTCTCTATCAAATGCCATATAACCATGCATCATGGCAGAAAAGCCCATAGCCCCCACGCTTGTAAGCTTAATGCCATATTTCTTTTCAACATCATCTTTAAGACCCTTATAGCAATCCTGAAGGCCGCCCCAGATATCATCAAGTGTATATGTCCAGATTCCGTTGTCCAGCCTGTTCTCCCAGCCATGTGAGCCGGATGCTATTGGATTATAATTTTCATCTGTTAAAACAGCTTTGATTCTTGTAGAGCCGAACTCGATTCCAAGAAAAGTCTTCCCCTCTTCAATAAGCTTTTTTACTTCACCCATACCTTTTCTCCTTTTACCCCATTCTTTTACTTATATAACTAATATTTTAGTTTTTGGTAAACACAAGATAATTATATACAGATTCGCTCTTTTGTGTACACTTATTTTGGATCTCCCCTAAAGGTATTTCGAATCAGCAAAACAGGATTCGCCCGCTTCATTCTAAAGCCACCACTGGAGATATATAGGGGCTTTCCGCCTTTTTTCCAAATCGGTCTCCCCTCTCCGTTGGGATTACCGGTTCTTACAAATGCTGCCACGTAATCTATAATCAGTTCTGACGCAGCCTTATCCTTCTCGCCATAAGGTCGGAAGCTCTTATCAAGAGTTCCAAAGAAATACCTCAGATCCGAAGAATGAAAGGCACCGTTATCATCTCCCGGCGCATCAATATCAAAGAAATAGCGATATCCCCTGTTGTTTTTTATAAATTTCCAAGCCATGTGGTAAAGGACCACATTGAACATATCGTTGGATGTAGTTCCCGCCATATAGTCAATGCGCAGAGGATGTTTCACAAGCTGCGCCGTATCTTCTTCCAACAGATAGCCATCCACAACCGGCTGTGTGTTGACCAGATTGTCATTCCGCTTAGTTTTGATAACTTCAACAGCGGCCATCACATCTTTTTCATCTAAGTGACGGAATTCTTCTAAAGTCTTTACTCTGGCTATTTTCATTACTTCTTTCCAGTATTCTCTGGTTTCAGAAGAAAGCTTTGGCCTAGCTTTCTTAGGAAAAAGACCTCCACCAGAGAGCATGATAGCACGCTTAAAGAGACCTTCTGCTTTTTGAGAAAGACAGAGGTATTGCAGAGAAATCGCTCCAGCGCTTTGTCCCATAACCGTGATATTTTCAGCATCGCCGCCGAAGGAAGCGATATGTCTTTTTACCCATTTAATGGCAACTAAAATATCATCCAGGCCAAAGTTACCATCGCGGCCATTCTTTTCCTGTATTTCCTCATGCGTCATGTATCCAAAAGCACCTACACGATAGTTGATGCACACAAGGATGATTCCGCGCTTTGTGTACCCTGCTCCGTCCAAATATCCTTCAGAGTTAGCCATAGAGTTAAACCCGCCGCCATGGATAAATACCAGAACAGGGGCATTCTCAGCATCTTTTGGGGCATAGATATTCAGATTCAGACAATCTTCGCTATAAGTGAAGTTCAGCCCCTCTCTGAATTCCCGATGATAAAAAAGTCGCTCCGGCACATCAAGATGGGGAAAGTAGGTACGGTACTGAGTACAGGCATCGCCGAAGTGCGTGGCATCATAGGTGCCATCCCACTTTTCTACAGAAGTCGCGTAGGAGAACCTCTCTGCCCTCGCATAGCGGATTCCAAGGAAAGCTACATCTCCTTCTCTCTCCAAACCACGGATTCTGCCTAAATCAGTTTCTTTTTCTATAAATTTATTATCACTCATAGATTATCAACTCCAAAGTATGCTTCTTTTTTTGCCTGAAGTTCTGTTACTTTCTCCTTTGAAAGCGGATACCAGATGATAAGGAAAAGAGCCATGAGAGCAAACATTACCGCAGGGATCAGGGTTGCCAGTACGTACATTAAAGACAGCTGCGCCCCGGTAAACTTGAATTCCAGTGTACTTGCTGTGTCGTAATATCCCATTGCCAAAAGAGCTGCATTTACCGCAATGGCTGAGATTACCTGCCCCAATTTGCGGAAGAAATTAAGAAATGCATAAGCGGTTCCATTATCCTTGCTGCCGGTTGTAACCTCAATCTCATCAATAGCATCACCTGCCATAGCCCACAGCTGCAAAACAAAAAGGTTCAAGCCAAATCCTGAGAAAAAGCAAAGAAGCATAAAAGGCATCAGTGCTGCTGATGGATTCATAAATTTTAGGAAAAACATCAAAAAGTTCGCTGCTGATGCAACGATCATACCTACGGAAGTAATCTCTTTTTTGCCATACTTTCTGGCAAGCTTTGGAGTAAATGCCATCAGTATTGCCATTGGAATATAGGTAAGGATAGTCGGAAGTGATACAAAAATTCCGCCCTTTCCAAAATAGTAGCGGATAAGATATACATAGTAGCTTTGAGTAAACATCTGCCCTGCCAAAAGAAGCATTGCTACTACAGAGATAGAAAGCATTGACTTGTTCCCAAAGATAAGCTTTAGAGCCTTGCCTGCAGCGCCCTTTTCATGGTGCTTTGGCTCCGCCTTCACTCTCTCTTTTGTACCAAGGAATGCAAATAGAAGCGCTATCATAGATAAAAGAGCCATGACAATAACGCCGGTTAAAAGAACATCATATTTTACGATGGATTGACCTGTTGTTTTATCAGTGCTAAAGCAAAGCATTGAAAGCACCATGACAGGCATAGAACCAAGAGCCGCACCAACAGCACGAAATACTGACAGTTTGGACCTTTCTTTGTCATCCAAAGTGATAACACTTGCAAGGGAGCCGTAAGGAATCTGCAGCATGGTATAGATCATTCCCCATGCAACATAGGTCACTGTAGCATAAATATAGGCCGGAAGATTATCTCCCGGTGTACCAAAACCCGGGAATTTACAAAACAACAGAATAGATGCTATAGCAAGCGGTATTGCCACGCGAAGAAACCACACACGATATCTGCCATGTTTAGAGACCTTCGCTGTATCGCAGATACGCCCCATTATTGGGTCGTTCACAGCATCCCAGACTCTTGTCAGTACAAACATGATCATGATAAAGAACGGACTTAAGATAAGTACATCCGTATAGTAGGTCTGAAGGATTGAAGTCACCAGCCCAAACACCAGGCATCCACCCGCATCCCCCAATGCATAGCAGACATACTCTGCGGTCCTAAGGCCACTGGCCCTTTGTATCACGCTTTTTTCTTCATTTTTCCCCATAGAAATTACCCTCCTGTTCTTGAATAGAAAAACAAATACTGCTGCATAACCCCATTAAAAGGAGCATAGCTTTCAAAAGAAAAGCCTTTTTGATAATGTGCATCAAGAACCTTTTTTATCCACACATCTATTGGGAATGCATCCAGCCTGTGATAGCCAAAAAGAATCTCACAATTTGCAACCTTAACCCCAACACCAAATAATTTAAGGAGATTCTCCATCAGCTCTTCATCAGACAGTTTTCCCCATCTATCAAGATCCACAGCGCCGCTTGCCACATCAAGTGCCGCCTGATGAACATACTTATCTCTATATCCAAGACTACAGGATGATAGCTGCTCCATTGATAAAGCTGCTATTTTTTCAGGAGTGGGAAAAGAATATATTTTCCCAAACTCTTCTCCCTCATCAATTACTTCCCCAGCAAGAGCGCAGAGTTTTTCAATTGAGGCCTTGATAGCAGGTATATTTTTTCTCTGTGATATGATAAAAGAAATAAGCATTTCCCACGGATCCTGCCTCAAAATCCTTATTCCTTTGCCGTATTCTGAAGCATTATAAAGATATTCATCTTTGGTTTTATCAATCCTTGCGCGAATATCGCCATAACTAATGTTAAGGTCAAAATAGTTCTTCCAGAAAGAATCAAATTCTTTTTGGTCACAGCTAAACTCGTACCTGTTTTCGTCAAGTTTTTTAACCAGCACATGTTTGTCTAATGCTGCAACGCTGTAGTGCTCCTGCGACTCTTCTCCGCACTTGTTAAACCTGAAGCACTGACCGCTGTCAGCTATTTTCCCAAGATCAAAATCATCTTTAATTTCTATTATCACTTTTTGCTCCTGTTTTTCTCATTTCTTTTCCATGTTATCCACATAGCCCCTGTCCCAAAGCATGATGTTAAGCTTTGTAGCCAGTTCCACAGCAGGCTGTGTGAAATACTGATTGGTCATGACAACACCAACCATCCTGCCATAGTAGTCGCGCCCCGCGTATATCTCCTGGATAGCCTTGACTCCAATTGGCTTATCGTAGCATTTACACTGAAAAGCGTATGTCACGCCATCTTTTTCAGCAAGAATATCAGCTCCAAAATCGCCACTGCCCTTAGTCACTTCAACTTCAAGAAAGCCGTTGTCTTTTAACAGATCCGCGCAGTAATACTCGAAGTCATGCCCCTCCATTTCGTCCATAGGAAGAGGGCGCATTTTATGTCTTTTAATTAAATAAAGTATAAGGACAGCAAGTAAAACCACCGCTGCCCCTATAACTGCATAAATTATATTATCTCTAAACATTAAAGTTTCATATCTCCGTCTTTTACCCAGCCAAGTTTTTTAACACCTGCATTTATTATAAGTGAAAAAACAGCCGGAAGCACTATGGAAATCATCAAAAGTCCGAACCAGTCAAATCCTGTGATAGCAGCCTTGGCACCATTTGCCACATCGCCAACCCACCCTGTATAAACTCCGATAGGTCCTACCATTCCGCAGGTTCCCATTCCTGATGAAACCGGAGCTCCATTCATCTGCAATTTGAAAAGACATGTAGCAATAGGGCCTGTTATGGCTGATGCAAGTGTTGGAGCGATCCAGATCCTAGGATTTTTAATGATGTTTCCCATCTGAAGCATGGATGTTCCAATTCCCTGTGAGATAAGTCCGCCCCACTTATTTTCTTTAAAAGAAATAACTGCAAAGCCGATCATCTGAGCACAACACCCTGCTACAGCTGCTCCGCCTGCAAGTCCTGTAAGACCAAAGGCTGCGCAGATTGCTGCTGAAGAAATAGGAAGTGTAAGAGCCACACCAACAAGAACAGAAACCAGAATTCCCATAAGGAATGGCTGAAGCTCAGTTGCCCACATAATGAGGTTTCCTATCCACATAGCAGCTCTGCCAAGAGGTGGTGCGATGAGCCATGAGAAGAATACTCCAACGCCAATAGTTACAAGAGGTGTGACAAGAATATCAATCTTTGTCTCCTTGGAAACTGCTTTACCAAATTCTGCTGCAAGTATTGCGACGAACAATACAGCCAAAGGGCCACCTGCTCCACCAAGAGCATTAGCCGCAAATCCAACTGTGATCATTGAAAAAAGAACCAGTGGCGGGCACTTAAGAGCATATCCTATAGCTGCTGCCATTGCAGGTCCGCTCATTGCTGTAGCAAGACCACCAACTGTATAGTCAGTACCGGCTATGGTTGCCACTGTTTTCATCAAAAATGGAACATGGAACTGAGTACCAATTGTGTTGATGATAGTTCCAATAAGAAGCGAACAGAATAGTCCCTGAGCCATGGCTCCAAGTGCATCAATCCCGTATCGCTTTAAAGAAATCTCAATGTCTTTCTTTTTTAAAAAATCCCCAATTTTTCCCATCATTTCTCCCTTTTCTAGTATTTAGTTTTATGCAATCCACCAAATTATACTATATTGCTTTAGAGAAATGAACTATTATTGTTTTATTTATTAATCTTTAAGTTTCTTAGAAACTCTTTCATCTATAACTTATGCCGACCAGCTTCCTTCCTCAATCTGTTCTTCCAGTCTTTTATAATCTATTTTCTCTGTGCCCGGCACCGTAGGAAGCGAATCTACTACAATCACTTTTCTTGGAATCTCATATTCTTTCAGCGTTTCAACCCCATTAGTTGTCTGAATGCCGTTACTGCAATAATAGCAAATCTTTTCTTCAAGATTCTGTATTCTTTTTCCGCTTTTTTGCAGTGTTACAAAAGCCCAGTTTATGTATAACTCATCATCATCCACAACCTTCACCACTGCACAATCTGCTATTCCTGGGATACATGAAATAAGTCTTTGAACATTATCCATATATACCTTATGCCCCGTGCTGCGGATATAAAATCTGGACTTTCTTCCTGTAGGCGTGAAGTATCCATCTTCATCTATATATCCTATAGTACCGGTGCGGAAAAATTCTTTTCCATGGTACTTGAACTTTGCAATCCTTGTTTTGTCAGGCTCATCAAAGTATTCTTTGAATACATGCTTACCTGAAATGCAAAGTTCTCCTTCTTCGTAATATCTCTTTTCCTTTATAATGCCTTTGGCTCCACTTAATTCGTTTTTATCATCGAGTGTTTTATCAATGATAAGAGGTATAGAGCCAACCAGCACTTTCCCGGCAGTAGACTGTTTTAGCGGAACTCCTACAGGAGTAGATCCGATACTGACAGTCTCAGCATTTCCACAGCCGTTGCCAATTTCTACATCAGTGCAATTATGCATTTTAAAGAAATCATACCCAATCTCAGCATGCTTTTCAGTCATGAAATCTCCACCTGAGATAAAATGGGAAATCTGTGATAAGTCCATCTTGTCTGGTAAGAATCTCATGGTGACATCTAAAACAGCAGGTGACCCAAATACAATATTAGGCTTCTTTCCATAATAATACCCAACCGTGTCACTATCCCATCTCGGAGTCATGATGGCTTCTTTCCCCCACAAAAGCGATGTTAAAAGAGATGTAACCATGCCATAGGGATAGCGAAGAGGTACGCATGTCATGGTCTTAGTGGCATGAATATTTTCTGTATGACTTGTCTTTCCTGCATAGATCTGAGCAGCCAATATGTTTTTGTTTGTAAGCACCACTGCCTTAGGCTGGCCCGTTGAACCACTGGTATAAAGAATCATTGAATCAATATTTCCATTTGGAAGGTGGAATGTGTCCTTCTGCTCTTTTGCATAAAGACCAAGTGAGTGGAAATCTATAATCTCATCGCTAACACGCTCAACCATGCAAAAATCTCTGGAATCAACAAGATTCTCTGAAAGCTTTACAATGTGTTTTACATTAGATTTTTTAAGGATTTCAGTACAATCAGCCTTAAGATCAGAAAAACATATGAAAACAGGTGAATTGTACATATCCAGATAATGATAAATATCTTCTTCACTTGAATATGTATCAATGAATGTAGTAACTGCTCCCAATTCATTTAAGGCAAGAAAAGAGACAATTGCCTGATAGTTGCTCGGCAATGAGATAGTTATAATGTCGCCTTTCTTAATCCCAATCCGTTTAAATGCAAGATAAAGAGTATGTGAATCATCAATAAGCTCCTGATATGTTGCTTTCAAATTATCGCAATCTATAGCAGGATTGTTTCTGGTTTTCCTGCTAAGCAATTTCAGAATCGTAACAATGTCCACATTAGGAACAAATGGTTTTCTCTCAAATAGCTTACTGCCCCTACTCTGCGGCAAATCAATACTGGGATATCCACTAAGTTCACGCTCTGTTTGCATTGTTAATTACCCCCTGTTACTTGTCAACAAAACAAATCCGCTTTCCAAAATATAAAATATCTGTTTAGAATTTATTAATATTTTTTTTATAAATGCGAATGAATCTTATCATAAAAATATTTATCTGTAAACTTAAAATCAATATACAAAAAGCATTCCGATCAGTTTCAAACTGACAAGAATGCGACATCTATTTATCCAGATTGTCACAACAAAGATATTATATACAATGCTATAAGCACGCGTAAATACTAATGGGCGACCACGAAGCATAAAAAGGCTCCTTGCCACTGAACCTAATCAGTAGCGAGGAGCCTTGGTCTGCTTACTCTTCTTTTGTAAGAACTTTTTTCTGCCAGCTTCTTTTTCCACACTCCGGGCATTTCATATACCTTGTCCGTCCCATGTGCATAGCAAGATTTGTCTGCCAGTATGTAGGTACATATCTGTGGTGGCAATTCTGGCATTCATAGTATCCGGCCTTTTGCTCAATGCCCACAGCGATAAAAGCTACCGTAAATATCATTATTAGAGCAAACACGATAAGTGCAATCCGCAGCCAGACTGGCATCTCTAAAAATGAAGCCACAAACACCATGATCAGTCCGGCAATGACGGCAGGAATCGCAATCCAGTATTCCGTCTGAAGCATCTGCCTGTTCTTTTCTTCAACCTCCCGCCTCATTGCCAGCAGGTTTTCTTCTGCCCGTTTGTCATATGCTTCTGCCATAATTCTTTCGCCCGACAGGAGTTCGTTGACGTTAATTTTCAGAAGTTCACACAGCTCCAACATAATCCCGGAATCTGGCATAGACTTTCCAGTCTCCCATTTTGATATCGCCCGGTCACTGATTCCGAGCTTCTCGGCAAGGACTGCCTGAGTCATGCCCTGTTCCTTTCTGCAGGATGCTATGAATTTTCCAATTTTGATTTGATCCATATCGGGCACCTCCTTTCATGACTCAAACATAGCCGGTATCATCATATTTTTACACGAACCGTAGGTTGATTTCCTGCAACTCTACCGCTGGTTGAGTGCAGAAAAGCTCATTTTACTTTAACTTCGCATATAGAAACAAATCATAAATTTGCCCATTTTTATAAACAGCACTCTTCTGTATGGCTATCTTTTATTCTGCATATTCTTTCCACTGCAGCCCAAAGAGAGGGAATTGGCCCCCAGTGACGGGGTTAAGGGGTCAGAATAATGACCCACTAACCCCGTCCCCAAGTGGGCCATTAGATAGTGCAACGACAGTCTCAACATGGCCGGACCAACTGAACATATCGCAGGCACGGATCTTATTGAGTGCGTAGCCGCCATCAGCAAGAATGCGCAGGTCTCTGGCGAGGGTTGCTGAATCACAGCTGACATATACAATGCGGTCAGGGCTCATCTTGAGCATCGTCTCAAGGCACTTCTCATCACAGCCCTTGCGAGGCGGATCTACGACTATCACATCAGGATGGAGAGCTTTCACATGGTCTTCTTCGCCACTCATACCTGCTTCCGCGATTGTTCCGTCGTTCTTGGCTTCCTTACTTAGCCTCTCATAGAATTCCGGAAGCACTTCCTCTGCCTTTCCGCAGAAAAACTCCGCGTTATCAAGGCCGTTTCGCTTAGCATTTCGCTTGGCATCTTCAATTGCATCAGGAATGATCTCTACGCCGTAGACTTTCCCTGCAGTCTTTGCCATAGCCAGAGATATAGTTCCAATTCCGCAGTAAAGATCCCATACCGTCTCATTCCCTGTTAAGCCGGCATAGGTAATTGCCTGCTCGTAAAGCCTTTGAGCCTGCTTTGGATTAACCTGGTAAAAAGAAAGAGGTGAAATCTCAAACTCAAGACCGCACAGAGTATCTGAGATTGTGTCCTTTCCCCAGATAGTATGGATCTCTGTTCCCATAATAACGTTGGTCTTATCAGTGTTTATGCTGACAGAAATGCTGGTCATACCGTTAATATTCTGGAGTTTCTTAACAAGCTCATTCTGAGCCGCTATAAATTCATTGCTATTTCCAACAGCTTTTCCTCTATAGTTAATAACAAGGCACACCATGATCTGTCCGCTTGTAAAGCCCTTCCTTATGAGAACATGCCTTACAAGCCCCTTGCCTGTCGCCTCATCGTAAGCTGCAATTCCATGTTTTTCCATGTGTGCAAGCACAACATTAAGAATCTCTTTATTTTCCTCAACTCCGATAAAACAGTCATCCACTGGAATAATACTGTGGGTTCTTCCTGCATAATAGCCTGCAACAGGCTTTCCATTCTTGCCGGTTCCAATTGGGTACTGGGCCTTGTTCCTGTATCGCCAAGGCTCCTCCATACCGATTATTGGCTCCATGATGCTATCGATAAAAGACTCGTCAAATCCGCCTAAGCGAACAATATTATTCCATACCTTATTCTGCTTAAACTCAAGCTGCCTCTCATAGGTCATGTTCTGAAGCTGGCATCCGCCGCACTGTCTCGCAATAGGACATCTTGCTTCCTGCCTGTGCACAGATGGCTCCAAAACCTTCTCCAAATGAGCATAGGCATAGTTCTTTTTTGCCTTCATTATCTTGGCACTAACTTTATCACCTATTACCGCATCTTTAATAAAGAGGGTATAGCCGTCAACCTTGCCTATGCCCTCTCCGTCATTTCCTATGTCAGTTATTTCTACCGTAAGCAGATCATCTTTTTGATATTTGCAATCTGTCTTTGTTACTTTTCCCATACAATCACTCTTTCCAATGAAGCCTGTGAAGTTCGCCTTCTCTCTCAAGCCCTTTAAAATCATTCTGCCTGAGGGCTTCATATAAAACTATCGCTACTGAATTAGACAGGTTCAAAGACCTTATGTCCTCTCCCATGGGGATTCGAATGCAGGTTTCTTCGTTGTCCACCAGTATCTCCTCTGGAATTCCGGCGCTTTCTTTGCCGAACATTATATAATCATCCATGCCAAAAGAAACATCGGTATAAGAGTGTTTTGCCTTTGTCGTAGCATACCAGATCCTGGCTCCCGGATGCTTTGCCTTGAAATCTTCGTAGTCAATATATTTGGTAACGTCAAGCTTAGGCCAGTAGTCCATCCCCGCTCTTTTAAGTGCCTTTTCATTGATACTAAAGCCAAGTGGCTCAATAAGATGAAGACTTGTGTTTGTTGCAACGCATGTTCTTCCGATGTTTCCGGTGTTCTGTGGTATCTCCGGCTGATGTAAAACTATATGCATTTAAATTACTCCTCGTCATCAGCATCCATTACTGCAGACTTTGGAAGTGAAAAGATAAACTCTGTTCCAACGCCCGGAGTACTGATAACATTAATATTTTCTTCGTGGGCCTTTATTATTTCTTTTACGATAGAAAGGCCAAGGCCTGTGCCCTTCTTATCCTTTCCTCTTGAAGAATCAGATTTATAGAATCTGTCAAAAATAAGTTTCTGATCCTCTTTGGGAATTCCAATTCCGCTGTCCTTGACTGAAACGAAAACCTTGCTGTGTTTCTCTGTGGTTTCAATCTTGATCGATGAATCATGATGACTGAATTTTATGGCGTTATCCACAAGATTATAGAGCACCTGCTGGATCTTATCCACATCCGCATTTACCAGCATCTTCTCATCTGTAAGGATCAGCTCAATGGCAATCTTTTTATTTCTGCAGGTTCCTTCAAAAGACTCTGCGACTTTCCTGATAGTCTGGTTTATATCAAAATCAGATTTGTTGAGCATCATACCCTTTGTGTTTAAGTTGTTCAGGGTAAGAAGCTCATTGGTAAGTTTGGTCAGCCTGTCAGTTTCATTGATTACAATTCCAAGGTATCTCTCGTGCATCTCCTGCGGGATTGTGCCATCCTGCATTGCAACCAGATATCCTCTGATAGATGTAAGCGGAGACCTGAAATCATGAGAAACATTGGCAATAAATTTCTTTTGATCATCCTCTGCGCGTGCAATTTCGCCCGCCATATAAGACAGAGATGCTGCCAGATATCCCATTTCATCTTCAGACTCAACCGAAAATTCATATCCCATATTTCCTGCTGCGTACTGCTCCGTCGCCTTGGTTATCTTTCTGAGCGGAATATATACAAGCTCCGTAAAAAAGATAAGGATTATCAGGGACAACAGGAAAAGAACTATCAGCATAAGGTAGGATATATTCAAAAATTCATTGGCCGATTCCACCAGGTCCGATACAGGTTCATGAATAACGACATACGCCTGAACCTTATAGTTGGCAGTTATGGGCGCAAATACACTTATGACATCTTCGTTAAAAGAGCCCCAGAAATTGCCGGTCGTATAGTATGACCCGCCAAGCGCAGAAGGATTAAAGCCTTCTATCACTATTTCATCTCCGGGTCCTATTACTCTCGACGAATCAAGGACAAGTCTGCCTGAAGGGTTGATTATCCATATGGGTTCATTATCCATATATTTGGACAATGTGACCATTTGTGTATGTACTGCTTCCAGCGAAGTTTCACTATTGTAAAGATCTGCCGCGTACGTGTTTGCAATCTGAGTGGCAACCTGATACATGTTGTCAGTTTTATCTCTTCGCAGTCTCTCATAGGTCATGCTGTAAACGAATGTGGCAACAATAACAAACCCGAATACACCAAACAGAAGATAGGCAAGAAGAAACTTCAGATAAAGAGTTCTCTTCATTTATTCTGTTACCTCAAACTTGTATCCTATTCCCCAGATTGTTGCAAGACGCCAGTTCTCGTGATCGCTTAATTTCTCACGAAGTCTTTTTATATGTACATCTACAGTTCTGGTATCGCCAACATATTCATAGCCCCAGATCTGATCAAGAAGCTGCTCTCGTGTAAACACGTGGTTTGGTGAAGCTGCAAGGAAGTATAAAAGCTCAAGCTCCTTAGGTGGCATATCCACACGCTCGCCCATGTAATTTACCGAATAATTGGTCATATTGATTTCAAGATCAGGATATCTTACTACCTTGTCATTAGACTCAGGAGCTTCCTGAACCTGAGGCTTAAAGCGCCTTAATACCGCCTTTACTCTTGCCACCAGTTCTTTTGAATCAAAGGGCTTCTCCATGTAATCGTCAGCGCCCATCTCAAGACCGAGGACCTTATCAAACACCTCTCCCTTTGCGGAAAGCATGATGATAGGTGTCTGTGACCTGGTCCTTATCTCTCTGCAGACCTGGTATCCGTCAATTCCCGGAAGCATCAGATCAAGCAAAATGAGATTTGGTTTAAATGTGTCAAAAGTGTTGATCGCAGATTCGCCGTCATTGCATATCTTTGTCTCAAAGCACTCTTTTACCAGATACAAAGATATGAGCTCTGCAATGTTGTTGTCATCATCAACTATAAGAATTTTCTGTTTGCTAACCATCTTTTCCCCCAAAAATTTATTTAATAAAAGTTACTATTGTAACACCGGCATCGCCTTCGCCGAATTCCCCAAGTTTAAAGGACTTCACGTAAGGAACGCCCTTCAAATAATTATGTACTGCCTGCCTAAGGATACCTGAACCCTTACCATGAACAACTCTTACATTGTTAAGATGTGACATGTAGGCATCATCCAGATACTTATCAAGAGCCGCAATGGCGTCGTCGCTGTTTTTACCGATAAGATTTATCTCCGTCCTGATGCTGGCAGCACGTGAAAGATCCATCTTTGAACCTGAACTTCCGCTTGTCCTGCCATAGAACTTCTTCATAGCCGTCTTGGCATCATCATCCTTTATAAGAACCAGATCCCTGATGTTGGCTTTGGTCCTCATGATTCCGCACTGCACATAGAGATTGCCATCCTTGTCAGGCTTAGAGCTGACTGTTCCTTTAAGTCCCATGGATACGATCTTTACTGACTCCCCAAGCTTAAGCTGAGACTCTTTTAATATAGGATGAGTTTCTTTTGCCTTTTCAGCCTTCTTGGAAATCGCCTTATTTTTGTCAGATATCTTTTGTCCGACATTGGTCCTTGCTCTCTCAAGGTCCTGAATTGACGCGTTTGGTCCTGCTTTTCTGAAAGTCCTTATGGTCTCATCAGCAAGATCCTTTGCTTCCTGCAAAATAGCCCTGGCCTCTTCGTTGGCCTCTCTTATGATGTCATCCTTGCGGCTGTCGAGCTTTTCAGTCTTTTCCTCAAGCTGAGACTTAAGCTGCTCAACTTCTTTTTTGTACTCGGAAATCTCAAGTCGCTCATTCTCAATGATCTTTCTGCTCTTCTCCAGGTCAGCCAAAAGATCTTCAAAGCGCTTATCCTCAGTGCTGATCTGCTCCTTAGCGGCTTCGATTATCCTGTCTGGAAGCCCAAGCTTTGAAGAGATGGCAAAGGCATTACTCTTTCCGGGAATTCCGATAAGAAGCTTGTAGGTTGGTTTCAGTGACTCTACATCAAATTCACAGCTGGCATTCTTAATTCCGGGAGTGTTAAGGGCATAAACCTTAAGCTCGCTATAGTGAGTTGTTGCAAGTGTCCTTATCCTTCTGCTGTGCAGGTCGTTAAGTATTGATATGGCAAGAGCCGCTCCCTCTGTGGGGTCAGTACCTGCTCCCAATTCATCAAAAAGACAAAGTGAATTCTCATCAGCTTTTTCAAGAATCGATACTGTATTGGTCATATGTGATGAGAAGGTAGAAAGAGACTGCTCAATACTCTGCTCATCTCCAATATCAGCAAAGACCTCATTAAACACTGACAGTTCTGACTTATCCCCTGCAGGGATTGCAAGTCCGGCCTGTCCCATAAGTGTCAAAAGACCTACAGTCTTAAGGGTAACAGTCTTACCACCTGTGTTTGGACCTGTGATAATGAGCATGTCGAAATCTCTTCCGGCATAAACGTCAATAGGAACCACCTTATCTTTTGCAATAAGAGGGTGTCTTCCCTTCTTGATATCAAATGCATGCTGGTCATTGAAAACAGGTGTTGTTCCATTTATCTCAAGCGCATAGGAAGCCTTTGCAAAAATGAAATCAAGATCAGTCATGATATCAGCGTTGTACTTGATTGAATCTATGTGCTCTGCAACTTTAAGGCTGAGCTCTAGCAGGATCTTTTCAATCTCAGCACTTTCCTGAAGACCCATTTCTCTGAGCTTATTGTTAAGCTCTACAACTGCTGCCGGCTCTATGAAAAGAGTTGAACCGGATGAAGACTGATCGTGAACAATACCATTTATCTGTGATTTGTACTCCGCTTTAACGGGAATGCAGTACCTGCCGTCCCTCATGGTGACAACAGCATCCTGAAGATATGTCCTCATTGAGCCATTAAGCATCCTGCCAAGCTGCTCATGTATTCTGTCATTGGTGAGCATTATGCCTCTTCTGATATGCTTGAGCGCAGGGCTTGCATCAGAGCTTATTTCATCCTCAGACACTATGCATCTTCTGATCTCAGCTGACACAAAAGTAAGGGGCTCAAGAAGTTCAAAAGACTCTGTGAGAGAGTCCCCTGTCTCGTCATCTCTTGTGGGTCTTCCATAGGTCTTTACCCTGTTAACATTGTCGAGAAATGCAGCTATCCTCAAAAGTGACACCGGCTCAAGAGCGCTTCCTATCTTAAGTGCCTTAAGAGTTCCCTCAAAGTTCCTGTTATCACCAAAAGAAGTGGATCCCTTTTTGAATATTCTTGAAATGGCATCAGAGGTCTTTTTCTGATTATTCCTTATCTCATTTATATCTGAAGAAGGAACGAGCTCTTTGCAGAGCTTTCTTCCAGGCTCCGATGTGGCGTGATCCGCCAGTTTTTCTATTATTTTATCGTACTCAAGTACGTGTAATGCTTTTGCGTTCATAAATACTAGTCCTTAACATATGCTTTTTTACACAATTACCCAAAGTACAGTTTATCATTTATACCCCCTCATGGCTAGATTTAACATATAAAAACGTCTATAATAAGTTAAATGTTTATTGGGGGAATATGAAATGCCACTTAATCCTGAAGATAACAAAAACGAGAATCTGGCCAATACTGATTTTATCAGTGAAAAGATAAAACAGCGTCCTATAAATAGAAAAAAGCTTCTACGTCGCACGGTCATCACCGTTTCACTGGCAGTTATATTCGGAATGGTCGCTTGTCTTACATTCCTTATACTTCAGCCGGTTTTCAGTGACAAACTTTATCCCGAAAATGAACCGGAAATGATATCCTTTCCCGAGGAAAAGCCAAGCGAAGAGCTGACTCCCGAGGAAATGTTTGCTGATGACAATCAGATAGCCGCAAGCGAAGCTTTAAGCCTTGAGGAGAGTCAGAAGGATCAGATTGATCAGGCAATTGCCTCCTATTCTTTTGACGCTTACGACTATGAAAAAATGATCACTTCTCTTCGAAAGGTTACTACTCAGGTAGAGAAAAATATCGTAAAAGTAACTGCCATCTCAAGCGACTCCAACTGGTTTACGGATTCCTATGAGACAAAAGGCTCCACATCCGGACTCATTGTTGCTGACAACGGCACAAATCTTTATGTACTGGTTCCTTCAGCATCCGTGTCTGATGCTGAGTCAATCGGCGTAACTTTCTGTGACGGAGCTACAGCAACTGCTGAGATCAGTCTGATCGACACTATTACAGGGCAGTGCGTGCTTACAGTCCGCAGAACGCAGCTTGCAGAAGGCACAAGACAGACAATTTCTCCGGCAGAACTTGGAAGTTCCAGCGCCGGGAGCCTGACCGGTTCTCCTGTTATAGCAGTTGGTAGCCCTATAGGTATTCAGGACTCAATAGCTTATGGAATTGTCACTTCAGAAAAGAGTCCTATGAATCTTGTAGATTCCTGCTATAAGCTGATCACTACCGATATCTACGGAAGCAGTGATGCTACCGGTGTTCTCATTAACTTAAAGGGACAGGTCATCGGTATAATAGATACATCCCACAATTCTACAGACATGACCAATCAGATCTGCGGAATCGGAATCACTGAATTAAAGCCCCTTATCGAGGACCTTTCAAATGCCAGACCAAGGCCTTATCTTGGAATCCACGGCGCAACAGTTCCTCTCGAAATGCAGAATACCCAGAATCTGCCTTCAGGAGCTTACATATCAAGCACCGAGATGGGTTCACCTGCCATGAAAGCCGGCCTTCAAAGCGGCGATATCATCACTTCTTTTAACGGTTATGATATCAACACCTATGACCACCTTATAACAAGGCTTGCAGGCTGTTCCCCTGATGATGTAATATCAATTACAGTCATGCGACAGGCTCCAAATGAGTACATAGAACTTGAGATAGAAGCAACAATGTCAAGCTCTACAACTAAATAGATTTAATTTTAGAAATGAGGATTTTTTAATGAAGTTTATCAAAGATCTAACACCCGGTGACCGCATTGCGGACATCTACATGTGCAAGCACAAGCTCAGCGCAACAACCAAAAACGGAAAAGAGTACTACTCTGTAACTCTCCAGGACAAGACAGGCACTATCGATGCCAAGATCTGGGAGCCAAACAGCGACGGAATAGATGAATTTGATGACACAGATTACATTGACGTATTCGGAGAAGTAACAAGTTTTAACGGAGCTCTCCAGATCAATGTAAAAAGAGCCAGAAAATGCCACGAAGGCGAGTATGATCCATCTCTCTACCTTCCTGTTTCTTCCAAAGACATCGATGTTATGTACAAAGAGCTCCTTGGAATAATAGGAACTATCCAGAATCCATATCTCAAAAAGCTCCTGGAAGAATTCTTTATTCAGGATGAAGCTTTCATCACAGCTTTCAGAAAGTCCAGCGCTGCCAAGACTGTACATCATAGCTTCATAGGCGGACTTTTAGAGCACACACTCAGCGTAACAAAGCTCTGCAACTTCTACTGCACAGCATATCCGGCTCTTAACAGAGACCTTCTTTTAACAGCTGCCATCTGCCATGATATCGGAAAGACAAAAGAGCTCAGTCTCTACCCTGTAAACGACTACACTGACGAAGGACAGTTCCTTGGTCACATTGTTATGGGAACAGAAATGATCGGAGAAAAGATCCGCGGAATCGAAGGTTTCCCTGTTATCCTCAAGCAGGAGCTTCAGCACTGCATACTTGCTCACCATGGCGAACTTGAATATGGTTCTCCAAAGAAGCCTGCCATCATCGAAGCTGTTGCTCTTAACCTTGCCGACAACACAGATGCCAAGATGGAGACATTCACTGAGATTCTTGGAAATATCACTACTCCAGGCTGGCAGGGATTCAATAAGTTCTTTGAGTCCAATATTTATTCAACAAAAATGGAATAAAACAAGACGCAAAAATGCCACTTACCTTGAACAGGAAGTGGCATCTTTTTATTCTATAGCACTATATCCAATTTTAATATTGATATCCTGATTATAATTGCCAAAGCCCTTGCCAAAAATGGTAAGTCCTCCAACATGCTCCGCATCCTCAGGAACTTCAAGTTTAAGTTTCAATTGACTCTTGGCTGTGAGTCCAAGCTCATCTATCACCACATCTGAAATCCTTCTTCCATCTACGAATGTTCCATCATGATTTATAACAAGAGTCTTAAGCATTCCATACTGATTCCAGTTTGGGAACCACCAATCCGGTGTAAACAGCCCCTTAACATCTCCAAAATCTCCAGGCGATGTCCATGTTCCAAGCAGAGTCTCATTCAGATAAAAATAAATATCTGAGGGCCATACATTATTTACTCCCGGAGCTTCTGAACTCAGCTCTGCGGAAATACATATCTCATCAATCTTTTGATTGGCAGGAACAAAATTGGGAATCATATACTCAACATACCCTTTGGTAAACCAGAGTATATCCGCCTCGAATCTGTCAGGATGAGCAAAGTATCTTGTGTCATCAACTTCACCGATAAGCCTGCTTGAATTGGCAAGTCCGCAGGTAGGATAAACTGAATAATCAGAAAACAGCCCCACCTTGATATCAGTGGTGTAAATATTATCGTTTACAGGCTTATCCTGAAGTTCAATCAGAATCTTATCCAAATGAACCGAGCACACCTTTTGATTACCATGCCCGGGCGCTTCAGAAGATACTGCAACAACGCCGCATTCCTCAAGTTTTTTAATATGACTCGTCAACGCCCCGTTTGTGATTCCAAGCTTACAGGCAAGATCATTCATATTTAGCGATCCCTCGTTTAGAAGAATCTTGATTATTTCCACCCTTACATCTGAACCAAGAGCCTTAAAAAGCTCTAACCCATCATCTATGGATTTAATATGAAGCATTTTTCACACTCTCTTTCATAAATGGTATATTCAATTAATCTTCTTAATGAAATTCTCAAGCCTTTCCATAGCAAGCTTTAAATTATCCAGTGAATATGCATAAGAAATACGAATAAATCCTTCGCCGCAGTCACCAAAAGCTGTTCCCGGAACTACAGCAAGTTTCTCCTCTTTCAGAAGTCTTGTACAGAATTCATCGCTGCTCATTCCAAACTTCTTTATGGAAGGGAATACGTAAAAGGCTCCAAAGGGCTCAAAACAAGGAAGTCCAAGTCTCTTAAACTCATTCAAAAGATATCTTCTTCTGTGATTGTATTCCTCACGCATGATCCTTACATCTTCATCACCGTTTTTAAGGGCCTCAACCGCAGCGTACTGACTGGTTGTCGGAGCACACATGATCGCAAACTGATGTATCTTTACCATCTGCTTCATGATCTCTTCAGGTCCGCATGCGTATCCAAGTCTCCAACCGGTCATTGCATAAGCCTTGGAGAAACCATTGATAAGAATAGTTCTCTCTTTCATTCCAGGGAGAGATACGATTGAAACATGCTTGCCATTGTAAGTGAGCTCACTGTATATCTCATCAGAGATAACAAAAAGATCTTTTTCAATAACAACCTTTGCGATAGCTTCAAGGTCTTCTTTTCCCATTACTGCACCTGTAGGGTTGTTTGGGAATGGAAGAACCAGAATCTTAGTCTTGTCAGTAACCTTCTCAAGCACTTCCTCTGCAGTAAGTCTGAACTGATTTTCCTCTTTTAACTCTATGATCACAGGAACAGCGTCAGCTAAAATAGCACAAGGCTCATAAGAAACATAGCTTGGCTGAGGAATCAGAACTTCGTCCCCCGGATCCACCATAGCTCTAAGAGCCAGATCAATCGCCTCAGATCCACCTACTGTAATGAAGATCTCTTTTATCGGATCATAAGTTACATTCTGTGTTCTTTTGATATAATTTGAAACTTCCTGTCTAAGCTCCTTAAGTCCGGAGTTGGATGTATAGAAAGTTCTTCCTTTTTCAAGGGAATAAATTCCCTCATCTCTTATGTGCCATGGAGTATCAAAATCAGGCTCGCCCACACCAAGAGATATAGCGCCCTCAGTCTCCTGAACAATGTCAAAAAACTTTCTGATTCCTGAAGGCTTGATGTCTACTACCTTTTTTCCTATTGGATTTCTCATGGTGTAATGATCTCCCTTGTGTCTTCGTACTTTTTGGTCAAGATAGTTCCGTGATCCTTATACTTCTTAAGGATGAAGTGTGTAGCTGTACTAAGCACGTTATCCAAAGTAGCAAGCTTGTTGTTTACAAAGCCTGCAACCTCCAAAAGGGATTTACCTTCAACAATAACCATAAGGTCAAAACCGCCACTCATAAGATAAACGCTTGTAACCTCAGGATATTTGTAAATTCTTTCAGCAATATTATCAAAGCCCTGTCCTCTTGTAGGTGTAACCTTAACCTCTATAAGGGCATTGACCTTTTCTATGTTGGTCTTAGACCAGTCGATCATTGAATGATATCCGCAGATAACGCCCTCTTCTTCAAGAGCTTTCAGCTCATTGGCAACAAGTATCTCTTCCGCCCCCAGAAGAACACTGAGTTCATGTACATCAATGCGGCTGTTTTTCTCAATAATGCTTAATATCTCTTCTCTGGTATTCATAAACAAAAAGCTCCTCCAAATTATCTTTATCCAAGGATTTTATGGATCTCGTCAGCCTGTGGCATCTCCAAAAACCTTGATTCATCTTCATTAATTATATCTTTTCTATTACCTTCCTGCAAAAAACCTATGACAGAAGCAGGTATTCCCGCATTCTTAAGATCATCTACAAGCTTTTCTCCGTCATCTGCGGCAAAAAGAAGCGCTCCACCTGATAAAAGCTGATAAGGATTTATCTCAAAAAACTCGCAGATCTCAACGGTTTCCTGTCTCAAAGGTATGCTCTTCAAATTTACTTTTAGTCCACAGCCTGCGCGTTCTCCCATTTCCCAAAGAGAAGCAAAAACTCCGCCATTTGAGAGATCATGAACTGCACTGACTCCGGACTTAATGGCGACTGCAGCCTCTGACTCTACAGACATATATTCCTTAAAATCTATAGCGTCATTTATAAAGGGCGCCGGATACTTAGTTGTAAGATCCTGCTTTTTTTCTTTTGCCAAAAGAGCTGTTCCCTCAAGGCCTACCCACTTGCTTATTACTAGTGCCTGTCCCGCTTTGGGCTTTCCAAAAGAAATATCATTTTCCTTATATCCTACGCAGGTTGCTGTGATGACAGGTCTTTTTACTGCTGCGGAAACCTCTGTGTGACCACCAGCATATAATGTTCCCGCAGCATTACAGCCATCTATGCAGTCCCTTACTATTTCCTTTAATTGCTTTTCTTCTATGTCTTCACTTAAGAGAATGCTTACATCCACGTGATCCGGTGTGATTCCCTGCGCAGCCAGGCCATTTGCCGCCTTAACCACAGCATAATATCCCACCTCTTTAGCATCCAAAGCGTAAGTGGCTACAGATGAGAATACTTTTTTAGATTCAGAAAAAGCGCAGTCTGCCCCTACAGCTGCGCCTGTTTTTTCTTTAAATTCTGTTTTTATAAGTTTTAAAACTGAACGCTTCAAAGCATTCTCAGTTATTTTTCCAATTCTCATATAATTGCCAATGATCAGCCTTCTGTCTGTATAGTTTCTGCAGTATCTGTTCCTTCAGCACTCTCTGCCTGCTGCGCTTCCTGTGCCTCTGCCTGCTGCTGAGCAAGCTGTGCATTTGCCGCATTAACGGCATCTGCTGCCGCCTGAGCTGCTGCAGCTTCATTTTCTGTTCCTGCTGCACTTCTGGCTGCACCAAGTGCTCCGGCAACCGCCTTAACGGTAGCCACATCACCTGTAGCTATTGCTGTGTTTATCTGTGCCATAGCAGTCTCATCAGCTCCTGCTGTACCAATTGTAACAATCTTAGGAACCATCTTATAGTTACTACTATTTATAACTTCTCTGCTCACTTCGGAGCCATTTTCAGTTACAATCTTCCAAAGCTGAGCCTTGTATCCAAGATGAGCTGACTGTGTTCCAACATAACCAACAGCCTGTGAGCCGTCACACACGAACTGATCCGCTGAAGCAGGTGTTGTTTCAAGCACTTCACTCTTAAAGCTTACCTTGCGTCCGGCGTCTCTTGTCTCTACTCCGTATATCGTAAAGGTAATGTGCTTGTCAGATGTTGTTGAACCTTCAATATATATAGGATACTCGGTATTATTAACAAACTTGAAGTTCTTTCCACCAGATTCTGCTATTGCAGCATCTGCAGAAGGCTCTACATAAGTAACTATCATTGAGTGGTTGTGACGCTCAGTAACTTCAAGCTCCGCCAAAAGAACTGCATTATAAAGTGTAGTAGAAACCTGGCAGATTCCTCCGCCAACGCTCTCAACTACAAGTCCGTTCAAATAAGAACCCGCAGGGAAATAGCCATTTGCTTCAGTAAATGGAGTAATTGTATCAAGTACAGAGAACTCTTCTCCCGGATAAACTGTAGTGCCATTTATAAGCGAACAACCATTTGCTACATTGGCACTTCTGGCAGCACCTGAGGTTTTATAGCTTGTGGTAAAGGTACCAAGAACATCTTTTACCTTTGCCAGATCCTCTGCGCTTCCAAGAGGCTTATCTTCCTTAACAGAAAGTGTGATGGTAGCATTCTCCGGCGTGAGCTCATTTTGAATAAAGCTCTTTATTACAGAAGCAGATGCCTCTTTGTCCACAATATAGCCTGTCTGGCCATCAGTAACTACGAAGCCCTCGTCTGTTTTCTTTAGGCTGTAGTTGACTTTCTCCTGGTCAAAAGAACTGCTGCATCTGTCAATAATAGCTGCAAGAGCCTCATCATCAAAACCATATTCGATTTCAAAAACATGATTGGATTTCTCAAGATCTTTTAAGGCTTTGTATCTCTGGATGATATTCCCCTGATGTCCAAGGGCATATGCCTCTTTCACTACATCAGTGTTTTCCCATGTTATTCCAAGATCAGAGCCGAATATCGTAAGATTCTTATCTTCACCAACAGTAAGCGTTATTTCTGAATTTTTCTGACTTTCAACCAATGACGAAACTGCCTGTCCCGCCTCATCAACAGTCATTCCTGAAACATCAAGCGAACCAATATATACACCACTTGCGATTGTCTTAGAGTCAGCAGCGTCTACAGGCGTTCCTGGCCAGATTACAAGAAAAGACAAAAAGAGGACCAATCCTCCAAAAAATTTTTTCATAATGCTTCCTCTGTGTTATGATGAAAATAAGCATAACTTATTACGGTTAACTGAAAGGATATTATAGATGAAATTACCTTTTTTAGCAAGTTTCATTATACTTGCTGTCTTTTTTAATATCAGCATGCGAAGGGTATCCAGAAAGATAGAAAAAAAGGAAGCTGACTTCTGGGAAAAAGAACGAGAAGCCAACAGCGTAAGACGAAAAAGCCTGGAAAACCTTGAATATATACATATTCCTTACCACCTGCTTCCCTTTGATACCGCAGGAGACAATGAAGCGCTTCAAAAAGCCGAAGATGAATTAAAGGCACTGCAATTTGAAAAAATAGTCAATTTCACCGGAATCAGCAATACCGATCTAAAGCTTGAATATGGAACTGCCAATATTACCGCCCTTACTCAATACGATCAGAATTACACCACTTTAGTACGTGCCCTGCAAAACTGGGGAGAGCTTTTATATAACGCAGGAAGATTTGAGGACGCTGCCAATGTCTTGGAATTTGCCGTTAAAACAAGAACCGATATCTCCGGAACCTACAGACTTCTTGTAGACATGTACAAAACAAAGCTTGGCCTGAATGAAGAAGAGATTCAGAAAAAGATCGATGGTCTCATACCAATTGCCAAAAACCTAAACTCATTAAGCAAAAATCAGATTCTTAACATGCTCGGTGTTGAGACTCCCACTCAAAAGAAAAAAGCTCCACTTGTAACTTTTTGATGTTTATTTTCCGGCTCTCCTATTACAATAGGGGAGCTTTATTTTTAACATTTTGACAGGCTTATAAAACAAAGAGATATTTATTATAAGTAGTTTAAAGGGGTAATATATAGTCACAAAATACATATTTGTCTGGTTAAAACCAAGGAGGTTATATGATCGATCAGGAAATGAAAAAAGCTGTTCTTGAAAGCTTCGAGAAGGCTTATGGAAAAAAAGAAAATGTAAAAGCATACTTTGCTCCGGGCAGAGTTAATCTTATAGGAGAACATACAGACTACAACGGAGGTCATGTTTTCCCTTGTGCTCTTACCATCGGTACTTATGCAGCAGCTGCAAAAAGAGATGACAGAATGATTCAGCTCTTTTCTTTAAATCAGGATAAGGTTGGTGTTGTTTCATTTTGCCTCGATGACACAATTGCTCCTTCAGAATCTGCAGGCTGGACCAATTATCCTATGGGAGTTGTCTGGGCCTTTGAAAAAAGAGGCATGAAGCTTGATACAGGCTTTGACATGGTGATCTACGGAAACATCCCTAACGGATCAGGACTTTCATCATCTGCATCCCTTGAAGTTCTTACAGGTTTTGTTTTAAGAGACCTCTATGGATTTGAAGTAACAAACCAGGAGCTTGCTCTTATCGGTCAGTATTCTGAGAACAACTTCAACGGCTGCAACTGCGGTATCATGGATCAGTTTGCAGTAGCAATGGGACAAGAAAACAGCGCTATCTTCCTTGATACAGCTGATCTTTCTTTTGAATACGCACCAATTAAACTTGACGGTGCAAAGATCATCGTTACAAACACAAATAAAAAGCACAAACTCACAGATTCTCAGTACAACGCTCGTCGCAGCATGTGTGAAGAAGCTCTTTCTATCCTTCAGAAAAAGCTTGATATCAAAGGGCTTGGCGATCTTTCCATCGAAGAGTTCGAGGCTAATAAAGATCTTTTAACAGATCCTGATATGCAGAAAAAGGCTAAACATGCAGTATACGAGAACCAGCGTACTATTGAAGCCGTTAAAGCCCTTAAGGATGGAGATCTTGAGCACTTTGGAAAGCTTATGAGACAGTCCCACGAATCACTTCGCGATGACTATGATGTAACAGGCATTGAGCTTGATACTCTTGCAGAAGAAGCCTGGAAGGTTCCCGGTGTTATCGGCTCACGTATGACAGGCGGCGGCTTTGGTGGCTGCACTGTTTCTATCGTAAAAGATGAAGCAATCGATAACTTCAAAAAGACTGTTGGCGAGAACTACAAGAACAAAATCGGCTACGAAGCAACATTCTATACAGTAGAAATCGGCGGTGGCCCTGAAGTTATCTGATCTGATTTTTAATAATGTCAGGAGCAAAATATAGCTGCTCCTGGCATTTAAGCTTTAAATATGAGGAGTTATCATGGATATACAAAACGCAATCAATAACCTTGTTGCATATGCCCTTAAACAGGGCCTTATAGAAAAAGAAGATTTGATCTACGCTATCAATTCAATTCTTATTGATCTTGGAATAGATGCTGCTGATTATGAAGCAGCAGACATTGAAGCCCTGGCAAAAGAGCTTCCATCTGAAGAGATTGAAAAGGGAACATTCCTTGAAAATGTTCTTAAGGTGCTCGATGACTATGCCGCTGCCAATGGTATTTTAGAAAATGACAGCATTGTCTACAGAGACCTGTTTGATACAAAGCTCATGGGCGAGCTCACAGACAGACCAAGCAATATCATCAAAAAATTCAATGAAAAGTTCGCAGAAAGTCCTGAGGCAGCTACAAACTTCTACTATGAATTTTCAAAGAACACAGATTACATCAGAAGATACCGCATTTCCAAGGACATGAAATGGATCGCTCCTACAGAATACGGCGACCTTGATATTACAATCAATCTCTCAAAGCCGGAAAAAGACCCTAAGGCAATCGCCGCTGCAAGAAATGCCAAGCAGTCAGGCTACCCTAAATGTCAGCTTTGCTGGGAAAATGAGGGCTATTCAGGAAGAGTTGATCACCCTGCAAGAGAGAATCACAGGATCATTCCTGTAACAATCCAGAACTCAAAATGGGGATTCCAGTATTCTCCATATGTTTACTACAATGAGCACTGTATCGTGTTTAATTCAAAGCACATTCCTATGAAAATTGAGCATGATACTTTCTGCAAGCTCTTTGATTTTGTTAAACAGTTCCCTCACTACTTTGTAGGGTCCAATGCGGATCTTCCAATCGTTGGTGGTTCAATCTTAAGTCATGACCACTTCCAGGGCGGACATTATACTTTTGCTATGGCAAAGGCCCCTGTTGAGAGAACCTTTACAGTTAAAGGCTTTGAGGATGTTAAGGCAGGCATTGTAAAATGGCCTATGTCAGTTATAAGGATTTCTGCTCCTGAGGTAAATAGGGTAATTGCACTTGCTGATGTGATCTTAAATAAGTGGAGAAGCTATACAGACGAAGCAGCATTTATCTATGCTGAAACAGATGGAACACCTCATAACACTATTACTCCTATCGCAAGAAAACGCGGCGAAGACTTCGAGCTTGACCTTGTTCTTAGAAACAATATTACAACAGATGAGCATCCTCTCGGTGTATACCACCCTCACGCAGAGCTTCATCATATTAAAAAGGAGAACATCGGTCTTATTGAAGTTATGGGCCTTGCGGTACTTCCTGCAAGACTCAAGAAGGAGATGGCTGATCTTAAAGAAGCAATCCTTTCAGGAAAAGATATAAGAAAAGACGAAGTTCTTGAAAAGCACGCTGATTGGGTTGATGCCTTCAGCAAAAAATATGATCACATCGATAAAACAAATATCGATGGCATTATCCAGAACGAGATTGGTGAAGTATTCATGCATGTTCTTGAAGACGCCGGAGTTTACAAAAGAACTCCAGAAGGACAGGAAGCTTTCGATCGCTTTGTAAAAACTCTATAATGAAAAAAAAGAATGTCGCTTGCGACATTCTCGCGCCGAGCGCGGTTGCATTTATGCAACATTTTCCATTCGCGCGAGTGCGCTTCCTTAGCGGAGCGATTTTTTATATCATAGGAAGCAATTCCTATGATATAAAAAATAAGACTCAGTCATCTGACTGGGTCTTATTTTTTCCCTTCATAATATTTAAAACGCCTTTGGCACCGCAGAGTCCTGACCAATGATAAATCTCATAAAGGAGATTGGTCCTAAAAAAGTTGAAAGGCGGGACTTTATCTCACTGTTATAAATATCATTTTCAATCGCCATCTCTTTTTTGAGATTATAGACTGTAACTATATTTTCCCAATTTTGTGGACCATAGGATTTCTTTTTTCTTATTGCTTTATAGCTTGAATAATCATATCGATACAGTTTTTTCTCGGAAACAACGCATTTATCAGCCTTCATAAGCGCATGAAGCATAATTATCTCATCATCATAATAGCGGATCTTTTCTCCGGCATATTCTTCCATGCCACATAGTGCTTCCCTCTTGATCAGTGTATTCCAAAGGTAACCTGTATAAGAATTGTCATCACTATCAAGTTTTCCAAAGAGCATTTTCCCAAAGGAATCAATTACCTTTTTGCTTGAGTAACTTCCTGGGAACATCTCTGAATCATAAACCTTTGTATCAAAACCTTCTCTTTTGATTATTGCTCCAAAAAATATAATATCAGCATCATTTGCAGCTGCCACAGAGTGCATTACTGTATATCTTTTTTCAGCGCAGACATCATCGGCATCGATAAAGCTTACATACTCTCCCCTGGAAACTCTGATACCCTCAAGCTTTGCCAGAAAAAGACCTCTGTTATCCTGCTGCTTATAAACTATATTGGGACATTTCCATGCATAATCCATACATATATCTGGTGTATTATCTGTCGAGCCGTCATCAATTATTATAAGCTCATCATTCTCTCGAAGGCTAAGTAGAGCGTTTTCTATACATTCTGCTATTGTTTTTTCTGAATTATAAACCGGTAAGATCACACTGATATTCTTTTCACTCATAAATATTTAGCCTCCTTTCATCAAATATAAGTTCTGTTGTTAATAACATAATAAAATTTTACAGTGCTAAAGAAAAGTGACAGAGTATTTTACAAAAAAACCATAAAAGTAAAATACTCTGTCACTTGAAATCATGTTATTTTTATTTTATTTTTATAAATAAACTAATCTTATTGGGAGGACACAAAAAATGAAAAAAATTAGTAACTTACTTGTTCTTGTACTTGTTATTTTTAATCTCACAATTACTATTTCATTTCCATTCATTACTGTTTCATACAATACAAATACAAACACTGAGACAACAACTGTTTCTGTAAGTGATTTAGTTGGTGAAACATCTGTATCTGAGGAAAATATCGTTACTCTTCAGTCACACTTTCCTACTCATCGCGTAAATGTTAATCAGTAATGCTTCCAATCTTTATCTTCATCAATCATTTGTTTGATTGAAATATAGAAATCTCTATGGACAGAGTTGTTGATAAAATCACATATGCGAATAATTTTATCAATGCTCTGTTCATAATACATCTTGCTTTCTGCTATTATTTTGGCTTCATTTCTTAGCAACATATACATAGCGCCATGTAGTTCAAACAATCTATGACTCTTCAATTCTAACAGAAGTAATTTTTTCGCTATTTCTTCAACCTTTTCAATATTATTTTCATCACTGTATACATCTGCAATCCATATCATTATAGCCTCATAAAATCCATAATTTGCAGGGTATCCTTCGGATTCATGTTCATTGCAATAATTATCCAAAAGCTTCATCAAATGACTGTTTTCATTTTCATCCATAGTGTACTCTACTATGCCCTTTAACAGCATCAGCTCCGCATGAAGAAAATATCCAGCTTCGATTTCGGAAATTGGAATAGACAGAGTCAGTTCCAGATCTTTTTTCATTTTCTCTACATACTGTTCTGTATTAATCTTACCCTCAACCATAAGCAAGTCGTATTTTACACTGTCCCAAACTTGGACATTTGTAGCATAAGAAAAATCTATCATGTTGTTTAATTCATCATATGTTTTTCTAAAATCACTATTTATCGCGTTATTGATGGTGTTGATCAGCAAATGATACTTGTTCAGCACTTCTTTATCAGTTGTGATAATATCTGACCTCGTGTAATCGCAGTTGAGATTAAGTTCTTCCATAATAGGCCTCAACACAGCCTTCTGCGCCGAAATTGCTCCATTTTCAATACGCATTAGTGTCCTGTAAGAGCATTTTACTCTGTCAGCTAGTTCTTCCCTGCTTATCTGAAGCATCTGTCTTCTGGATTTTATTACATCGCCTATACAGTATATATCTGAATCCCTATAGATGTAGCAGTTATAATCCATATGACCTTCGACATCATTCTGGCTATAAATATTTGAAAACAGCTCCAAAAGCCTTTTCGAATCATCATAAACTTCTTCAAGGCCTTTTTCTTTCGATATTCTTAGCTTATCTTCAAGAATCTCAAATATGTAATAGCTTCGGCTCTTCTCTTTTAAGTATTCTAACGCCCTGTCGTATAATTTCATCAAAGAATCTTTATCAACCACATTGTAGTTATCTACCGCTGCAATTCTTCCAAGTGCAACAACACCGGCAGTATAAACCTTTGACTTTCCCATAGCATCCATTGAGGATTTTTCGAGGTGATCGAGTACTGACATACATATTTCTGCAAGCATAGAGATTTCTTCAGTTGAATCTGAGCATTCTGCTCCGGACTCAAAAAATTTAAACAGCAAAAAGTATTCTAAAATCGCCCATACTCCAAATTTCTTTTCTTTTACTTCTTCCAATATCATAGTAAGAGAGCAAGCTTTTTTATACATCTTAAGGACTTCGCACCACGGCGCCTTCCTAAAGTGTAGGCATCTTGCCTTCATGTCATAATAAAACTGAAGCTCTAATTTATTCAGGTTTAGATCTTCATCGAAAATCACCTGATCAATCTGCTCTTCTGCTTCAGCAAATTTTTTGGACTCTATGAGCTTAATAAGCTCCATTCTCTTTTGATATCTTTTGTATTCATCAGGCTGCAAAAAGTCCTCATAGCCTTCTGATGAAATACCCAGTCTGGACATGATACGGTTACGCATCATATAGTCAGGAAGAGTTGTTCCTTTTTCAATCTGCGCCATCATACTCTTTGTATAAAGCCCTTTTCCAGTCTCCTCAAGAGATACGTTTGCCGCTTCTCTGGTCATCTTCATAAATGCATGGAACTTTATGTCGTCTCTCATCCTGTATTACCTTCCCATATAAGTAAAAGGAGCATAGAATCATTGATGGTTCTACGCCCCCTCATTTATATTCTTAAATCTTAGTTCTTTGCAGCTTCCAAAAGCTTATCTTTAAGCTGATTCTCAATCTGAGCAAGCTCTGCCTCGGCTTCTCGACGCTTTGTCTTGCCTTCTGTCTGAATCTTTAACACTTCATCGAGAGTTGAGATAAGAGACTCATTTGTATGCTTAAGAGTTTCAATATCAACAATTCCTCTCTCTGCTTCTTTTGCACTCTCAATAGTAGCTGTCTTAAGTGCATCTGCATTCTTTCTAAGGAGCTTATTGGTCATATCGTTAACTTCGCGCTCTGCCTGAGCAGCCTGAGTTGCATGCTCAATACCAATGGCGATTACCATCTGGTTCTTCCAAAGCGGAATTGTATTTACGATTGTTGACTGGATCTTTTCAGCCATTACTGTGTCAGAACTCTGGACCATGCGGATCTGTGGACCTGTCTGCATTGCAATTGTTCTTGTAAGTTCCAGATCATAGATCTTTTTCTCAAATCTGTCGCACTTGTTAGCAAAGTCTTTTGCCTTCTCAGCGTCCTCAGGAAGACCTGATTCTGCAGCCTTTTTCTGAAGCTCTACAAGAGTAGTGTTTCTCTCTTCTTCAAGTCTCTTTTTACCTGCAAGGATGTACATTGTAAGCTCTTTGAAATAATTGAGGTTAAGATCATACATTCTATCCAAAAGCTCAACGTCCTTCATAAGTGTTACCTGATGCTTCTCAAGTTCGTTACTGATTGTCTGGACATTTGTCTCAACCTTGCTGTATTTGGCCTTTAATGACTCAATCTTGTTGGCACTCTTTTTGAATAATGCCTTTAAGCCTTTTTCTTCCTCTTCAACATCGAAGTTCTTAAGCTGTGTAACAAGGTCAGTGATCATATCACCAACTTCGCCCATGTCCTTGGTCTTGACATTATCAATTGCTTTCTCTGAAAAATCTGCAAGCTTTTTCTGTGTGCCAACACCATAGTTCATGATGCCTGTTGAATTAGAAATATCAATCTGCTTGCTGAACTCATCTACCTGCTTAAGCTCTTCAGCTGAAAGCTGAGCTTCCATCGCAATATTTCCGTTGTCTTTTTTCTCCTCTTCAGGTGCCTTAGCTGTAGCTGTCTGAGCCTGCTCCTCTGCCCCAAATGTCAGTGATGGTGCAGCTGGTGCTGCATCAAATTCTAAATCTACTCCCATTTTTTCCTCCTAAATCCTCATACAATACAATTAACAGCTGATTCGCTGTTCATATCACAATTTTAATCACTCTGACCTTGGCATAGTCTGCATCGCCATGCCGCCTTCACTTGTAAGTCCATCCTGCGCCATCATGGTCTTCATAACAGAAATATCTGAAGAAATATCCCATGCCATATCCTGGAACAGACTGTCTAAAAGCTTCTCAAAAGCTTCATTTATCGTATCCATTGCGGAATCTATCTCATTTTTGGTCTGCTGAACGTTCTCTCCCTGAACCGTCTGTCTATCCAATTCCACATATGCTTCCAAAAGTTTTTTGGTAGTTGGAAGATAATAGTTCATAAGCTTGTGAAGATCATCAGCGCTCTGAGGGTTCTTTTTCACCTGCCCAAAGATCCTGTTCATGATGCTCTCAAGTCTGTAAAGCTTATTAGACATATCTTCCGTATCAGGAATGATATCATTAGTAGCTCTAACGTACTGAATGTATTCCTCACCGTCAGCAAGGATTGCTTCTACTCCTGTAAGGTTTTCTCTGGATCGGCTGTCCAAGTTTATTGCCGCCTTCTGCTGATCAAGCTCTCTTTTTTCTCTCTCAAGTCTGTCTTTCTCAGCACCAAGGTAAAGCTGATAAGCTTCATCTGTTATCATACAGGTTGTTTCTGTAGCATCAAGCCTTGCTCTTGGCAGATAACCTTTTTTTATCATCTTCTTAATATCTTTTAACACTTCAGAATCTGACTTGAGAGCAGCCTTGGCAAGATCTGAGATCTTGAAATATTCGTTGCTACCCACAATATTGCCATACTGATGAAAAAGCTTGGCAAATTTAAGTTTACTTATTCCGGCCAAAACAACTATCGCATTCACTGCCAAAAGACCTGCAGCCGGAATTCCATATGCCATACCTCCCAAAACCCCACCTACAATAGCAAGCGGAAGTATGCACGCAAATATTGAACCCCCAATTATAATATCTAAAAGACCATTATATTTACTGACTTTTTTGGCGAAAAACGGATACTTTTGGGGTTGAGCTGTCCTTGTATAGCTCTGATTCTGATAAGATCTGTTTCCGCTTGTGTATGTTGTTTTTGTTTCAAAGCTTACTGACTTTATGGTGTTTGTAATATCACTGGCAAGCCTGCTATAATCGTTTTTATCTATGGCCGCGGTCACACTTTTTAAAATCTCACCGCTGGCTCTTATTACTTCCTGAGTATTATTATCCACAACTAGCCTCCACTGCATACAGATAAATCGCAAATGCAAGTATATTTTACAGTAAAAGAAATAGACATTCAACTTATGAAAACGCAAATTATACGCATTTATTTATGCTATAATACCGATTAACAGAAAGGATAGACAAATGGAAAAAGCATATAAACTTCTTTTTAATACTGAAGAATCAGATGACCTATATGTATATTGCTGCGGAATGTCCAAAACTGAGGCTCACCATAGCTTTGGCCCAGCGCTCAAACCTCATTTTATGATCCACTACATCATGAGCGGCAAAGGCTCTTTTTCTATTGGCGGAAAAAACTATCCCCTGGAAGAAAATTACGGATTTTTGATCGTACCCGATGAACTGGCTTATTATGTGGCTGATGAGGAAGACCCCTGGACATATACATGGATAGGTTTCGGTGGAAAAAAAGCTGAATCAATTGTTTCGCAGCTCGGCTTATCAGTACAGCAGCCAATATTTAAAAGCGATAAATCCGAAACAATTTACAATCTTATAAAAGATATGATGGACCACAACACTTTCAGTGTTGAAGACGATTTACGTCGAACAGGTCTTTTAGCAATGTTCCTGTCTGTACTCGCTTCAGGTTTAAGCGTCACGCCCAAAAGCGATTCCGGAACAGACAATGACTATGTCACAAAAGCTCAGGCCTTCGTAAGAAGTAATTACTGCAATCCCATAAAAGTAACAGACATAGCGGACTATGTCTGTATCAATCGAAGTTATCTGTATACACTTTTTCAAAATCGTCTTGGGATATCGCCACAGCAGTATCTTTCAAGCTATCGTATTGCAAAGGCTACAGAACTCCTTCAACTGACATCCTTATCCATTGAGTCAATTGCAATTTCCTGCGGCTACTCCGATCCTTTGGTCTTCTCTAAGGCATTCAGGCAGGAAAAAAAGCTTTCGCCATCACAATACCGTAAATCTCTTCCCAAAAGTGATACCAAGGCCGGAAGCAAAGAACACTTAAGGCAGGTTGAGCAGTTTATAAAGGAGCGCTATATGGCCTCAACTGATCCGAACTAAATTTGCGGCTTTATTACAAACAGAAAACTTATTATAAGTATTACTATAAGTATCAGCGCACTTTCAGCAATTAGGCGGATTTTTCTCTTTGAAATAACAAAACCTGATTCTGCTCTTATGACTATGCTTTCATCTTCAGCATTAAGATCCTTTCCACTATAGCGCAGAGGATTGATCTTTCTCATTTTTTGTGCCACCAGAACTAATAGCCCAAACAATTCCTGATGACTTCTTAGAAATTCTGTTATACTCTCCGGTGCATGTCTCATTTTTAATATACTAAGGACTGCACCAGGCTTTTTTCCTATAAATTCCATGAGAATGTCGTGATTGGTTATGAAGTCCACCAGCCCCAGCATTTCTGTGTTAAAACCATTTTGACTGAGCACCTCTCTTAAGGACGCTACTATTTCAGGTTTCTCAGCCTTATATCTGAAAACATATGCAATAAGCTGCGCTGCACTATCTGAGTATTTTTCATCTGAAAAAGCATATATCAAATTATCCGTATTGCCACCCTTGGCATTTACAATAACGTTTCCCAGCATCCTGGCCACTTTTTCTCTGGTGGTCATCCTGACTGACCTGATAAAGCTATTTAACATTTCATCCAGATCCGACATTTTCTTGTCCTGACCGGAAGCTTTCCACACTGACATTCCTCCTATGCTGTCATAAAAAACAATTGCATTTGCGCAATGATTCTCCGCAAATCCCAGCCTTCCATAATTTGTTCCAAGATAAAACTGTTTTTTTCCAACATCATTCAGAAGAATATTTACAAAGTCGCTCTCTGCAATTATATTGGTTATCTTATGCTGATTCTGTCTGATCCTTACTGCATACTTCTGTATAAACTCGTCAGAAAAGCCCTGCCCGTCAAAAGAAAAGCAGCTATCCACACGGTCATCCATGATAGTAATGAATTTTGATTTGTTACCGCCCTTGGAGTGGCCTGTTACTGTAATAATGTCACATCCGCTAAAATCCAATGTTCTGAACCAGGAAAGAGCATTACTCTGATACTCTGTAGGAACCTGATACAATCCTGAAACATTGTCTATCCACTCAGCGTCACTTTGCGTTCCTTTAAATGCCACTATAGCTTCATTACAAGACGGATCAAAAAGATATGCGCTTCTTCCACCACCAGCTGCTTCGCTTTCATAATGGACTTCTTTTATCACTATGTTTTTAAGGTGCTCGTTGGGCCTTATCGCCCACATGATTTCCTTATACTCTGCCCCGGTAACTCCGGTGCTGTATTCTTTATCGTTTTCAATTTGGGCAGCATTTCTAAGAACCCCATTGATGTAATCGCCAATGGTTCTCGATTCCTGATTCTTTGAAAGAAATGTACCTCTTGGACCACCAAGATTTTCACAATACAACAGGTTGTTGATAAGTACAATCTCTTCAACAGTCATATTACTAGCACATTCACCGCCCATACAATAATCCCCTATTAGTGATCCAGTGAAAAACTGTCAGAAAAAAGTCTGTCTTTTACCGGATCAGCTTCAAAATCCTTGATAACTACAATGTATACTTCTCCACAAATACCTTCGTTTTTTAATGCGTTTTCCACTTGCTTTATGGTCTTTTGGTAGTTTTTATCGACTATTTTGGTATCATCCAAAAAAATTTTTATATCATTTCCAGCCAAAATTTTTCCATTCAGAACTTCCTTGGCAGAAATATCCTCTTTGTATTCGTTCCCCAAACACTCCCAAAAACTAATTTCTATCTTGATTATCGGGATTTCCTGTTTGGAAAGTATCTCTTTTAACTGCTTTAATGCTTCATTCTTGATTATTTCCCCATAAAAATCATCCTTTATTTCATACTTATCCCCTATTTCTTTTGATGTGGCAATAAAAGCTGAATCTCTTTCTACTTCCAGGGCCTTATAATACCACTCATTATAATCACGGATGGTTCCCGCCTTGGGATCACATCCTGTTATTTCAAAAGTGTAGGAAGGATATTTTTCTCCCAGATATTTTTTCACTTCTCTCATTTCTTCAAGCAGTTTAATATCTGCGTCACAAAGATTCCCACTCTCTATCTCTTCTGAGCAAAAAGAAATTGCTGCTAATATTCTCTTCTCATCATTCGTTAATTCAACCATATTCTTATCCCCTTATCTCGCCTTACAATATGCCAGTAATTCATTTTTAGTTATTGGCTTGGAAAAATAATAACCTTGAAGATAGTCAACTCCAAGCTGTTTTAATTTCTCAATATGTGCTTTTGTCTCAACTCCCTCAACCAGTATCTTTCTTTTCATCTGCTTCAGCATATGCACACAGCTTTCAAGAATAATCTGGCCCCTTTCACTAAGCTCCGAATCCCAAAGAATACTCTTATCTATCTTCACGATATCAAAATCAAGTGTAAATAGTGAGTGCATGTTGGAATAACCTGTTCCATAGTCGTCCATGGAGAACTGAAACCCGTTTTCTTTCAGTTTTTTTATGACATCACTCAAAAGCTCATAATCATTGGCTGATACAGACTCTGTTATTTCAAAATTGATAAATGACCTTGGAATGTCATACCTATTAACAATATTTAATATCTTTTGAACAAATCCATCACTCATGCACTGGAGAACCGAAAGATTAACATTTATACAGTCCATGCCCATTTTCATGGGTTCTCCGCTTTTAATAAATGCACACACCTGTCTCAGAACAAAATCGTCTATTTCATCGATATATCCTGTCTGCTCCGCTATCGGAATAAATTCATCAGGATAGATATCTCCCAATTCCTTATCATGAAGTCTTATTAGTGCTTCCGCTCCATGGAGCTTAAGTCCATCCATACTGTATGTCGGTTGATAATATACTTCAAATGCGCCCTCTGAAAGTCCTTTTGAGATAGCTTTCTCAACACCTGATCTCCTGATCAAAAAGCCAAGCGCCTCATCTTTTAGTACGGTTCCATCCATATCCTTAGGAATCGGGCACTCTGCCATGTAAAGAACTTCATCTAAAGAACGGATACCACTTGGCACTGAGGACAGCATAATGACTGGCTCAAGTTTTATTGCCATTCCTCCCACAAGCCAGTCATTTTCAAATCTCTCATTAATTTTTTCAGCGATTCTTAATATATCCTTTTCAGCCTTCTTATTACTGTCATACCTAAATATCATGATAATAGTATTGGAATTTACATGATAAATACACTGCCTTGAAACCACTGTCTTTAAGAATGAGCTCACTTCACAAATAATGTCTTCTGAGTTAGATACTCCAGTAAGCCTGCTTATGGCATCAATGTTGCTTATTTTCATGCATATAATGTCAAGACATTTCTTTGTGGCAAGTGCACGAGCAACATCCATTTTCAAGGCATTTCGGTTGTATACTCCTGTCTCTGCATCAATTCGGTCATCTTCATTTTCAACACTCAGCATTACTCCCATTAATGCCAGGGCTTCACAGAAGAGCTCACTCTTTATCCCTATATAAAAATACTGAACAGAAATGCCCAGAAGCGTTATTCCAAAGAAATAAACAAGCGCATATCTGCTGCGTCTTCTCAAAGCTTTCCACGACAGCATCAGATTAACAAACGCTACTATCATAAAGGCCAACGCGATTATATACAGGATTCCTTCAGCCCAGTTCCTGTAAAAGCGCATATTTTCATAATAATATACATAATGAAATATTGGATTTGTGATGACAAAAAAACCACTTACCCCAAAGAGGATAACACTTAGAATTTTGGCGATTACAGGGATTTCAGAACGACTCCCCGTAACCACCATAACATAATTGAACAACGCCGGTGCCAGCGCCGTATGAATCAAAAAATATAAGAATTGAAATACTAGCAGAAGCTCGTAAAACAAATAAAATGAATTCTGATAAGACTCAAAAATCTCACTGCACAAACACGTAAAAGCGTTGATGATAACCAAATTGTTCATCAAAAGAAAGAGCCTATTTTGCTTGAGATCAGTTCTTTTCTGTATTTTGGTATAAACAATTGAGGTCAAGGTCACTAAAATTGCTGCACAATAGAATGCCATGTGAAACAAATTATCATATGTCATTGATTTGCCCTCGCTAATACAACACTCAACGCCTACTTCCGGTATTACATTTCAAGCTTATCAAGATGCCATACATCGTCAACATACTCCTGAATAGTTCTGTCAGATGAGAATTTTCCGCAGCTGGCAGTATTAAGAAGTGCCATTTTTGCCCAACGCTTCTTATCCTGATATGCATCAGATATTCTCTTCTGGGCTTCAAGATATGACTCAAAGTCCTTAAGGATAAAGTATTGATCTGCCTTGTTGGAATTAACTGTGTTTAAAAGGCAGTTATAAAGCGGTCTAAAGAGCTCTCTGTCTTTAGAAAAAGTTCCATCTACCAGCATATCAAGAACTTTCTTCACATTAGGATTGCTGTTGTAGATGTCCATTGGATTGTAGCCGCCATTTCTCTCATAATCCATAACTTCCTGCGAAGTAAGACCAAAGATAAATGCATTCTCTTCACCAACTTCGTTAACAATCTCAACATTTGCTCCATCAAGAGTTCCAAGAGTTACTGCTCCGTTAAGCATCATCTTCATATTACCTGTACCGGAAGCCTCTTTTGAAGCGGTAGAAATCTGCTCTGATACATCTGCTGCCGCAAATATAAGCTCTGCATTTGAAACTCTGTAGTCCTCAATAAATACAACTTTGATCTTTCCACCAATATCAGGATCATTATTTACAACATCGGCTACTGCATTGATTAGCTTGATAGTAAGCTTTGCTGTAAGGTAACCGGCTGCTGCCTTGGCGCCAAAGATATATGTTTTTGGATAGAAGTCTTTATTAGGATGTGTCTTGATATCGTTATACTTATGAATAACCTGAAGGATATTAAGGAGCTGCCTCTTGTACTCGTGAAGTCTTTTTACCTGAACATCAAAGATTGACTTAGGATCAACTTCAACTCCGTTGTGTTTCAGGATATATTTGGCAAGGCGCTTCTTATTCTGAAGCTTGATATCCATAAACTCCTGCTGAGCTTTCTTGTCGTCAGCAAAAGCTTTGAGTTTCTCCATCTGTGACAGGTCAACGATCCAGTCATCACCAATCTTTTCTGTTACCCAGTCAGCCAAAAGAGGATTGGCATGCATAAGGAATCTTCTCTGGGTGATACCGTTTGTCTTATTGTTGAATTTCTCAGGCATCATCTCATAGAAATCCTTAAGCTCTCTCTTTTCAAGGATCTCTGTGTGGAGCCTTGCAACACCGTTAACTGAGTGTCCGCCTACAATCGCAAGATGCGCCATCTTAACCTGGTTGTCATAGAGAATAGCCATGCTTCTGATCTTGGCCTGAACATCGATTCCTGCTGAACCCGAGTACTGGCGCATGATCTGATCAACAAATCTTCTGTTGATCTCATCAACAATCTGATAAATTCTGGGAAGAAGTCTCTGGAACAGGTCTACAGGCCACTTTTCAAGAGCTTCTGCCATGATCGTATGGTTGGTGTAGCAGCAGGTCTTGGTTGTTACATCCCAAGCCTCATCCCATGAAAGATAGTATTCATCCATGAGAAGTCTCATAAGCTCAGCAACTGCAACAGTTGGATGCGTATCATTGAGCTGGAATACATTTTTTTCATAGAACTTTCTAATGTCCTCATGATGTTTTAGATATCTCTGAAGAGCAGTCTGAACTGAAGCAGATATAAAGAAATACTGCTGCTTAAGTCTCAGCTCCTTTCCTGCAATATGATTATCATTTGGATAAAGAACTTCACATAGCTGGCTCGCAAGATTCTCCTGCTCAACAGCTTTCTGATAATCACCCTTATCAAAAGAATCAAGCTGGAAGCACTGAACCGGCTCTGCATCCCATATTCTGAGGGTATTGACCACTCCGTTTCCATATCCAACAACCGGAAGATCATAAGGAACAGCTCTTACCACCTGATAGCCTTCCTGCTTGAACATGGTTCTTCCACGCTCGTCTGTATACATATTTACATAGCCGCCAAACTTAACTTCTTTAGCGTACTCATTTCTTCTAAGTTCAAATGGATTGCCGTTCTCAAGCCATGTATCAGGGACTTCTACCTGATAACCATCCTGAATTTTCTGGCGGAACATTCCATATTTATATCTGATTCCACAACCATAAGCAACGTATCCAAGAGTTGAAAGAGAGTCCAAAAAACATGCGGCAAGTCTTCCAAGTCCACCATTTCCAAGGGCTGGGTCCGGTTCCTGATCCTCAATGAGATTAAGATCGATATTTAGCTCTTCAAGAGCTTCTTTTACCGGCTTATATGCCTGAAGGTTTATCAGGTTATTTCCAAATGCCCTTCCCATAAGAAATTCCATTGACATGTAGTACACGATCTTGGGGTCCTGCTCAGCTGCTTTTTTCTGTGTAGTCATCCAATGATCTACAATTGCATCCTTTATGGCATAGGCTGCTGCCTGGTAAAGCTCTTGCTCAGTAGCTTCTTCCATGGTCTTTCTGTAGAGGGTCTTTACGTTGTACTGAACACTTCTTTTGAATAGATCCTTATCAAACTTTAGTGGTTTTTTCTTCATGTTGCCTCCTCATAGAACTGATTGCATTCCATATTTTTATTTCATAAAAAAAAATGGTATACGAAATAATTTTACCGCATATCCGTATATAATTCCATAAAATCCAACAAAAAAGACATAAAAAAAGCCTCCGGACTTCCCTGTCCATGAGGATTCACATTTGTTTTTATTATTATTGTAATAACGCTAACACTCCCTGATTTGTCTGATTGGCCTGCGCCAGCATCGCCTGCCCCGCCTGCTCAAGAATCTTTTGATTTGAATATCTGACCATCTCCTCCGCCATATCCGTATCGCGGATCAGAGACTCAGCGCTCTGGGTGTTTTCTACTACATTGTCCAGATTCTTTATGGTGTGATCAAGTCTGTTCTGAAGTGATCCGTAGTAGCTTCTGACACTGTTTACATTCAAAAGTGCTTTTTTTACTGTATCAATTGTTGACAGGGCCTTGTCCCTGGTTGAGATATCGAATACCCCGTATTCGGTAAGGGCGTCTAGGCTGATATTGAAGCGCTTTAGTTCTATTCTGTCTGTCGGCGAGTTCTCTGATCCGACCTGTAAGTATAGAAGACCATTTCCCTCAGGATTATCACCGCCACTACCGCTTCCTCCGCCACCTCCACCTGTAGTTCCGGGCTCTTTTTCTGGGATTGTATATCCTGTGCCAAAATAATTGGCATATTTGGTGTTATCTGAATTTATTATGTAGTTCTGAGCGCTTGTACTTAAGCTCGAAGGTGCAAATACCGTTGCTTCTGATTTTGAAAGATCATCAAATATGGACCCAGCTCCTGTTGTTCCTTTTGCAGCTAAAAGATTCTTAATAAAAGCCAATGGTTCTGCTGCCCCGGACTTTACCGCATTTTCAAAAGCTGATTGGCCGCCTGCGTAATTAGTCAGGTTCTTGATTGCCGTATCAAAAGAGGCCGGTGTGGTTGCCATATAGTTCATTAGTTTATCAAGACCACTTGCTATATTGGCCGATGTTACCGCTGTATTTCCATATTTTGCAGAAACGGCATAGCCAAGGTACATTGTGGCAAGATACCCTGCTCCATATGGGCCAAAACCGCCAGACTGCTGCGTTGTCTGCGTGAGCACTGACATATAATTCGTTATAGCTGCATCTGTAGATGAACTGTTCAAATAATTGGAAACCCAGCCGTTATCACCACTTGACGTCTGAGCTGCACCCTCAACAAACCAAGCCGGGAATCCGGAAAACATTCCGGATGTAAGTGTGTCATACATTGCGAGATGGGTCATTTCATGGGCTATTACTGCCGCCAGGTCGGCCTTTTGTGCATCAGTCATCGATGAATAGTTGGACATCGAATAGTCTGATGAATCTACTGTCATCCAGTAAGTCATTGTTGTAGAAGTCCCGTTACTTGAAATTTCCAAGGAAGCACTTGCTAAAGTATTGCCGGCTTCATCGATATTTGAGAGGTTTAATCCCACCTGAATTGTCTGAGATGCTGCATTTGTAAAAAGACTTGGAAAATTATCATACAGATTTGCTACTGCATTAGCAGCTGCATCTTTGATAAACTGTGCAAAAGCCGTATCTGCATAGGTTGTATCCTGGCCAACTGCAGAGCTTTCCTGAAGAGCCACCTTATTGCCACTGTTATCCACGAAATCAACGGTTATTTCTATGGTACTTCCATTTGGAAATCCTAAAGCAACCTTGTTACCTGCAGTAACTGTATTGGGAGCATATCCATCATCTGCGAATATGTCAATGTTATTAAACTGCGTAGTAGAATGCACTCTGTCAATTTCTTCGCCAAGTTTTTTAAGTTCCTGATTGGCATGATTTCTGTCATCATTCAAAAGAGTATCATTAGCAGCTTTTACAGCAAGCACATTAGCTCTTTGAAGCATGTCACTAACTTCATTTAGCGCCCCGTCTGCAATCTGGCACCATGAAACGCCGTCCTGCGCATTATCAGACGCCTGAGTAAGACCTCTTATCTGCCTTCTCATCTTTTCCGAAATAGCAAGTCCTGCCGCATCATCAGCCGCTCGATTGATCTTGTATCCCGATGAAAGCTTTTCAGATGATCTGGCTGTAAGTCCGGTTGAAATATTCAGTTGTCGGTTAGCATTTATACCTGCTATATTATGCTGAACAACCATCTGATTTGCTCTGACCTGACCCTTTGCTCCATTAACTAATCCCAATGCCCTACTACAGTTAATTCCATTTTTCTTTTACAGATTGGGCAGGCGTGATCCTCAGTTAATAAGTTCACTTCGCTTCCGCATCTGCACTTTGATCTGTATACCCCGCTCTTTCCATCAGCTGAGTTTAAAGTCAGCACTCCACATTCCACTATTTTTTTACAGGAAGGGCACCAGGCTGCTTCTTTTCTAACAAACCAGGTCATTCCCTTATTTCTATCAAGCGTATTCTTGAGTTTTTGGGTCATTCCCTTATTGAACAGGATATCTATTATCTCGATGTTGCAAAATCTTATCCCTGCTCCTATTTTTATATCCTGCTCGATATTGCAGTTTTTACACCTTATCTTTACTATATTTCCCATTGTTTCCCCCTGGCCATATCACTGAAGAAGTGCCATTACACCCTCCTTGCTCTGATTAGCCTGCGCAAGCATTGCCTCTCCTGCCTGCTTCAAAATGTTATTATTTGAATTCTTAACCATTTCAGCAGCCATGTCCGTATCTCGTATCTCAGATTCAGAATCCTGTGTATTCTCTACTACATTGTCCAGATTTTTGATAGCATGCTCAAGGCGATTCTGGTAGGAACCCATACGGCTTCGCTGCTCGCTGACAAACCCCAGGCCTTCCATTACACTATCTATTGCCTCAAGTGCCTTTTTCTGGGTTAAAACACTGAGTGAATCTATTTTACATGTCTTTGCACTTATATATGGCAGTTCAATTGCTATCAGATTTTCAGAGGTTTTATCTGAACCCACCTGAAGAATTAAGTCTCCGCCTTTATCATCTATTGTCTGCTTTTCAGTTGCCACACCATTTCCAAATTCTCCCCTTCCTGTGCCCGGTTTTGGTTTTGCAGTAGTTCTATTATCGTGAATATACAGCGTTCCATCTCCACCATTTTTGAACGTTGTGAAATGGCCAGTATTAAGTGAAGCTATCTTTGAAACTAAATCATCTGCCGAGTTACAGTCAGAGATATCAACGTTAAAGATATAGTGATTCCCACTTGTTTCCTTGCTATCTCCTTCTCCAACGTTAAACTTTATGCTGTAATGATTTGTACATGTACAACATGTAGTATAAAAACCTGTCCCATCCAGCTCGTTTTTCTTATCTTCAGATCCGTCAAAAGAGCTGAAGTCTACCTTGGATGACACATATGAATTTTCCCCCTCAGTATATGTTCCGGACATATATCCGCCATCATTATCTGAAATTGCAGCCCATGAAGGCATTTGAGTATTTGTATCAATATCTACATCACTACCTGTATCCGTCTCACCTGTAATTTTTCCTTTTAAGACATATTTTTCATTAAATTTTGTTTTTCCGCTTATCGCGTCTACTTCCTCTTTAATCTTGTTTATCTCTAACTGAAGATATGCCCTGTCCTGCTGTGTCATTGTGGCATTTGCTGCCTTTACAGCAAGTTCATTGCATCTTTGCAGCATGTCCTCAACTTCTGCCATTGCGCCATCTGCAATCTGAACAAGGGAAATGCCATCCTGTGCATTAGCTGACGCCTGTGACAATCCTCTTACCTGTCTTCTCATTTTTTCGGAAATTGCAAGATTCGCTGCATCATCAGCAGAACGATTAATCTTATAACCAGAAGACAGCTTTTCAGACGACTTAGACTGCATCCAAGTCGTCATTCCAAGCTGTCTATTAGAATTTGTAGCTGTTAAATTGTGCTGAATTACCATGGCAAAGATCCTTCTATTATCCCACTAAAGTCGGGGTTTCCTAAACACAAGCATCCTTGCATGTAACGCCGCATCCTTACGGCTATTAATAATATCGGATACATTTGAATAAAAATTACAGTAATATAAAAAAAAGACGGTACTTTTGTACCATCTTTTTTCATAATGTATATAATAATTTAATAATCCAAAGTAGTAGTGCGGCCATTTCTAGCAGCGATCAGCCAGGCACCGGAGAAGAACTCTCATGATTTCCACATATGGTCTTTTCATATCTTTCCCCACCGCGCCTTAGCGCATCGTATACTCTATCACACGTCCGTATCTCACACAATTGGCACGCCGTACAAAAAAATGTGTATTAATTATGTATATAACGTTTACTATTGGCTTTAAAACTTATCATTTTATCGTGCACTTACGAATCGATAATATTCTTATCGTTATTTTGCACAATTTCAATCTTCATTACGCCTCTCACTCTTCACAAGAAGTCTTAGGCCTTCTGTAGCTAACATTTTCCCTTTCGGGGAGAGGAGGTGATAATAATACACCAGCTCAATATCGTCCGGATCCATCCACTTCTTTAATTCTCTGTCAGTCATATCCTCGCAATTGTTTATAAATTCAACATAAAGCGGATCAAGTGATGAAGATGCAGGATTATCAAAAAGCATCCCATCAAAGCCTGCTTTTCCTTCTACACTTAGTCTCTTATATTTTTCACTATCAGAGATTGCTGAAAGCCTCACCAGATCTATGAGTGGATATTTATAAAGACGGGACAATTTTTCCAGAACATCATTAGACGGCCTCGTAAATCCGGTTTCATAATGAGAATAATTAGCTCTTGTAGTCCCAATGTATTTGGCTACGTAACTCTGAGTATAATGATCTCTTTTTCTTAACATTCTAAGATGTTTTGTTAATGGTGTATCCGCCATGATAATCTCCCAAAGTGCTTAATTATCAATATATCTATATAATTAAGGCTAGCTCAGGAAATATCAAAATGTAATAGCTTGATATGATTATTATCATTTTGCGCAAAAATGATATGTATTTTATCCTTTTAGATTGTAGTATTTCTTCATTTAAAAAGATATTTATATCTTCTTTTCATCTCCAGAATCACCTCCGCAGCACGCTCTTTTTCCTCGACAGTATAATCATTATCCATAAAGCAAGCATCTTTTACATCTTCTTGTGAGAAGCAAAAAGAAATATTTTGTCCATAAAGCTTTTCTGATATTTCGAGCTGTTCCTCAAAAGAAGTTGAAAAAGTTTTAGCATTCGCATCATTTATCATTTCATATAAATCTCCGTTCAAAGGATAATCCATCTTTGTATCTGAAAGAAGGCCTGCTCCATTATCAAATACCGGACACAATCTAAACTCATGCTTATCATTCATAAGAACTGCTATATTATGCGTATGTCTGTCTTCATTAAGGAATAGCGCATCAATAGTAAGCAATTTGTTCATATAAGCCCCAAAACCTGTAAGCCCTGTAATGCGCTCGGTCTGATTAACTATCAGTTTTAGTCTTTCTTCATGGCTCTGAGTTCGATATATCAACTTATTAAGCGACTCTCCAAAATTATCCGCAAAAAGCCTTTCAAGAGTAATTAATTTCCATCCATCGGTGAAATCAATGCTTTTACAGCCTCTATAAGTATTTCCCTTATAACCTATTGTCTCAAAGTCATAGCTCACATACTCATCTTTTTCAAGGGATGATTTTGTTAAAAGAGCTGATATTACACATTCTGCCAATCCCTCATAGCCCATATTATCAGCCTTGTACCACACCCCATCTCTCTCAAATTTGAGTTGATTACCTTTTGAAGACTTTCGATTTTCTGTTTTTATATCTTTATCAAAAAGCTCTACCATGCCTTACCACTCCAATTTTATCCAAAAGTCATCGTCAGCCATACGGCCTTGAGTTTTCTCAATTATCATGATTGGATCATAAAAAGGTATGTCTAATCTTTTTAGCTCTAGTTTGATTTTATCCCTGCTCTCCGGAAAACACCTGGATTTTATAAACTCTACATATTCGTCATAGGTGGGCTCAGTATTAACTCCAAATGCTCTATACAATGGATTGGAAATATAGTTGTGAATTAACACCTTCTTTTCCATCTCGTCAACATCAATTATTGTGCACACGAAATCATGATACATGTACCACAAACGCATTTTGTATTTTTTCTGTGGAACCGAAAGATCTTCCGCCAATCCATGATTCTTTATAATTAAATCTGATAACACCGTAATAGGACCCGTTATTTGTTCATCTGTAGATTCCCATCTTTCAACTGTACGCTTCGAAACATTTACAAACTCCGCAAATTCTTTTTGCGTCATTCCCAAAATCTCTCGCACGAGCTTTATTTCTTCTGCGGTTACTCCTGTAGGAGTTATGTACTTTGACATAGCTTAGTCCTCCATAAATTATTATTACCACATTTTTGTCGGTTGTTCAACTTAATTTTACCGTCAAAAATGTGGTAATAATAATTGTTTTTCCCTATCAGGTAAAGTGGTATTATCTTCTAGGAGGTGAAAAAAAGTTATGTTACTAACAATTGCAAGCATCGTTTTTACTATGAAAATCAGCACCACAATGATAGTTGGTATGGGACTTATAGCTGGGGGAGCTCTTTTTTCCTATATCGCATACAGAATAGTAAAGTCTACTAAAGAGATGATCAAAAATTGCAGCGGCGCATGCACCGGTAAAGTCATTGATTATTATAATGACACTGACCACGAAGGCCACAGAATATACATACCTGTTGTTCAGTATGAAGTGGGCGGCACGGAATATACTATAGAAGGTAGCCAAAGCCACCTGGAAGAGAATCTTCCTCCAATCGGAGATATTTTGCAGATTCTATATAATCCTCAAAATCCGAATCAGGCGTATACTGCTACAAATTTTACTGGCGAAAAGATAACTTCTACAATATTTATTATCACCGGCATCATTCTTTTCCTGGTTGGATTTTTCATTTTATTTTTCAGTTTGTAAACTCTTTTTGTAAAAAGAAACACCCTATAGAGCAATGCCTGGCATTAACTCTATAGGGTGTATTTATTATCAAACTTTCTCTACGCCGATTGTAACTTTCTCGCCGTTGATATCCCACTCTTTTGCATTTGCTACATCAGAGCCATAGACAATCTCATTAGCAAGAACCTTTGTTGAGATACTGCTTTCATTAGCCTTTATGATCTCAGCAAGCTTGTCATTGCCGTTTAAGGAAACCTTGATGTGATCCATAACTTCGAATCCTGAATCCTTACGCATTGTCTGAACCTTACTGATCACTTCAAGTACGAAACCTTCATTCAAAAGTTCTTCTGAAAGGTTTGTATCAAGAACAACTGTGATACCCCAGTTCTCCTGAGAAATGAAGCCTTCCTTCTGAGCCATCTCAATGAGAAGATCTTCCTTAACAAGCTCTACATCAACGTCATTTACTGTGAACTTGATGCTTCCGCCTCTGTTAAGCTCATCCATTGTGGCATTTCCATCAAGGCCTTCAAGATAACTCTTGATAGCTCCGATGTTCTTACCATACTTAGGTCCTAAGGTCTTAAGCTGTGGCTTGAATGTATAGCTTGTGAAATCACGAACATCGTCTGTAAAGCTTACATTCTTAACATTGAGCTCTTCTCTGATGATCTCAGTATAGAACTCGCCAACAGTCTCTTCTGCTTTTACATACATCTGACCGATTGGCTGACGATTCTTGATGTTTGCTGCATTTCTTGCTGCACGTCCAAGAACAACAATATCAAGAACTTCTTCCATATCTTTCTCAAGCTTTGTATCGATCATGCTCTCATCAACCTCAGGGAAATCGCAGAGGTGGATACTTTCAGGAGCATCCTTGAAGCTATTTCTTACGAGGTTCTGATAAATCTCCTCAGTCATGAATGGAACCATAGGAGCTGCTGCCTTACATACAGTTACAAGTGCTGTATAAAGAGTCATGTAAGCAGAAATCTTATCCTGCTCCATTCCCTTAGCCCAGAATCTTTCACGTGAGCGACGTACATACCAGTTAGACATCTCGTCTACAAAGCCATCAAGTGCCTTGCCAGCTTCAGGAATACGATAGTTTGCAAGGTTCTCATCTACAGCCTTTACGCAGCTGTTAAGCTTTGAAAGAAGCCACTTATCCATAACTGTGAGCTTATCTGTCTCAAGCTTATAGTTTGCAGCATCGAATCCATCGATGTTTGCATAAAGTGTAAAGAACGCATATGTGTTCCAAAGTGTTCCAAGGAACTTACGCTGTCCTTCCATAACGGCATCTCCAGAGAATCTGCTAGGAAGCCATGGAGCACTGTTAGTGTAGAAGTACCATCTGATAGCATCTGCGCCATATTTTTCAAGTGCATCGAAAGGATCAACTGCGTTGCCCTTTGACTTACTCATCTTCTGTCCGTTCTCATCCTGCACAAGGCCGAGTACTATAACATTTTTAAATGCAGGTTTGTTGAAAAGAAGTGTTGCCTCTGCGTGAAGTGAGTAGAACCATCCTCTTGTCTGGTCTACAGCCTCTGAAATAAACTCAGCAGGGAACTGCTTCTCGAAGAGTTCTTTATTCTCAAATGGGTAGTGAAGCTGAGCAAATGGCATTGCTCCTGAATCGAACCAGCAGTCGATAACTTCTTTTACCCTGTGCATCTTCTTGCCGCACTTAGGACATGTGATCTCAAATTTATCAATATATGGTCTGTGAAGCTCACAAGTTTCTGCTGAAGGATCTCCTGAAAGCTCAGCGAGTTCTTTCCTTGAACCAACAGAAAGCTGATGTCCACAATCATCACACTCCCAGATATTAAGAGGTGTTCCCCAATATCTGTCACGTGAGATGCCCCAATCCTGGATATTCTCAAGCCAGTCACCAAAACGTCCCTTACCGATTGACTCAGGAACCCAGTTGATCTCTTTATTGTTGCGGATAAGGTCATCCTTAACTTCTGTAACTTTGATGAACCATGATGAACGAGCATAGTAAAGAAGTGGTGTTCCACATCTCCAGCAGTGAGGATAATCATGCTCCATCTTTGGTGCACCAAAGAGAAGTCCTCTCTTATCAAGGTCTTTTAATACCTCTGGATCTGCGCTGATAGCACCCTCATCCATTTCCTTCTGTGTAGGCTTACATCTCATGCCAGCAAAAGGAGTTTCAGGTTTAAGGCGTCCCTCTGAATCAACCATCTGAACAAGAGGAGCATCATACTTACGACCAACTCTTGCGTCATCTTCACCGAATGCAGGAGCGATATGTACAATACCTGTACCATCTGTCATAGTTACATATGTATCGCAGTAGATAAAGAAGGCCTTCTTGTGCTGTTTCTCTGTCTCATCAGCTGCGCACTGATAAAGTGGCTCATACTCTTTGTACTCAAGGTCTGTACCAACGTATGTCTCAAGAACTTCATAAGCCTTTTCGCCTTCTTCTTTTGCAAGGCTTCCAAGTACGTTATCTGCAAGTGCCTGAGCAAGATAGTATACGTTGCCATCTGCTGCCTTAACCTTGATGTATTTCTCATCAGGGTTTACGCAAAGTCCGATGTTTGAAGGAAGTGTCCAAGGTGTTGTTGTCCATGCAAGGAAGTAAGCATCCTCGCCCTTAACCTTGAAACGAACGATAGCTGAACGCTCTTTTAATGTCTTATAGCCCTGTGCAACCTCGTGTGATGAAAGAGGTGTGCCACAACGAGGACAGTAAGGAACTACCTTAAAGCCCTTGTATAAAAGACCTTTCTTCCAAATCTCATTAAGAGCCCACCATTCAGACTCAATGAAATTGTCATCGTATGTGATATATGGGTGTTCCATATCAGCCCAGAATCCGACTGTGCCTGAGAAATCTTCCCACATTCCTTTATATTTCCAAACAGATTCCTTACATTTTTTGATGAAAGGCTCCATTCCGTACTCTTCGATCTGCTCTTTGCCATCAAGACCAAGCATCTTCTCAACTTCGAGCTCAACAGGAAGACCGTGTGTATCCCAACCAGCCTTACGTGGAACTGTATATCCCTTCATTGTACGGTATCTCGGGATCATATCCTTGATAGCACGGGTAAGAACGTGTCCGATATGTGGCTTACCATTGGCTGTTGGCGGGCCATCATAGAACATATACATTTCACCCTTACTTCTGGTGTCAACACTCTTCTGGAAGATGTTTTCTTTTTTCCAGAATTCTTCAATCTTTTTCTCTCTGCCGACGAAATTCATGTCAGTTTCGACTTTTGTGTACATAATTTGCTCCTTTCATCATTACTGGGATTCTCACTAAGCTCGACATAGTCTCGCTAAGTGTTCACCCATGGCTCACACCAGGCTCGATAATACCTCGCCAGGTGCTCTGCTCAAAAAAAAGCCCCGTCCTTGTAAAAAGGACGAGGCTGTAATTACACTCTCGTTATACCACCTGTTTACACATACGCGCCATTTAAAATGGTTGAATACGCTTCCCGTTAACGATGGGATACTCGTCAGGATCTACTATAGGTTCAATCCTGCAGCTCAGAAGTGATTTTCGATAGCGCCTACTCGCACCGGCTCACACCAACCGCCGGCTCTCTGAAAGCTTTCATACACTGCCTACTGTCTTCGTCACAGCTTTTTTATTCTTAATAACGTTCATATAATACTACTTATTTTTTTACCATGCAAGATAAAAATTACTCTTCAAGATAATTATACAAAAGAGCTGCAATTGCTGCCCCTGCAAGTGGTCCAACAATGAATACCCAAAGGCTTGCAAGAGGTGCTGAATTTCCTGTAAATGCTGCAAATAATGCAGGGCCAAAACTTCTTGCCGGATTTACAGATGTTCCGGTAAGTCCGATTCCAAGAATATGAACAAGAACAAGAGTAAAGCCTATGATAAGTCCGCCAAAAGAGCCGTGACCTGCTTTATCTGATGTAACACCGAGAATAGTAAATACAAATACAAATGTAAGAACTATCTCAACGCAAAGACCTGCCAAAGGATTGCCATTTACACCGGCCAGCCCGTTTGCGCCAAATCCTCCTGTCTTATCAGTCACGCCGCCAACTCCAAAGATAATTGCCAGGATCCCTGATCCGATTATTGATCCCAATACTTGAGAGATCACATAACCGATGAAATCATTAAGTGATAACCCGCCTCTCATAAATACACCGAGTGAAACTGCCGGATTGATATGGCACCCTGATATATTACCAACACAATAAGCCATGCCAACGATAGTCAGACCAAAAGCAAGCGCAGTCAGAAGATATCCACTGCCATTTGCTGCGTCGCACCCGACAAGCATCGCTGTTCCACAACCAAGCACTACTAATACCGCTGTCCCAATACACTCTGCTAAATATTTCTTCATACCTTTTCCCTCCTGATGTAAAAAATTGCCGCCCCATCGGCAAATTTCAAGCTACAACTGTATTATAACCCTTTTGTTTAGGATTTTGCATATTATTTTAATGTTTTTTCGTATGGTTGAAACTGCGTGATTTAAGGTCATTTTCAGATAGATTCATTTTTTCTCTGCACGTATGATGGATTTATACATTAGAAAAGAGGATTTCCTATGAGTATTTGTTTTGATTTTCTTTTAGATTACAGAGTTGCCGATACCTTCGCAGAAATCTTTTGGGATCTTCCGCTAGATGCAGATCCTGCTTGTGAGTACCTGGTGGTAAATGCCGAGACTCTTGACACCATAAAGACTAATAAGACCCACGCTTCTCTCACAGGTCTTACTCCTGATACTTCCTATGGAATATCGGTTTATATCGTATATTCTCCTGATAAGGATGGATCAGGCAAAAAAGATCCGGTTCTTCTGGGGGATCTTAAGATCCACACCAAAAAAACACGTGAGAGGATCGACATCACAAAAGCTCCGTACTATGCGGTAGGCGACGGAAAAACATTAAACACCGATGCTATCCAGGCCGCTCTCGATGCCTGTGATGAAAAGACATCTCTCTATATTCCCGCCGGAACATTTTTGACAGGCGCTCTAAATGTTCATTCAGACACAGAAATATACCTTGATGAGGGAGCTCTTTTGCAGGGATCTGAAGAGCCTTTCGACTATCTTCCCAAGATAAAGAGCCGCTTTGAAGGTTATGAAATGGAGTGCTACAGGAGCCTTCTTAATATGGGTGAGCTCGATCATGACGCCGGATACAATTGCGAAAATGTACTGATTCATGGAAAAGGAAGCATCATGGGCGGCGGAGCTACTCTTGCGAAAGCCATCGCCAGAATTGAGGGGGAGCGCTTAAAAGACTACATCGCATCTCTCGGAGATAAGATAAAAGAATATGAAAAGCCGGAGACCATTGCCAGCAGATTTCGCGGAAGACTCATCAACATGAGCAACTGTCAGAACATTTGGATCCATGGCCTCACCCTTGGATACGGACCTTCCTGGAATCTCCACTTCATCTATTCCGACAGAGTCGTAACTGACCACTGCATTTTGAAATCTGAAGGCGTCTGGAATGGAGATGGCTGGGACCCCGATTCATCAACAAACTCAACGCTATATGCCTGCGAGTTCTACACAGAGGATGATTCAGTAGCTATCAAATCAGGCAAAAATCCTGAAGGAAACGTAATAAACAGACCTACCAAACACATTCGAGTTTTTGACAGTATCTGTCACTTTGGCCATGGCCTTTGCATAGGAAGTGAAATGTCCGGAGGCGTTGAAGATGTAAGGCTTTGGGACTGCGATATGGGGCCCACCTGGTCTGGAATTGAGATTAAAGCCACAAAAAAGCGAGGCGGATATGTTAAAAATGTCCTTGTAAGAGATATAACTGCTTCTCACATTCAAATGCATTCTGTTGGCTACAACGATGATGGCGAAGGCTCAAAAGTACCTCCGGTACTAGGCTTTTGTCACTTTGAAAGACTCCATATCCTAGGGCGCTATCTCGACAACAATGCCGGCAAAAATGAGTGGCACGACTGCCCATCAATTCTCCTGTGTGGATTTGATGAGCCCGGTTACGAGATAAAAAATATCTCTTTCAAAAATATAACTATGGAAAATCCTGCAGAAGGTGCAGACAGCATTCATATGGAATACTGTGAGAATGTTTCTTTTGAAAATATAAAAAGCGTTCCACGCATTAAATAATAAATAGAAAAAAGCTTACCTATGTGACAAGGTAAGCTTTTTTATTTATTGACTCATCATAAATACTTAAAAAGTGTATCAATATCTTCTTCCGTTGTTGCCCAGTCTGTAGCAAATCTCGCAACGGTATGGGTATCATCAAGTTTCTCCCAGAATCCGTAACCTACATGCTCTGAAAGCTCTTTTAACTTATTATCTTCCATAACAACAAACTGCTGGTTTGTTGGGGAGTCGATATATATCTGATAACCTCTCTCAACAAGCTTTTTTCTGAGGATCTCAGCCATTTCTATTGCATTCTTGCTGATCTTCATGTAGAGATCATCTGTAAAAAGAGTGTCGAACTGAAGGCCAAGAAGCCAGCCCTTTGCAAGAAGCGCGCCGTGCTGCTTTATCACAGGAACAGGATGCTTAACAGGGACACCCTTTGGAAATACAACTGCTTCTCCAAACAATGCTCCAACCTTGGTTCCGCCCACATAGAAAACATCTACAAGTCTGGCTATGTCCTCTATTGTGACGTCAGTTCTTTTGCTCATAAGACCATAGCCAAGTCTTGCTCCGTCGAGGAACAGTGGGATTTTGTACTCTCTGCAGATTCCTGATATCTCCTCGAGTTCAGCCTTGGAGTACAATGTGCCATATTCCGTGGGATGGGAAATGTAAACTGCCCCTGGGAAAACCATGTGCTCATGATTGTCGTCGGCGTAAAAGTCCTCAATGAGTTTCTTTAGATCAACGCCTTTTATCTTGCCGACCTGGTCTGAATAACATGGCTTTTTCTTATCTGTAAACTGAGGCTCTTCATTAAAACTTGGAAGAGTCAGGACTTTATGCCCTGAAAATTCAATAGCTCCGGCTTCATGGGCGGCAACATGACCCGTCTGCGCAGCAACAACGCCCTCGTATGGCTCAAGAAGCATATCGATGACCGTTTGGTTTGTCTGAGTACCTCCGACTAAAAAGAACACATCTGCATCTTTTACATTGCAGCTCTTCTTGATTTTATCCGCTGCCTGCTTGCAATAATCATCTGTTCCATACCCAACAATCTGTTCAAAATTTGTCTCCTGCAAACGCTGCAAGATCAGTGGGTGAGCGCCCTTTGTGTAATCACTGGAAAAAGAAATCCTATCCTTCATATCGTTATTTTACCCCTTATTGTTCCTGCATTTTATGATTATAAACAAACAATTAAGCGTTTATAAACTGTTATTCAAAGGATACTCCACTAAAATCCACTACTTCTTCGAGCACCTTTACAAAGTCCTCAAGACCAGTTTTGTCTTCCTCTGTAAATCTGCCAAGGCTGGGGCTGTCGATATCAAGTACAGCTACCACCTTTCCATCTTTGTGGATCGGTACGACGATTTCAGAATTGGACGCGCTGTCACAGGCAATATGTCCAGCAAACTCATGAACATTTTTTACAAGCTGTGTCTCATCATTTCCTGCTGCTGTTCCGCAAACGCCTTTTCCAAGCTCGATTCTGATGCAGGCCACCTTTCCCTGGAATGGTCCCAGCAAAAGAGATCCTTTATCCATAAGGTAAAATCCCGCCCAGTTGAGGTCCTCCATGTTTTCATATAATAATGCTGATGCATTGGAAAAAACAGGTAAAAAATTGGGTTCATCCTCTGCCAGCACTTTGATCTGCTGTGCAAGTAAATTATAATCTGTCATAACTGTGCTCCTTAATGTTATTATCAAAATCTTTATGGGAAAGACTCCCACTGCTCATTAGCACGATTCTATCATCATTTTGTCTTGTGTACAATCTATTAATAATGGTGACCGGAACAAAAGTTTTCACATGAGTGCTATAATAGTGAATTATAGAGGAGCACTATGATTAACAGAAATAAGATCAAAAACAGGATCACCAACCAGGAACAAATCTCAAATTCTTTATTTTTAAACCTTATATTAGCCTTCAGCGGAGGTTTTCAAGACGCTTATACATATATAGTTCGTGATAAAGTCTTTGCCAATGCACAGACAGGAAACATCGTACTAATGAGCACTTATCTTATGGAAGGACACTTAGCCAGAGGTCTTAAATATCTTTTCCCACTTCTCTCTTTTGTGAGCGGAATATTTATTGCAGATATTGTGAAAAGCAAATATAAGAATGCAAAAGCGCTTCACTGGAGACAGGGTATCGTCCTTGCAGAAATCGCAATAATGATCGTGGTAGGTTTTCTTCCACAAAATACTAATACATTGGCAAGCTGTATGATCTCTTTTGCCTGCGCATTACAATTATATTCATTCCAAAAAGTTCATAAAAACCCTTACGCCAGCACCATGTGTATCGGTAATATGAAAAGTGGCACCACTGCTTTTGCAGCCTTTTTAAGAAGCAGAGATAAACAAGATCTGTTCAAAGCTTTTGATTATATGGCTGTGGTCTTTACCTTTGCTTGTGGAGCAGGCATCGGCGGTAATTTTTCGCAATTATTTGGTGAGGTAACAATATGGACATCTGCGGTACTGCTTTTTGTCTGCTTCCTTATAATGGATCTGGACAGAAAGGCCGGAGATAATGCATTTTAAAATTATATGAGGTAAGTACTATGAAAATTGCAATGGCTAATGATCATGCTGGAACCCAGATGAAAGAAGAGATAAAGGCATACCTTATCTCTCAGGGACACGAAGTTAAGGACTTTGGCACTTACGATAACAACTCATGTGATCTGTCCGACTTTGTTTATCCTGCTGCCCTGGCAGTTGCCAAAGGCGAATGCGACCGAGGTATTTTTTGCGACGGAGTAGGCTATGGCAGCGCTCTTATCGCCAATAAAATAAGCGGATGCTACGCAGCAGTTTGTCAGGATCCTCTTTGCGCCAAGCTCGCAAGAGAGCACACAGATTCTAACATCCTGTGCCTCGGAGCTAAGATCATCGGCGGCCTTATGTCCATGGAAATCGTTAAGACATGGCTGTCAACTGATCCTCTCATGGAGGAAAAATACAGAAGAAGAGTTCAGAAGGTCTGCGACATAAACGACAAGCACTGCGTCCCTTTAAAATAAAGAGCATAAAAAACCTCAGACATTGTCTGAGGTTTTTTTCTTACAAGAGCGATAGACGGGGCTCGAACCCGCGGTCTCGACCTTGGCAAGGTCGCGCGTTACCAACTACGCCACTATCGCATATATGTAAAGTCGCTTTCGCGACAGCAAAAATAATATTAAAGCATTATGCGATAGATGTCAATATTTTTTAACAAATTATATGAAAATTATTTCCTTCTTATTGATCTGCAGCCCTTTGCAGTGTCGCCACTAATGTCTCCAGATCTATGTCAACGCCAAAGCTTGCAAGACTCTTAAGCGGCATTCCTTTTATCATTTCAACAAGCATCATATCAGGATTTTCTTTGTCTGTAGCTGCAGCGAACATTCCGGACTTTTGGGCAAGTTCGTTCATCATCTTCTTATATGCCTTTGCAGTTCTCGGATCAGTAGCCAGTTCCTCAATAGTAGTTGCTCCATCAATCTTAAATGGTGGCAGTACTTTTGTTTCATTCTGCACAGAAGCGCTGCACACAATATGGTCGCTGGAATCTCCAACCAGGATTTCATAATCTCCTGAAGGCGCATACCATCCCTTCATATCACTGTTCCAGTAAGCCAGGCTGCGACTATCGATTGTTATACTAACCGTCTTTGTTTCTCCCGGATTTAAAGAAACTTTCTTAAAGCCCTTTAGCTCTTTTACCGGTCTACCGAAAGTACCTGTGTGGTCGCTTACATACAGCTGAACAACTTCTTTTCCTGCCATGTTTCCTGTATTTGTTACATCTACAGAAACTTCTATTTCAGAATTGTCAGTCATTGTGCTGCTGGAAAGCTTCAGATTATCAATCTTAAATGTTGTATAGGACAGACCATGCCCAAATGCCCATCTGACAGGCATTTTCTTGGTGTCGTAATATCTGTATCCGATGTATACACCCTCAGCGTAATCAATTGTTCTTCCATCTCCGGGGAAATTCAGATAACTTGGGTTATCCTCAAGATGGTAAGGAAAACTCTCTGCAAGGTGTCCGCTTGGACTTATCTCACCAAACAAAAGCTTGTCTGTAGCCACACCAACTCCCTGTCCACCAAGGTACATTTCAAGGATTGCTCCCACATTTTCTGCCCAATCTGCCTCGATAGGGCTTCCGTTATGAAGAACAACTACAGTATTCTTCTGAACTTTTGCTACCTCTTCGATAAGCTTTATCTGGACTGCAGGAAGCTTCATATCCGCTCTGTCATATCCTTCAGACTCTATATAGTCCGGAAGGCCTGCAAATATTACCGCAACATCTACAGATTTTGCCAGCTCAATTGCATCTGCCAGATCTTTGTCTGTTATGCTATCCGCATCAATTGGAAATGCAGGAGCAAATTCAACATTTCTGCTTCTTTTTGCCGCTTCATCAAGAGCACTTACTACTTTTGAAGAATTTATATGGCTGGAACCGCCGCCCTGGTATCTTGGTGTTTTGGCAAATCCGCCAATGTAGGCTACCTTTTTGTCTGCAGCAATAGGAAGTACTCCGTTATTCTGCAAAAGAACTGCACATTCACCTGCAATCCTGACAGCCTTATCATGATCTTTATCTCTGTCAAATACAGCGTCAGCGTATTTGCCATGGTTATCCACAAATCTGTAGACTATCTCCATTATCTTTTCCACAGCTGCATCAAGCTTGTCCTCTTCGAGCGCACCGCTCTTTACCGCTTCTACAATTTTTTTATCATTGAGCGTTCCTGGCCCCGGCATCTCAAGCTCAAGACCAGCCTTTATTCCCTGTACTCTATCATCTACAGCGCCCCAGTCAGTCATGACAAAGCCTTCAAAGCCCCACATATCTCTGAGGACATCTGTCAAAAGATATTTATTATCCGAAGCATATGTGCCATTTATCTTGTTATAGCTGCACATAACCGTCCAGGGCTGAGACTTCTTCACTGCTGTTTCAAAGGCAGGAAAATAAATCTCATGCAGCGCCCTTTCGGAAACCTCTGCTGAGGTGCTCATTCTACGATATTCCTGATTGTTAACTGCGAAATGTTTGATACTGGTTCCTACATCTTTTGACTGTACGCCATTTATATATGACGCAGCCATCTCACCAGCTAAAAATGGATCTTCAGAAAAGTATTCAAAATTACGCCCGCACAAAGGACTTCTTTTGATATTAACAGCAGGACCAAGGACGACACCTACATTTTCAGCCTGGCACTCATTGCCGATTGTTTCTCCCATCTCTCTGATAAGATCCACGTCGAAGCTTGCAGCTGTTGCACAAGCAGCAGGAAAACAAACGGCTGAGATACTGTCATTGATTCCAAGATGATCAGCTTCTTCTGCCTGTTTGCGCAGACCATGAGGTCCATCAGACACCATGATTGCAGGTACTCCCAAGCGTTCCACTGCCTTGGTATGCCAAAAATCAGCTCCTGAACACAGACTTGCCTTTTCCTCTAGTGTCATATCCTTGATTATATTTTTTATCGAATTAGACATTTTATTACCCCTACAATAAAAAAACGCTGTTACATCTCATCACAGACCTGATAGATTACGAATTTTAAATAATAAGATGAAGTTCCGCCAACCAAAATCGGGTGATCTGCCGCCTGCTGCCTGAACTCAACCTGCTTTATTCTCTTATGAGCATCATGGGCTGCATCAGCAATTGTCTTAAGGAACAACTCTTCATCCATAAAATGTGAGCATGAACATGTAGCCAAAAATCCGCCGTTTTTAACGAGCTTCATGCCACGCATATTTATCTCTTTATATCCTGTAGCTGCCTTTTTAATTGACGCTCTGGACTTTGTAAACGCCGGAGGATCAAGGATTACCACATCAAAGAGCTCTCCCTTTTTCTCAAGATCCGGCAAAAGTTCAAACACGTCCGCACACTGGAATTTTGCTATGTTTTCAAGGCCATTAAGAGCTGCGTTTTCTTCAGCCTGCTTGCAACCAAGGTCTGATGCATCTACTCCAAGCACAGACTCCGCGCCTGCTGCCGCACAGTTAAGTGCAAAAGATCCTGTGTGAGTAAAGCAGTCCAATACCTTTTTACCCTTACAAAAAGATGCAATTGCCTTTCTGTTGTTCTTCTGATCAAGGAAAAAGCCTGTCTTCTGGCCATTTTCTACATCTACGTAATACTTAACACCATTCTCTGTAATGATGACTTTTGTATCGAACTCTTTTCCGATAAAGCCTTTAGTTCTCTCAAGTCCCTCAAGTTCTCTTACCTTGGCATCACTTCTCTCATAGACGCCCTTAATCTCAATGCCATCTTCCCCCAGAACTTTCTTACAAAGATCAATTATGAGTTCTTTCATCCTGTCTGTTCCAAGCGCAAGTGACTCTATTACAAGAACATCTGAGAATTTATCAATTGTTATTCCAGGCAAAAAATCTGCCTCACCAAAAATAAGTCTGCATGAAAGCTCATTTATCGGCTCGTTGGTAGCAAGTACAGCTTTTCTGTACTCCCAGGCATCACGGATTCTCTTTTCTATGAGCTCTTTCGTGACAGGATTCTCTTTTCTGCGGGACATCATTCTGATCCTGATCTTGGACTTAACATTGATGAAACCATACCCCATAAAATATCCATCGAAATCATGAAGCTCAATAATATCTCCGTTTTCAAAAGAACCTTCTACCTTATCTATTTCATTGTCATAAACCCAGAGGCCGCCCTTTTTTAGTTCACGGCCCTGGCCCTTCTTTAATATTGCTACAGCATTTGAAATACTTATTTCTGACATTTTAATTCCTCTTTAAAATAAAAATTTGAATTATATGTTGACAATACACTAAATTTATTCTAAAATCAATTCGTTGTCACAGATGTGACACTCATATGAATGCGATAGTGGCGTAGTTGGTAACGCGCGACCTTGCCAAGGTCGAGACCGCGGGTTCGAGCCCCGTCTATCGCTCTAAAAAAGGACATCCGGTTGGATGTCCTTTTTTGTTGTGTGAAGACCGAAATGGTACTAGGGGACGGGGTTATAAGGCCACTTTTATTTACTGGTACAAACAACAAGGTTGAAGATCAAACACTTATGTCGCTGGAACTTTTTTGGAAAATGAAGATACTACAGCTTCCAGTATTTCCTTATTATCAGCATTTTTTGATATATTTTTTACCGAAAATGTCACCTTATCTAGCGCGGTACTTGTCAATTTGTCATCAAGGACTTTTTTTACCCATTCAAGATCATTGATAGTTTTTTTACCGGTATATATCTGTTCAAAAATATAGGATGATGCTTCACCTAACGCAAAGACAATAGTTCCGGAGATAAAAGCATTTATTAGTGCGGCTCCTATATTTATTCCGGGTATTAACTTTAAACTTGAAGCTATTGTTTTTCCAGTAATGCTTAAAGTACCAATGTCTAGCATGAGTTTTAATAGTTCTTTTGACTTCTTTGTTTTCTTTATACCCCAGATTTTGAAAATCGATTCGATTTCCAACGATTCCGTAGGCTTTAGTATCATGAGATCAACTACAGGCGTACCAACACTACCTACAGTAATTCCTGCGAGAGTGGCAACGCTGACAATTGCGTGGGACATAGCTCTTTTTCTTGCAAGATTATAACGCGCAATGTCTTTTTCTGCAGCCTGAAGCCCAACCGGTAAAAGATTATTCGTCAATTCGATCAGTTCTGTTATGCCCATCGGAGGCAGAATACTACCATCTTCGGTATTCTTTGGTTTTGCAATTACAGAGGCGATATCTGCAAGTCTTGTAACATATTTTTTCTTTGATAAAAATGCTTTTTCTACTATTTCTTTTGTCTGATTAGCTTCCTCTTCTGTGTAGGATTGAGTTATCACTACGACTATAGGCACGTTTTTCCAAATGCTTATGGCATCCATAAAGGAATCAATTGTTTTTGGGAAAAGCTTGGCTGTATAGCGATCAATGCAAAACCAGATAACGCTTATGTGATCTTCTTTTTTCCCCGCCTTAATAATGCTCCCGGACCATTTTCTTACTGCGTTTACGGCTTTCTGCTCTTTAAAGACACCGGGTTCTATGCCGGTTGTGTCTATAAGCCTGAAAGAGATATTGGGGTTTTCATATACTTGAAAATCCTGATTGGTACTTCCGCCAACAGGTTTTTTCATTGCTGTTTCACCCAGGACAGTTTTTATCAATGTGGATTTTCCAACCCCTGCATAACCAACTACCAAAACATTTCCCTTATCCATAATTTTCTCCTATAAAAAGAAGGAAACCATTTGCAGCATATTCATTATAACACCTGTAAATATACGCAACAACGAAAACTGTTGATAATAAAGGCACGAAATTATCAGAAAGTTGTACCAGGGAAAAGAAATTACAAAAAAGTATCGGTCAATTTATGTTGCATTTCCTTTATAGACAGCTTATAATTCTTATGTTGAGCAAGTATCAAATGGTTCTTTTTTATGAATCATTATTTCTCGATAGGCGGTTAATTCGCCTATATTTTTTTCGGTTTGTGATATATCGAGGCGTGGCTCAGTTTGGTAGAGCGCTGCGTTCGGGACGCAGAGGCCGCAAGTTCGAATCTTGTCGCCTCGACTCAGTATTTAAGCGGGTTTGAGAAATTCTCATACCCGCTTTTTCTATCTCAGTTCTACTTTTTTTCCATGCTACATCTTCATTTACCATTCTATTTTGTGATAACATTTATATAGAATAGCAATTATGGAGGTGAGCGCAATCATGAAAACAAGAGAAAAGAAAATCATAAATCATAAAATCCTCGATAAGCATTGGCTTATTGGAACAATAGGGCTTATGCTTTGGGGCGCGATCATAAGTAATGTTGTTGCATCGATAGCTTCTATCGTACTAAATAGAATCATTCCATTACCAACAGAAGATATTAATTATATTGGTTTAATAGTTGGTGCTTTCATTACACTATGTATTTATAAAAGATGGTTCTATCCCGAGTATGAGGGCACTCTTAAAACAATTAATCTTGGCAGATGGATCATTATTGGTTTTATCATAGTTATAATATGGCTTTTGCCGGATGTTATAACTTCCCTCATTCTAAAAACAAACTTTGCACCTCCCACATTGCACTCTGTCCTTATGGCCTGTGTCGCAGGAACTGTTGAAGAAACTATATTCAGAGGTCTTCCGGCTTCATACCTGATGAGACAGATAAAAAAGAAATCTCTAATACCATGGGTAGTCATAGCAACAGGATTAGTATTCGGCCTGGTACATGCTGCAAACATATTAGCAGGCGCAAGAATAGATTCTTCTATTTTACAAGTAGTTACCGCAACCTGTTCAGGCATCATGTTCGCGGCACTTTTCCTTCGAAGTGGAAGTCTTTTACCATCAATTATCGCTCATACAATTAACGATATATATGCTTTCATGAATGTTGATCTGGTATCAGAAGGAATACTGGATGGCGCTCTAAAAACTTCAGATATAGTTCTAAATCTTGTTCTTTCTGTAGTTGAACTTGTAATTGCCTATTTTATTTTGCGACCATCTGTATGGGACGAAGTTATGGAAACCTGGGATAGAAAATGGAACCGCCCCAATGAGTCAACTTAAAGATAAAAGCGGATTTGAGAATTTCTCAAATCCGCTTTTTGGTAAGCAAATGTATCCACCTTCTTTTGTTACTCCCAGAACAATTCATCAAGTGTTTTATCAAGAGCCTTGCATATAGCAATACAAAGGCTGATTGTGGGATTGTAGTCCCCCTTTTCTATGGCATTGATCGTCTGCCTTGATACCCCGCACAGATCGGCAAGTTGCTGCTGGGACAGATCCTTGCCGGCGCGGGCAGCTTTCATCTTAAGATTCTTCATCCGCAGCACCTCTCTTATCCAATAAATACTTGATCGCTATACCAACAAGAACTATCGCAAAAGAAACTGCAAACAAAATATTAAATGAAAAACTTGTTGCAAAACCTGCATCATTAAAGCCGCGGTCAAGACTTACTATTGCACAGTATGCATTGCTTATAGTAACTATAAGTAGAACTATTATCCATGTTTTTGCCTTCTGGCCAACCTGCAGATATGCATCGTTAAATATGCAGTACAATGTGTAAACAACTATACCGATATATGCTGATGCAAGTACCACAAACTGTGGAGAAACAAACTCTTTTGTTATCCCATAGAAGAAAATAGAATAAAATACATTTATACAGACAACTGTCATGAAGCTTATCTTATAACCCTTGCCTCTTATAAGTATCTGCCTTTCGTCGTAGTGCTCCTCTCCTGCATGATACCTTTTCCTAAGAAAAAATGATATCAGTAAAATCGCAAATGTAACTGCAAGTCCAACTATTACTCCCAATGAATAACTACTCATAACTAACCTCCAAAAAAGAATCAAATTTATAAACTACTTTCTCAGCTGATAGTTACATAATACACTTGCGATAGCATAATGTCAACTATATTTTACATTTTGTCATTATGATTTTCTCTTCTTTTTCTTCTGACTCTGTTGATATGCCTCACAAAGTCCCCATTTTCAATAAGTTCAGCCAAAATATACTGCTCAAGAGCCGGAACTGTACAGGAATAAAAACCAATCCTATCCCTAAACTGCTCTTCAAGCCTCTCAGGAATTACCATATAGGCAGTTCTCATAAAAGAGCCGATGGTTCTGCTAAAAGTATTAACATAGATAACTCTTCCACTGTCATCCCGTGAATACAGAGTCTCTTCAGGCTTTCTGCTCTCTGAAAACTCTGATTCAAAATCGTCCTCTATAATGATTCCATTCCGCTTCCGGCTCCATTTGATATACTCAGATTTCTTTGCTGCAGAGGCTGTAACTCCTGTTGGGAAGCTTCGGTAAGGGGTGACATGAAGGACTTCTGCGCTGCTTTCCCACAAGGATTCGCTGTTTATTCCATCTGCTACCAGCGGCAGTTTATCAGTAATTACTCCCTCAGCTTCATACACATTTAAAATTTTGTGATAAGACGGATCCTCAATAGCAAATATTTTTTCTCTTCCCAAAGCCCTTACTATAAGGCCATATAAATACTCTGCTCCGGAGCCTATGACAATTCTTCTATAATCCGCCTCTATCCCCCTGTTTTTGGCAAGATAATCCGATATGGCCATTCTTAAGTTTTCGCAGCCATAAGCGTCAGGCCTTACCTTGATCTCTTCCCCGTATTCTGACAGCACTCTTCGGGCGGTCTTGGCATATATGTTAAAAGAAATCTCTTCTGCCTTCTCGGCCACTTTAAAACTGCTTACCTTTCTAATTGGCTGCTCTGATTTATTACCGGAAAAGTATTCATTCTCCCTATAGCTTACAAAATACCCACTTTTTTCCCTGGTAAAAACATACCCCTCTTCCACAAGCAGCTCATAAGCATGCTCAACTGTGATCACGCTTACCCCATAGTTTTCCGCAGTCACACGTTTTGACGGAAGTTTTGTATTATAAGCATAAACACCTGATACTATTTTTTTCCTGACATCTTCATATATTTCTATATATCTGGTCATATAATTTTCTCCATTTTTGGTAATTTTAATAGTACCACCTTAATGTTATATTACACAGTATGAAAAAACAACACGGAGGAGCAATATTATGAACAATCGTGAAAAGAATCAGACTTTACTCAAGTTAACCTATTCAGGCCTCATGGCAGCTCTTTGCTACGTCGGATACGCAATCTTTCCTGCTATCAACGCTGCCGGAACCAAGATTCATGTAGGAAATGCATTTGTAGTCCTCGGGGCACTTTTACTTGGTGGCCCTTATGGCGGAATCGCCGGTGCTATCGGACTTTCTCTTGCTGATATCCTCGGAGGATATGCCCAGTCAGCTCCCAGAACATTTATCTGCAAGCTTGTTATTGGTCTTATAGCAGGTCTCGTTGCTCATAAGATTGCTAACATTTCACATAATCATCCAAAGACATACATTGTAAAATGGTCAATTATTTCAGCTGTAGCTGCACTTGGATTTAACTGCATTTTTGAGCCTTCACTAAAATATGTATGGTTCACACTTTTAACTCCTGATGCAGAAAAAGCTGCTTCTGCCATCAAGGCCCTTGTAGCAGTAACAACTTACACAACTATCATAAATGCCGTAATAAACTCAGCAATCGCAGTAGTTGCCTACATTGCACTTCGCCCGGCACTCTACAAGCTTGGCCTCTTTGGAGATATTGATTCCACTTCACTTCACGAGAGCAATGCTTGATAAAAGCTCTAATACAAACTCTTCGGTTCTATATTAAATTATGCAAGAAGGCTCAGGGTGTCACTCCCCTGAGCCTTCTTCAACCTTATCACTGAGATCTTCAAGCACAATCTTCATCATATCTTCACTTGAAGGATTCTCCAGTGTTGCAACTCTTCTGGCCTGATTGGTTATTATCTCTTCGAAAAGATTTCTGACCTCTCTGGCATTAGCAAAATTGTCGATGTTTTCGATCTTCTTGGCAGTAATAAGCGCCCTTATCTGATGCTTTGCATCCTCTTCCACAGTGTAATCGTATTTTTCACAATTCATATAGAATATTTTCTCAAGCTCATCTATGTTATAATCCGGGAATTCAATATACTTATTGAATCTGGACTTAAGTCCCGGATTGCTGTCGATGAACTTCTTCATAGGCCCTGTATATCCGGCAACAATGACAACAAAATCATCTCTGTTATCTTCCATTGCCTTAAGTATTGTATCTATTGCCTCCTGACCAAATGCATCATCTTTCTGAGCAAGGGAATACGCTTCATCAATAAAAAGAACTCCTCCCATTGCCTTTTTTATCTGCTCCTGAGTCTTTATGGCAGTCTGACCTACATATCCTGCAACAAGGCCTGATCTGTCAACCTCAACAAGCTGCCCCTTTGAAAGAACTCCGATCTGCTTATAAATCCTTGCAATGATCCTTGCTACAGTTGTCTTTCCTGTTCCGGGATTACCTGTAAAAACAAGGTGAAGTGAAACCGGTACAGATTTAAGTCCCTGTTCCTTTCTGGCCTTTTGAACCTTAACGAAAGAAGCCAGCTCTTTTACATCATCCTTTATTGTATCAAGGCCGATCAGCTTGTCTAAATCCTCCATTGGATCTGTTTCAGGCTCTGCTGGCTTTTCTTCCTCAGTTTTCTCAACAGTAGGTCCGGACTTTACCAGCTCTTTTGCCTCATCTATGGCATCTCTTGCCTGTTTTACAGCATCTGCCTCGCTCTTAACCTCAGGCTTTTTTACATCAGTTGTTTTCGGAATACTGGTAAAAAAGTCGTTATACATACTCCCTAACAAATCTCTATCCATTATTTCACCCCTAACACGTTTTTTACAAAAAGAAAAGCGGCAGCCCATCTGGTCTGCCGCAAAAATCTGCTATTAGTCGTTTAAGAACCATCCATTTCTTGAAAGGAATGTTCTGTTAGTTACAAGTGCATCAACGTCCTGTCCGATGATCTGAGAAGCCTGAGCCTTGTATGTAGCAGCCTGTGCAGTACCAAGGTACTTGTAAAAATCATAAGACATTTTCTTGCTGCCATCAAGATTTTTTAATCCCTGAGCGATATGGCTCTCGATCTCATGAGCGTTATCCGTCTCTCTGAAGAGGATAAAGCTTGAAATATAAGGATTATTCTCAGCCATTGTATATGCATAAGTAAGTGAAGCTGCCTGAGCATCCTCGCCAAAGCTTGATGTGAATCCAATCTCTGAAAGTGAGATGTTACGGACATTTCCGCTTGGTGCAAGGAATGAAGCCTGGCACATATAATCTGTAAGTATGTAAATATTCTCCATTGTTATATAAGGAGTATTAAGAGAAGGACTTACATACTGTGACTGCTGTTTCCAAGCATATGGGTCAAACAGTGGTGCATTGTAAGGGTGAACTGAAAGTGACCAGTCAACATTACCCTCACGGTTCATGTAATAGTTAAATCTATCAAGATACTCTTTTGACATGAAGCATCCGGGATTAGATTTTCTGCACCATTCCTGATCAAAAGAAGTATACACTCTTGCGTTGGCATTAACTGCCTTGATCTCATTGTAGAAAATACGGAAAGCCTTAACATACTCGCTTACATTGAGCTCAAGGTTGGTTGAGTTCATGTAATACCATTCTGTTCTGGCATTAACTTCGTTACCGATTACCCAGTTATCAACAGTTCCATAAGCTCCACCAGAATATCTCTGGGCAAGGAAAGCTGCAATAGCTTTAATATGCTGAGTTCCTGCATCTTCCTTGGTATTCATGGCATAGCCGGGACAAACATGCTCATCTCTTGAAAGTGGATGAATAAGATCAGCTGCTGCCTCTGTCTTGTTGTTAAGGATTGTCATTGTAAGCTGGAAGTTATTTAATGAACACCAGCGAACAAATCCATCATACTGAGCAAGAGCAGCTCCGTTAAACTGATAATCAGCACCATTGTAGCTAAAGTGAACAACGTTTGAACCATCGCCAGGTCCTACAATATCGCCCATGTAAAGGTTGTAGACCATCTGTGCGATTCCAAGGTCCTTGAAAGTAGCCTCATCAGCGCTGTTAGGAAGGATACCCTTCATACCGTGGTCATTACGTGCAACTGTCTTTGTTGCAATTGCTTCAGGGTTTGTGATGTAGTGCTCATCACTTACCTGAACCATTGAACCACCGCTCTTTACAGCTACCAAAAACTTTTTACTTAAATTAGACTCTGCTGAGTAGAAATTAAGTGGAAATGTAAAAGTAGCATTTCCTGCTCTCTCAGTTGTGGCAACTACAGTTCCTACTGTGCCATCCTGATATACTTCATCAGCATAAAGATAATACTTTCCATCATCTGAAGAAGGAAGTGTACCTGCTGAGACATTTACTACTACCTGATCACCGGCAATAGTACATGAATTAATACTTACTACTCTTCCTGCAGCCTGAGCTACTGCTCCATCATTATTTGTAACAAGGCTATGGCTTGAAACAGCTGCAAAAACAGTTACTGCTGTAAGCACTGCGCCAAGTGCCTTCTTAAAAAAAGATCCTTTTCTCACAACATTCCTCCAAAGTAATTCTTAATTTTGTTAGACCATTAATAATATAATTACTATCTGTACTTATGTCAAAAAAATTTACGCTTTTGCAATACTATCAACGAAAGCATCTACCTGCCCCTGATCTGCACTATGAAGCGCGCTCTTTATTGTCAGTGTGTTTTCCAGAATAGTAACATTCTTAAGCGCGGAGAGCTTGTCTGTCATGAGCTTAACAGTCATCGGCGCCCAGGTTCCGTTCTGTCCAAGGGCAAAAGTGCGGTTCTGAACTCCAAGGGCGATCATATCATTAAGAAATGCCTCCATTGGCGGATAAACGCCTCCATTGTAGGTTGGGCAGATAAGTACTATCGTCTTGCATCTCCAGACTTCCCCAATCAGATAGGAAACATCAGTGCCTGATACATCGTGCACTTTAACGGCTTTTCCTTTTTCTCTGAGCCCTGAAGCAACTGCCTCTGCTGCACTCTTTGTATGGCCATAAAGGCTTCCGTAAACAAGCGCTATTTCTTCTGTCTCAGGAGTATAAGTGCTCCACTTTTCATATTTTTCAAGCAGCCATTCTATATTCTTTCTCCAAACCGGGCCGTGAAGAGAAAGGATCATCTGAATATCAAGCCCTGCTGCCTTTTTCAGAGCAGCCTGCACCTGCATTCCGTATTTTCCAACTATATTTGCATAATATCTTCTTGAAGAATCCAAAAAAGCTTTTTCATAGTCATACTCATCAGCGAAGATTCCACCATCAAGCGCCCCGAAGGTGCCAAAAGCATCTGCAGAGAAAAGAGCTTTTGAAGCATCGTCATAGGCAAGCAGAACTTCAGGCCAGTGAACCATTGGCGCTGCAACAAAATGGAAAGTATGCTTACCTGTGGAAAGTGTGTCTCCCTCTTTTACTTCCAGCTTTTTAAATCCTGCTGCCGAAGGGAAAAACTGCTCCATAAATGTAAATGTCTTTGAATTACCTACGACAGTAACATCCGGATAATAAGCTGTAACTGTATCAATAAGTGAGCAGTGATCAGGCTCCATATGAAGAACAACGAGATAGTCAAGCTTCTTATCACCCAAAACTTCTTTCAGATTTTCTATATACTGATCAGATACAGAAATATCTGCTGTATCAAATACTACTGTCTTCTCATCATCAACAAAATAGCTGTTGTATGATACTCCCTCAGGAATTGGAAAAATATTCTCAAATCTCGACAGTCTCCTGTCACTTGCTCCAATCCAAAAAATATCTTCAGTAATCTTTTTTGTCCCTCTCACTGTCATTTCCTCCATTATGCTAGTTTTATATATATTGTCTCACACTTATGTGTCAAAAGACATTTAATTATTTCTTAAATTCTAAGATAGTTCTCTCCACAACCTTGATATCTATAGGCTTTGAAACATGTGCATTCATGCCGGCATCAAAGGCCTGCTGTACATCATCTGCATAGGCGTTGGCTGTCATGGCTATGATAGGTATCCTCTGCGCCCAGTCAGTTGGAATTGCCCTTATGGCTGCAGCTGCCTCATAACCGTTCATAACAGGCATCTGAATATCCATAAGTATCATGTCATAGTCGCCCTCTTTTGCCTCCTTAAACATTTCCACAACTTCCTGACCGTTGACGCCCCTTGTTACAGTTGCGCCTTCCATGCTCATGAGTTCAGTAAGGATATCAGCGTTAATATCATTGTCCTCTGCTGCCAGGAACTTCATGCCATCAAGAGGATTCTTTTCCTCCTTGGTCTCTTTTGCCGAAGCTCTGGATGTCATGTCCTCAACAATCTGCTTGAGAGTTGAGATAAAGACAGGCTTAGGAAGGATATCGTTGGCTCCTGCTTTCTTGAGCTCATCTTCCACATCCTCGTAAGAATCTGCCATAACAAGCACAAGGCTGTTATTTCTTCTGTCTTTTGATCTTACCATTCTCACGATCTCTGCGGCAGACATGGCTTCAACTTCATTGTCGATGAGGATCAGATCTATCAGCTTCTCTGCGCTGTTACAGTTTTCAATGACATGGACTGCCTCGAATCCTGTCTTGGACTCAAGCATTTCTACCTTATCAGCCTCAAGGGCTGTTCTGATCTGCTCATAGCTTTCAGGTTTTTCCGCAACAAGCATTACACAGCTGATTCCATGGGCTTTCCAGAAACCAACATCCTTTTCATCAACTGCTTTAAGCCTTAAGTTGACTATAAATGTACTTCCCTTACCTTCTTCACTTTCAACACGGATTGTGCCACCCATAAGTTCAACAAGACTCTTTGTAATAGCCATACCAAGGCCCGTTCCCTGGATTCCCTTGGTTGCTCCCTTGTCTTCTCTTGTGAAAGCGTCAAATATCTTGTCTTTATACTCAGGCTTCATGCCTATACCATTATCTCTTATGGTGAATCTGACATTTTGGAAGCCTTCGGATGATGATGGTGACTCATTTATAAGGAACTCGATTTTTCCGCCCTCAGGCGTGTATTTTATAGCATTTCCCAAAATATTCATGAGGATTTCATTTATTCTCTGTTTATCACCCATGAATGTGTCATGTTCCATCTCCTCGATTCTTACTATGTACTCCTGATTCTTGGCCTTGGCCTGGAAGCTTATAACAGAATTGATTTCTTCCAAAAGAAGGCCTATAGCTACTTCCTTTATATCAAGAGTGGTCTTTCCGCTCTCGATCTTACTCATATCAAGAACGTCATTAAGAAGCGAAAGAAGATTCTGAGATGCCAGACTTATCTTATGCGTATATTCTTTTACCTTATCAGGTTCTTCTGCGTGTTTATCAATAAGCAGGTTAAACCCGGTGATAGCATTCATAGGTGTTCTGAAATCATGTGACATATTGGCCAAAAAGCTTGTCTTTGCCTTATTGGCTGTTTCAGCAGCATTAAGAGCTTCCTGAAGCTGATGATTTCTTCTAATTTCCTGTGTTATATCATACAGGGCAATGGCCATTCTTTTTCCGCCGTCATCGATAGTACAGATAACAGCGCCACGGTAGTATAGATGCTCCCCTGTCTTAATATTCTCAAATCTTATCTCATCAATAATCCTTGCAGCGCCTTTTTCATTGCAATCTTCGATAATGTCTTTTAATCTTTCCTCTTTGCCCTCTCTCTGTGCCTTTGTCAGGACTCGGATATCTTCCTTCATATCTTCCAAAGATATTCCAAGAATTGATTCTGCATTAGACGTAAGGAAATTACATGAGAAATCATCCTCATTTACAACCGCAAGAATGTCGTTATTCTTTTCAACTACGAAGTCAAAGAGCCATTCTCTGTAATGAATGTCACTTTCTTTTACCAGTAGATCTTCCTGATTTCTCTGATTGATCTCATCAACCATGGATTTGAGCTTGTGAGCCATATCCTCCATGGAGCTTGAAAGCTGCGCTATTTCATCCTTACCATTGTCACGTATCTCAATCTCAAAATCTCCATTACGGATCAGGTTTGCCGCATCATTGAGTTTACTTACTCTATTGCTCATCCTGTTAGAGATTAGTGTCGCAATAATCAAGCCAACGACAAAAATAACTCCTGCAATCAGCATGACAGAAGATAAAATTGACAAAACCTCTACGCCAATCTCGCTTCTATCGACGTAGTAAAAGAGACGCCATCCATTAGCCATTTTTCCTGCAGCCATAAGGAAAAACTCATCTGTAGTGATAAATGATTCTTTTTCACCTTCAATGCTGCCGCTGAATATCGTTTCCTTTATCTGCTCATTTAAATTCTTATCAGCTATTTCTTTTTCCGTTATTATGGTGCCATTCTCATCGCTTATGATAATTCCGTTGTTGAGATAGCTCGATTGATTAGTAATGGAAAAGAAAAATTCATTATTTACCTTAAGGACTACAATACCTATGACCTTAGAAGACGTGCTGACATCCAAAAGAGATTTTATAATATAGATTCCTCCTGCATCATCAGCAACCCACTGAGCCCCATAATCATTTTTACAAAGCTCGTACCACTTTTCTTCAAGCTCACTCTTTGGAATGCTCAAAAACTCTCCGATGTGGTCCTGTCCCAGAAGGTCAGAGTAGAAATGTATAGATTCAATGCTCATGTCACTTCCGATGTAATACCAGATAAGGGGCTCTATATTCTCGGTAAGCTCCTCAGTCAATGAGAACGGATCTTCCTTAACATATTCAAGTCTGCTTCTGAAACTCTCTTCGTATGAAAAGAACTTGATAACATCATTTTCTCTTTTGGCATTATTCTCAATACCATAGGCTATAACATTGGCACTTCCACGCATTGCCACCTTTGTCTGCTCTATGAGGTTCTTTTTGGCAATAAAGTAGGAATATACTCCCAGAAAAATAACCGGTATTACAATAAGCACTATAAATGTTAATCGCAGTTGTAATTTAAAACTATAGAAATTCAGTTTTCTCTTGTTCTCAACCATATCTCGCCCTCAGATTAAACGTGGTTACTTATCATACATATTGTTGACTTTAATATCCACTTGCATCAGTGCCATATTGATTGGCTCTTTTCCCAGCAGAACCTGCTGCAGCTCTTTTCCAAAGATCATATTAATGTCAGGTCCTGAATCCCCCCATCCAAGTACCGGCATATATAATTGATTCTTTTCAAAAACTTCTTCTATTCCCTCAAAGGCTACAGGATTATCAAAAGTTGTCTTTCTCAAATAACTCCTGCTGCCAACTCTGTCTTTCCATATTGCAAACTGCCCTTCGTAATTTGAAAGAGAAGCCACTATTTCTTTTGCTGCATCTATATTTACGCTGCTTGCATTAACTGCAAATCCGCAGTTACAGCCACCTATCATAATAGGGCCATTTCTTCCCCATCCTGTGGGCAATGTCCCCAGCTCCATTTCGGGATTTGCAACTCGTATCCGGTTATAATCCTCTGGCCCACCTATGAGCATAAAACTCTCTTCTGCTACAAATTCCGCAATTGCCGCTTGTTTATCCATGGTGTACATATCCGCTGTAAATATCTGATGCTTTAATAGTCTTTCCCATTCCACAAGATATTCATTGAGATCATTATAAAAAATAGATCTGCCATCCTTTATCCTTGCACCGAATCCACTTCCATACTCCGTTACAAAGAAATTCATCTGCAAAATACACTGGGCACTACTGGATACTGCCTCATAATCTATCATTCCTGCGGAAAGTGGCTTCATCTTCTTACCCAACCGGATAAAGTCGCACATTTCAATAAATTCATCATTGTTATGAGGCTCTTTTATCCCGTATTTATCAAACAGGCCTTTATTCAGATATATACACTCAAAACAGCTTGTACTGGGCACTGCATAGGTATCCTTGTCATACCAGAAGGCTTCTAGGCTTTCTGTCTCAAAATTACTGCAATAAGCCGTCAATGGTATGATATTCCCGTTCCTGGCATTCTTTCTTGCCATTACCTGATCCACATAAATAATGTCAGGTGCACCCTTAAAGGTGAACTGAGCATCTATTATTGGCTCATAATGGGCTTTGTCAATATAAACAAATTCAATTTTATAGTTTGGAAACCTGCGGGCAAGATATGCCCTAAGATTAGAAGTATAAGAATTGTCATACCAGGTTGCTACCCTGATTGTTTCCAGATTTTGGTCGGTTCTTTTTTCTGTAACGTTTCCAGTAACGCCTTCCGTAGCTGACTCTGTTACAGCCTCACTTTTATCAGGCTGTGGATTTTGTACACCGCAGCCTAACAAGGCGCTTATTACAAGCGCCATATCCAAAACTACACTAACTAAGGTTTTTTTCAGCCTTTTGCTACCCATATTTCCCTCATAAAAATATGATATGCATCTGTCGTTAGTTTTATCTGAGTAAAATTGTCTTCACTTCTCCAATAAAGAGAATGTGATAGTCTCCATTCGCATAGAATTTTTCTTTTATGGCATCATCTATCAGAGCGTCTTCATCAAATTCCCTCTGATAAAGCACTCTGCAGATAATTATTTCCCTCGCCTCGTCAATAAAAGGAACTCCATCATGGTAATTGATATTGAGTCTGGAATTGGCGATCTTGTCCTCATCCCTGCCCGATACCATAGACAGATATTTGAGCGTACCACGATATTTCTCCTGATTCATGAAACTGATTGAATACTCACCGGAAGCATTGATGAACTCACTGGTATATCTGCCTTTTCTGGCAAATATAAATGTTACCCTTTTGTCCCAGATATAACCTACGCCTCCCCATGTTGCGCACATAGTGTTGACCTTACTGCCATCAGCAGCTGTGATGAGAATCTTGTCGCCTACAAATTTGTATGGCCCTGTTTCGAGATCATTTGGATTAACTGGTTGAAATACGTGTAATTCGCCCATATGGTCCTCCTTTAAAAGTCCCTAATTCTATCCTCGTCTGTCAGTCCTGTATTTTCGATACTAATTATCGTTACACCGTAACTATAATCGTCGCTTACTTTAATAGTAACATGGTCTCCTACTTTATGTCCAAGTAATTGTTTTCCAAGCGGGGACTCAACACTGATAAGTCCCTTCAAAGAATTTTGACGCATTGTTGTAACAATTTTGTATGTTTCTTCGGAACCATCCTCATCTAGTTTTACTACTACAGTTTTGTTCATTCCAACTTGGTCATATTTAGTATTATCGTCAATTACTGTCGCAGTCTTAATCATTCTTTCCAAAAATCTTATACGACTTTCATTCTGATTCTTGGCTTTTTTGGCTGCATAGTACTCAAAGTTCTCTGAAAGATCGCCCTGAGCTCTCGCTTCCTTTACATGTTCAAGCAGTTCTTTTCTCACAACGACTTTACGATGTTCGATCTCTGCCTCCATATCCTCTATATCTTTTTTGGTCAATTCGTTATGCATTTTAATATATCCCCCTGATCTGGTGATTTATTGTAAGAAAAAAGCGAAGCCAAAGGGCTTCGCTTTTTAATAGTACTATTATCAAGCCTTTCCAACTGATCCGAAGAGCTCCATCTTTTCCTTAACTGTAGCCTTGATAGCTTCAGCACCAGGAGCAAGAAGCTTACGAGGGTCAAATCCCTTACCTTCAAGATCCTTACCTGCTTCAATATACTTACGTGTTGCATCAGCAAATGAAAGCTGGCACTCTGTATTTACATTGATCTTAGATACACCAAGTGAAATAGCCTTCTTGATCATGTCTGCAGGAATTCCTGTACCACCATGAAGAACGAGAGGCATAACACCTGTCTTCTGCTGGATAGCATCAAGAACGTCGAATCTAAGTCCTGGCCATCCTTCTGGGTATTTACCGTGAATGTTACCGATACCAGCTGCAAGCATATCTACGCCAAGATCAGCGATTCTCTTGCACTCATCTGGATCAGCGCACTCGCCCATTCCTACAACTCCGTCTTCTTCTCCACCGATTGAACCAACTTCAGCTTCGATTGAAAGACCAAGCTGATGAGCAACGTTTACAAGCTCTGAAGTCTTAGCAACATTCTCTTCGATGTTATAGTGTGAGCCGTCGAACATGATTGATGTGAAGCCGGCTTTGATGCACTTATAGCATCCATCGTATGTACCATGATCAAGGTGAAGTGCTACTGGAACTGTGATTCCAAGGCTCTTATCCATAGCCTTAACCATAGCTGCAACTGTCTCAAAACCTGTCATGTATTTACCAGCACCCTCAGATACACCAAGGATTACAGGAGACTTGAGTTCTTCTGCTGTTAAAAGAACTGACTTTGTCCACTCCAGGTTGTTGATGTTAAACTGGCCAACTGCATAGTGACCTTCTTTTGCTTTTACAAGCATGTCTTTTGCGGATACTAACATTTTGTTTTTCTCCCTTTGTATATGTAGTTATTGATGGTTAATAACATTATATACTCGTTGATATAAAAAATAAAGTTAAATAGTTCACAATCACCCGAAATCAAGTGTGTTATCTGCCCAGAATTCCTCAGCACTGATAGGCGCGTGGCTATCGTAGCGAAGCACCAGTCCAGATAATCTTGAAAGCGTGATTGTCAGGATATTATTTTTTACTCTCATTCCACCAATATCAGTTCTAAATCCGCTTCCATCACTTAAGATGAGCTGATTTAAAAATGCATCCTTTGGAATTCCAAGCGCACTTACATCTATATCCTTGGTAACTTCAAATTCATTGTTGTTGATAAACACTATTGTTGCTGCTTCTCTGTTAAAACGGGCAAAAGAAATAATATTATTATCGGCAAGCAGCTCCATAACAGAACCTGTTTTTAATTCACTGCATTCCTTATGGATCCTGATCATTTCCTTGTGGAAACGTATCATATCCATATCCTCTTTTCCCCAAGGATAAGTTCTTCTGTTATCAGGGTCAGTAAATCCGCAGACTCCCGCTTCGTCGCCATAATAAATTGTAGGTGCTCCCGGCCAGGTCATCTGAACCATTACAGCCTCTCTCATAACAGGCTTCTTAATACCTGTTTCTGCTGAAGCCGGCATAAGAGTGTCACATCTTCCGACCTTCTGACTTGTCCTTGTCAGAAATCTTGAATGATCGTGATTTGAGAGCTCATTCATGGCTGTATAAAGTGAAGGCATGCTAAAGTTCTCTCCACCTTCATAAAGCATGGTATCAAAAAACTCTCTTGCATTGCCGTATTTTAAAGGCTTAAATTCGTCACTATGTTTCTCCATGCCGGTAAGGAACCATGTTAGCGGCTCCATAAAGGCATCATAGTTCATGACTGTATCCCACTCATCACCCTGCAACCAGTCCTTAGCCTTTCCATAGTGTTCAGCAAGAATAATAGCTTCAGGATTGGCCTTTTTTACTTCCTCCCTGAATCTCTTGAAGAAATAGTGGTTGTATTCGGGTGAATGCCCGATATCTGCCGCCACATCAAGTCTCCAGCCATCTGCGTTATATGGCTCAGAAACCCATTTTCTGGCAATTCCCAGGATGTACTCCTCAAGTTCTTTTGAACCCTCGTAATTCAGCTTTGGAAGTGTGTCATATCCCCACCATCCGTCATAGTTATTGTTATAAGGCCATTTTCCTCCGTTAAAAGAAAAGTAGTCATGATAAGGGCTGTTCTCTGAAATATACGCACCATAGTCATATTCGCTGTTTTCTTCGTAGATTCTGTCTTTATCCATCCACTTGTTAAAAGAGCCGCAGTGGTTGAAAACACCATCCAAAATGACCCTGATACCTCTTTTATGCGCCTCGCTTACAAGCATAGCAAAGAGTTTATCGCTCTCTTCCAGGTTCTTTTTGCTGGTAACTCTCTTTATATACTTGCTCGCATGAATATTCTCATGCTCGTTGTCATCAAGGAGCTTTCCGCCATCTTCCACGATCTTTCCAAAATGAGGATCGATATGATCATAATCCTGTGTATCATATTTGTGACATGAAGGAGAAACAAACAGGGGATTAAAGTAAATAACCTCTATTCCCAAATCTTTCAGATAATCAAGCTTGTCCATTACTCCCTGCAGATCTCCGCCATAGAACTCAGCATAATCCATCTTCGGATCCGGGTACTTCTCCCAGTCTTTGACCTGAACTGATCTGCTTCCGTTGTAATAATACTCGCCAGAGAGAACATCATTGCTGGCATCACCATTGCAAAATCTTTCCACAAAGATCTGGTACATAACTGCGCCTTTTGCCCATCCCGGTGTGGAAAAGCCAGGGAAGATTCTGAAAAGCATGCTGTCTTTTGGCTGGCTGACTACTCCTCTTTTGTCAAAAAAGCATCTGTCTCCGTCTTTTCCATCTATTTCAAAATAATAAGTGGCTGGTTTTTCTCCGACGTTGAAAGAAATATCGTAATAATCAAAATCCCCTTCTGACTCAGCGCGCTTCATGGAACGCTTCTCATTATTCCATATGATAAAGACTTCTGAAGCCTCATCCTTACCACATCTGAATCTGAAGTCAGTTTTTCTATTTTTATCCGGCTCAGTTGGCCTTAAATAGTCCATGGTCATATCATGGAATAATAGTTTTTTGTTCATAAATAAGTCCTAACTTTGTTATTAATGCAAAAAAGACAGCGGGTAGCTGTCTTTTTTAGAGAAGGTATTTCTTTCTTATGGGGTATAGCAAAAAACTATATAATGTATTGGGGGGTTACGCATATTATACTAACACCCACACCCCTTAGCGTAAAGACCAATACTCCACAAATATACTAAAAACAGCTCTTGGTTTTTGTGCATTTTGTACAATTAGATATCCAACTCTATGGCTTCAGGGAGTTTCTTGCCTTCAAATAAAGCCTCGAACTCTTCCCTTCCGATCTTTTCCTTCTCGATAAGAAGCGCTGAGCTCTGGTGCAATACATCTTCATACTGAAGAATTATTTCCTTAGCCTTTGCATAGCACTTATCGATAATAGCCTTTACTTCTTTATCAATTTCACCGGCAATAAGTTCACTGTGATTTTTCTTATGAGAAATATCATACCCAATGAATACGTCTTCCTCATTCTCATCATAGTTGATCACGCCGATATTGCTTGACATACCATACTTGGTAACCATGCTTCTTGCTTCCTGTGTTGCTTTTCTGATGTCGCTTGAAGCACCTGTTGTAATATCTCCAAAAATAATTTCCTCAGCAATTCTTCCACCAAGAGAAACCATAATATCCTGAAGCATTTTCTTTTTGGAAAGGAACATATCATCATTTTCCGGAAGTGGCATAGTATAACCTGCTGCCCCAAGTCCTGTAGGAATGATCGAAATTGTATGAACAGGTCCCACATCAGGAAGCACATGGAAAAGAATCGCATGTCCTGTCTCGTGGTAAGCAGTGATTTTTTTCTCTTTTTCTGAGATTATCTTGCTACGCTTTTCTGTTCCGATACCTACTTTAGTGAATGAAGAATTGATATCTTCCTGATTGATGAACTGTCGGTTCTCTGTAGCCGCTTTAATTGCAGACTCGTTTAAGAGGTTTTCAAGATCAGCTCCTGTAAATCCAGCTGTTGTCTGGGCAACCTGCTTAAGATTCACATCATCTGAAAGAGGCTTGTTCTTGGCATGTACCTTTAGAATAGCTTCTCTCTCACCAATATCAGGTCTTGTAACAGTGATCTTTCTGTCAAAACGACCTGGTCTCATGATAGCCGGATCAAGAATATCTACTCTGTTAGTTGCTGCCATAACGATGATTCCTTCATTTACCCCAAAACCATCCATTTCAACAAGCATCTGGTTTAGTGTCTGCTCTCTTTCATCGTGGCCGCCGCCCATACCTGTGCCTCGTCTTCTGGCTACAGCATCTATTTCATCGATAAAGATTATACATGGAGCATTCTTTTTAGCTTCAGCAAAAAGATCTCTGACTCTGGAAGCACCAACACCTACAAACATCTCAACGAAATCAGAACCTGAAATTGTAAAGAATGGAACTCCGGCTTCACCGGCTACTGCTCTTGCAAGAAGAGTCTTACCTGTACCTGGTGCACCTTCAAGAAGTACACCCTTGGGGATTCTTGCTCCTACTTGCGTGAATTTTCCAGGATCTTTTAAAAATTCAATGATCTCTGTAAGCTGTTCTTTTTCCTCTTTAAGGCCGGCAACATCATCAAGTTTTATCTTGTTGTCATCGGCGCTCTGGAGCTTAGCACGGCTCTTTCCAAAATTCATCATTCTGTTATTTCCTGAACCGGAAGCCTGCATATTGGTAAACATTGAGAAAATAAAGACCATAAGAATCAGTCCTACAACAACCGGGATTATACCGGTTATAAGGACGTTTTCAGACGGCACATCTTTGACTTCATAGTTTATGCCGTTATCTGCAACCAGCGTTTCGATAGCTGTCACATCTGTAGAATAAAAGGTCACATCATCAAGTCCGCCATTAAAGCTAACACGGACGGCACCTGTCGGTGTCTCTGTGTTAGGCATAATGACTACCCTTCTTACTGTACCTTCCTGTATATCTGCCTCTAACTGTGTTCGTGAATATGCCCCGGTATCTGATGTCATAAATCCCTTAGCATACTCAACAAACACTACCATTATCAGTAAAACTACCACAATGGCAAAAATTGAATTATAACCCTTTGTACGATTCAACTTCTGAATTCCCCCTTTTAGAAGTTAATTAAACTCAACCACTCCGATATATGGTAAGTTTCTGTATCTCTGATCATAGTCAAGGCCGTAACCAACTACAAACTCATCAGGAATCTCAAATCCTGTGTAATCAACCTTAACATCTGTAACTCTGCGCTCAGGCTTATCAAGAAGTGTGCAAAGCTTAATGCTTGCAGGCTCTCTGTCTCCGAGCATCTTTATAAGGTAAGAAAGTGTTCTTCCTGAATCAACGATATCTTCAACAATAAGAACGTGTCTGTCCTTAAGTGGCTCATCAAGGTCCTTAACGATCTTAACAACACCGCTTGATTTTGTTGAACTTCCATAACTTGAAGCTGACATAAAGTCCATTGTTACAGGAACTGTAATTCTCTTTGCGAGTTCACACATAAAGAATACACCACCTTTTAAAACACAGACAAGATGCACTGTCTCTCCCTGATAATCTCTGCTGATTGCCTCTCCAAGCTCCTTTATACGCTTATCTACCTCTTCTTCTGTAAGTAGTACACGAACTGACTCAGCCACTTTAATTACCTCCATTATCTATAGCTACAGCTAGTATTTTTTTAGTATTGTCACTAATTTTATAGGAACAACTGATTCTATATCCGGGAACCCATAAACAATGGTTTCCATCTGCAAGAATCCACAAGTCATCTCTTATATTCACAGGTATTTTTTCATCTGTCATAAATTTGGATAATTTCTTCTTTTTGACAGCGCCGTTTTGCTCTATACAGATATAGTCATCCGGCTTCCTGTGCCTAAAAATAACTTCTTGTATTCTATCACAATCAAACCATTTAGTATATGTATCTCTCGGAATAGATGTTTCTCCATTATACGACATTATGTCAATTGTTGCGACACCAAATCGGGGAATGTTCAGTTTGTATCTTTCGCCAATTTCAAGTTTCTTAATAACAAGCTGATCATCCTCTTTTTCAGACTCGTTACAATCTTTATTTTCCGCCAAAAACATTATTTCATAACTTCGAATAGCAGTGAGATTATATGGCAAATCCACCCTTGAAGTCCCTTCTTTGCTGCTTATCAGTGACATTACCGCATCAACATGCCTTGCCGTAATATCTTTCCTATTAGGCGTAAGTATCTCAAAGCATCTAAGAACAACGTACTTCTTTATAATTTCAGGCGTATTAGCGAGTTTTTTTAGATCAATCCTAATTCCATTATTGTCTTTTTCTGACACTTCTTCAAACACTTTGACTGCCTGGTCTCTGATATAGTCCTCAGCCATGGCAAAATCTTTTGTCGCCCTGTAAATATGCTCAACAGCTGAGCTATTAATTTCTTTTTCCACATATGGAATAACCTTATTTCTAAGCTTGTTTCTTGTGTGGATATTTTCAAGGTTTGTGGCATCTGTGCAAAAAGAAATCTCTTTTTCCTTAAGGTAATCCTCGATTTCATCTCTTGTCACACACAGCAGGGGCCTTATTATGTTATCTCTGACAGGCCTTATTCCACCGCCGCCACGAAGTCCGCTCCCCCTGAAAATATTGTGGAGAAAGGTTTCAGCTACATCGTTTTGGTGATGAGCAATAGCAATCTTGGCTGCGCCTTCACGTCTCACTAATTGAGAAAAAAAGTCATAACGAACTATTCTTCCGGCTTCCTCCTCGGAAAGCCTGTTATCCTCTGCAATCTGCGGAACATCTTCTTCCAAAAGGTGATATCTGATTCCTCGCTCTTCGCAAAATCTTCGGGTAAAGTCCGCATCCTCTCCGGCTTCTTCTCTGATTCCGTGATTTACATGGGCCGCGATAAGCTCAATCTTCAGTATCTCTTTTAATATAAAAAGAACTGTGATAAGAGCAGTTGAATCCGCACCTCCTGAAAAGCCAACGATCACCTTATCGCCGGCCTCTACCATCTCATTGTCCCTTATGAAGTTTAGTACTTTGTTCTCAAAATTATTCATTCTTTTCTCAAATTAAAACGCAGACCCCTTACGAATCTACGTAACGATGTCTGCGCTGGTTTCAATAATTAATTATTTGCCTTCATTTCTAAAGATTATTTCTCCTGGATAAACAAGTCCAAGCTTGTCTTTAGCGGTATCTTCTATATATTTACGCGTCTGTGTATATCTCTCGAACTCCTGAATCTCTTCTGCTCTGGTATACTCTGCATCGATCTGCGCCTGGAGCTCCATCTCCCTCGCCTGATACTCGCCAGCTTTCTGCATAAGTCCAATACTCTTGATAGAAACTACGGTCACAAGAATAAGGACTACAAAACTAGCCCAGAGAATACCAACTCTGTTCTGAGAACGACGCCTCTTATAGCGTGCTCTGGTTGCCATATCGTACCCCCACATAATGCGGAATCACATAAATTCTCTAAATACATTCTAATACACTATTAAATCGACTGTCAAATATATCGATACAGGTTTGTTACATCCTCTTTGTGGATTGTTTCCTGGACGTCGAGCACTTCTACGCTGACGTCCTTGTTTCCAAAGTTGATGGTTATCTTGTCGCCGACCTTTACATCTACTGATGCTTTGGCAGGCTTTCCGTTTATCTGAACTCTTCCCGCATCGCAGGCTTCATTTGCTACGGTGCGTCTTTTTATTAATCTTGTTACTTTTAAATATTTATCTAGTCTCATTTAATTTTCTCCTGATGCCTCACTAGCTGCGTCGCTGGCTTTTTCTGAATCATTTGTTGTCTTACCTGTACTTGAAGAGTCGGTCTGTGAACTATCGATATCCTCTTTTGAGGTTTCTGTCGTATTTGTTGTTCCTTCAGTAGAAGTTTCTTTTGTGGTTTCTTCTGTCGCTGCGCTCTTACTCTCTGACCCCTTATCCGAAGTAGAACTTGTAGAAGCACTTGATGCTCCTGAAGAACCGCTCGAACCGGATGAACTTCCTGAAGAGCTACTAGAACTTGCATCCGAACTTGATGAACTGCTTGAGGATGAGCTTGAAGATGAACTGCTGCTCGATGAAGAACTACTTGATGAGCTGCTTGCAGAAGTTGCTGAAGCGCTGCTGTCTTCGCTCTTCTTTTTCACCATATCAGCAAATCCATAGGATACATTATCTTCGCTCTTATCAATCTTGATCCTGTAGCTTATTGTCTCATATCCGTTTCTTTTTAGTATAACTTCATGATTGCCTGATACTTTCTGAACTCTTGTAGGAATCACGCCCACATAATATCCATCAAAATAAAGCTCTGCATCAACAGGTTTATCAAAGTAGATATAATATCCATTGATAACCTTATTTGAAGAATCACTTGAGCTGTTACTGCTGACAGTTGAAGCCTTGGATGCCGAAGCAGATTTCTTTGATATAAGTTCATTGGCATTTGCCTTCTTTACGGCCAGACTTGATTTGGCTGTGCTGTTATTCACAGTAGCATTGTTTATAGATAAAGAATTGGTTGAAGCTTCCTCACTATCTGAATCTTTTTCAAGTTCTATGCTTACGATAGACTTGGCTGTACCAACTTTAAGGTATCTGTTCTGTGTTATATAGCCCTCAGCCATGATCTTGAGATTGTGGTAACCATACTGAATAGTCTGTGGCACACCTGTAAGGACCTTCTGCCCATCTACAAAAACTTCAGCCGTTTCCGGAACTATTTCGAAGGTTACAAGGCCCTCTTTTGGCTTATTTATGGTTATATCACTGGTATCAACTACGGTTTCCTGATTTCTTGTAATGTTTACTTCAGACTGGTAATTGGCTCCATTTCCAAGTATCTGAAGATTATATTGCCCTTCAGGTGCACTTAGCAGCATGTTGGGGGATATCTTGTGTATCACCTCATTGTCCAGCTCTATCCATGCACCCACAAGGCTCTGCTCTTCAACTACGTCTGAGGAAAGTCTCACGTAACCATGTCCTCCGGTTACTACTACGCTGTATATTTCGCGGCCTATGCCAGATACTTTTATCTTATCGGTAGAAAGAATATTCTCTGCAATAGCAAGCTCTCCATCCGCCAACACAAGAGCTTTGTTATCTATTCTGTAGATCTCATCCTTGATACGGGCTGTTCCGTCATTTCTGACAAGCTCATGATCTTTGGTGCTGTCAACTACCCATGCATCTTTTGACACATTGAGCGTTGTGATGTGCTTGGTACTCTTCAAAAAAGTAACATCAACGATCTGTCCGACCTCCAGCATCTGCGCCGAAAGAACTGTTCCTCTGGCATCATACATCATGCTGGTGTTGTCATAATCAAGCGTATAGGTCTTTCCAGTCGCATGATTTCTCAAACGGATCTGCTTCTTTTCAGTGTCTATTGACCTTATGGCCGCAGTATCCGCAGAATCGTATTTACCAACCATTGATATGGTTACTTTATTTGTAGTCACAGCTAGTACGCTTGTTGATGATGACAGCATTACTGCCACTGCCATACATAAAGCTGTACCTATCCTGACTGCACATCCAAAGCTTCTCATGATCTACCCCTCATTTATTCTGATCCTTCAAGAAAACTTTTTAGGCGCTCCGGCTCTAACAAATAGTCCTTGCTGTTATGTTCTGGATTATCGAGAACGTCCTCCAGCATTGCTTTGAGAACAGTTCCAATGGCCTTTCCCTGAGAAACACCTGCTCCCATAAGGTCTTTTCCGTTAACAGCAAGATCCTTAATATATATTGGTTCCTTTTTTGCCAGTATCTCTTTATAGATGCTATTTGTGTCGTCTATCAGTTTAAGCTTCTCTTCTCTATAAAGCTCACTCTGTGCAAGTGTATCTGCATATCTGACTTCTATGAACCTCGGAAAATCATCTCCGATCCTATTCATAGCTCTTCTGACATTTCGCGGCGTAGCAGGAAATCTGTCGTCGTGATATCTGATCAGATTACAGGTCCTGTCCATTGTATCCCTGTCAAATTTTAGCCGTTTAAAAATCTCTTTTGCCATGGATACACCGACTTCGGCATGGCCCTTAAAATGTGATATTCCGTCACTATCTATACTCATTGTAGCAGGTTTTCCCATATCATGCATCAGCATTGTGAGCCTCAGAATCCTGTCAGAGCGCACATTCTGTACTGACTTCATGATGTGTTCTCCCACATTATACATGTGATGCGGGTTATTCTGGGGTGTTTCCATACACCTGTCAAACTCAGGAAGTATCACCTTCGTGATGCCAAGTTCATAGGCTGTCATTAGCCTCTCAGGATGATCGGATAAAAGAAGTTTCACAAGCTCTGTCTGTATTCGTTCTGCACTAATGTTTTTTAACGTATCAGCCAGTTCGGAAATCGCATTTTGGGTCTCATCCTCTATTGAATAGTTCAGCTGAGCCGCAAATCTTACAGCTCTCATGATCCTGAGAGCATCTTCAGAAAATCTCTCTTTGGGATTTCCAACGCATCGGATAAGACCTTTCTCTATATCCTCCATTCCTCCGAAGCGATCGATTATGCCTTCCTCATCATTATAGGCCATGGCATTTATCGTGAAATCTCTTCTTTTCATATCCTCAGTGAGGTTTTTGGTAAAAGTCACTTCACTTGGATGTCTGGAATCCTCATATTTCCCATCTATTCTGTATGTAGTCACCTCATAGCCTTCTTTTCCAACCATGATAGTGACAGTACCGTGCTCGATTCCTGTGTCTATAGTTCTTTTAAATAGCTTTTTTGTATCCTGGGGAAGCGCATTGGTCGTAATATCCCAGTCACCGGGAATCCTCCCCAATATGCTGTCTCTTACGCATCCGCCAACTGCATAGGCCTCAAATCCTGCCTCATGAAGCCTGTCCAATATCATTTTTACATTATCCGGTAATTTGATCTTCATACCTTCATAATAGCTTAATAAACTGAAATTGTGAAGAATTCACTGGGATTTTTAGTCGGTTGGTTATATACTTGTCTTATAACTATGAGGACACAAAATGAAGTACAAATATGATCGTAAATTGTTCGTTGCCGCGGCTTTTGCCCTTCTATTTGCTTTGCTTATTCTCATGGGGTCCTTTTCAAATATCGAGACTCCATTTTTAAACACCATAATAGACCTTAATGATAACTGGCAGATTTCTTTAAACGGCAACGTTTTAGATTCACATAATCCATCCAAGACAAATATCGGCGTTATAGATGAGGGTGATGTTGTTGAACTGACAACTACTTTACCCTCTATTTCTGATTACGCGGATCCTTGTCTTTCTTTTTATGCAATTCACTCGCTTATCGAGGTCAGTATAGATGATGAAGTCATCTATTCCTTCGGGCATGAGGCCTATGAAGCAGGCAGAACTGTTCCTAAGACCCACACTGCTATTCCATTAAAAAGAGAATACGGCGGTAAAACCTTAAAAATATCCCTGACAGGCGCGAAGGCTTCTGCATTTTCAGGATTATCTTCAATTTTTATAGGTGAAAGAAAAGACACTTTTGTCGGTGGTATCATTGTGAGAAGGCTCAGCATCCTGTCGGGAATTTTCCTGATATCTCTTGGCTTTTTGCTTATTATTCTTTCTCCTTATCTTTTGTTTTATCACAATAACGACACCAGACTTGTCTTTAGCGGCTTTATTTCTCTATTTCTGGGATTTTATATAATGTCCTATTACGGCCTTATAGACCTTCTTATTGGGAATCCAACTCTCAACACTATATGCGAATATGTATCACTTTATAATATCCCGACCTGCATATTGGGCTATTTGATGTCGGTCTTTTCCGGTAAAAAGAAACAGCTTTTCCGTTTTATGTTTATCACGAACCTGACTTTATTCATTATAATAATTATTCTTCACATCTCACAGGCTGTGCGTTTTACAGACTTCACCATGCCTCTGCACACTTTAGCAGCCGTCGAAAGCTCTATTGCTATGTACCTCATAGCCAAGAATCTTATCAATAAAAAGACATCTTCAGATAAAAAATTTCTTTTGTCTGATTCTATATTCCTGTTAGGGCTCTCGATCTTCATGATCGCATCCCTGATAGACATTGTGATCTACAACTATAACAAGTACTTCTCTGCTGCAGGTGAAGCTAATTCTGATATAACCATAACCACAATAGGCGCACTGATCTTTGTGTCCTGCCTGCTTATCAGTTACCTTTACTACAATATCTACAGCAGTAACTTTGAAACCATGCAGAGTCATATTGTCAATCTCGCTTACACCGATGCACTGACAGGACTTGCCAACAGAGCACGCTGCGAACAGGTAATGGCTATTCTTTCAGAAGACCGCGGCACATATACCATCGTGAGCCTTGACCTTAATAAGCTAAAGCAGGTAAATGATACTCTTGGCCACCATGAAGGCGATCGCCTTATCGTTGGTTTTGCAACTATTCTTTCCGAATGTTTCTGGGATGCAAATCTTATAGGTAGAATGGGCGGTGACGAGTTCATAGTTGTAATGACTGATGAACACGCACTTAATTGTACAAAGAGAATACATGAACTTTACAATATAATCTCAGAGTGGAACAGCAAGGAACAGTCCTTCCAATACAGCACTTCTTATGGCTATGCTTACAGCTACGAAGTGCCAAACGGACTTGCCAGCGAAGTATACATGCTTGCTGACTCCAGAATGTATGAGATGAAAAAAGAACATAGAAGTGACAACAGTAAGGAGGTAGAAAATGCGTAAACTTCTATCCTTCTTGGGACTTGCAATCGCAATACTGGTGCTAATCACAGTCTTCTCACTCCAGTTTTTCAAGATCACTCCACAATCCAAAATGGAAACGCTTGAAAACGGGTGGGTTGTAATGTACCGAGGTCAGCGCTACATCAATACTAACCTTGAACGGCTGAGTGAACAGGTAGGCTACACTTTTTCAAGAGGTGACATAATAACGCTTAACATGAACAGGCCTCTTCAGAATCTTGAATGCGATTTTCCTTATCTGTTCTTCAAAACGCAGTTTTGCGCCTATGAAGTATTTCTAAACGACCAGCTGATCGAAGCCTCAGACCTTGATGCTCTGGACTCAAATAGATTCGTAGGCACCGGTTACAATATGGTCCCCCTCGGAGAAGACTATGTTGGAAAAAAACTAAGTATTAAACTCTACGTTACAGAAAACAGCACCCGAGTAGATATGGTAAGTCCCACTATAGGAAGCTTTGATGATCTGGCCAGACGACTAATCTATGGTGCATTGTTCCCTCTTTTCACCGGAATTTTCCTGATTCTTTTTGGCCAGGTGTTCTTAGTTATTTCTCTTACATTTTACCTTAGAACTTCAGGTGTAAGAGTACAGATCATCAGCTCTATCATCAGTGTATTATTGGGATTTTGGATAGTTACAGCCTTTGATGTGTCCGATTTTATGATAAAAAAATCCGCAGCGACGCTTATTTCCTACGGTTCCATCTATCTCATAATACCTTGCATCTATCTTTTGCTTAATGAGCTGCACAGAAGGCAGGACAATACCCTTCTTCGAATAATGGGCTTCTCAACCCTTGGCTTTTCCGCGCTGTTTATTATTCTGCACATACTGGGATTAGTACATATAAATCACTTTATCTATCCATATTATGTACTGTCCTTTGCCGGGATACTGATATTTCTTTATTATGTTTGGACTGACATCCGCAGTCGCAAAAGAAATGCCTCTGTAAACATTATAATGCTGGGCTTATTCGTCCTTAGTATGTGCCTTGTTTTGTATGTTGGAATCGCCCTTTCCATGAAACTTGTTGATTACAGACAGAGCTTTTTAGCCACTATATCTATCCCTACAGGCGCCATATTTTTTGTGATTACTCAGCTCCTCAACTACTTTATTTTCATGACTCATTCTTTTGCTCAGAGAAAAGAATATGCTTCTCTTTCTCAGATTGCTTTTGAAGACACCCTCACAGGCCTCTTTAACAGAGTAAAAAGTGATGAGAAAATGGCTGAACTGGACAAAACTGGTGATGATTTCTGTTTGATTAGTCTTGATCTAAATGGACTTAAAGCGGTAAATGATAACGCCGGGCACCCTACAGGAGACAGACTCTTAAGGTCTTTTGCCAATGCTCTTTATACAACATTTAATTCTATAGGAACCTGCTACAGAATTGGCGGCGATGAATTTCTTGTTATTACAAGTACTACAGATAAGGCAACCATAGATTCACTTCTTCAGCAGCTTGATAAGAAACTGTTAGATCTCGATGAAAGCGATCCTGAGATCAACCACAGCGTCTCCTATGGCTATGCCTTCCGTTCAGAGACTTCAGAAAATGAGGCCCATGCGGCATTCATGCTGGCCGACAAGAAAATGTACAATTATAAAAGAAAGTATTATTCTCATATGATGAAAAGATAAAAATAAGCATACAAGATCAGCAAAACGCTAATCCTGTATGCTCATTTTTACTTATAGATCAATTAAACAGTTTTACAATCTGGTCTGCCTTATTCATAAGGTCTTTGTATTTTTCACTGTCTATATCCTTCATCCAGCTATTTTTCTGGGATAAAGAGATCTCGCTGTCATCAGCAATTTCTCTGGAATTATACTCTCCGTAAGCTACTGTAGGCTCATCTTTTGTGATGCCGCCCCAACCAGAGAAACGCTCAGGAGCAACTGTCTTATCCATCCTGCAGTCAAGAAATACTGTCTTCGCCTCATCTCTCCAGGGTCTTCCAAGAAATACCGAAGCTTCATCGCAGCCATCTTCGCCTTTTACAGTGCAGTTCCTGAATACAAATCCAAGACCATCCTTACTTCCACATGCTGCTGTAACATAGCCATTAATGAATCTGTCGCCCTTATCTTCGCCGTGAGGCTGAAGCTTTCTGTTATTGCACTGAATGAAGCAGTCATCAAATACTGCATCCGCTCCACCAAAGATAAAGTCCACGTCACCGTAGATCTCGCAATTCTTGTAATACTGCTTTGTCTTTTTTCTGGGATTTAAAACTCTTGGTCCCATAAAGCCATTTTTTTGTCTCTCAGTAAGTGGAAGCGGCGCACAGAACAGTGTATCCTGGCAACCAGTCATCTTCACATTTTCAAAATAACACTCATCTGCATCGGCATAAACAGCAAGCGCCTGGCCATGTGTATAACCATCTCCAACCGTGTTCTTTATGGTCATATTTTTTACAACAACTCTTTTGCCTCCAAAAAAGGCTGTTGCTGTACGAAACGTACCACGTTTGGAGCCATCTTCCATCTCTTCAAAGGCACCATCGTCAAACTCAATGATTGTCTTATCAATGCCTTCTCCGATGAACGTTATGTCTGCTTTTTCGCAAAAGATCTTTTCGTGAAAAACTCCCTCTCCAATATGTATGAGAGTCTTTTCCTCATAAATAGCTGCCTGTATAGCCTCTGTAAACGTGGAATAATCTCCACCCTGTTTTTTTACGTTAATCTCAAGCATAGCTGCTCCCCGGATTAATATGCTCTTCCCCAATAAACCATCTTTGTAGCAGGTTTTCCACAAACCACGCAGGTTTCTGAAAGGTTTTCCTGCTCAAATGGGATACAACGGCTGGTTACGTTATAATCTTCTTTGATCTTGTCTTCACACTCGCGGCATCCACACCACATAGCTTTTACAAAGCCCTTTGTCTCTTTGAAGGCTTCAGCAAACTCTTCTTTGTTGTGTGCAGCAAATGTGTGTGCCTCAAGGTGCTTTTTAGCTCTGTCGAACATATCCTTCTGGATCTGATCAAGGAGCTCGCCTACCTTTGCAGGAACATCGCTAATAGCACATTCGATCTTTTCTCTTGTATCACGACGAACAAGTACGCACTTTCCTGCTTCAAGGTCCTTAGGTCCGATCTCGATACGAACCGGAATACCTCTCATCTCCTGCTCAGAGAACTTGTAGCCAGGAGTTCTGTCTGTATCGTCTGTCTTTACTCTGAATGCTGAAAGGCTCTTTGCAATATCGTAAGCTGCATCTAAAACGCCTTCCTTCTTCTGCTGGATAGGAATAACAACAACCTGGATTGGAGCGATCTTAGGAGGTACTACAAGTCCTGAGTTGTCTCCGTGAACCATGATCATAGCGCCGATTGTACGTGTTGTAAGTCCCCATGATGTCTGGTTTACATAATGAAGCTGGTTATCTTTTCCTGCGTACTGGATTCCAAATGCCTTGGCAAATCCATCACCGAAGTTGTGGCTTGTAGCACTCTGAAGTGCTCTACCATCATGCATAAGAGCTTCTACTGTATATGTAGCCTCAGCTCCTGCGAACTTCTCTTTGTCAGTCTTCTGTCCCTTGATAACAGGAATAGCCATATCGTTCTCAAGGAAATCAGCATATACGTTAAGCATCTGCTGTGTGCGCTCTTCAGCCTCTTCGAATGTTGCGTGAGCTGTGTGTCCTTCCTGCCAGAGGAACTCTCTGCTTCTAAGGAAAGGTCTTGTCTCTTTTTCCCAACGAACAACGCTGCACCACTGGTTTAATACCTGTGGAAGGTCTTTATATGAATGAATCTCTCCCTTGTAATAGTCACAGAAAAGCGTTTCTGATGTAGGTCTTACGCAGAATCTCTCTGCAAGTGGCTCAAGTCCGCCATGTGTAACCCATGCTACTTCAGGAGCAAATCCTTCAACGTGATCCTTTTCCTTCTGAAGAAGTGACTCAGGAATGAACATTGGAAGGTATGCATTCTGAACTCCTGTCTCCTTAAATCTTGCATCAAGGTGCTTCTGAATAAGCTCCCAGATTGCGTATCCTGCAGGCTTGATTACCATACATCCCTTAATGTTAGAGTAGCTAACCAGGTCAGCCTTGATACATACGTCTGTGTACCATTGTGTGAAATCCTCATCCATAGATGTGATTTCAGCTACAAGTTTCTTGTTGTCTGCCATTTTTCTTTCTCCTTTTAATCTATGAAGTGGATACGAAAAATAATGAAAAAAAGCCTTCGCATCCCTATAAACAGGGACCGAAGGCTAGTCGGCGGTACCACCCTATTTAAATCTGCATTCAAAAGCAGATTTCACTTCATTGACACCCTTAACGCGGGAAACGCTGTGTTTACGCATCATCGCAAAAATGTTTTCACACAGGACTCCAAGGCAGGTTCACTTAGCTATCGTAAGAGCTCGCACCATCCGCTCTCTCTCTGAAACGCTTTGCTAAATTACTATTCCTCTTCAACGTCTATAAATATGTTTAAAAATGATTTTATTAACATTTAACTTCATTGTCAAGTTATCTGTTAAGCTCGCTGGTAGGCCCAACTGCTTTATGATTCTTAATAATACTGTCAATTTCTCTAAGGTCACTTGCAGGAAGATCTCCGGGAATTGTGTTCTTTACACTAGATGTAGCATTACCATATTCAAGAGCTTTTTCTACATCATCATACTTAAGAAGTCCATAGAGAACACCTGAAACATAGGCATCACCTGAACCAATTCTGTCGATAACATCGATGTCCTTATAAGGCTGCTCTGTGTAGAACTTATCCTTTGGTGCATCGTATATTGTAGAAGTAAAGTTATGCTTTCTAGGACTGATTACTTCTCTCTGAGTTGTGCACACTACCTTAACAGGATATTCAGTTGTGTAGCTCTTCATGATGTCTGCAAGGTCGCCCTCTTTCTGCATCATGCGGCGTGATGTCTCCTCAGAAACAAAGAGAATATCTACATATGGCAATATGTGCTTAATGGCTGCTCTTGCCTCTTCTTCGCTCCAGAGATTAGCTCTGTAATTGCAGTCAAAAGAAACCAAGGCTCCGCCCTTTTTAAATCTCTTAATAAGTTCTGTTGTAACCTCGCAGGTATTCTTATTAAGCGCAAGTGTAATTCCACTGGTGTGGAACATTCTTGTTGAAGTATAAACATCCTCAGGAATCTCATCTAAAGAAATCTTTGTCATAGAGGAATTTTTTCTGTCATATACAATAGAAGGCTTACGTGGAGCTGCGCCGTTCTCATAGTAGTAGATTCCAAGTCTGGCATCATCAGATTCATCGTAGATCAGATAGTCATCAGAAACGCCCTCAAATCTGATTCTGTTCTTAATGAATGTTCCCAATGCATTCTGGGGAAGCTTGGAAATTACGCCGGTACGAAGTCCCAAGAGAGCAACTCCGGACGCAACATTCAGCTCTGAGCCACCGGCTCTTTTATCAAAAACATCGCCTCTTGTCATTCTCTCGTAATTAGGCGGTGACAATCTAAGCATTATCTCGCCAAGTGTTATCAGATCAAAATTTTTTTCTCCCATTTCAAAAGCCCTCCTTACTATATTTTAAATCATAAATCCTGAACTCCAAAAATGAAAGTGCTTACATCTTGTAAATCTTGCAAATACTGAATGTTTAGAGTCGTTCATTTTTTTCCACTTTTTGTATCATGTAAGCACTTACATGGCGCACAATATTAATGTATCATTGCATCATCAGCTGAGAGCTGATACTTAATAAGCCGATTTACGTTCGCCATAACGTATTTCCTTTATAAAAACCTCTAACACAAAAAGAAGACTGTCCCCAACAGTCTTCTTTTACATTATGTAAAAATATACTTTCTTGCGAGACTTTTAATACATCCTCATTATTATACTTCATACATGTATCCTCACAAATTTATGTTCGTTAGTTATGGTACTGATGTTTATGGTTTTTTGTGTACGCGTGAGCTATGTAACCCCCCAGGGGGCTTGAAAGTCCCTGTCCTAACATGATAACCTTGGCTATGAAGCGAGGGTTAATACAATGGCGAAAATAAATATAGCCGGACACGAGCTTAGGTCCGGCAAGACGATAAAAGACCATATACATGTAGATGGAACTGAGATACACATTCCACATATCATCATCTGTGGCGAAAAGCCGGGCAAAACCGTACTAGTTACAGCAGGTATCCATAATGCGGAATATGTCGGCATTCAGGCAGCTATTGAGCTCTCTAATGAGATTTCTCCCAAAGACCTTTCAGGAAATCTTATCATCATCCCCTTAGCCAATAGGTCAGGTTTTGAAAACAGAACAATGTCCCTTGTTTACGAGGATGGCAAGAATCTCAACAGGGTCTTCCCGGGAGACAAGGATGGTTCAGCCGCCGATCGCCTGGCAAGCCTTCTGTTTGATGTTTTTATCAAAAACGCTGATGCTTACATTGACCTGCATAGCGGAGACGGATACGAGACTCTTATCCCCTACGCATACTACGTGGGAGCTTCTCCTGCCAGCGATATTGCAAAAAAGATGGTAGACTGCGTCAACGCCTCCTACTGCGTAAAGAGTACCTGTACCACCGAAGGCGCCTACAACACAGCATCCATGGCCGGAATCCCCAGTGTTCTCATAGAGCGCGGTCAGTTAAGCCTGCTTCCAAAGGATGAGGTACAGGCAGACAAAGAGGATGTGCTGAACATTTTGAAATTCCTTGGTCTTATTGAAGGAGAGTACAAGACATATCCCAAGACAGAACTCAGAGAATTCAGTGATGATGCCCCATTCACCGGCTGCTGGTATCCGGAGAAAAAGGTGGGAGAGAAATTTTCAAAAGGTGATAAATTTGGCGAGATAAGGGATTACTTTGGAAGACCCCTTCACACAGCCATTGCCGATACTGACGGAGTTCTGATCCACCAGTGCTCATCTCTTAGCATAATAAAGAATGGTCCCATGGTGACCTACGGAGTAATACAAAAACAGGATGCATGTTGAATGCATCCTGTTTTTGTATTACCTTTTAACGTATGTGAATGTTGAAGCTATCTCTTTGCTGTCATAGATTTCGGGAATTCCTTCCGCCAGCGGAGTTCTTGTAACGGCCATATACACACCCTTTTTCTCCACTGAGAAGAATATCCTGCCTTCCTCATCTGTGTTCAGGATTCTCTCAAAATACTCTTTTCCATCATAGAACACAACAACTACCGTGGATCCCTTAAGCGGGAATTTGTCGTGAATAAGCTTTAAATGAAGTACGTCGGTGTCTGCTTCCCAGGGATCGGGAACGAAGCTTACTCTGGACTCATGGATAAATTCGGGAGTCCCCTTCTTATCTCCAACAGTTATGTTTGTCACATATATCTGAGGATAGTTCTTGGCATCAAGAATATCAGGATATGTCCTTCTGTCGCCCTCATAATACACGTCTTTTTCATCTCTTACATAATTGTTGTCATAGATACACATAAGGGTGTAAATGCCCTCAGAAACTGGCGTAAAGCGAAGCTCATAGTAGTCTCCCTGCTCATCGCCCGGACCCTTAACCGGTGTTATTGCTATTCTGTTTCCTTTTTCATCTGTGGCGAAGGCTCTTATCTCATCAAGACGAAAGAATCCGTCCGGCCTCATGTGATGTCCCCACCTCATTATTCCGCAGACTTCTTCCCCCGGCTCATATACACTCTTGTCAGTGATTATCCAGGCTTCGTGGCCATATACCATCATATCTGTAGTATCAATTCCTCTTCTCATTTCAAACTCCATTCATATTATTAGACTATTGCTTTCTGAGCCTTTACCAGAAACATCCTGTCAGGCATATAAAACTGGTCTTTCTCGCTATAGAGTCTATCTCCCGCTCCAAGATCAGTAACTATATTTTCATAACCGATTTTTTCAAGACAAGCCTTGTCCCACTCCGGTCTGTCCAAAGTGCTGATAGATAACATGTGGTAAATATCGTGGCACTCCTCTACCATGGCGTCGGTCACATTTTTGTGGGCAAGGTTCTGCATCTGATCATAGTGATGAAATCCCTTTGCATACTCCGCATCATACACAAGCAGCATTCCTCCCGGCTTTAACACTCTGTGCCACTCCATGTAGGCTTCCACCGGATGCGGAAGTGTCCATACAAGATTTCTATTTATCACCAGATCAAAAGAGCTATCGGCAAAATCCAGTTTCTCGGCGTCCATAACCATAAGGCGCGCCTTTGCTCCATGGCGTGAAAGCAGCTCTTTTCCCTTCTCTATCATCTCAGGCGTAAGATCCACGCCCGTCACCTCAAACCCGAAATCCGACAACACCATTTCAAAAAAACCGGCTCCGCATCCAACATCCAGAACAGACAGCTTATCATCAGCTGAAAAGTGCCTTAAAAACTCCGCCTGCCACAGCTGTTTTTTCCTGCTGTGGATCTCCTCGTGCTTATGCTCACTAAAGCTCTCAGCTCTCTTGGACCAATAGGTCACTACTTTATCTTTGATATCTTCAGCTTCCTCCTCAAAAGGAATCTGCATAAGTTTAGTCATATTACTACGTATACCTCAATTATTTTTCTAAAAGTTTGTTACTCAATAAGATTATCAAGCAGTTCTTTCGTGTACTCATGTTGTGGATTTCCAAGAACTTTACCGGTCTCTCCCTCTTCCACACACTCGCCGTTTTTCATTACCATTATCCTGTCGCACAGCATGCTCACCAGAGCAATGTCATGGGAGACAAATATGATCGACACCCCTTCTTTTTCCCTCAGCTGCTGCAAAAGAGCTACTACCTGGGCCTGAGTTGTAACATCCAGCGCACTTGTTGCCTCATCGCACAAAAGAATCCCGGCATCAGAACACAGCGCCCTTGCAATTGACATTCGCTGGCACTGTCCTCCGGACATGCTTCCTGCCTTTTTCTCCAAAAGACTCTCATCAAGCCCAACGGCCTCAAGGATTCGTGACAGTTTTTCATGGCCACAGCCCTTTGCAGCTTCCACAACGGCTTTTTTCATCTTCATTCTTGGGTCAAAAGACATCTGGGCATCCTGAAATATCATCTGCAGAAAAGTTCCGGCAAAGGCCGGCGACTTACCTGTATACTCTGTTCCCTTATAATAAAGATTTCCACTATCAGGCTTTTCCAGGCAGCTGACATGACGAAGAAGGGTGCTCTTTCCACTTCCGCTCTCGCCGACGATTCCAAGGATCTCTCCATTTTTCAGGAAGAAACTCACATCCTTTAAAGCCTGCAATTTTTTGCCTTTATCAACGTAACTTTTATTTAGATTTTTTCCTTCTAAAATTATATCTGAATCCGGCATATCAGCTCACCTTCAGTCTTGGTACGGCCTTCAAGAGATTCTTTGTGTAATCGTTTTGCGGATTCTCCAGGATCTCTTTTGCAGGGCCACACTCAAGCATCCTGCCATTTTTCATGATTCCAATGTAATCAGCCATTTTAGATGCAATACCCAAATGGTGGGTAACCATCAGAATAGTAGTGCCCTTTAGTTTGTTGATCTCAAGAAGCTGCTCCACAACCATACCTGCAGTTTTAACATCCAGGGCGCTTGTAACTTCATCGCACAATAAAATCCCCGGTTCCAGGAGCATTGTTGTGGCAATGGCCATACGCTGGTTCATGCCTCCTGACAGCTCATAAGGCCTTGATGCAAGCGCTCTTTTAGCATCATTAAGTCCCAGGATCCGGAGCGTCTTCTCAACTTCATCTATTTTAAAATCAATGTCATTGCTCTTTAGCGCCTCCATGATCTGTGCCTTGTAAGTCCTTATGGGATTAAAAGATCCCCCGGGATTCTGAGGCACAACGCCAAGCAAAATGTCTTTTGGGGTCTCTATACTGCCGTTTGTTACAGTCACACCTCCAAAGCCATGAATAGCCTTCAGAAGCGTAGATTTACCGCTTCCGCTCTCACCGACGATGCAGACTCTTTTACCTGCTTCCACCTCAAAAGAGATATCATTTATAACATTCTCATCACCGTAACCGGCAGAGAGATTGCTTATCCTAAGTATTGTATCCATGCATTAGTCCTCATCTCTGTATTCCATGACGCAGTCCCCAAGATAGTTAAATACTATGATGGTGACTATGGTGGCAATTGCCGGATACAGCACAGCCCAAGGTGCAATCTGTATATACGCCCTGGATTCATTGATCATTGATCCCCACTCAGCAGTGGGTGGAACAACTCCAAGCCCCAAAAAGGACAGGCCCGAGATACCTATCATTGTGGTTCCTATCTGCGTAAGGGCGTTTGTAAGAAGTGGTGCTATTATATTGGGAAGTATGTGGGCCATCATTATAGCCGGTCCACTCTTTCCCGCCAGTTTTGCAGCTTGCACGTAGGGGCAATTCTTTATGGCGAAAGTATGACTCCGTGCAAGTCTGGCAAACCCGGTCCACATAGTTATTCCCAGCGCGATCATGGCACTTGAAAGTCCTCCTCCAAGAATGCCCGCAACCGCGATGGCTACTACCATCTGAGGAAATGCCAGCATAATATCGGCAATCCTCATCATAATTTCATCCAATATTCCGCCATAATATCCGCCAAGGATTCCAATAATGCTTCCCAGGATGAAAGAAATCGCAACCAATATAAATGTAGCTGCTATAGTTGTCCTTGCTCCATATAAAACTCTTGAAAATACGCATCTTCCCAGGTTATCTGTTCCAAACAGAAATTCCCCGGACGGAGCTGACCTTATGGCTGATGCGCTTGTTGCATATGGGTCATTAGGTGCGATAACACTTGCGAAAAGAGCTATAAGCACCAAAAGAAGTGCAACACCTGCAGATATTATTACTTTTATTCTGTTAATCTTTTTCCGTTTATGGTTCATTAAAAAGACCTCGGATCCAAAAGCCTGTAGGTAATATCAACTATCAGATTTATAACAACATAGATTGTTCCCATAATAAGCACAAAGCCCATGATCACAGGGTAGTCCCTGGCTGTTATGGAATCCATCACAAGTTTGCCGATACCCGGCCATCTGAAAATATTCTCAATAACAACGCTGCCTCCCATCAGGGTTCCGATCTGAAGGCCGATTATTGTAAGTATGTGTCCAAGGCTGTTTCTAAGGACATTGTTGATAAGAATAAATCTGCCCTTTACCTTTCTGGACTTCATTCCCACAACATACTCTTCCCCAAGCTGATCTAAGAGTTCGCTCCTAATCTGTCTTGTAAACCTTCCTGCCATGGGTATTGCCAGAGAAAGCGCAGGGAGCATAAGTCCTTTGATGCTTCCATCTGCAATTACGGGAAAGACCTTGATATGTATGCAAAACAGATACATCAAAAGTACTGATATCAGGAAATTCGGAAGAGAATTACCTATAAATGAAAAGAGCCTGACAATATGGTCTACCAATTTTCCTTTTTTGACCGCTGACACTATTCCCAGTGGAAAAGAGATTATAAGCGCCAAAAGCAGACTGGTTAAAGCCAGTCCACATGTGTTCTTAAGCCCTTTTATCAGTTTTGGCGCGACCGGAAGATCATCCTTAAAGGAAACGCCAAAATCTCCCCTAAGAACATTCGAAAGCCACTCCGCGTACCTAACGATAAAGGGGCGGAGGAGGCCAAGCCTCTCCCGCTCCGCTTGCAGTATTTCTTTTGTGACCACCACACCCTGGGAGGTGAGTCTCTTTTCCGCAGGGTCACCGGGAGCCAGATACATTATGCCAAACACAAGAAAGCTCAGCACTAAAAGTATCAGGGCAAGTCCCAGGATCCTTTTAAGTATTTGTTTAGCCATTAATGTCAGTCTCTGCGTCTACTCCATAGAAATCGAAAGGAACATACTCAGCAAATCCGCTTACGCCCTTACGAAGAACTGTAGTGTTATTGAAAAGTCCAACATATCCAAATGCATTGTCATCTATAGCAATCTGAACGATCTTGTTGGCAAGCTCTGCTCTCTTTGCAGTATCTGTCTCAATTCTGAGCTGCTCAATCATGCTCTGGCATTCAGCACTCTCAAATCCACCTACATTGTAGTAAGCTCCGTCTGCAAGAGTTGAGTCGATGAAGTAAAGAGGATCACCTGACTTATCAGCGATCATGCAGTAAAGAGCAAGATCAAAATCAGCGTTTGCAATGTAAGTAGCATCCGGATCTTCCTCAACTCTAAGTGTTGAATCAATACCAACAGCCTTAAGCTGCTCCTGGATTAGGATTGCAAGAGTATCAAGAGATCTTGCTGCATAGTATGCAATGCTGATGCTGAGCTTATTACCATCCTTCTCATAGATGCCGTCAGCTCCAAGTGTATAACCATCGGCCTCCAAAAGCTCTTTTGCCTTGGCAGTATCTACTGCAGGAACATTTACCTTGCCATAAGCAGCTGATGTTGAGAATGGTCCAACTGCTGCAGATACTGTACCTGAAAGGTACTCTGCAATCTTGTCCTTATCAACAGTGAGATTGATTGCTTCTCTCACAGAATCATCAAGTGTATTCTCATTGAGAATGTAGAACTGAAGACGTGCACCTGGAATTGAAACTACATCGTACAGATCAGGGCTCTGGTTATAAACCTCAAGAGCTGCTGATGAAACGCTGTTGTAGCAGTCGATCTCGCCGCTCTGCATAGCAAGGAGCTTGGGATCATCCTCCTGCATGTAGTAGAATACAGCGCCGTCGAGCTTAACATCGCCGCCCCAGTAGTTTTCGTTCTTTGCTACTGTTACGTCTCCCTCAGGGATAAACTCTGTAATAACAAATGGTCCTGTGCATACAGGTGCGTTGTCAAAATCTGTTGTTGCATCAAGATCGATCATTCCGCACTCAGGGCTTGCCAGATCGTTCTTAAGAGTAGGATAAACTTCCTTTGTATCGATAACGATTGTCTTGTCATCTGTAGCAGTCATTTCAAAATCGCCAAGATAAGCAAATCTGCTGTTCTCTGCAGCAAGACGCTGAAGGTTTCTGATGACCATATCAGCTGTCAGAGGGTTTCCGTTTGAGAACTGAACTCCATCATTAAGTGTAATTGTCCATGTGCTGCCATCAGCTACTGCGTCTTTGGCAAGGCATGGTACTGCGCTCATGGTCTCATCAAGCTTAAACAGTGCCTCTGAAACACCATAAATTGATGTGTACCATCCATAATACTCTTTGTGTACGTCAAGACTTGGATAAGCAAAAGATGCTGCAGTGTGAAGAATCTTTTCACCTGTAGCCGTAGACTGGCTTGCGTCAGCTGTCTGATTCTCAGATGTTGTTGCCTGTGTATCAGCAGGTGTCTGCGTTTCTGTTGTATGTGTGTCTGCACCTGAACCACAAGCTACCATTGATAATGCCATGGTTGCAGCAAGAAGCGCTGCTAAAAATTTACTCTTCATAATTTAGTAACCTCCACTGTGTTTATATTGACTCACACAAATGAAAGGATAACATTGTCATATCCGCCCCACAAGCCCCCCGGGGGGTTCCTGACACACTTAACTTGGCACAATACATGCCTCCATGAAATGGTCTTTCATCACAACTTTCATCACAAAAATTTTATAATCTGTTCGATTGAAACATTCGTTCGACAAGTGTATTATATGTAATACACAAACAGTTGTTCGGAACATATATTCGGTATTTGTTATGAGGAAATGCTATGGAAACAGATTATAAGATCATTGCGGTGGACTTTGATGGAACGCTTTGCTATAGCAACTGGCCGGATCTGGGCGCACCTAATAAGACACTAATAGAATATCTGATTAAAGAAAAAGCTGCCGGAAATAAGCTCATCCTCTGGACCTGCCGTGCGGGGCAGGCGCTGATGGACGCCACAAGATGGTGTGAGGACCACGGTCTGTCTTTTGATGCGGTCAATGACAACCTGCCTGAGATAGTAGAGCTTTATGGAAACAATAGTAGGAAGATCACCTGTGACCTGTATATTGACGACAGAAGTGTCTATATCGATGCTATGGGAAATCTCCAAGGAGCTGCATTATGAGTAGTCTTAATAAGTGTAGTAAACCATAAATCCAAAGTTATGGGCACTTCTAGATTTTATGCCACTCGCGAGAAAGTATAGTTTAAGATGTCATGCTTTTCTCGATTCGTCTCTGTCATTATATTTGGATAAGACTATGTTTCCTGTTTTTAGTGTCTCTTGAACATCAATGACTCGCTGGTTAGAAGATCCTCTGAATCTAAGCATAAGATCTTTTTTATCAAGAATAAACTCACCGTCAACAAGAATATCTGTCATTGAAAGAATTGCATCTGTATCTTCCCCGTGACAACGCTTATTATTGGGATCAGTAAGTTCTTCCCATACGTATCCTGAGTAAATCCATATTGTTTTTCCCGGGCATTCATCTTTTATACGCTTGATAAATGGAGATAGTACCTTTTGGTTAGCCACCTCCATAGGCTCACCTCCAAGAATAGTTATCCCATTGATGTAGGCCGGTTTCAATGACTCAATTATTTCATCTTCTACTGCCTTGGTGAACAATTCACCATAATTAAAGTCCCAGGTCATCTCGTTAAAGCATCCCTTGCAATGATGCGTACAACCAGATACAAATAATGATGTCCTGCACCCAATACCATTTGCAACATCTGTATATATAATCTGCCCGTAATTCATAATATACCTCTCTGATAAGCGATAAGCCGGGATTTCTCCCGGCTCTTCACTTTTTATGTAATAAACTTTTTCATACACGTATTAACTGCATTTTGGGTTTGACATATGAAGAACTCGCTCTTTGATCTCCTGTGTACGTCCCTGGTTCCAGAACTGTGTTCCAATGTAGCCGCATGTACGTCTTGCAACGTTCATCTTGTTCTGGTCACGGTTTCCACAGTTAGGGCACTCCCAAATAAGCTTTCCATCTGTATCTGTAACGATCTTGATCTCTCCGTCGTAACCACAGCACTGGCAGTAATCTGACTTTGTGTTGAGCTCAGCGTACATGATGTTTTCATAGATGTACTTCATAACTGAGATAACTGCCTCGATATTGTTGTTCATGTCAGGAACTTCAACATAGCTGATAGCTCCGCCAGGTGAAAGGGCCTGGAACTCAGATTCGAATTTAAGCTTTGTGAAAGCATCGATCTGCTCTGTTACATGAACATGATAGCTGTTTGTAATATAGTTCTTATCTGTTACTTCAGGAATGATACCAAATCTCTTCTGAAGGCACTTAGCAAACTTATATGTTGTTGACTCAAGTGGTGTTCCATAAAGTGAGAAAGAAATATTTGTATCAGCTCTCCACTTTGCACACTTGTCATTAAGGAACTGCATTACCTTAAGTGCAAAGTCTTTTCCTCTAGGATCTGTATGAGATACACCCTTCATGTATTTTGTACATTCGCAAAGACCTGCATATCCAAGAGAAATTGTTGAATAGTTGCCAAAGAGCAGAGGATCAATTGTCTCTCCCTTAGCAAGTCTTGCCAAAGCTCCGTTCTGCCAGAGGATTGGTGCTACATCTGAAGGTGTTCCAAGAAGTCTGTTATGTCTGCACATAAGTGCTCGTTTGCAGAGCTCTGTTCTCTCTTCCATAAGCTGCCAGAACTTCTCTTCATCCTTATTGGATGAGCAAGCTACATCAACAAGGTTGATTGTAACTACGCCCTGGTTGAAACGACCATAATACTTGTGATCGCCTTCTTTGTAATTCAAAGCATGTGCCTTATTATCTTTGTTGCAAAGACCTTCTGCTACATTCTCGTTATCAGGTGTAAGGAAGCTTCTGCATCCCATGCAAGGATATACATCGCCGCCCTTTAATTCTTTCATTTTCTTAGCTGAAATGTAATCAGGAACAAGTCTCTTTGCTGTACACTTAGCAGCAAGTTCTGTCAAATACCAGTACTTTGAATCCTCGTGGATATTGTCCTCATCAAGAACGTAGATAAGCTTAGGGAATGCTGGTGTAATAAGCTGTCCCTTCTCGTTCTTAACACCAAGGATACGCTGCTTGAGCATCTCTTCGATAACCATTGCAAGGTCTTCTCTTTCCTGACCTTCCGGTACTTCGTCAAGATACATGTAAACTGTAATAAATGGAGCCTGTCCATTTGTTGTCATAAGAGTGATGACCTGGTACTGAATTACCTGGCATCCTCTTTCGATCTCTTTTTTAACTCGCATCTCTGCGATCTCGTTTACCTGCTTCTTGTTGATCTTCATTCCGGCAGTTTCAAACTCAAGAGCAACTTCTTTTCTGAATTTCTGTCTTGAAACATCAACAAATGGTACAAGATGTGAAAGAGTAATACTCTGTCCGCCGTACTGTGAGCTTGCGATCTGAGCGATTGCCTGTGTTGCAATGTTGCAGGCAGTTGAGAAGCTCTTTGGTCTCTCGATCATTGTTTCAGAAATAACTGTTCCGTTCTGAAGCATATCCTCGAGGTTTACAAGACAACAGTTGTGCATATGCTGTGCAAAGTAATCTGAATCATGGAAGTGGATAAGTCCCTCTTCATGTGCCTTTACAACATCTTCAGGAAGAAGGAATCTTCTTGTGATATCCTTAGATACCTCACCTGCCATGTAATCTCTCTGCACGCTGTTAACAGTAGGGTTCTTGTTTGAGTTCTCCTGCTTAACTTCCTCATTGCTGCACTCAATAAGAGACATGATCTGCTCATCAGTAGTGTTGGACTTTCTGACAAGAGCATGCTTATAGCGGTATGTGATGTATTTTCTGGCAACCTCAAGTTTACCTGATTTCATGAGGCCATCCTCAACCATATCCTGGATTTCCTCAACGCTTGCTGCACGTGTAAGTGATGCGCACTGACTCTCTACAGCTCTCTCAATATCGCTTATCTGTCCAGCTGTAAGCTTTTTTTCGTCGGTAACTTCGTTGTTTGCCTTCTCAATAGCAGCTATGATCTTATCGCCATTAAAGATCACTTCCTTACCGCTTCTCTTAATTATTTTCATAAGAACCCCCTTCTAAAGTTTAAAAATTCTTGGTTTTTTCCCATAAATTAGACATGTCTATCATCTAGCAATAAACATGTCGGTCTTTTTAAAAAATCACTATATATTGTGGTCGTAACTATATAATAATACATTATATAGATTAATTCAAGGTCTGTTTTTAATCGATTTTTCGTACCTGTTCAAGCCTGTTATGCAGTCTTTTCAAGTGTTCTAACGTTTTTTCATCATTTACTTCATTTCCTGAAAAATAATATTTTGTTTTTGTATCATACAATATATTGTGGTGCTCATCAAAATAAACTACCCTATCTGGATCATCAGAAAGAGTAATTCCTGTAACATCAGCTAAATGCCTGATAGTTCCAAGGTTTCCGTCTATGAGCAGAGTATCATCGCCAAAGTATTCCTTATACAAAGGCTTGAAATAGTTAAAATGTGTACACCCAAGCACCAATGCAGAATAGTCATCTTTGTCATACTCTGAGAACTGGCTGTTTATGTAATCTCTAACTTGCGCTGACTCGAACTCTTCTCTCTCTGCAAACTCCACAAGTCTTGGCATTGGAAGAAGATCTACTCTATGGTCCTCATCTACCCTGTGAAGCAGATTTTTTAATTTATCTTCTCTGATCGTAACAGGCGTAGCGATAACCATTATACGCTTTTTATCTGTTCCTTCAACGGCAGGTTTTACGGCTGGCTCCATCCCCAGTATTGGCAGGCTATAACGCTTTCTAAGTTCCTTTACAGCCACACTGGTTGCGGTGTTGCAGGCTATGACTATAGCGTCAACGCCCTGTTTTATGAGAAACTCTGTTATCTCTATTGCGTAACCAAGTATCTGTTCCTTAGTTTTTAATCCATAAGGAACATGCTCTGTATCTGCATAAAAAATATATTCTTGTCCCGGCAACTGGTGGTAGGCTTCGTGAAGAACAGACAAACCTCCTATGCCAGAATCAAAAATGCCAATCTTCATTATTTTTTCCTCTTTTGTTATACTAATTATATGAGCGAAAAAAAATTTGACGAACTTCAAAAACTATATGATAGCACAAAGATAGGATCTCTTGTACAAGAGATCTGTGAGTATTACTCTACTCAGGATGGTTATGAGGATAACTCATATCAGGACGAGATTGAGCCTACTGAGATTGTTGAATCTATCTATGTTCTGTTCTGCCTTCAGAGCAGGGAACAGATATTGGATGAAATGGCTTTGGTTCAAAAGAAATACCCAACCATTTATTCATCAATTAAATCTCTGCATAATACTCTTTTGGTGAACATGGACTATCAGTCTTTAGAGGCAAGCTGCGCTAAAAAAATAGCAGCTTACGTCAAAGACACTTCCAGTAACGAAGTACTGTCTCATGCGGATATGTTCTCACGCTCAAGCAATAATCTCGCTGAAGCGGAGGACAAGTTTTACACATGGCTTCACTCAAGGAGTAGATAAGTACTTCATAGAAGCGTAAAGCTGCATGTTTTCATACTCTACCAAAGCCCAATAGCCATCACTACTTACAGCGATTCTCTTCAGTGTTGTTCCTTTTTGAGCTATTGCTTTGATAGTGCTCGAATCTTCAGAGCTTGGCACAGACCTAAGGTTAAGATCTGCCGTCAGCGTAACTGTGTCATTTGTCAGTGTATATCCCTCAGGAATCGCTGTCACAACTGTCTCCTGAGTATCTGGATCGTTCATATATCTATCAAATATTTTCATTTTGGCAAAAAAGACAAGCAAAGCAAGAATAAATACGCCGGTTATAACTGAGGCTACTCTTACGAGAAGCTCCGGTGTTATGCCTCTATGTGACTCTTCGTCTTCATCGTCGTCATCATAGTCATCTTCATCGTAATCTTCATCCTCATCCTCGTCTTCATCATAATCATCTTCTTCACGATCATCCTGGTAATCGCGCTCCCTGCGAGGCCTTGGACTTGGACCCTGCTTTTCTTCCTTTTCCTCAGGTTCCTCTTCAGGCCTGGATGATTGATTTTTAGCCTGCTCACGAAGGAACTCTTCGCGCTCTTCTGCCGTAAAAAATGAATAAGGATCTTCTATTTCAATATTGTTGATCTCTGTTGTGGCAAATAAATCCTTGGGCTCTTCTGCCTTGATATCTTTGCTATCTTTGATATCCTTGCCACCCTCAACTTCTCTTTTTTTGTAATCAGAAAAATTAGTAATCTTATCTCCCAAAACGTTTCTCCCAAATAATCAGCTCTTTTATCTGATCTCAAACCTTGGTCCCCTAACAGAAAGTGCTGACCCTTAGGCCAGCACCTTATCTATGATACCCTGAAGTTTTGTCTTATTTAATGCTCCAACAGCTGTCTCGATAACCTCTCCATCCTTAAAGAATGCAAACATTGGAATCGACATAACGTTATATTTCTGAGCAATGTCAGGTGACTGATCTACATTTATCTTTCCTACTTTAAGCTCCCCTTCGTACTCATCAGCAAATTCATCGATAAGTGGCGCCATCATCTTGCAAGGACCGCACCAGTCTGCAGAAAAATCAACAAGAACCGGTAATTTGCTTTTCAATACTTCTTCATCAAAGTTCTGACTGTTTAAATTATAGTCCATTATTTAATCCCCTTTCTGCTTACAATATATTTGTAAATTGGATTACCTAGTGATGAGAACTTCTCCTCATACTCTGTCATCACATTGCCCTCATTCATAACTGGGTCATGATGAAGATCGTATGTCACTGCATCTAAGTTCCAGCCTGCAGGTTCCACCTCATCAAGTGCGAACTGAAAAAGATCCTTATTATCAGTCTTGAACTCTACAACGCCATCCGGTCTTAAGATTTGGTCATATCTTCCAAGGAACTGCCTTGATGGAAGACGCCTTTTAGCGTGCCTGTCCTTAGGCCAAGGATCTGAGAAGTTAAGATAAATCTTATCTACCTCCGCCGGAGCAAATACTTCCGTTATATCTTCTGCATCCATTCGGATGAACTTAACATTTGGTAAAAGAAGCTGTTCCTGTTTCTGGATTGCTCTGAGAAGTACACTTGAATACTTTTCTATACCGACATAATTGATATTGGGATTCAGTGTAGCCAGATCCATGAGGAATCTGCCTTTTCCCATTCCAATCTCAATATGAAGTTCATTGTCATTGCCAAATACTTCTTTTTTCCAGAGACCTTTTAACTTCTCCGGATCCTTAACAGTAAAATTGCTATCAGCGATCACCTCACGTGATCCTGCGATGTTTCTTAAGCGCATTCCTTACCCTACCTGTAATTCTTATAAGAGAATTTTACAACATTTGAGGAAAGTTGAAAAGTTAGCTATTTGAGATTTTAATATTTCTTCAAATATTGTATTATTTACATACTATGGATAATTCATTTAATAGGAAAAGAAACAATTTCATATATAAGAGTTTTCTTTGCGCGATAGCTTTTTTGCTAACTGTTACATCTCTTTCTATAAGTGCTCACGCAGAAACAGTTGATTATGCCGCCCTTGCCCAGGAAAGAAAAGCACTTCCAATTCAGAGTAATGACATTGCAAACTGGCCTGAGGGGCCTGAAGTTTCTGCTGAGTCTGCAATTGTAATGGAAGCCGAGACAGGCACTATCCTCTACGCAAAAAATATTCACGAAGAGCTTTATCCTGCAAGTACTACCAAGATAATGACATGTCTTTTGGCTGCTGAAAATGCAAGTCTGAGCGATAATATTACCTTCTCAAACGATGCTGTTTTCAGCGTTCCAAACGACGGTTCAAGTATAGGAATGGATGTTGGTCAGTCCATCACTTTGGAGCAGGCGCTCTACGGAATAATGGTCGGTAGTGCCAATGAAGTTGCCAACGCCGTTGCAGAGCACGTAAGCGGCAGCATAGATGATTTTGTAAAACTCATGAATGATACGGCAAAGAGCCTTGGCTGCACCAACACTCATTTTGCCAACACTAACGGACTACAGGACGATAATCACTACACCAGCGTTTATGACCTTGCCCTTATCTCAAAAGAGTTCTTTAATAATGAACTTTTATGTAAAGTTGGAAATACGCCAAGATATCACTTCGAGCCTTCTGCTACTCAGCCCGATGACTTTTACCTGAATAACAAGCATAAACTTATTACAGGTGAGATAGCATACGATGGCATTGTGGGCGGTAAGACCGGATATACAGATCAGGCCCGTGAGACTCTTGTGACCTGCGCAGAAAAAAATGGAATGAAGCTCATTTGCGTTGTATTCATGGAGGAGTCCCCGACACAGTTTACAGATACGGTTACTCTTTTTGATTATGCATTTAATAACTTCCACCTGGTTAATGTTGCAGATGAAGAAACCCGCTATATGCCGGATGACTCGCTTTTCTTTGAATCAGATCACGATGTTTTCGGCAGATCAGGAACCATCCTAAAGCTTGATGACAGCAGCGTTATTGTGCTTCCCAAAACTTCTCAGATTACTGAAGCTGATTATGAAGTTACCTACGACTTAAGTGATGAGGAAAAAGATGCATATCCTACAGGAATTGCAAAGGTTAATTACACCTACCACGATGTAGATATTGGAAATGCCATTATCTGCTATTCCGAAAACGCTGCCGCAAAGAGCGATGAAACAAATACTCAAATGATAAAGCCTATCTATATAAATGTAAAAATACTCTTTATCATAGCTGCTGTATTCGTCCTGATCATGACTATAATAGGAACCTCTTCCTCGAAAACTGTTCGCAACCGCAAGGGAATCAGTAAGAGTGACAGGATCCGCTACAATAGAAGAAAACGAGAATTTAACAAAAGTAATAAAAAGATCAAATTTTAATTAATAAGAAAAGCTGTGAAGAATGATTGCATCCTTCACAGCTTTTTTATGTATTATATGAGCTTCTCTACACAAGCAGCAACATTTTCCATTTTCTCTGTAGGCTCAAAACGAGCAACAACATTTCCATCTCTATCAATTACAAACTTTGTGAAGTTCCACTTGATATCAGGATTATTCTTGTAATCCTTGTCGATCTTCTTAAGCATTACACTCATTGCAAGAGCTGAAGGGCTTTTTCCAAATCCTTCGAAACCTTTCTGCTCCTTGAGGAACTTATAAAGTGGAAGCTGGTTCTCACCATTGACATCTGACTTTGTCATCTGTGGGAACTTTGTGTTGTAATGAAGCTGGCAGAACTCATGAATCTCTTCATCTGTTCCTGGAGTCTGACCTGCAAACTGATTGCAAGGGATATCAAGAACTTCAAATCCCTGGTCATGGAACTTTTCATACATCTCTTCGATGTCCTTATAGTGAGGTGTGAAGCCGCATCCTGTAGCTGTGTTAACTACAAGTACTACCTTGCCCTTAAACTGATCAAGCTTAACTTCGTTGCCCTGGTTGTCTGTTACTGAATAATCGTAGAATCCCATGTTTATACCTCCAATTTTTCGGTTATATAAAATTTAATTGCGTTCATGTTTGATAAGATTATATTGTGCACAATCTAAAATGTCAATACCTATTGCAAATATTTTTTCTTCATTTTATAGTTTATAGGAAAGAGCTTAGTATTGGGGGTATTTTTAGATGATTTATAAAGAATTTAGAATTTCTGAAGAGGGTTCTTTGGATTATGCAAAACTCAATGTTTATATCCAGGAACCATCTGAGTCATTAAGCATTAGCAAAAGGCCACTTATCCTTTTATGTCCCGGTGGCGCTTATGCATATACATCAGACAGAGAGGCTGAACCACTTGCTTTTGCATTTATGGCAAAAGGCTTAAACGTAGCTATACTCAGGTATTCATGTGCACCTGCAGTCTATCCTACTTCTCTTTTAGAACTTGGAAGATCAATCCTCACAATCAGAGAAAATGCTAAAGAATGGGAAGTAGATGAGAATGCGATCATAATCGAAGGCTGTTCAGCCGGTGGACATCTTGCCGCAAGCTATGCTTGTATGTGGAAAAGAGATTTTGTTTCCAAGGCTCTTCTTGGTGATACTAAAGACTCTTCAAAAGAAAAGCTTCGTCCAAACGGACTTATGCTCTGCTATCCTGTAATTACTTCAGGCAAATTCGCTCACAGAGGTTCTATTGAGAATCTTCTTGGTGACCGATATGAATATATGAAGGAAGACATGTCACTTGAGAATCAGGTAAACAGTGATGTTCCAAAGACATTTATATGGCACACCTTCACTGATGGCAGCGTTCCTGTTGAAAACTCTCTTTTATTTGCTACTGCACTTAAAGAGCAGAATATCAACACTGAACTTCACATTTTCCCTGAAGGTGGACATGGACTCTCACTGGCAAATAAGCTCACTCTCAGCAATGGAGGCAATGAAGATGTTCCTTCAGCAGCCCCATGGATCGACCTTGCCACAACATGGCTTGACAGATTCTTTTGAAATAAACTGAAAGAGACTTTTTATGAGTAATTATATTGTTTTTGACCTTGAATGGAATCAAGGTGAAGCTCCGGCCGTCTCAAATGGTAAGACTTTAAATTTTGAGATTGTTGAGATCGGTGCCATAAAACTAAATGAAAAAAGACAGAAGATCGGTGAGTTTACACGACTTATAAAGCCTCAGGTTCACACTCAGATGCACAAGATAACGGGAAAGCTCATCCATCTTTCTATGGAAGATCTTGAAAATGGTGATCTTTTTCAGGATGCTGCGAGAGATTTCTTGGAATGGTGCGGTGAAGATCCTAAGTTCTGTAGCTGGGGGCCACTTGACCTTAGGGAGTTCCAGTGCAATCTGGATTTCTTTGGACTTCCTCTTCTCTCTGACAGACCGCTCGCATTTTATGATGTTCAAAAGCTTTATAGCCTGTCTTTTGACGATGGTAAATCTCGTGTTTCCCTTTCTACAGCAGCAGAGGAAAAAGGCATAAATCTGGATTATCCATTCCACAGGGCTTTGGCTGATGCGGCTTATACTGCGGAGATTTTCAAGCTTCTTAGTGAAAGGATCTTACAAAGAATTTCTTTTGACACGTACGTCACTCCAAAGACCAGGAAGCAGGAGATCAAAATTGTTTTTGACAACTATGAGAAGTTCATCTCCAGAGAGTTTGATACCAAGGAAGATATCCTTGAAAACATGGAGATCATGAGCACCAAGTGCTATATATGCCATAAAAATATCCGCAGAAAGATAAAGTGGTTCACACCAAACGGCAAACACTACTACGCTGTGGCAACCTGCGATAAACATGGCTATATGAAGGCTAAGGTGCGTATCAAAAAAGCTGAAAACGGGCGGCTCTTTGTTGTCAAAACCAGCAGATTCATTTCTCCGGATGAGCTCGAGGACATGAAAGCCAAACAGAAAAAGGCAAAAAAGAGACCAACACCATAATATAATAATTTAAAACAAAGGCTTTGAAAGTGATATCTCTTTCAAAGCCTTTTCTATCATATGAACTTATTTACTGAAATGAATAGTCTCCCTTTTCTTGTGGTGTTCTGCATCCCCAAATATATGAATTTGCCATGACCTCTGACAGAGACCCTTGAACCTTCTTTTAGGTCATATCCGCCGCTGTATGCGGTTCTGCCATCAATAAACACTGACTCACTTTCTATCAGCTTTTGGGCCTCTGACCTTGAAAGGTGATAAACAAAAGCCAGTATCGCATCAATTCTCTCTGATGCAACACTTCCTGTTACTTCCTCAAATTTTGGTCTTATAGTGCATTCATCCGATGTAACTATCTCACACTTTACAGATGTATGCTTTATCCTTATAAGCTCATTGCAGATCATCTGGGCGATATCCATAGTTGCAAATACGTATGCCACATCATCTCCGGTTAAGATATCGCCGAGCTGATCTCGTTCTATTCCAAGATTCATGAGTGACCCAAGATAATCTCTGTGGTTTAAGTCATCAGCAAACTTCTTATTTACCGGCTGTATCCTTACGCAGCTTAAGACAGATGATTCACCTTTTTCCATCATTAGAAATGTTTCTTCATCCATATAATCAGGCAAAAAACAGATCATTGCCCTCTCAGCTTCATCAAATCCGCCGTATATAACATACTTTGCACCACAATATTCATGGACATTGGACGATACGCCCTCAGCTGAGAGTATCTGATGAAACATGGCAATCTCAGAGACTGACAAAAAATCTGTGTGAGTGACGAAGTTGTTCATATATGCCCTTGTGGCAAGATCTCTTACACGCCCCGCAAGAAAATCTTTTGTTTTTTCTTCCATATTACTATCCGTTCTTTAGTACTTTATTGTTGGTGAATAGTAGGTCTGCCCGAAAATATCAGTGAAGCAGTATGTTTCAAGAACATCTCCTTCTCCAACAGGCAAGTTCATAATGACCATATCGGACATAGGTCCTTCCACAGTCATCTCTTCTCCAAGCAGATATGCACCGTTAAATGTCTTATCATATGAGTAAAAATCACAAACAAAGTCTATCTTATCACCTTCTACAAGTTCTGTGGCATTTTTAGCGATAGTTTCAGTTTCTCCGTTCTGATAATCGCTGCAGGCGCCTGCTACATAGCCATCTTCATTTTTTGAATCAAACACGATGATAAGATTTGTTCTCTCTCCATTAAGATAACATGGAACTCGTCCAGTGATGGCATAGTTATCCTCTGTTCCCTGAACATCAATAACATAATATGCCACAATCTGGTCATCGATAGAAAGCCATGTCTTATCTGACTGCGCAAGAAGGCATCCGTTGTCATCGATCTCTATAGCGTTGTCGCAGCCAAGCTCCACATATCCTTCTCCATCATCATAGAAAGTTTTATATGTAACATCTTTTACCTGTTGCCACTGATCTTTTGAAAGCTTGATCGCGTCTTCGCCAGTTGAAGCTTTGGTCCATACAAGCTTCGATGCATCAAACTGATTAGATGCGATGTAGTTCGCTGCCTGCTCAACATCAAGGCTCTTTCCAAGGAAAGATGTATTGCCGGAAGTAAGTCCATCTATGCTACTGAAATCACTTGATAAAAATGTTGTAAGAAGCTGCGTTATCATCTCAGCGGATGCACTTCCGCTTCCCTGAGTAGACAGTTCGCCAAAAAGTGACGGAACAGGACTTGATGTACCGCCGGATGCGACCTGACCTGCTACTTCCATGGATGCGAAGTTCTGAATACATTTTGCATAATCATCATCCATTCCTATCGCATCATAAGTGCTCACCATGGAATCGACTTTTGATGTTTTTTTATAAGGGAAGTAAATGGACAAGCCATAAGCATTTGTCATATTTGTGCTTGTTCTGTTGTATTTGATAGCACTCTTTAAAGTCTCCGCAAGTTCTTTAGACTCATCTGTTCCCATTCGGATTGCAAAGTCCACAAGGTCTATCTGATCTATCTTGGATGATGCTGCAAATTCTCTTGAACTGCTGCGGGCTGTGGAAACTTCTCTGTATTCATTGCCCTTTATCTTCTCTGTTGTATCTTTTGAAAAATCGGCAAGCTCTTTTGGCACTGTCTGTGAAAGCTCAGCAAGATCTATGATTGAAAGAGTCGTCTTCTGACCGGGACAGTTCTGAGCACAGGCATTTGTAAAATCATCGATTATGTTCTTTCCTATGCTAAGGGTGTCTATTGATGTGTTCTGTGACAGCTTCGTGAGCCAGTTTGTGTAATACCAGCCAATGCCAGGCTCGGTCTCTTCAGATGCAACGAGATAATCCGCATAGTTTGAGACCACAAGGGCATTTTCAACAGTCGCCATGAGGCATGTATCAAATCCCACGAAATCAAACGTAACTCCGCCATCTTTAAGGGCTGTATTTATCCCTGATAGAGACATGGAACCTGCAGAAGCAAACTTCTCATCATAGCCGTATCCACCTGTTGATCCGCCGCCATGATTCCAGAAAATAAGATCATATCTGTTTGCAGGGAAATTGCCGGCTGCCCACTTAATGAAGCTTGAAAGTGTCGACGGCTTTGTCATAGGAAGGTTTCCTATATTATCCTGCAAAAGAGACAGCTTCCCATTTTTTACCTGATAGATCTGATTGGTTGAACTTGAGATCACATTGTTCTGCCACTGCCTTGCTCCACCGGTATAGATGATGAGATTTATATTTTCTCCAAGGCTCGCTGCCATCATCTCCTGGATGTCTTTTGTCGCCATAGCGCTTCTGGATTCAAGATCCGCGCCACACATGTAAACCATGATAGTGATGACGTCTTCGCCATCTCCAAGGATTGTTGTGCGCTTAGGGCGTGCATTTTCAGCCACAGCTGTATTTAGTTTCCCTGTATTTGCGGGCTCGCTCCAGGCTGCTGAAGATGAGCTTCCACCTGAATATGCACTGTATCCTCCAAAGAGCTGGCTAAGGGTAGACAAAGCTGATCCTGTTGAACTTGTTGAGGATACGCCGCTTCCTGTCGTAGTCTGGCTTGATGTATTGCTAAACTCAGGCTGCACAGTTTCCTCAGTTGTATAGCTGTCTCCACCTCCAAGGAATGAAGTCAGCCCTCCGCCTCCTCCAAGCACAAGGATCAAAATGACAATTATCATAAACAGCGGGCTTCTGCCACCTGATCTCTGAGGCGTGCCAACTCCCGGAGTCTTATTTGAAGATGAGTATCCATCAGGATTTCCAACCGGTCCTGTTCCTAATGCTTCGCCTCTTCTATGAACGCCGGAACCGCCCGTTCCTACATTTTTCTTTCTTCCAATTGGTTTATCTGCCATATTTCCCTCCCAGATGTTACATACCATTTTCTTTTTCAATTAAGTATAGTATACACTTTTTCAATTATTTTTTTACAGAGTTTCCTTTTTAGTCGTTGACAGAAGCCAATCAGGAAATTTCAGATTAAAATATAAGCAAAAAGAACTCCTTGCCATACATTGGAAGGAGTTCTTTTTGCTTATAACTTATTTAGATTATTTTTCAAATTCTGATGCAACTTTTTTAAGAAGACTTCTGATCTCTAAATGCTGTGGACATACATTTTCGCAGCCACCACATTCTATACAATCGCTTGCCTTGCCTGCACCATCTGTTGTTAAAAGATCGTAGTACATTTTCTGGTTCCAGTCATTGAAGACATTTTTTGTATTAAGACATGCAAATAATTCAGGAATCTTAATGTTCATCGGACAATGATTTTCCTCTACGCAATAATGACATGCTGTACAAGGAATCATATCAAGTCCTTTGTAGATAGCTGTTACCTTGGCAACTGCTCCCATCTCTTCCTCTGAAAGAGGTTTGAAATCCTTCATGAAAGATACGTTGTCTTTCATCTGCGCCATATCGCTCATACCTGAAAGTACAACACGGATTCCCTCCTGGCTTGCAGCAAATCTGATAGCATAGCTTGCATTTGAAAGCTTGGATGGCATTTCATCAAAAACTTTCTGTGCCTCTTCCGGAAGCTTTATAAGGCTTCCGCCCTTTACAGGCTCCATAACAATACCAGGTTTGCCGTGCTTTCTGCACACTTCAAGGCACTTACGGCTCTGAACAGAAGCATCATCATAATCTACATAGTTCAACTGAATCTGAACGATCTCAACGTCAGGATATGTAGTAAGTATTTTATCAAGAACCTCTGGCTTATCATGGAATGAAAGACCTACATGCTTGATCTTTCCTTCTTTTTTAAGATCAAATGCTGTCTCATAAGCTCTGCATTTTTTGAAGTGCTCAAAATTCGTAGCATTCTGAGCATGCATAAGGTAGAAGTCAAAATACTCAACGCCACATGCATCAAGCTGACTCTGGAAAAATGGTCTTATATCTTCTTCCTTATGGAAATAGGGTTCTGTGAGTTTATCTGTTAAAAGATATTTCTCTCTCGGATATCTGCTGGTAAGAGCCTCCTTTATTGCCAGCTCTGACTTTCCATCAATATACCCGTGTGCTGTATCAAAATAGTTGAATCCATTATCGATAAAATAATCGGTCATTTCTTTGAACTGCTCAATATCAACTTCTGAACCGTTCATAGGAAGTCTCATGCATCCAAAGCCGAAAAATGTCTTTATCTGTGGAAAAGAATTGTCCATCGCTTGCCCTCCGAACATTATAAAAAAATATGAAATTATTAGCCTACCCTATTAAATTTTATCATAGACAAATATTCAATTAGTATCCTTTTTTGTCATATTAAAGAGATTATTTATTAAGATGTAATAATCTCTTTATAATTGCACTCCTTTACCATGCTAAAATTAATCTGAACTATTGTAGGTAATTCTCCAGATAAAAATAAGAAGACTATGGAACATATTAGTGAATCTGATTTACTAAATAACTTGATGACTCTGATTCCTGCCGGTATTTTCTGGAAGGACACAGACAGACGATTTCTTGGCGCCAACCAGATGTTTTTGGATTATTATAATCTAAAATCAGTCGATGAAATAATCGGTAAAACTGATGAAGACATGGGTTGGCATATTGATCCTGTGCCATTTAGAAATGTTGAGCTCAGGGTTATAGGTAACGGAGAATCTGTACTTAACGTCCCCGGACAATGCATAGTTCAGGGAAGAGTTCGCAATATAAAAGCTTCCAAGTGCCCTCTTTTTTCTGACGGAAAGATTGTAGGACTTATTGGTTATTTTTTGGATGTTACCGATGCTGTTCAGGAACAGACAAGGCTCTCTGCTCTTTCGCAGACAGATGAGCTCACAGGTGTTTTGAACCGCAGAGCTTACACCGAAATAGTGCTCCAGTATGAAGAGCAGTACAAACAAAATCATACTGATTTTGTTTTGTACATGATAGATCTGGATGATTTTAAAGCTGTAAATGATAACTATGGGCATGAATATGGCAATCTTGTTTTGCAGTCGATCTGTAAAAGCCTTACCGTTGCTGCATCTGATAACTGTGTGCTATTTAGATACGGGGGCGATGAATTTGTTGTACTTCATCAACTTCAGTCAGAAGATGAGATAGAATTACTTCAAAAGCGCTTCATCAGAGCCATTGATGGCCCTAGAAATCTGGATGGCGCCAAATTTTCAGTAAAGGCTTCCGTTGGACATGCACTTTACTCCGAAACCACCTCTCTTCTATCTCTTATAGAACTTGCAGACAAAAGAATGTACGAAATGAAAAAACAACATAAAGCATCAAGATAAGACCTCCCGCGCCTTGCGAGAGGTCTTTTGATATTACATTATTTCTAGTGTTCCTGCTGTGATGAGTTTTCCTGACTTTCTGTCGAATAAAAGAATGTCTTTTCCCTTGATATCAATATTTGCATCCTGTCCGATAAGATAAATTGAGTTACCGAAGATAACGCTAGTCAGAAGGAATTCTCCTACTCTGAGCTTTAAGGTAGATTCCATACCTGTAGGCATCGCACCATATATCTTGGTATTTATCTTTCCGCTTGGCTCGATATCAATTGCTTCCGGTCTGATTCCAAGAACAAAATCTTCATCAGTGATAACAGGTTCGTCCATGATACTCTCGTCCTGCTCTTCCACCTTTTGAACATGATACTTGAAAACTTCATCCTTGTTGCTCTTTTCAACAGCGCCTTTCTTCATAAGTCTCTGGCGCTCAAACTCCTGCTTATCAGCATCTTCTTTATCCCTTGCTGCTCTCCAGTCAGATAAGAGAATCTTTTCATTTGGAACAAATTTTGCCTTGTGCTCTCCTAAAATATCAAGAACAACACTGCCATCCTCCTGCTGCTTTCCTTTTCCATCTACAAAGTTCATTGAAGGATTTCCAACAAAATCTGCTACAAAGAGATTTGCAGGTCTGTTATAAACATCGAGAGGTGCTGCATACTGCTGTAGGACACCGTTACTTACAAGGCATATTCTTGTTGCAAGGGTCATAGCTTCCATCTGGTCATGAGTAACATATACAAATGTGCTACCCGTTTCCACATGAAGTCTTTGCAGCTCATATCTCATCTCCAGGCGGAGCTTTGCATCAAGGTTTGACAGAGGCTCATCCATGAAAAGAACCTGTGGCTCCGGAGCCAGAGTCCTCGCTATTGCAACTCTCTGCTGCTGTCCACCGGAAAGCTCTGCCGGATATCTGTCCATGAACATTCCGATCTTAACTATTCTTGAGCAGGCTCTTACTCTCGAATCTATTTCTTCTTTTGTAAGCTTTCTATTTTCAATGACTACATTTCCATCTTTTGTAACCTGGAACTTTTCGTTGAGCTCTTTACCTTCACCTTTTAGCTTCTCTTTTATCTCAGTAAGTTTTGCCTCATACTCAGTTGCCTTGGCTTTAGCCTGTGTATCCGGGTCATTGGACTGATGGATTCCAAGTGCAAACAGCTCTTTTGCCGTATAGATCGAAAGGCTGTAATTATCAATAAGCTTTACATATGCCTTGTTTTCATCAAGCTTGCCATTTTTATCACGGCACTCTTCTACAATTTCTTTTATCTTTGTCCCGTTCTGAAGAGCTCTTATGATGTCTCCGGCTCTTTTTGCCTCAACATCTAATACCGGCATTTCTTCGTGAATATTCTTAAGGCCAAAAGAGATATTTTCATAAACTGTCATGTTAGGCCATAACGCATAGTTCTGAAAAAGAAATCCTACTCGTCTCTTGTTGGCTGGCACATTGATCCCTGCATTTGAATCAAATACAACTTTATCACCGATTGTGATCCTGCCTTCAGTAGGTGTCTCAAGTCCTGCGATCATTCGAAGGATTGTTGTCTTTCCACATCCTGAAGGTCCTAAGAGTGTGATAAAAGAATTATTGGGAATATTGAAGCTTACGTTATCAACGCCAAAGAATTTACCCCAACGCTTTGTTATGTTTTCTAAAACTATTTCTGGCATGATCACTTTCCTCCTATGCCGCTGTCAAGGCTGGCGCCTGTGAGCTTGTTTACTAATGTATTAAATACAAGAATTGTAACGATAAGTATCAGGTTTATTGCGCTTGAGAATGCATAAAGTCCCATCTCATCAAAATAATCAAGTGTTGTTGAAAGGATGAATCCCTGTGTACAAAGAAGAAGGAACAAGGACAATTCACGAAGGCATGTCATAAACGGAAGAAGATATCCGCTGATAATTGATGACTTCTGAATTGGAATGATGATCCTTGTCATTCTCTTTATCCATGGTGTGTTCATGATAATTGCCGCCTCTTCCAGCTCGTTGCTTATCTGAAGCATGGAATTAAGGGAGCTTCTTGAAGCAAATGGTATGTATTTTACTACACCTGCAATTATCAGGAGTGTATATGTGTTAAACAGATTTATGTGCTCGTTGGAAAACAGGATAAAGAATGCTGCTCCAACTGCGATTGAAGGCATAAGATATGGGAGGAATGCTACATTGTTCACGTAGTTTGCCCACTTATTTCTTCTCTTTTTAGCAACGGCATAACCGATAAGAGTTCCGATGGTTCCTGCAATAAGTGCGCATACAACTGCCAGGAACAGTGTTCCAAAGAACGCATGCCATATGGTCTTGTTGTAGAGGATTCCGGACTGTCCATACATGCCGTTTTCTGTAATGTTTTCGTTAGTTACCCACCACTTTGTTGTGAGGTGTGCCAGGTTTCCTGTGTACAGGAAGCTGTAATCTCCTGGGTTTGGAAGGAATGTTTCCAGGGCAAAAAGAACTATTGGCCATATGCTCGTAAAGAATGTGATTATTATAAAGATTATTCCTACAAGATATTTTCCAATCTTTCCAATTGTTAGCTTGGTGAGCTGTCCTGATTTACCCGTAACTGTTGTGTAATTTTTCCTGCTCTTTAAACTCATCTGGTTTAGGCCTAAAATGAGCACTCCAAATACCATCATGATGATTGCAAGGATACTGGCTTCACCAGTGTATTTGCTGTTCATTGATATGTACTTGGTAGAAAGTGTTGTAAGGCTCAGGTAATGAGGTACCGGGTAGCTTCCCATTGCGCTTCCAAATACTAAAAGTATCGTTGAAAGAATAGCTGGTTTGATCATTGGAAGTGTTACCTTGAACATGATCTTCCACTTGGGAGTATCAAGAATTGTTGCTGCTTCTTCCAGATTGGCATCCATATTCTTAAATATTCCGCCTATAAGAATATAGGCAAAGGGTGCGTAGTGAAGGCCAAGAACTACTGCACTTGGAAATACACCCTGGCACCACCAGTGAGGAAAATAAATCTGGAATATTGCTGCAAGAAGACCATCTGATGTTCCGGTAACTCTATTTGAATAAAACATATGCTGCCACACAACAGCCAAAGTCCACTGCGGCATGATGTATGGAAAAATAAAGATTGAACTTAAATACTTTTTAAATTTCATATCTGTTCTGGTTACCAAAAACGCGAAGAGTCCACCGAACAGTATTGATATGAAACATGTAAGTACAGATAAGATGATTGTATTTAATAATGGTTTCCAGAGATTTGTTACAGCAAGTCTGCTGGTAAAAAGATCTATATAGTTTACTACTGTATATCCCGTTGTTCTGCCGGTAAGATGCTGATCTATTGTACCGGGATGAATAGCAAAAGTGTCTTTTACTATTGCAACGATTGGTGCGACAGTACTAAAGGTAAGAACAATCCCAAACAGCAAAAGTATTATGTTCTGAGGTTGGGAAAACCATGTCTTTACTTTATTTTTAAAAATCGCACTTTTGTCTGGTTTTGCGATTGCCTCCATTTTTGCATTCCTTTCTAAATCATCCAATATATCGGTGGTGTAAAGTACAAATGCGTTTCATGCAAGCATGAACGCATCTGTACTTTCGTCACTTGTATTATTCTTATTCGCCTGGTGCGTAGTGATCAAGAACGTCGATCCAGCTACCTACTGTAAATGAAACATCTGAGCAGTATGCAGGATCTTCAAGAACGAGTTCTCCTGTGGTTGTCCACCAGTCATATCCTCTGTCATTCTTAGCTGGGAACTCATCTCCGCCACCCTGTGAGTGCTGGAATTTTTCTTCGATTTCTTTTGCAACGTTAGGATTTGCTGAATAGCCACCCATATCTTTTCCCCAAGGCTCAAAGCCGGCTTCAGTACATGTCATGAATGCGATGAATGCACATGCTGTCCAAGGAAGTGGGCTGTTCTTTGTAAGGAAGAGGTAGTGGCAATATCCATATCCGCCAATTCCTGTATAGCCGTCCTGATATGCAGCAACGTTGATGTTATTTACTGATACTGTAGCTGACTCTTCAACAGAGCGGAGTTTTGAATAAACTAACAATCCTGACTGATCTGTAGCTGAAGCATCTACAAGAGTGTTGCAGATAGGGCCGTCATCAGTCTGCTCGTTGTAGTTGTTAACCCAGAGCTTAATCCATGCAAGAGCATATGCTCCATTTGCTCCAAGGCCAAGGTCGCTGGCATCTGCCTGCATCTCTTTGATAACAGGCTCAAAGTAAGCTTTCTTTGTATCATCAAGCTTGTCATATGCTTCCTTAAGCCATGTTGCATACTTATCCTCTGTGAGCATCATAAGGAAGTTCTTTCCTACGATTTCTGAATCAACACCCATGAAAAGTGGATGTGAACCCTCATATACAAAGTCCCAACAGTTAGTAAATGTTGCGCTTCCTGTGTTGTTGTACATGAATACTTTATTAAGTGTCTGAAGTGGAAGGAATCCTGAGAAAGCATCAGGAGTTGTTCCGTTTGCTTCAGCCCATTCCTTAGGTACGAATGTCTTTAAGATATCTGTATCCACCATCTTTGTCTGGATCTGATTTCCATCCTGGATAAGAGTCATTGCAAATGTGCCTTCGCTCTTAAGTGAATCAGATGTAAGCTGCTCAAAGATCTTGTTGTTCTTTGGCTGTTGCCATTCAAATTCCATGGAATATGATGGATCAATTGACTGTAAATACTCGATAAATACTGGAAGTGCAGACTTACCACGGCTGGAGTTACCAACGCCATAGAATGTCTTTCCGTTTGATTCTTCAATGGCTTTTGCAGCAAGCTCTTCCATTGTCATTGTTTCTGCTTCAGCGATGATAGCATCAATTCCTGTGAGCTCAGCTGCCGGCTCTGCCTGTGTCTCTGCAGGAGCTGCTTCCTGTGTCTGAGTTTGTGTTTCTCCGGAAGTCTGTGTGTCTGTAGTTGTTTCTGTTGTTCCTGATGCTGCGCTTCCGCATCCTGCAAGGGCTGATACAACCATTGAGAATGCTAAGATTGTTGATAATACCTTCTTTTTCACTTCGTTTCCTCCTTTTTACATTAGCCCGATAAAAAAGAAAAACTGTAATTACGGGCAGTTCTTTGCTTGTAATTACAGTTTATGATTTGTTTATAAATTTTTTGAGAAGACAATTCTGATATTTTTTGTAATATTTTGATATGTTTTACTGAAGTCCCTTTGCCTGATAATCAGAGGGGTTCTTACCTGTCAGTTTCTTGAATGTATTAGAAAAATAGGCAATATCCTGATATCCTACCTTCTCTGCAACTTCATATACTTTGATATTTATATCTTTTAAGTAGTCCATTGCTCTTTTTATTCTGTATTTTGTCAGATAGTTATTTATACTGTTATCCGTTTCAGATTTAAAAAGCCTGCTTATATGGCCTTCACTTACGCTTAAGGATTCTGCCAGTTTTCCAACACTAAAGTTCGTATCTGTGTAGTTCTTTTCAATATATTCAATAGCTGATTGTACGTACCTGTTAGCAATTTCATCCTTCCCTTTTATGGAAATAAGTTCATTTTCAAGCTCGATTTCTTTTGCCGGAAGATTGGGATGCAGGTGCAATAGTCTCTGGATCACTCCCTCAAGTTCGCCATCCTGGAATGGCTTTAAAATATAGTCAGAGACTCCAATCCTTATTGCTTTTCTGGCATATTCAAATTCATTATAGGCTGTAAGGAAAACAACTTTTATCCCGGGATACTTATCAATCAGTTTTTCTGCCAGCTCTATTCCGTCCATTTTAGGCATTCTGATATCTGAGATGACAAGGTCAGGCTTTGTATTCTCTGCTACTTCAAGAGCTTCTATTCCATTAGCAGCTTCGCCCACTACTTCGCATCCAATAAGTGTCCAGTCTGTCTCTGCTTTTATTCCCAAGCGCACATATTTTTCATCGTCTACAATGAGTACTTTTGTCATTTTTACTGCTCCGGTTCTTTTTCAGAATATGGAAGCGTAATGATCATTACAGTGCCTCCTTCTGAAGGTCTTACTGCCATTACTCCATACTCTTTTCCATAATATAATCTGATAATTGTATTTACATTATTAAGCCCAAGATGGCCTTTTAATGTCTCCACATCGTCGTTGTTAAGTGCCTTCATCATCTCATCACTTATTCCGACTCCGTCATCCTGTATTGATATTTTCAAAAGATCTTTTTCTTCATTCTTATCTCTTACGGCAGCTACATAGATATGCCCGTTTTCGGTCTCGTTCATTCCATGAATAATGGCATTTTCCACTATCGGCTGCATGATAAGCTTAGGAATGATAGCATCCATCACATCTTGTGGCACATCTATAGTAATGTCAAATTTGTCATCGAATCGGATTTTTTGTATCTCGCAATAATTCTGAATCAGTTCCAGCTCTTTTGACAGCTTGCAGAACTGCTTCTCAGATATGCTGGTCCTGAGTATCCCAGCCAGTGAAGCTGACATTGTTGCTACTTCAGGAACACCGTTTGCTTTTGCCACCCATTTTATTGTATCCAGAGTGTTATACAAAAAGTGCGGATTTAGCTGGGCCTGCATCATCTGTATTCTGGTCTCATTTATCGTTCGCTCAGCTTTTACTCTTTCATTTATGGTCTGCTTAAGCTGCGAGGTCATTTTGTTAAATCCAACTGCCAGCTGCTCAAACTCATCTTCTCTGTTGAGCTCAATCTTGGTATCGAAGTCACCTTTTCTAAAGGTCTTCATTCCGGAAGACAATATATTTATTGGTTTTGAAAAGTATGCGCTCAGCCTTGAAGCCACCAAAAGACATATAAATATACTTATTATTGCCTCAAATATCAGTATCTGATACCCTACTTTTACCGCGGATTCACCAAGAACCGGCGGTGTAATATAAACGCTGAGAAGTCCTGTCTCTCCCACTTCATTTATGTACACGTTTCCTATTATGTTGCTGTTATAGCCTGTATTATTGAGGAGGTTGTTCCTTATAAGTGCTAAGGCTTTACCATCTTTGGCTGTTCCAATAAGGCAATAGGGTCTAAAAAATCTGTCCGTAAGCATAAATCCGTCTTTGGCATTAATACTGTCTTTTAATCTTGACTCTATTTCTTCCTGCTCAATCCTAACTACAACAAATCCCTGATTTTCTTCTCCATTAATCTCTTTTGCTATGAGGATGTCTGCGCCATTTTCTGATGAATATGTCGGATCAAGAGAAAAAATGATACTGTATTCTTTCTCTGCCGCTTCTCTTAACACTGAATAGTTTAATGGCAGTTCTTTTGATAATGAACTTGTTGCAGTGCTGAATATGCACTTGCTTCCCTGATATATATCCACAGCAGCAAAATCGCGAATATCCTTTGAAATTGCGTAAAGCTCTGAATAAATACTTAGTGAATTGTTCCTTTTCCTTGAAATGGCATTTATTATAACTTCATTTTCTGAAAGCTCCTGCACTGCACGCTCTGCCTGCTCAAGGTCATTTATGAGTCTTGTATTGATTATCCTGCTCTGCTCAATATCTCTTTTCTCATAATCAGCTGTAAGCCTTGCCTGAAATCCCTGTATAGTAAGGATTCCACCGCAGATTACCAATATTACAGTGGTTATCATCAGTATTGCAAAGAGCTGTCTTTTGAAGGACTGTCTTATCAGATTCATCTTCAGTCCTCCTTCTTTGTGAGTTCATTCCACAGTGAAAAAACTTTTGTTTCTTCATCTGCTGACTTTTTTACATCAAATGAAATCTCTTTTATGGATCCATAACTAGAAGTAAGCTCTACATCTGTTCTAACAGGTCTTCTATAAAAATTGTCCATGGCATATTGCTGTGTATCGTAGCCAACAACAAAGTCTATGAATTTTCCTGCATTGTAGCTGTGGGGGGCATTTTTTAGCATGGCACAACCATCAGGAACTGCGCTTGTCCCATCGTTTGGATATATGATAGAAATCTCATAGCCGAGCTCAATGTATTTTTTTGCTGTTTCTTCCAGAGTTATTCCTACAAGGCAGTCGCCATCAGAAACTTCAGGTATGATGTCTCCTGATGATTTCAAGATATTTCCATCAAGCTGCTCATAAAACCTTGGAAGTAATGCTTCGTAAGATTCGTGGAAAAGCTGCTCCATAGTTGAGATAATGGTAAAGCTTGTCCCTGAATTATTAAGATCTGCATAGGCAATTTTGCCTTTCCATTTTTCATCAAAGAGATCTTTCCACGATCTTGGCGCTTCAGATGAGGATACCAGTTTCCTGTTATAGATAAATACTATTGGAAGCTCTGTAAACGCAGTCCATGCCCCTTCTTCTGACACATAGGCCTTGTCCAGATACTGAACTTCACTGGTTTTATATGGTAAAAAGATATCTTTTTGCGCTTCATAGCTTTCTATTCCGCCACCAAACATGACGTCACATTCGCTTTTTTCAGATGCTTCTTTTGCCTGCTGCATCATTTCTGCTGTTCCGCCGGCGTGCACCTCAACCCATATCCCGGTTCTGTTCTCAAATTCTCTGATTATTGGAAGGTACACTTCTTCTTTATGGGAAGTATAGACTATAAGCTGATTTTCTTCAGAAACACTGTATTTTTCAGAGATATAATCTATCTGTTCTTGTCTTTTACTATTTCCACACGACGAAATAAGGAGCATTACTGCTCCTGTAAGAATTGATATTATTATTTTCTTTGCTCTTTTCTTATTATCCATGCTGCTTTTTCTGATGTTCATTAATTATTGGATTATTTTAGTCTAATGCGACTTTCCATTTTCTCATTCAAAATATCATAATATATTTTACGTATCTATATTAGCTCAGTAAAGCGCTTTTTATACTTAGCCAACGCACTTGAATAACAAATATCTTTATGTTAATATTATTTGTGCATGTTTCCGTAGCTCAGCAGGATAGAGCGTCCGCCTCCTAAGCGGAAGGTCGTGCGTTCGAATCGCATCGGGAACATTCGTGAAGGCTACAAGCCATGCAAAAAGATACATAAAAGCTCAATGGGAGTTTACTCACTAAAGAGCTTTTATGTATCTTTTTTTATAGGGCGCCAGCCCGCGACGAAGGAAGCTTTGCTTCCGAGTTCATGCATGGCTTATATCCCGCGGTAAGCAACAAAGGTTAGTAAATCACATATTACGGAGGGAAAAAGTTATATATGGGATGTTGGATAAGCAGGAAAATAGACCTAGAACTCTGACCCTCAAGTCAGACCCTCAAAACGCTTGGCAAACCCTCAAAAAGTTTGATTATCCGCCAAAGTCCTCATATATTTACCACATAAGTGTTGCTGCAAGGCAGACTGCAAAAGGCGCCATTGTTACGCCAGTAAAACCAAGCGCGCCCCCCCATTCTAGTGCCGAGAATCCACCGGAAACCTCTTCAAGATCATCCTCTGAAAGTTCCCCGTTGGCTGCACTCTCAAGCTGTTCTTTCGTTATTTCTCCACTTGCTACCTTTTTCAAGCTATCTCCCAAGGTCTCAATTTGATCAAGACTCAACTCCACCCCATGTTCAGAGAGCCAATTCTGGGCATCCTCCGGCTTCTCGTTCGAAAGCATCTCCTTAAGAAGAGTTTCGTTCTCAAAAATCTCCTTCATTTTTTCAATAGTATCTCTCATCTCTTATTCTCCTTCTCTTTGTGTTAGAAATTGTTTCCCTTGCATTCTCTTCACATAAATAATAAAGGTACCTCACTGTTTGATATATATACAGTTCGGCACCTTCCGATAGTAACGGTATTGAATTAAACAATTCTAAAATCAGGATTAAAAATTTATAATCTTCACTCAGATAACTTCTTTCTGCATTTTTCAAGGAGTCTTAAGTATTTCATTTTCACTGCACTTTCACTCGATGATATGAGTTCTGCGAGTCTATTATTTTAGGCTCCTTTTTTTGCCCTTAAATTGATAACTTAAAATATGCTATGCTAAGTATTTCTAAAAAAATCACTTATACTTAGTTGTTCATATGTCTTTATCTTCTTATTACTGTTCTTATAAATAATACTCAAGAAATCTTCTTTGCTCTTCAGCGCAGCTTCAAGCATTCCGCTTTTTAATAGTCCAACATATATTGCAGCTGCCTCTGCCTGACAGTTTATTGATTTTTCTGGATTGAATTCAATATCAGTAAAGGCTTCATATTCCTTTATTTCTTCTGACAATCTGGTATTTTGAGCCAAGGCATTTATATATAGCCAATTATAAAAATATGTCTTAGGCTCAAGCTTAAATTCCAATTTACCCAAAGAGAATCCTATAAGTTTTCCACTGGTTTTTAAACGAATATCTTTTTTGGCTTCTCTTGGACTTTTATTAAGCAGATCTTTATACGGCCCCCCAAATTCAAACACCTTACTAGATTGAAAAAGCTGTTCAACGGAATATTTCTTGTCATTATTCATAATAACAAGAAGATTAAATGCGCTTAGTCCAACACCAACTGGGTCTGGTGATTTTGTGGAGATTTCTAAAATCTTTTTATCAAGAAACTCCTTGTGATAACTCTCGTGAAGGCTATACACACATTTTTGTTTTTGCTGTAGCGAAAAGCCACCATAGTATGTGAATTCCACATCTTTTTTTATACAATACGGTTCTTTTGTTGATGCACAAAAAACAGGTCGTTTAGCCATTAGATTGATTCTCCTGTGCCCCTATGTTTGAATATGGACCATATCCAAAATACCATGGGTTAACACTTGTACGTATACCTGCAGATTCTAATCTGTTTTGGTACACGGAGCGTGTTCTTTCATCTTTAAATACACATTCCTTAATGCATGCCAACTCTATTTTCTCAAAACAAGTAATTTCAGCTTGTGGACTGGTCGGATATTTTGAATATTCATTATCTGTTGGGAATCTACGTGTTATTATTTCTTCGCTATTTTTACCTTTAACATTTTCCGCAAAAATATCTCTGAAATCCACTGCCTTATCAAATATTTCATGATGTCTAAATCTTGCCGCAGCCGAATTGTAGTTGAAATATTGACAATTTTTCTCAATTATTTTCTTAGGATCAATGAGGAATATGCACCATCTCTCCCCCTGAAGCTCCTCATCTCTTTGCTTTCTATATAACATTTCACAATTCGGAAAACTTACAGAAATACATATAGCATTTCTCATGTCATATTCTGCTGTAGCATTCCAAGCTTTATTAAGGTAATCAAATCTATTATCGTCTGATGAAAAACTTTCAATATTTCTGGAATTAATTTCATTATTAGCCAATAATCCATTTGCCATTATATTGTCTATATTCTTGACATTCGTAAAATGAATAAAGTTTTCTATTCTCCGTGCTCTTATAATATCAAGTATATTTTCTTTCTCGATTTGCTCTGCCCTTTCTTTTATTTTTTTCTTCTCAAGAACACTTTTTTGAAAATCAGATGCGTATCTTTCATATTTTTCATATCTGAGAAGAATATCTATGTCAAGACACTGTATCAATCTTGATATTCTATTTAAATCGCTTTCTTTATCCAGATACTCATCGATGAATTTAGTAATAATCTCTTCATCGTCTTTTTTTACAATTACCTTAGCTTTATCATTGTAATAGACGTCCTTTTTATCTGGAAATTTCTTGATTAAATAAGACATGTATTCAAGGAATTTGCTTCCAAATGTGTATTCGACGCTAAAAGTGGAAGAACTATCCAGTATCAACTTAAGTAGCTCATCTGCAGTTGCTTCACTTATTATCTTATCATTCAGATAATATTGTATAATCTTTTCGGTCAATATTTCATATTCGCTATTTCCGGAATTTATTAAAGCATATATCTCGCTTTGTTCAATATCACGTGTCATAGCAATTTGTTCGATGATTTTTCTGTACCCAGCATATATTGGATTATTATCATAGTATTTTCGTAAGCATATCTCTAATTTATCAATATCTGTTTTGTTTTCTACTTTTATTGGTGAAATCCAGTAAGCTTTTCTATTTCCGTCATCAGATTTCTTTATTTTATATAGAACAGTTGTATGGCGATTGACATAATACTCATTCTTATCCAAGTAGTCATCATATTCGCTTTTTATATTAAATTGACGTTCGTCTTTAATATATCCTCTTACTTTATCCCCTGTTTTTATTTCTTCGATTATTATAGTTATATCGTCAGTAATATCTCTTTGAAACGCTGCTTCAATTTTCCCTATTCTTATAATTTGCTCCTTTTGATATTGACGCTTTGGTGGATCTGAAACTACTGACTCGTTTACATCTGTTTTTTCTTCAATAACAGGTGTAGTTTCCTGTTTAGCAGGAGCTATAGGCTCTCTAAAAGGCTTCAAGTCGAGAGCATTTCTAGATGGTTTTTGTCCTATCGCTGGTGATGTTGGGGTTCTTTTATTATTTTTATCGTCTCTAATTATAATTCTAATACTCTTCTTTTTCTTGAAATTTCCATCCATATAAGTGCTCTCCTTTTAATCACTTTGTTTATTATTTCTTTATCTAAAGTAAAATAGTTAGTTGTTCAACACTCCATATGCCTTCATATCTTCATAGTTTCCTATACCTATAAATCTAATATCTTCTATTGAATTAATTTTTTCAATATGAATGTAATTATTCTTATTGTCTTTGTCTGTCCATACAGCAGGATCTTTATTGTATGCATAGTGTATCATATCGTTTGTAATATCGTAGGTAACCCATCTATTATATAAATAAACCATTGTCCACATATGATTTCCGTTTGCAACTACAACTGCTGGAATTCCTTCATTTCTACACATAATTGCTAAAATATGTGAAACATCCTGACATACACCAACTTTTATGTGACTTATGTACTGGCTACCATCATAACTATTATACAGCTTCCACCTAGTTTGCTCTCCTTGCGAAATAATCCATTGATCATAGGCAATATTCTCTCTTATATAATTATAAAATACCATTACTTTATGTGCATTAGTCCATGAATCTTCAGTAAGTTTCTCTGCCATGTCCAACCAGTAGGGAACATCATCCTTTTCATTAGCCTGTGCGACTATTGGGTAATAGATATAATTTGTATTTGTAGAATTCTCAGGAGTAATTCCTAGTTTCTGCATCTTTTCCGTAATTCTTTTTCTGTATTGAACAAGTGCTTCTGAGTTGATCGCATAGTCCTCTATATTGCATACATATAGATCTTCATCAAATTTTAAAACACCAATTGACAGCTCTTTACCCGTTGAAAATGTCACAGTTATATATCCAAATCCATCGTCACATTTACTGTACCCAGATATCAGCTCATAATCTGAAAATTTATTGGTATGATTACCATCGCTCTTTTCTACATAAATTAGTGTGGTTTTTACATCCTTATCCGTGTTGTTGTAGTTTTCGATTGAAATGGTATCTTTATCAATAACATTCGCTACAAATCCATAATCAGCTTCTGTGGGAACTATACCATCATTTTTCCTAATACCAGTACCAACAGCTACAACTTTTCCAAAATTACTTAGTCCCTTCCCATGATAGTTAATGACTGTATTAACAGAAATAGGATTATCATGTTGATAAATATGCCATGAATTTGTAGCTAAATCATCATGTTTTGTATTATCGTTCAAATAGGTCTTATAAAGATCATTGTTATTTGATTCTTCATTGCATTCCCTATGGCTTTCGGCTTTTTCAATAACTTCTATAGTTTGAAACCTAATATTTGAATTAGCCAAAAAAATATTGTCCTGTCCACTTCCGGTTAGTAAAAATATGATGATATTAATGATTAAATATATAAACATTTTATTCTCCAATTAATCAATTATTCGTTTAAAATATAACTTATTGCTTCAGCAAGCACGTGAAATACATTCATGTTTGGTTCGCATCTCCAAAATTTACTTATAATCTTTATTTTATTAAGTGCTATAGCATACTCTGCATCACTCATGGAATCAAACGCACCTTTTTGGGCCATTTCTGAAAATGTTTTAGCAGGATTTTTTATTAATAGTTTCTGCGAATAACTGTGTAAAATGTCTGAATCCTCTGATTCATCCGCTTCGATTGTGAGTGATAATAATTCTTTTTCATCATATTTCAAATCAATGTGCATAAGTTTCCTCCTTTAAAAAACTGTCAAAAATGTCCTCATCCATTATCTGTTGAAGCTGCGATGCTACATTCCTTATGCCCAATCCTGAGTTATATGCCTTTCTGGCAACTTCATCTATTTTTGTCTTTGATAAAGTCATTTTCATTCCATATAATTCTTCTATTTTTTTTAATGGAGAAGCTGGATGATCTATTATCAGATATCTATAGTCCTCATAGATCAAAGGACGCGTATTTACGATTCTTGTTATTCTTGATGCAAGCTCAGGTATTAGTCCAAAATCAATCACATCATTAATTGCAAGCTCCTTTTCAAATGGCTTTTCTTCATATTTCTCTGAGCCAAAACCAAGACCTATATTCGTATTATCTTTTGAAATATCTCTGGCTTTTTCTGCAAATGAGCCACAGAATACAAAACTCATCCCACTAGTATCAATAGTTATCTCTGTTTTGTCTATCTTTACAGGAACAGTTTCCCCTTCAATCAATTTAAGAAATTCTGCCTGAATATCTTTAGACACATTCTGTCCTTCACTTGTTATTTGAGGAGATATACATTTATCAAATTCATCAAAAACTATAATGTAATTTGGTTTCTGAAAATCTATCCTTGATAAAAAATCCGAAACATTATTATTTCCTTTCCATCCGGTCTTTGTAAGAGTTGATGAATCAACAAATATAATTTGTGGCCAGATTTTCTTTAGACATTGCCATAAATATGTCTTACCACACCCTGATGGACCACAGACCAAATTACGGGAAGTTATGCCTCTTATGTGGTTATACAGAATCATTGCTGCATTTTTGCAATAATCATCCTGTTTGAAAACGTTACATTTAAGATATTCATATATATATCTAGGATTAGAAACATCCACGTTTTCCTTTATAGTTCTGTCTCTTTTACTGATATAACCTTTTTCATAGAATGGTATACTTTTTTCTTTTTCATTATCTAATAGTTCCATAGAAGCCTCCGTATACTGTTTTTTTCTTATGAAAAAATAATATCAGTTCACAATTTAATGCTTCGTAATTATTACGAAAAATGAGGAGCAAGACTTCTCTTACTCCTCATCTGCAAAAATCTTCATTGTCTCTTCAATATCTTCTTTTGTTAAAATATCAATCCGATTCATTTCGGTATTGAACTTATCCTCTTCATCATCTTCAAAGTACTTTTTAAATACTTTAGGAATTCCATCAGGTGATTTCCCATTTCCAAAGGATATAAATTCCATGCCATTTTTATGTGCAGTATTTTCAAAAAAATCGAATGCTGTTTCCATGTCCTCATATCCTTCATCATCAACACGTATAGAAAACGTGCTTTCTTCAATACAAGGAGTCAGAATCACAATATTACAATGCATTTTGTTCTTCATTTTAGATGGAATTTTGTATTCACTTCCGATGATGTATATGCCTGTTCCAGCATCAGAATCAATACGAACAGGAACTATCACGTTTTTATATGCAGCTTGTCTTTTTAAAATATCATACAGTTCCTGACATTCTTCTATCGATGCATGATTACCTTCATGATTTCGAATTCCGTATTGGGTATACCACATATCTGCCAGGTCAAGTGCGGTGTTATTATGTCTTTTTTCTCTACCTTTGTCTTTTATGCGCTCAGCTTCTGCTTCAGCAAGTCGCTCATTAAGACTCTGTTCTTTTTCTATGACTTTTTTATTAATTCGTGCAGCTTCATTGATACTCGCTGCAGCCATTCTCTCTCTGGCTTTTTGCTTAACATTATCATAATCTGCCAGCTCTGATTTTAGTTTTTCTACATTTTTTTCAGCACTCAGTGGATAACCCAGATTATACATAAGATCTGTTGCTGCCTTGTGAATTACCTTTTCCTGCTTATTTTGATCAAGTCCACAACATTTATCCTTCATTTTTCCTTCTAAAAGAAATTTATATAAAAATGAATCTTTTCTATTTATGACATAATCAGATCGTACTTCATTGAAAACGAAATCTTTTAGCTTTCCCATAGTATTTCCTCCGCTTTCATTACTCTTCGTCAATATCTATATTTAGCCACTGATATGCTGCATTATATGCCTTGTTCAGATATGTATATGCAGGGAAAAATATATCATCATGCAATATGTCAGTTACTCCGCATTTTGCCATTCCAAGCTCGACCGCTAGAATAACAGTCATATTACTTGTCTCTCCCTCAAAATCAGCACGAATAGAAGGATCAAAGATTCCTTCCATAAATATTTTTATACTGCTTTCAAGTCTCTTCTCATCATCAAAATACTTTTTCCAATCGGATATTTTTCCGTTATTAATCTCATTTACTTTTGAAACTTCACCAAAAGAATTAATATCACGACTATTCCACTGCTCCATCTGTTCCGGAGTTAAAATAGAATAATTCAAGTAAATATCCCTTTTTAATTCACTCTCATTTACATGCTCAATTTCATCGTATGCCATTCTTTCTATATCATTCATCTTTAAGATGGCATTATCTCTTTGTGTTCCACTAATTTCTTCAGAAAAAAGTTTACCTGTTACATATCTGTATGCACAAAGAATATCGTATAACACCCCTAGTTTATCAATCTTTTTATCTGAAAATTCGGGCATCTCCTGCAGTACAATAATATCCTTGTTCATTTCACCCTGATCTTCATACCATTTATTGGGACGATTTCCTGTATTAATAGTTTTTATATTGTTGATAACGACTTCAAATGTACCCGGGCCTAAATTATATCTCCAGTTTCCTTTGAACGGCGGTATAAATAAGGAAACACCAAACATAAGGTAAAAAAAACTTTTATAAAAATCTTTTTCCTTATCAGAAAGAGATGTCATTATTATATTGTCACCACTTTTCTCATCAGCTACAGTTCTTTTATATGCTCTAATTTCAGAGATGCTCTCTGTCATATACTCTATGAGATCTTCTGTATACGATGGATAAAAAGTGAGTTCTCCTTTATCATCACATGCTTCAGCAATATACCCGCCTCGCATTCCTAGCATCATGCATTCAAAATCCTCTAACCTTTGCTGCAACTTTCTTTTTCTATTTATAAAACGTTTGACTGTTTTTATTTTATTATTGTCCATAAGAGCCTCCTTATAATATATATTTGTTCATGAAAGTCATATTGTATATATCTAAAAATCTATTCTGCAAGATCAATGTTAAAAGCATATAATTGATCATCTTGCTTGTATATTCCCATTGTTAAATAATTTCCGGTAGAGAAAGTCATAGTTACCAATCCAAATCCATTACTTCCTTCCGAATATCCTGACAATACGTAGTCTACCATATCTGCGACATCAGTATCATAGTAATTGGAATCCCATTGTTCTACTGATAATTCCACTGGATAAATACTATCTGAGGTATTGTTATAGAATTCTAAATAAACAACATCTGAATCAAAAATACTAATTGTAAATCCGTAATCTGCGATATCATCAATCACTGAATTTGAACCTATATCAACACCTATACATGACTTGGAATTAAATTTTGTTAACCTGTAATCACCGTAATACAACACATTTTCTTGTTTTAAATCAAATCTATCTGTTACTTCATGCCAGGTACTATCATTAAATGAGGCTATACTAACTAAATCGGTTGATTCTTCGATTTCTGAAACAGTATCTAAAGTAGGTTTTTTGATACTGTTCTGTTTAATAAAATCTATTACTAAGCAAATGGCATTAATCAGCATCATAAAGAGAATGCAACAGATAATGTATAATAAGGCCTTTTTTATAATATCGAAAATACTTTTAATTTTCCATTTTAGATTCAATAGTAATCTTGCTAACAGATGTTTTTCCAGATATTCTCTCATTACCCTATTTTCTGAACTTAAAAAAAAGTAATACTTCGGAATATATCCAGCCTCCGTCCCCGGTATATAAACTGTTCCTGGTTCTAATGTTTTATCTTCATAACCGACAATCATACGAGAATATCCATAATCAGGCATTCCTGGTACAGCTTCTGTATCTGTATGTGCTCCAAGACTGAAATAATAATTAACATTTTTAATAACAGAATGTTCATAAGGATTGTATTGTTGACTTAATTCTTTCGTAACAGATTTTTCTTTTTTTATGCTCATTAAGGCTTTCCTCTATATATTCTTAATTTTTGATTGTGTTCTATTTCTAAACTTATAACAAAATTATAACTCTTAACATAATACAATTCGTAAATATTACGATTTTTTCTATTCTCCAGTACTCTTTTTATTTCATTGAGAACATTAAAAAGAACTATCCGAAAAAATGCGGATAGTTCTTATCATTCTCTAATTTTCATATAATCATTTCTTTTTAATATGCATCCATTCTGTTGCTATATCGATTCCCGACATTCTATGCTATGTATTATCAGAACTAAATTAATTCAGGGGCTCAAATCGTGCTAACTTCATTATAGAGGTCTTGTATATAGCATTCCCAATTTAAAATGTTTTCTTTTGTCCTTAATGATAATATTTCTTAGATAATTTCAATAACTAAAAAAGGAAGTCCGAAGACTTCCTTTCTTGAATAATTAAAGCTGAATTGCTGTTTTAAGTGCAATTTCCATCATGTCTGTGAAGCTTGTCTGACGCTCCTGTGCTGAAAGCTCTTCACTCTTGAAGAGGTGATCAGAAATTGTAAGAATTGTAAGTGCATTCTTGTGAGCTTCTGCTGCATTCATGTAGAGAGCTGGTGTTTCCATCTCTACAGCAAGGGCTCCCATCTTCTTGTAAAGTTCGCTCTCATTGCATTTCTTGTAGAATGCATCTGATGAAAGAACATCACCTACATGATAGGTAACACCTTTTTCTTTTGCTATAGCCACTGCTTTTTCAAGAATCTTGTAGCTTGCTGTTGGAGCAAATGTTCCTGGAAGTCCGAACTGGAATCCATAGTTTGAATCTGTGTGAGCACCCATTGCAAAAATGATGTCTCTTACATTAACATCGTCCTGTAATCCACCGGCGCTACCAACTCTGATGATGTTATCCACATCATAGAAGTTAAAAAGTTCATAAGTGTAGATTCCAATTGAAGGAATTCCCATACCATGTCCCATTACTGAGATTTCTTTTCCATCATACTTACCTGTAAAACCGAGCATTCCTCTTACTTCATTGAAGCACTTTATATCAGTCATAAATGTCTCAGCTATAAACTTCGCACGAAGTGGATCACCTGGCATTAAGACGGTCTTTGCTATATCACCTTTTTCTGCGCTATTATGTGGTGTTGACATAGTTTAATCTCCTTTCAATTTGCATCTGGAAAATTAATATAACCCTGCATCCAGATATTTCCTTTGAATCTTCTACCAACTGCTGGTTCTCCCAACAAATCTTCATCATTTATACAAACATCAAATTCAAGGTCATTGCAGTTCACCCGCATGATATGAATTTTCTCTTTTGTCATACTATTCTCAACTGTCCTTGTTTCTTTTATTTCACCAAGAACTGAGTAATGATCACACTCTACGCCATAAGGCATAAAGTATGAATCAACGAGACTGTATACATCCTGCTTTCTGATTTTCTTGGAAAGTGTTGTGTAAAGATCCATATCGTCAAGGGTCAGGGATTCGATTGCTGTCTCATCCCCTCTCCTTGCATTATTTATTAACTTATTTCTATAATTGTTTTTCTTTTTGGCAACCTCTTTTTCCTCTTCTGTCTTGGCTATGGGCATAAGTATCTGTCCCTTAATTGACAGAGCAGAAAGAGAAAGAGTTGTTCCTCGTATTGGAAAATGATCTTCATTTTCATACTTCACATATGGAATCATATTTTGAAGGTAAAAAATAAGTGTCACTCCAATTCTTGGTTCATTACAAACTCCGGCGTATGAATATTGCGCTGCATGTCTCTCAACATTGATATCTTCTTCAGTACTTATCCCTGTTGGAACAAGATAAGGATAGTAATATTCATATATGAATTTATCGTCCTCATCAAATTCCCCGCATACAGCAAATCCGATACCATCAGCAAAATCTCTTGCAAATTCAGCCAGTATTATGTTATCACCTGTTGTCACATATGAGCGCTTTCCTGCATTTTGTATAGAATCAGTTATTAACTTTGTAAGTTCTTTTCTATCTTTAATTTTGGAAAAACCTACCGCTCTTAAGAATTTATGCAATAAGATTTCACCTCTTTCTGAGTTTCGATTAAATAATTAGTTCTTTTTTGTAGGAACAAGAACTTCTTTTCCACCCATGTATGGACGGAGAACTTCAGGAATTCTTACGCTTCCATCAGCCTGAAGGTTGTTCTCAAGGAATGCAATAAGCATTCTTGGAGGAGCAACAACAGTGTTGTTAAGTGTATGTGCAAGGTAATTTCCATCTTTACCTTTGATTCTGATCTTAAGTCTTCTTGCCTGTGCGTCTCCAAGGTTAGAGCAGCTACCAACTTCAAAGTATTTCTTCTGTCTTGGTGACCAAGCCTCTACGTCACATGACTTGCACTTAAGGTCTGCCAAATCTCCAGAACAGCACTCAAGTGTACGAACAGGAATATCCATAGATCTGAAAAGATCTACTGTGTTCTTCCAGAGCTTGTCATACCATGTCTTTGATTCTTCTGGTTTACATATAACAACCATTTCCTGCTTTTCAAACTGGTGAATTCTATAAACTCCACGCTCTTCTATTCCATGAGCACCTTTTTCTTTTCTGAAGCAAGGTGAATAACTTGTAAGTGCCTTTGGTACTTCATCTTCAGGAATGATCTGATCGATGAACTTACCAATCATTGAATGTTCACTAGTTCCGATAAGATAGAGGTCTTCACCTTCAATCTTATACATCATAGCTTCCATTTCTGGGAAACTCATAACACCTGCAACAACGTTTCCATGGATCATGAAAGGAGGTACACAATATGTAAATCCTCTGTCGATCATGAAATCTCTTGCATATGAGATAACTGCAGAATGAAGTCTTGCGATATCACCCATAAGATAATAGAATCCATTACCAGCAACTCTTCTAGCTGCATCAAGGTCAATACCGTTGAAGCTCTCCATGATATCTGTATGATAAGGAATCTCAAAATCAGGAACGACTGGTTCGCCAAACTTTTCAATCTCAACGTTCTGTGAATCATCTTTACCGATTGGAACTGACTCATCTATTATCTGAGGAATGATCATCATTTTGTTAGTAACTTCTTCGTCAAGTTTCTTCTGATTTTCCTCGAGCTCTTCAAGTCTCTTTGCTTCTTTTGCTACTTCATCCTTAAGGGCCATTGCTTCGTCTTTTTTGCCCTGAGCCATGAGTCCACCGATCTCTTTAGAAATCTTATTCTTGTGAGCACGGATTTCATCAGCTTCCTGCTGGTTTGATCTTCTTTCTTCATCAAGCTTTATTACTTCATCAACAAGAGGAAGTTTTTCATCCTGGAATTTTTTCTTGATGTTCTCTCTTACTACATCTGGGTTTTCACGTAAAAATTTAATGTCGATCATTTCGATCTCCTCCAAAAAAATATTATTAAAATATATTTATAACAATTTAATTTTAAATAAGTTGTTATCTGTTTACACTGTCAAGCGCCTGCTCTAAAGCTTTCTTTTCCTCATTACTGAGTTCGACGTCTGCAACACCTGCATTTATTTCTTTTGAGTAAGCATAATTGATTCCGTCAGTTCCATGAACTGAATTCAAAAGAAATCCATTGTCATTTTCATCCAAAAGACATAATGAAAAACTAAGTTTTCCACCACTTTGATTAAAAGCATCATACTTTTCCAATCCTATCTTTTGGAATGTTCTGGCCATTCTTCTGTTGATGTCAATTATATCTTTTCTGTTCTTCTCATTTTCACTACGAATAAGTCTGTTATCATGAAATAATCCAACAATTTCTTCTTCCAATGATTCAGCTTCTTTTCCCTGCATAAACTTGTTATATTTCTTTTCAAGCTTTTTAAGTTTATTTGCATTTATAATAAATAACACAAACAAAACAATGATCAGAACTATTAGTACTATAAATAATATTGCAGGATCAAGATTTCCTATTCCTATAGCATTAAGTAATCCACTATTCATTTTATATTATCTCCATTTTATCCTTTACATAATCTGTCGATGATTTTTTCAAGATCGTCATTACTATAGAACTCAATTTCAATCTTTCCTGCGCCATCGCCTTTAGAGATAATATCTACTTTTGTACCTACTGCCTGTTTACACTTTTCTGAAAGACTTGCGTATACTGCGTCGATGCTTTCATTCTTTGTATTGTTCTTTTTATTCTTTGCTGGCTTTCCAAGTGACTTAACCAGTTTCTCGGTTTCTCTTACACTAAGCTTCTCATCAAAAACTTTTTGAGCTATTGTTATCTGCTCTTCTTCATTCTCAATTGAGATTAGTGCTCTTGCATGACCGGTTGAAATCTTTCCTTCGATAACCATCTGTCTTACATGGTCACACAGTTTTAATAATCTTAATGAATTTGTAATTGTTACTCTACTTTTAGATACCTTTTCAGCAACTACGTCCTGAGTATATCCAAAATCATCAATGAGCTTTTTGTAAGCAAGTGCTTCTTCAATAGGATTGATATCTTCTCTTTGGATATTATCAATCAATGCTATTTCAGCAATTTCCTGTTCACTTAAATCTTTAATAATTACGGGAATTTCTTTTAAGCCAGCTTTCTTGGCAGCTCTCCATCTTCTTTCACCGCCAACTATTTCGTAATGATCTTTCTTATCAGTAACGATAAGTGGATTGATTATTCCAAACTGTTTGATTGAATCAGCAAGTTCTATAAGACTATCTTCGTCAAATGTTTTTCTAGGCTGACTTCTATTTGGTTCAATCTTTGTAATATTTACTGTGACTACCTGACCCTCAACATGCTTTTCTTCAGGTACTTCTTTTTTAGAAGTTGATACCTTTGCAGGTATTATTGAATCAAGGCCTTTTCCCAGACCTCTTTTAGTACTCTTTGGTGCCATTCTCCCCTCCAACTCAATCAAACTTTCTTTCTATAACTTCATCTGCAAGAAGTCTATATGCTTCTGCACCGGCTGACTTTGGTTCATATATATTTATTGGTAAACCATAACTAGGTGCTTCAGCAAGTCTAATATTTCTAGGAATAATTGTTTTATATACATTTTCCTGAATATGCTCTTTAACATTTTCTACAACCTGAAGTGAAAGGTTTGTTCTTGAATCAAACATTGTAAATACAACGCCTTCCATCTCAAGTTCAGGATTCAATCTATCCCTTACCAGATTAACTGTATGTACTAACTGACTTAATCCTTCCAATGCATAGTACTCACACTGGATAGGAACCAAAACAGTATTTGCTGTTGTCATTGCATTAACTGTTAACATACTAAGTGAAGGTGGACAATCTATAACTATAAAATCATAGTTATCTTTTACTTTACTTATTGCTTCTCTAAGAATAAACTCTTTTTGGTCTGCGTCTATCAATTCAATCTCAACCGCTGCAAGATTTACATTTGATGGAATGATATCTACTCCATCAAGATCTTCAACAACATTTTTCTGTATTGCTTCATCGATAGTGCACTCACCTATCATTAGTTCATAGATGCTATTTTCAAGTTCATTTTTATCAAGACCAAAACCACTTGTTGTATTTCCCTGTGGATCAGTATCAATAACTAATACTTTTTTTCCTCTTTCAGCAAGCGCTGCCGATAGATTTATCGAAGTAGTGGTTTTTCCAACTCCACCCTTCTGGTTTGCTATCGCAATAACTCTTCCCATTTTTCCTCCTATTTTCAAAACACACTATATTAAGTATAACATCAATTCATCAATGTGGTTTAATTCATTTCATCTTTATTATCAATTATTTTATAAATCTAGATATTGTATTTAAAATTGTACGGTTTCACAATACAATTTTATCTGAATATTAATGTTTCACGATTACGATTACAATATCTTGGGTTTATATGTTTCACGTGAAACAATTTTTTGTATTAATAATTGTAGTTAATTGTAATGTTTCACGTGAAACATTTATTGACAAAAATAGTAAAACCACAACATCTATTATAGAGGTTGTTTTGAAGGAGTACCTGCCTTACGAGGATATTTTTTTGAAGTATTTTCTTTCTTATTAACAATACAAATAGTTCTACATACATCCGTACCCGGTAAAAGAAATTCATCAGAGCTTAAAAGCTTTCCTCCAAGAAGATGTATCGCTCCTTTAGCATTTTCTAATTCTTCAGATGCTTTTTCACTTTTATAAGCAATAAACGATCCACCAACTTTTACATAAGGAAGACAATACTCTGAAAGGGTAGACATATTAGCTACTGCTCTTGAAACTGCTATATCAAATGTCTCTCGAAGTGAACCTTCCTTTGGTTGTGAATAATCTTCTGCTCTTCCATGAAGTGTCTTGATTGAACCTTTTTCGTTAAGTTCTAATGTATCAATAACTTCATTTAAGAAATTCAATCGTTTATTCAAAGAATCTAACAATGTAATATGTAAGTTTGGAAAAACAATCTTTAATGGTATACCAGGAAATCCTGCTCCAGTACCTATATCAATTAATGAATAATCTTTGGAACTAAAATCAAAATATTGACAAGCAGAAATACTATCAACAAAATGAAGCTTACATACATCATCAAAATCTGTGATAGCTGTAAGATTCATAACTTCATTCCATTTGATTAGCAGTTCATAATATGCATTAAACTGCTCCAATTGTCTATCAGATAATTCAATTCCATATGAACTAAAATCATCTATCATATTTTTATATTTAGTTCTCATCCTTATTACCTCTATACAATGAATCAAGATAAATAAGTAACACAGATATATCAGCAGGATTAACTCCACCAATTCTAGAAGCCTGTCCTATATTTGTAGGTCTGAACTTTTCAAGTTTTTGTCTGGCTTCTAATCTAAGGCTACCAACATCATTGTAATCAATATCAACAGGAATTAATTTCTTTTCAAGTTTCTTAAACTGCTCTACCTGTCTTTCCTGTCTATTAATATAACCTTCATATCTAATAGTTATTTCTACCTGTTCAATAACATCTGAAGGAAGTTCTTTTCTATCAGTATCAATCTCAGCAATTGTTTCATATGAAAATTCTGGTCTGCAAATAAGTTCAGCCAATGAAGTTGCTGTCTTTAAAGGTGAACTTCCATTCTTCTCCATGAAAGCCTGCATTTTACTGTTAGCACCAACAACAGTATTTTTTAATCTCTTAACCTCATTATCTATTGCTTCGATTTTTGAAACCAGCTTGTCATATCTTACCTGGTCGATGAGTCCAACCTCATAACCTTTTTGGCGAAGTCTTATATCAGCATTATCTTGCCTTAAGAGTAATCTGTATTCTGCACGAGAAGTCATCATTCTATAAGGTTCAAGATTTTCTTTTGTTACAAGATCATCAACAAGAACTCCAATATATCCCTCAGATCTATCGATAGTCAGATAAGGCTTTCCAAGAATTTGCATTGATGCATTGATTCCGGCATAAAGACCTTGGGCAGCTGCTTCTTCATATCCACTACTTCCGTTGAACTGTCCGGCACTAAATAAACCTTTGATTTCCTTTATTTCTAAATAAGGAGAAAGCTGACCTGGACAGAGACAATCATATTCAATAGCATATGCATTCTTTACTATCTTACAGTTTTCCAAACCAGGAACTGTTCTATACATAGCAAGCTGAACATCTTCCGGAAGAGATGAAGACATTCCATCAATATACATTTCGTTTGTATATGTTCCTTCAGGTTCAACAAATACCTGATGTCTTTCATGATCAGGGAACTTAACTACTTTATCTTCGATTGATGGACAGTATCTAGGTCCAATTCCTTCAATAATGCCTGCATAAATTGGCGATCTATCAATGTTTTTTCGTATTATTTCGTGCGTTTTTTCATTGGTATATGTCAACCAGCATGAAACCTGTGGCTTTTGAACATCTGCCGCGTCTGTATCAAAAGAAAATGGAACAACTGGATCATCTCCAAACTGTTCGGACATTTTTGAATAATCAATAGTGCGTCCGTCCATACGAGCAGGTGTTCCAGTCTTAAATCTTCTAAGTAAAATGCCTGCATTAATAAGTGAATCAGACAAATAATTAGATGGTAAAAGACCATTTGGTCCGCTGTAAGTAATAGACTCACCTGTAAGACATCTACTTTTTAGATAAGTACCTGTGCAAAGAATAACAGCTTTAGCTTCATAGATCATTCCGGAAAAAATCTTAACTCCAGTAATTCTCTTTTTATAACCATCATCGTTAAACTCTTCAAAAAGAATTTCAGAAACTTCTGCCTGCTTAATTGTAAGATTATCCTGAGCTTCAAGTACTTTTCTCATTTCCTTGGAGTATTCCATCTTATCTGCCTGACATCTGAGTGAATGAACAGCAGGTCCCTTTGAAGTATTGAGCATCTTTGACTGAAGAAATGTTTTATCAATATTTTTTCCCATTTCTCCGCCAAGAGCATCAATCTCTCTTACCAAATGTCCTTTTGAAGATCCACCAATATGTGGATTACATGGCATGAATGCAATATTATCAGCGCTCATTGTAAAGATAATAGTTTTAAGACCAAGTCTGCTAGAAGCAAGAGCAGCTTCGCAGCCTGCATGACCAGCACCAATAACAATTACATCATAGTTTTCTCTTATATCTATCATAAATCATTTACCCATACAGAACTTGGAGAAGATTTCTTCAACCAGATCATCTCCAACTTCTTCACCAATTATTTCACCAAGTGCAGCATATGCATTTGTAAGATCAACATTGTAAAAATCTTCAGAAAGATTTTTATCAATACTATCAATTACAAGCAATAAACTATCATAAGCTTCTTTTAATAAAGACTTATGTCTTAAGTTCGTAATATACAATTCCTGTTTAGGAACAATGTCGCCATTTAAGAAAAGATCAGCAACAGCTTCCTTTAATTCCTGAATGCCGTTTCCTTTAAGCATTGAGGTACTAATCACAGGTAATTTATCAGTTTTATACTCTGAAAATTGCATACGAAGGATATCTTCTGTTATTTTAATATTATCAGAAAGATCATTTTTATTTAATAGAACAATTGTCTTTTTATCTTTGCAAAGATCAATGATCTGTTTATCCTCATCATCAAGAGCTGAAGTAGAATCTAATATATATAATACAAGATCCGCTTCACTCACTTTACTTTTGGCTTTATCAACGCCAATTTTTTCTATAACATCATCTGTATCTCTGATACCGGCAGTATCAATAACATGAAGAACAATATCCCCTAGCCTTACTGTCTCTTCTATAATATCTCTTGTTGTACCGGCAATATCAGTAACTATCGCTCTCTCATCTCCTGTTAAAGTGTTCAAAAGAGATGACTTACCAGCATTAGGTTTACCAACAATTACTGTTTTTATTCCATCTTTTCTGATCTTACCTTCATCTGCAGTATTGATCAAAAAGCTAATTTCTGAATTAACAGATTTGATGATTCCTCTTAATTTTTCAGGAAAACCTGTAAGATCATAATTCTCAGGATCATCCAAAGCAGATTCAATAAATGCCATCTGATAAAGAATCTTTTCTCTAAGCTCTTTTATCTTAGAATAAACTTTTCCCTGAAGCTGTGACCTGGAACTCTCAAGTGCAAAATTATTCTGAGCACTAATAACATCCATGATAGCTTCTGCTTTTGTCAGGTCAATACGACCATTCAAAAAAGCTCTCTTTGTAAATTCACCTGGTTCAGCTAATCTACAACCATTTTTCAATAAAAGTTGTAAGATTTCATTCATCACCAGCATTCCACCATGTGAATTGATTTCTATAACATCTTCTTTTGTATAACTATGGGGAGCCTTCATATAAGAAATCATGACTTCATCTATAATCTTAGAATCATCACAAATATATCCAAATCGAATTGAATTGGGAACGTGGTTAATAAGTGTATGTTCCTTATTAGCTGACATATAGATTTTATCGCATATTGAAACTGCATCTTTTCCACTAACTCTGATAATACCAATACCGGCATCAGACATAGCAGTTGCAATAGCACAAATAGTATCATTACTAAAATTATTAAGTACAGTAGACATATGAAGTCCTCTCACTTACTTAAATAATACCCCAAGGAACAAATTGTCCAAGGGGTATTTGATTAACATTATTTCTTTAAAGTAACTACTACTCTTCTAAATGGTTCTTCACCTTCACTATGTGTTGTAACATATCTGTCATTCTGAAGAGCTGAATGAATAATTCTTCTTTCATAAGGATTCATAGGTTCAAGAGCAACTGACTGTCTTGACTTCCTAACCTTATAAGAAATATTCTTAGCAAGATTCTCAAGAGTAGCTTTTCTTCTTTCACGGTAGTTTTCTGTATCAACTTTTACATGAATGTAATCAGCCTGTCCTCTGTTAACAACAAGTGAAATAAGATACTGTAAAGAATCAAGTGTCTGACCTCTCTTACCAATGAGAACCCCCATTTCAGGTCCATTTAACTCAACATCAAGGATCTTATCCTGCTGATTAAATTTAGTCTCAACATTAACTTCCATTTTCATGGCTTCGAATACTTCTTTTAAGAATTCATTAGCCTTATTGCAAAGATCATCACTATCAACAGATGCATTGTTAACTTTAACTTCTTCAGCTTTTTTCTCAGGAGCTTTTTTTGTTTCAACAACTTCTTCTGTCTTTACTTCTGAGACTTCATTCTCTTCTTTTACTCTTGCTTTTATAACTGCAGGCTTGGAATTGATACCAAGAAATCCTGTTGAACCAGCGGAAATAACTTCATAATCAAGTTTATCACTGGTAACTGTAAATGTTTCGCAAGCTTCAGTAATAGCATCATCAACATTCTTTGCGCTAAACTCTCTGTATTCCATTTTATCCTCCACATAAGGAAATCTTATTTATTTATTATTTTTTTCGTTGAACTCTTTAACCATATTGGCTTTGGCAAGAAGTGAATCCTTACGAATTTCCTTACCATTAAACTTAGCTCTTACATCCTCAAGCTGCTTTTCTTTTTCAGAATCAGACTTCACAGAAGTATTAGCGCTAGAACTAATATTTCTTGTAGACATGTTAGCATATCTGTTCATCTGAGGAGTGGATTTCATCTTCTCCATCTTCTGCTTATATTTCTCAGTATTCTTTGCAATCTCAGCATCGATATCAATCTTATCGATATGTTTGTTGATAACGATCTGCTGAATTGATCTAACTACAGCACCGGCAATCCAGTAAAGACCCATACCTGCAGGAAGATTAAAACAGAAAAATGCTGACATCAGAGGCATCATAATGTTCATAGTCTTCATAGACTGCTGCATCTGAGCTGCTGGATCATCAGGATCAATCTTTCCATTATTGTCAGCCTGCTGAGGCATAAGTTTAGTGTTGATCCACTGAGTAAGGGCTGCAAGAACAGGAACAATTATTCCCCCAATAAGAAGAATGAAGTTCTTGTTTGCAAAAGCTGTCTGAACCATATACATAGGTGAATCACCGATGTTAAGTCCAAGGAAAGAGTTAAACTGATTCAACTGTGCATGTGTACTATTAATAGAATCAGCTAAGTTTCCAAAATTAGAAGTAAGTGCATCCCAATCAGCTGTTGATGCTTTATTAAGAACATCAACCAATGTGTTTTCCACATAAGTTGGATCACCTGATGTAAATAACTCGTTGTTAAACTGATTTGAGTAGTTCTTGGCACTTGATAAAGTTTCCTGAATAAAAGCTACAGCTCCATCAGTAGTACGTAACTGCTCAACAAGTGGATAAAACGCATTTTTAACAATAGTAACATATGCTGGAATAGAATAAATAACACGATAAAGAGCAAACAAAATAGGCATCTGGATTATAAGCTGAAGACAGCTACCAGTCTGAGAAACACCATACTTTGCATAAAGCTCTTTTGTTTCCTCCTGCATAGCAAGCATAGAATCGTTGTCTTTTTTGCCCTTGTACTTAGCCTGTATAGCCTTAAGTTCAGGACTCATTTTAGACTGAAGTTTAGAAAACTTCTGCTGCTTGTATGTAAGTGGTAAAAGACATAAATAGATAACTAATGTGAAAATGATAATAGCAAGACCAATGTTTGGAATACCAATGGCATTTAAAATATTGAAAATACCATTCATGATGTGTCCCAATACCCAAGCTACAGGCCCTACTATCTTACCCTGATAAGGGGTTAAAAAAAATGCTCCCGTCAAAATTGACCTCCTCTAAAGCCTACGGAACCGGATCATATCCGCCGCTTGAGAAAGGATTACATCTAAGTATCCTCCATGCAGCCAAAAGTCCCCCTTTAAGGGCTCCGTATTTTTCTATTGCTTCTAGTCCATATTCAGAACATGTAGGAATATATGGACATTTTGTTCTTTTTAATGGAGACAGATACTTCCTATAAAACTTAATTAAATAGATAAGTATTTCTTTCATAAATCACCGCCATTTTTCATTATGCGGGCCTTCCCAGCCAGGCTTAATACTGATTTCTCAATATCAAAAAAATTCGCATCTTTTGCACAGGCCCTGGCCACGACTACTATATCCAAACCACTATTGAATATATCTTCATGTAGTCGGTACGATTCTCGAACAAGTCTTGCAAATCTGTGCCTTACAACACTGTTCCCAACTTTTTTACTACATGAAATCCCGAGTTTATTTCTGGAACCATCATTTTTCCACACATAAATAACAATATTTTTGTCAGCGTAACTCTTTCCGTTCCTATAAACATTCAGGAATTCATTCGTTTTTTTCATAGATTCTGAAAAAAGCATCATATTATCCTTTTTTATTAAGAAGAAAAAAGGCCACAGTAATTGCGGCCTTTAATATCATGCAGATAATCTCTTTCTTCCCTTTGCTCTTCTAGCAGCGAGTACTTTTCTGCCGCCCTTTGTAGCCATTCTTGCTCTGAAGCCGTGAACTCTGGCTCTCTGAAGCTTATGAGGCTGGAATGTCATCTTCATATTGGAAACACCTCCTTCTTATACAAACTAACCTATAAAGGTCCGTCAAATGAGAAAATTCATAATATGAACAATCTCAAAATTATCCAGTGTGGAAAAAATCTTTATAATTATAAAAAATAAAAAGGCCGAAGTCAAGCCATTAATGGACACAAAATCATATAATAAATCACTAATTTTTTTTCTAAAAAAATATAAACAATATGTAGTATTAAAAAAAATTATCCACAGCTAAATGTTGAATTTGTGGACAACCTGTTGATTATTAATTTTTGAACTATTTTATCCACAATTTTCCTCAAATTTGTGGATAAGCCAGTACATTAATTGGGTATATTTTATTCAAACCCGTGATTTTATGGGCATTCTAAGTGTAGATAGCACCACGTGGAAAACAGAACACTTTTCCACAGTGAAAAAAAGTATCTAAAAATAATCAATTTTAGAAATAAGTTATCCACAATTTGAGTTTGTTTGATATTTATAGCCTTTTAATATACAATAATTAAAGTCTAAAATTATGCTTGTTGGGAGTTTTTTCATGCAATCATCTAAAGAAATCACAGAAAAATTAAGAGATAATTGGGAGTCGATTAAACATACAATAAAGATAGAATCCGGTATTACAGAAATATCATATCGTACCTGGATTGATCCTTTAACTGTATATAGTGTTCAGGATAATAATGTAAAAATTCTTATTCCATCCGATAATTCCATGGCACTTCAGTACATAATCAATCACTACATGGACTTTATTCGCGTTACGATCTCTGAGTTTTTGGAACTCATGATCGATGTTACTTTCATTTTGAACAAAGATATTATTAATAATGAAGAAACTCAAAATGAAAACGACGAGAATAATGCGAGAGCCTATGAAAACAATGCAAATTATGAGCATTCAAATCTTAATCCAAAATATAGATTTGATACTTTCGTTGTAGGCAGCAACAATAAGTTTGCTCACTCTGCTTCTCTTGCTGTAGCTGAATCACCAGGAATCTCTTATAATCCTCTCTTCTTATATGGCGGACCTGGTCTTGGAAAAACTCACCTTATGCATTCAATCGGTCATTTCATTATGGAGCATGATCACAGAGCTAAAGTGTTATATGTAACATCTGAACAGTTCACTAATGAAGTTATTGAATCTATCAGAAGTGGTAAAACAGAAAGTATGTCTAAGCTCCGTGAAAAATACAGAACTGTGGATGTTCTTATGGTCGATGACGTACAGTTTATTATAGGAAAAGAATCAACTCAGGAAGAGTTTTTCCACACTTTCAACGAGCTTCATCAGGCTGGAAAACAGATAATTCTTTCATCTGATAAACCACCTAAAGAAATGGAAACACTTGAAGAGAGATTCAGATCAAGATTTGAAATGGGTCTTATAGCTGATATTCAGTCTCCTGACTATGAGACCAGAATGGCAATCCTTAGAAAGAACTCTGAGAACTATGGCAAAAACATAGATGATGAAGTTATCGACTACATTGCTACAAACATCAAATCAAATATTCGAGAGCTTGAAGGCGCATACAATAAGATAATTGCTTATTCACGACTTAATAATGTAGACGTTACATTAGAGAATGCTATGGAAGCTCTCAAGGATATTATTTATCCTGATAAATCAAAAGTAATCACACCACAGCTCATTATCGACACAGTTTGTGAACAGTACGGAACAAAGAAAGAGGATATCCTTTCCAAAAAGAGAAATTCAGATATTGTTCTTCCACGTCAGATAATAATGTACCTGTGCAGAATACATACTGATTCTTCATTAGAAGAAATAGGAAAACTTCTGGGTAAAAAAGATCACACAACAGTTATGAACGGAATAAATAAGATTAAAAAGAAAATAACTGTTGATGATGAACTCAATAAAAACATAGATATAATAATGAAGAAAATCAATCCATCACTTTAATTAACAAACAAATGTGGATAACCTTGGTGATTATTTGTGATTTAAAAGAGGATTATCTGTTATTTGTGGGTGGATAAGAAAAACTAGTACTCATTTGTTAAAATTTGGCTTGTTTATAACTTTTTAATTTTCAACATGAAATTTTTTCTTTTCAACAATCAAAAAATTGTAAAAAAGCCGCATAAATAGTATAATAGAATAGGTTTTACACTTATCAACAGCTATTATTAATTCTTTTATTATTTATTTATAATATTTTTATATTTACGCATGCGAAGGGAGTAATAATTCAAAATGAAATTTGTTTGCTCTAAATCTAATCTTGTGAGTGGACTCCAAATTGTATCAAAAGCAGTTCCTTCTAAAACAACAATGTCTATTCTTGAATGTATACTTGTTGATGCAACAGAAGGTGTTATAAAGTTTATTGCCAATGATATGGAACTTGGTATTCAGACTATAGTAGACGGAGATATAGTAGAAAGAGGTTTTATAGCACTTGATGCTAAGCTCTTTGTAGATATAGTTAGAAAACTCCCTGATAATAACGTTACGATCGAATCTGATTCATCCAATAAAGTTACAATTAGCTGCGAGAAAGCAAAGTTTAATCTTATTGGCAGAAAGGGTGATGACTTTACATATCTTCCATCTATTGAAAAAATTGATGGAGTTTCAGTTTCACACCTCACACTTAGAAATGTAATTCAGCAGACAATCTTTTCAATTTCAGAGAACGATGCCAACAAAATGATGGCTGGTGAGCTTTTTGAAGTTGATGGTGAGAATTTAAAGCTTGTTTCTCTTGATGGACACAGAATTTCTATCAGAAAAGTTAAGCTTGGTGGAAGCTATTCATACAAAAAAGTAATTGTTCCAGGAAAAACACTTGGTGAAATAAGCAAAATCTTAAGTGATAGTGCTGATAAGATGGTCAGCATCTACTTCACAGACAAGCACGTATTATTTGAGTTTGATAAGACAATAGTTGTTTCAAGACTTATTGAAGGTGAGTATTTCAGTATCGATCAGATGCTTTCAAGTGACTATGAGACAAAGATGTCCATCAATAGAAAAGAGTTCCTTGAGTGTATAGACAGAGCAACTCTTCTTGTAAAAGAAGGCGATAAGAAGCCTGTTATCATTTCAGTTACTGATGGCAAAATGGAACTTAAGATCAATTCAGCCATTGGTAGCATGGATGAAGAAATCGATATTGAGAAGCAGGGTAAGGATCTTATGATCGGATTCAATCCAAAATTCCTTATTGATGCGCTCAGAGTAATTGAAGACGAGACAGTTGATATTTATCTTGTTAATCCTAAGGCACCATGCTTTATCAGAGACAAAGACGGATCATATATTTATCTTGTTCTTCCTGTCAACTTCACAACTGTTGACTAATAAAAACAAAAAGGAAATATCATGGAAATAGTAAAACTTAGAGAACAGGATGATTTTATTAAGCTCGGACAGGCCCTTAAAAAGGCAGGTCTCGAGCAATCTGGTGTTGATGCCAAGATGGATATTCAGGCAGGACTTGTAAAGGTTAACGGAGAAATAGAGGAAAGACGTGGCCGCAAGCTATATGATGGAGACATTTTGGAATATAATGGCACACAGGTAAAAATAGAAAAATGATAATAAAATCATTAGAGTTATCTGATTTTAGAAATTACGAAAATTTAAAAATAGATTTTAGTAGTGGAACTAATATTCTCTATGGCGATAATGCACAGGGAAAGACCAATATCCTTGAAGCTATATTTATGTCAGCTACCACTAAGTCACACAAGGGTAGCAAGGATAAAGAGATTATTAGATTTGGAAAAGATGAGGCTCATATCAGGACTATTCTTGACAGAGACAACGCGGAATATCGGGTTGATATGCATCTTAGGAGTAGTAAGACCAAGGGAATTGCAATTGATGGTCAAAAGATAAAACGGGCTTCGGATCTTATTGGAAAGTTAAACGTAGTTTTTTTCTCACCTGAAGATCTTAGTATCATAAAAAACGGACCTTCTGAGAGACGCAGATTCATGGATATGGAGCTGTGTCAGCTTGATCAGGTATATTTAAATAGTCTATCTAAATACAATAAACTTGTTGTCGAAAGAAACAAAGTTCTAAAAGATCTGTTTGATCATCCTGAAAACAGCGTTCTTCTTGATGTTCAGGATAAGCAGTTATGCGAATATGGATCTGTCATAATCAAGACTAGAGAAAAATTCATTGGTGATCTTAATGAAATAATAAGACCTATTCATAATAAGCTTACAGGTGGTAAAGAAGACCTGTCGATTTATTATGAGCCAAATGTGGATGCAACTGATTTTGAAAAGAAATTAAGTTCTTCCAGACAAAGAGATATCTATGCAAAGCAGACCACAGTTGGCCCTCATAAGGATGATTTTTCTTTTATCGTAAAAAGAAATAGCGATAACAGTGAAAAAATTGATATCAGAAAATTTGGATCACAAGGACAACAAAGGACAGCATCTTTGTCATTAAAGCTATCTGAAATTGAAATTGTGAAAAAAGCTAAAAAAGAAAATCCGGTTCTTTTGCTTGATGATGTATTGTCAGAGCTTGACAGCAACAGACAGAATTATCTTCTTAACACAATAGGAGATATACAGACAATTATCACATGTACCGGACTTGATGAATTTGTTAATAACAGATTTGAAATAGATAAACTGTTCAAAGTAACTGAAGGAACAGTAAATAGTGAAAACTAAGAAATGGAGCAAATAATGGGTAACGAAGAAGTACAATATGGCGCTGACCAAATTCAGATTCTTGAAGGACTTGAAGCAGTCAGAAAAAGACCTGGTATGTATATCGGAACAACAGCAAGCAGAGGATTGCATCATCTTGTGTATGAGATTGTTGATAACTCTGTAGATGAGGCGCTTGCTGGTTTTTGTGATCATATCGAAGTTACTATTAACGAGGACAATACCATTGTTGTAAAAGATAATGGTAGAGGTATTCCAGTAGACGTAAACCACAAATCCGGACTTACTGGTGTGGAAGTTGTATTCACAATCCTTCACGCTGGTGGAAAATTCGGCGGTGGGGGATACAAGGTATCCGGCGGTCTTCATGGAGTAGGTGCTTCTGTAGTAAACGCTCTTTCAGAGTGGCTTGAAGTACAGGTTACAAGAGATGGCAAAGTATACCAGCAAAGATATGAAAGAGGAAAAGTATGCTATCCTCTTAAGGTTGTTGGAGATGCGCCTTCAAATGCAACAGGTACAAGAGTTTATTTCAAGCCGGACGCGCTCATTTTCAAAGAGACAACAGTATTTGAGTATAATATTCTTAAGCAGAGACTTAGAGAGATGGCTTTCCTTACAAAGGGACTTAAGATATCTCTTACAGATAAAAGAGTTGGGGAAGGCGAAGATCCTATAAAGCAGACTTTCCATTACGAAGGTGGAATAAAGGAATTTGTTGAGTACCTCAACAAGAGCAAAACATCTCTTTATAGCGATATCATGTACTTTGAAGGAAACAAGAATAACGTTCAGGTTGAAGTTTCTTTCCAGCATAATGATTCATACAACGAGAGTATTTATACTTTTGTAAACAATATCAATACACCTGAAGGTGGTACACACCTTGAAGGATTTAAGGCAGCTCTTACAAAGACATTTAATGACTATGCAAGAGCAAATAAAATGCTTAAAGACAGTGAGGAAAACCTTACTGGTGAAGATATCAGAGAAGGTCTTACAGCAATCATAAGTGTTAAGATCGAAGATCCACAGTTTGAAGGACAGACTAAGCAGAAGCTTGGTAATTCAGAGGCTAGAGGAGCTGTAGCAAGTGTTGTCGGCGAACAGCTTACATACTATCTTGAGCAGAATCCTTCTGTTGCTAAGCAGATTTTGGAAAAAGCTATTCTTGCTCAGAGAGCTAGAGATGCAGCCAGAAAAGCAAGAGACCTCACAAGACGTAAATCAGCGCTTGATGGATTTGGACTACCAGGAAAGCTTGCTGACTGTTCTGAAACAGACAGATCTAAATGTGAAATCTTCATCGTAGAGGGAGACTCTGCCGGTGGTTCAGCTAAGACTGCAAGAAGCCGTGCTACACAGGCTATTCTTCCACTTAGAGGAAAAATCCTTAATGTGGAAAAAGCAAGAGTAGACAGAATATACGGTAATGCTGAAATTAAGGCTATGATCACAGCATTTGGTACTGGTATCCACGATGATTTTGATATTAACAAACTTCGTTATGACAAGATCATTATCATGACTGATGCCGATGTTGACGGATCTCACATTGCTACACTTATGCTTACATTCCTGTACAGATTTATGCCTGAGCTTATCAAAGAAGGTCATGTATATCTTGCACAGCCACCACTTTATAAGCTTGAGAAGAATAAAAAAGTCTGGTATGCATACAGTGATGAAGAATTGAACAGTATTCTTGCTGATGTCGGAAGAGATCAGAACAACAAAATCCAGAGATATAAGGGACTTGGAGAAATGGACCCTGAGCAGCTTTGGGAAACAACAATGGATCCTGAACGAAGAGTTCTTCTCAGAGTAAACATGGACGAAGAATCTGAATCTGATGTTGATGTTACATTTACTACTCTTATGGGTGATAAAGTTGAGCCTAGAAGAGAGTTTATTGAGAAGAATGCTAAGTTTGTAAAGAACTTGGATATTTAAGATTTTTACTCATCCATTGTAAAGGGGAATAATTAGAAATGGCTGAAAACAACAATAATAACAACAATGACTTATCAGAGGATGTCTTTGATAAAGTCACAACCGATAAAATAAAAGAAGTTGATCTTCAGAAGACCATGGAATCGAACTACATCGATTATGCCATGAGCGTAATTGCTTCAAGAGCACTTCCAGATGTAAGAGATGGTCTTAAACCTGTTCAGAGACGTATACTCTATTCAATGATAGAGTTGAATAATGGACCAGATAAGCCACATCGTAAATGTGCGCGTATCGTCGGTGATACAATGGGTAAATATCATCCACACGGTGATAGTTCTATCTATGGTTCATTAGTAAATATGGCTCAGCCATGGTCAATGAGATATTGTCTTGTTGACGGACATGGTAACTTTGGTTCTGTGGATGGTGATGGTGCAGCTGCCATGCGATATACTGAGGCAAGACTTACCAAAATTTCCATGGAAATGATTGCAGATATCAACAAAGATACTGTTGATTTTGTACCAAACTTTGATGAGACAGAAAAAGAACCAACAGTACTTCCAAGTAGATATCCTAACCTTCTGGTAAATGGTACTACAGGTATTGCGGTAGGTATGGCTACTAACATTCCACCACATAACCTGAGAGAAGTTATAAGTGCAGTTACAAAGATGATTGATAACAGAGTTCTTGAGGACAGAGAAACTGAAATTGAAGAACTCCTTGAAATAGTTAAAGCTCCTGACTTCCCAACAGGTGGAATAATTCTTGGAACAAGAGGAGCAGAAGAAGCTTATAGAACAGGTCGTGGAAAAGTAATTATCAGAGCTGTTACAAACATTGAGCCTATGGCTAATGGAAAGAACAGGATCGTTGTTACTGAGCTTCCATATCTTGTTAATAAAGCAAATATGATTTCAAAGATAGCAGAGCTTGTTAAGCTCAAAAAGCTTGATGGAATCACAGCTCTTCGTGATGAATCAGACAGAGAAGGAATGAGAGTAGTTATTGAGCTCAGAAGTGATGTAAATCCTAACATCATGCTCAACAAGCTATATAAGCATACTCAGATGCAGGATTCCTTCGGTATCATCATGCTTGCGCTTGTTAATAATGAGCCTAAAGTTCTGGGTCTTGTTGATATGCTTAAGTACTACATTAAGCATCAGGAAGAAGTTGTTACCAGAAGAACAAAATATGATCTTAATAAAGCGGAAGAAAGAAATCATATCTTAGAGGGATTGCTCATTGCGCTTGATAACATCGATGAGGTTATCAGGATCATAAGAGGAAGTGAAACAGTTGCAATTGCCAAAGAGCAGTTAATGGAGAGATTTGGTCTTTCTGATGTTCAGGCTCAGGCCATTGTAGACATGAGACTTCGTACTCTCACAGGTTTGGAGAGAGACAAGCTTGAACAGGAGCACGCAGAACTCTTAAAGAGAATAGAAGAATTGAAAGCTATACTTGCAGACAGAAAGCTTCTTCTTGGAGTTATTAAGACAGAAATACAGGAAATATCAAATAAATACGGTGATGACAGAAAGTCACAGATAGGACATGACGATTCAGATATCGACATGGAAGATCTGATTCCTAACGTAAATACTGTAATTGCAATGACAGATCTTGGCTATATAAAGAGAATGTCTATTGACAATTTCAAAGCCCAGAATCGTGGTGGAAAAGGAATCAAGGGAATAACAACAATTGAAAATGATTTCGTTGAAGATATTCTCATGACTACTACACACAACTACGTAATGTTCTTTACTAATACCGGAAGAGTATACAGATTAAAAGCTTATCAGATTCCGGAAGCTTCAAGAACATCACGTGGAATGGCTATTGTAAATCTGCTTCAGCTTGCACCTGGAGAGAAGATATCCGCAATGATACCTGTAAAAGACTTTGAGGATGAGGAAAAGAGTCTCTTTATGGTAACCAAGAAAGGAACTGTAAAGAAAACTCCAATTACAGATTTCTCAAATGTAAGAAAGACAGGACTTGCTGCAATTAACCTTCGTGATGACGATGAGCTTATCGAAGTAAAGACAATAAAGAAAAACTCTGAAGTATTCCTTGTTACAAAAAATGGTATGTGTATCCATTTTGACGAAGATGATGTTCGTTCAACAGGAAGATCATCAATGGGTGTAAGAGGAATGATGCTTGACGATACAGATGAGATCGTTGGTATGCAGCTCAATACTCAGGGTGATTCACTTCTTATCGTTTCTGAAAAAGGATATGGAAAGAGAACAACTCTTGATGAATTCCATAATCAGTTCAGAGGTGGTAAGGGAGTTAAGTGCTATAAGATAACAGAAAAGACCGGTAACGTAGTTGGAGTTAAGGCAGTAAATGACGACAATGAGATCATGATGATCACAAATGCCGGAATAATAATCCAGCTCAGAATGGATGAGATATCAGTCCATGGAAGAGTAACATCAGGTGTTAAGATGATAAATCTTGATAAGGGTGTTACAGTAGCGAAGATTGCAAAAGTAAGAGAAAAAATATCAGACGGCGATAAAGAACTAGATAATATTGATGACGTAACAGAAGATATTCCTGAGGAATGAGGGGCCAATGAACATCGGACTGTTAGTATCTGAATTAGAAGATAAGGATGTAAAAAAAATTTGTATAGGAGCTAGTCAGGCTGCTGATGACAAGGGTATTTCCCTTGTCATCATGCCTGGTAAGTATCTTGCTTCTGATAACAAAGATGCGAAAAATCCTTATGACTATCAATACTCAGCATTATTTGAATATGCCAATACTGCTGATTTCGATGCACTGATCATAGACATAGAGCGTATCGGAAGAAACGCTACTATTCTGAAAAAAGAATCATTTTTAAAAAAATTTGATAAGGTGCCTATTTTAACACTAACAGAACAGGAAGGCTTCACTTCAGTAAATGAAGTAAAAAATGATCATGAACAGTTCGAGCAACTCGGCTATGAAGCAGTTTGTGATGCATGCTTTTTTGCTAAGGAAGGAAAACTTCCGGCAAATGAAGCACAAAAGAACTTTTCTTTTGTGGAACAACCAGAATCCGATGCAATTAGAACTCTATCAGAATTAGGGGCTCTACTTCTGAACAGAAAATATGGAAATGAGAAAGCATATGGTATTTTCTCAGAAAAAGCTGTTGCCGATGGAATAAAAAACTTTGGTATTTTTCTTTATGACACAAAGATAAGGAATAATCTCAAGTATAATTGGGTGTTGCCTGAAAAAATAAGTGTAAAAAGCACAGCGATTTGTGGAAAAGTAGATGTGTTTGATGAAGAAAAGAGGATAGTAGACACAGATAAAATCTTTTCACAATTCCTTAAGAATAAACCAATGGTGCTTATCGCAGGTGACATATTCGTCGGAGAGCATCAGCTAGGAATTGTAGTAACAGAATTCAGTTCAAAGACACTTATAAACCACTTCTTTAGTTCACTTGTGAGTATAGTAACTGGTGTTTCGAGGCTTTCGTACCTTGAAAAAGAATTGCTCAAAACTACAGAAGAGCTGTATGAAGTTCAGGAAGAGCTTGCAAGGGATGACTCAGTTTTGGATCATATCGGAGATCAGGATTATCTCACTGGAGGCCTTAACAGAAGAGGATTCTTTGCAAAAGCCTATGACTTGTTAAAAGAAGAGTTTAAACCTGGAAAATATGCAATAGTTGCCTATATCCATATGGATTCGCTAAAGAAAATAAACGAATTATATGGACACGAAGAAGGCGATAGAGCTGTAAGAAGGATTGCCGAAGTTCTTGAAAGCGTATTTAAAAAGAGTATTTACGGCAGGATCAGAGGCGACGAATTTGCAGTAATAGAAATAACAGATGAAGAAGGCAAAGCTGAAAATTTCAGGCAGGAAATGTCAGCGCAGAATGCAAGCCTTCTTGAAGAATCAAGCAGATATATGAATCATCTTCAGTATTCTATCTGCGAATTCAGTTATGAAGATAATCTCTCTCTTAGAGAAATGTTAAAAGAAACAGATGATAATCTTCAAAAAATAAAACAGATGCAATAATAAAATAATGGATAATCTTATTTTTAGTTTAAATGCTACTTTACCTATTTTTCTTTTGATGGTTCTTGGATATATCTTTGAAAAAATAGGTATTATCGACCAAAAAGCAGCATCATGGATGAATAAATTTGTATTTAAGGTAGCACTTCCTGTTTTGCTGTTTAATGACCTCTCAACCCAGGATTTTGCTGGAACTTGGGATGGTAAATTCGTACTTTTTTGTTTTGCAGCAACGATAATAAGTATTTCAGTAATAACAGCATTTTCAAAAATAATAATAAAAGACAGATCAAAGCGTGGAGAGTTCATACAGGGATCCTATAGAAGCAGCGCGGCTTTGCTTGGAATTGCTTTTATCCACAATATCTATGGTGAATCAAATTCCGGAATGGCACCGCTTATGATCCTTGGAAGTGTGCCACTTTACAATATCTTTGCTGTAATAATTCTTACATTGACTGCTCCAAAAGAGAATGCTGAGAATAGCGATAAAAAGGCACTGGTAAAAGATACAATAATTGGAATATTAAAAAATCCTATCATTTTGGGGATTCTTTGCGGAATGATATGGTCGGTACTAAAAATTCCAATGCCTAAATTTTTTAGAAGTGTGACTTCTAGTGTTGCTGCGCTTGCAACACCACTTGGACTAATGTCAATGGGCGCAACCTTTGAGATAAAAAAGGCAGCAAAAGAAATAAAGCCAGCGCTTCTTGCAAGTTTTATAAAACTATTCTTATTAGTGGCAATAATAATGCCAATCGCAGTAGGTGTGGGATTTGTAGGTGAACAGATAGTTGCTATTCTAGTAATGCTCGGATCAGCTACAACCGTAAGCTGCTATATAATGGCCAAAAGTATGGGCCATGAAGGAACACTTAGTAGCAGCATTATAATGATGACAACCTTAGGATGTGGATTTTCACTTACTTTCTGGTTATACATTTTAAAATCAATAGGAATTATATAAAAATAAGGCTTTGTGAATTGATGATTCACAAAGCCTTTATCTTACTTAAAACTCAATCTTTGTAAGAAATTCTGATATCTTTTTCCAGTAATTCTCAGGATCTTTTACCACGCTCTCAATATGTCCGGCACCAAGAATCATGCAGTACTGCTTGGGGCAGCTGGCTGCCTCATAGAGTCTTGAACACATATGTGGATCGATAAAGGTATCATCATCTCCATGAATGAAAAGAGTTGGAGTTGATGATGAAGCTACAGCTTTAATAGGGCTGGCATCGTTTATATCATATCCGGAACGAATAAGAATAACAGCACGTGCAATAGCTATTGCTATTGGAATAGGAACAAAAGAACCCTTGAAACTCTTGTAGGTGGAAGCAAACTGCTCACGAAGTGTTGAATAGGAGCTGTCTGCAATTGCAGCTTTAACATTATCAGGGAGCTTTTCGCCTGTAGTCATAAGAGTTGTAGCGGCACCCATGGACATACCATGAAGGATTATTTTTGCCTGGGGATCTCTTTTTATTATCCAGTAGATCCATTCCATGATATCAAGCCTGTCATCAAGGCCATAACCTATGTATTTACCTTCACTCTTTCCGAAACCTCTAAGGTCGGGAAGAAGGACATTTAAGCCTTTTTCAAGGTAGTGTTTTGCATAAATACCATTACTTTCGTGATTATCCCAGATTCCGTGAATAAGGATCACGTATTTATTTGTCTTTTCTTTTGCTGGAATAAATGAAGCATGAAGCTTTAACTGATCAATGCTCTCAATATACATATCCTGTCTGTCAGGATTGTTTCTTATAAAGTATCTGCCGTCTGTGATCAGCTTGTCAAAATCTGCATCTCCGTCGCTGTGTTGATGGGGGATTGAAGTAATCTTGTAGATATAGTTACTAAATGCATAAACGCCACCAAAAAGGGCTGAAAATAAACCAAGTTTAAAAATTGTATTATTCTTACTCATTGTGTCTCCAATCTTGTCATAAATAAACCTCAGAAAGGTTATATATATAATACCATTATTTTAAAGATTAAGATATTTTCCATTTTCATTTTGAAAGAATTGGTTTATATTATTTGTATAACTGTAAATTATTTTAGGGGTATGTAAAATGAAAAAAGCAAAAATCGATAACAAAGTGCAACTATGTATTGATCGTGACTTCACGATCAGCAAGATAGATGAGCGTATTTATGGTTCATTTATCGAGCATCTTGGGAGAGCTGTATATGAAGGTATTTATCAGCCCGGTAATAAATTTGCTGATAAAAATGGATATCGTAAGGATGTAATGAAACTTATTAAAGAGATTGGGGTTCCAATCGTAAGATATCCTGGCGGTAATTTTGTATCTGCATTTAATTGGGAAGACAGCGTTGGTCCTAAAAAAGACAGACCAAGAAGACTTGAGCTTGCGTGGGGAGTAGTAGAAACAAACCAGTTCGGTCTCGACGAGTTTATGGACTGGTGCAAAAAAGTTGGCACAAAGCCAATGTATGCAGTAAACCTTGGTACCAGAGGCATTGAGGATGCTAAAAATGTAATTGAATACTGCAATATAAAGAGCGGCACAAAGTATAGTGATATGAGAATTAAAAATGGTGCAAAAGACCCATACAATATCAAGCTTTGGTGCCTTGGAAATGAGATGGATGGACCATGGCAGATGGGACATATGACAGCTGAGGAATATGGTCTGAAGGCTGGAAGAGCAGGCCACATCATGAAGCTTGTTGACCCTTCAATTGAGACTGTAGTATGCGGATCCTCATCTCTTTATATGGACACTTATGGACAGTGGGAGAGAATTGTTCTTGAGAACAGTTATGATACAACAGATTATCTTTCACTCCACACATATTATGGAAATGCTGAAAATGACACACCTAACTTCCTTGCAAGCAGCGTAGCAATGGATCAGTTTATCAGCCAGGTAATCAGCATCTGCGATTATGTTAAGGCTGTTAAGCGCTCAAAGAAGACAATCAATCTCTCATTTGATGAATGGAATGTATGGTATCACTCAAATGGCGCAAAGATTGAGAAATGGTGCGAACATCCACATCAGCTGGAGGACATCTATAACTTTGAAGATGCTCTTTTAGTTGGTTCAATGCTCATCACTCTTCTCAGACATGCAGACAGAGTTAAGATTGCTTGCCTTGCCCAGCTTGTAAATGTTATTGCACCAATCATGACATCAGATACAGGAGCATGGAGACAGACTATTTTCTATCCATATATGCAGGCGAGCGTTTATGGAAGAGGAGAAGTATTAAATACAGTGGTAAAAACACCAACATATGAGTCAAAACATGGTGAAGCACCATATGTAGACAGTGTAGTTGTTACTGATGAAGAGAATGAGACTCTTACAATCTTTGCAGTTAATAAGAACCTTGAAGAAGATTTCGAGCTTACATGTGACCTTAGACAGTATGCAGGTTACAAGGTTGTTGAACACAGCGTACTTACTCACAAGGATCTTAAGGCTGAAAATACAGAGAAAAATCCTGACAACGTTAAACCTGTAGATTTCACTAAAGGTTCTAAAGTTGATAAGGGAATCCTCACAAGTAAGCTTCCTGCAAAGAGCTGGAATGTAATAAGACTTGCAAAGTAATAATTATTTATTATAATGAGTGGACATGTCTTGGTAGACATGTCCATTTTCTATATAATAGACTAGTTGAGAATATAGATTGAATAGTTTTTAAAATGAGGAATAACATGGAAGTAAAAATAGATAATAAGATGTTTTATAGGAATCTTGTGAGGATAGCCCTTCCTATTGCTCTTCAGAGCCTGATGCTGGCTCTTGTCGCTGCAGCTGATGCACTTATGCTTGGACGTGTAGCTCAGCAGCAGATGACGGCAGTTTCACTGGCAACACAGATTCAATTCGTTCAGAATATGTTTATTTTTTCTGCTATATCAGCCGGTACAATTTTAGGAGCTCAGTACTGGGGAAAAGGAGATAAGGCTACTCTTGAGAACATCTTTAATCTGATGCTGTGGTTTTGCGGAATTGTTTCTGTACTGTTTTTTGCAGCCTGTGAACTTTGCCCTGAAATCCTTATGAGTATCTTTGCTGGAGATAAAGAACTGATTGAAATTGGCAGTGGATACTTAAGGATTGCCGGTTGGTCATACCTCATAACAGGTATTTCCCAGAGTTATCTCGGGATAATGAAAGTGTCAGAGCATGTCAAAACCGGAGCTGTAATAAGCTCAACAGCGGTTATTTCGAATATAGTACTTAACGGTATCTTTATATTTGGCTTGTTTGGAGTACCAAGGATGGAGGCCAGAGGAGCTGCTCTTGCAACAACAATTTCAAGAATTATAGAATTATTCTTATGCATCTTTTTATCTTATGGAACAAATTATGTAAAACCGGCTCTATCGAGATTTTTTAGGATTCCTTCACTGCTGATAAAAGACTTTATAAGACAGTGTCTGCCTCTTATGGGCGGATCACTTTGTTGGGGAGTAGGATTTACTTCTTATACCGCTATAATGGGGCATATGGGCGTAGATGCGGCAGCTGCCAACTCAGTGGCGGCTGTTGTAAGAGACCTTGTATGCTGCATGTGCAATGGTATTGGAACTGCTGCGAGTATTATTGTTGGAAATGAACTTGGAGCAGGTAAGCTTGGCGTAGGTAAAAAATATGGAATCAAACTAAAGAATCTTTCTTATGTTATTGGTTTTATTTCTACAGCGATTGTTCTTGCAGTTACACCGATAGTTGTTAGAGGCGTGATACTTACTGACACAGCAAGAGAATACCTCATAGGAATGATGGTTATCATGTCTGTTTATATGATAGGAAGAGCAGTTAATACAGTAACCATAAATGGAGTATTGGATGGTGGCGGAGACACACTATTTGATATGTATAGTCTTATTGTCTGTATGTGGATGATAGCAATACCTTTGGCATTTGCAGGAGCATTTATATTTCGCTGGTCACCGCTTGTAGTATATGCTTGTACCTGTCTTGACGAAGTGGGAAAGATTCCATGGGTTATGCACAGATTTAGAAAATATAAATGGGTAAAAGACCTTACGAGGTGATGGTAAACAATGCTTAAAAAGATTGATAAAGTTCTTTTAATATCCTGGATCCTTGCAATCATATCAGCATTTTTTGTGCATCCGGGAAAAGAGTATATTTCTTATATTGACTTTAGATCCTTAGGAATCCTGTGGGGATTGATGATCATTATTCAGGGATTTAAAGAAAATTCCGTATTTGAGAAGATAGCATCAGCTCTTTTATCTAAAGTAAAGAAGGGATGGCAACTGGCGGCTGTATTGGTGTTTATGTGTTTTGTGGGAAGCATGCTCATAACCAACGACGTAGCACTTATAACATTTGTTCCGTTTGCAATCATGATCCTGCATAACTGCGATATGGAAGATATGATGATACCTGTGATCGTTCTTCAGACAATTGCTGCAAATCTTGGAAGTATGCTAACTCCAATTGGTAATCCTCAAAATCTGTATCTTTACGGACTTGCCGGTATGGGACTTCCTCAATTTGTTGCAACTATGCTGCCATATAGCTTATTATCAGCAATTATGCTGTTTTGCACAGTTATCACAATATCGTTTAAAAGTGTAACACCTTCGACAAAAAACTCAACGCTCGTTACAAAGAATTTTGGCAGCAAGATTCAGATTTTAATTTATGGAGTACTTTTTACAATAGCTATTTTGACGGTATTGAGAATTTTTATTCCATGGTATATTTTTGTGATTATCGTTTTATTAGTAACATTAGGAATGGATTACAAAATACTTTTTAGAGCTGATTATGTTTTGTTACTCACCTTTATAGGATTCTTTGTGTTCACTGGAAATATGGGCAGAATTGGCTTTATTAGCGACTTTTTCAGAAATACAATAGATGGAAGAGAATTTGCAATATCAATAATTTTAAGCCAATTTATCAGCAATGTTCCGGCTACATTAATGCTGTCAGGATTTACAACAAATTATAAAGAACTCTTAATAGGAGTAAATGTTGGAGGATTAGGGACACTTATTGCTTCAATGGCCAGCCTGATTTCTTTTAAGGCTTACACAAAAGAGTACAGAAAAAATACAGGAAAGTACGTACTTACATTTACTTTATTCAATATTTTCTTCTTAATAATGCTGGTGATTTTGCAGCTAATTCTATAAGATAGTAATATTGGATAAGAAAGGTTTATTAAATGGCTAAGAGGATACTAATTACTAATGATGACGGAATTAAATCAGATGGAATAATAAGGCTTGCAGAGGCTGCAAAAGAGTTTGGCGAAGTTTATGTAATTGCGCCTGATGACCAGAGAAGCGCAGCATCACACAGCATAACCTTAAGACATGGTATAGATGTGTATCCATACGATTTTCCTGTTGAAGGAGTTAAGGCATATTCATGCAGCGGAACACCTGCTGATTGCGTAAGAGTAGGCAGTCTTAGCGTGATGCCAAAAAAGCCCGATATTGTAATGTCAGGAATAAATTTTGGATATAATGTTGCGTCAGATATACAGTATTCAGCAACTGTTGGAGCAGCACTTGAAGGTGAGTTTCAAGGATATCTCTCCATTGCTTTTTCTGAAGGGATGAATGGGATTCACGAAACAACTGATAAATACTTAAGAGACATAATGACTGAGCTTGTGGAAAAAGAGTACACTCCTGGATTTATCTACAACGTGAATTTTCCTGGATGTAAGCTTGAAAAATGCAAAGGCGTTTTAAAAGACAGGGTAGTATCAAGAAGTGCATTTTACAAAGACAGTTATAAAGAAATCGAAAAACTTCCGAATGATGGAGTGAGATACATGGTAGATGGCGCTTTTTCACCAACTCCTGAGGAAGGCACTGATTACGGTGCGATTTTGGATAATTACGTTTCAATTGGACTTGTGGAGAATCTTTGCTGATGGGTTTTAATTCGTTTACTTTTATATTAGTGTTTCTGCCCATACTTCTTATTGGGTGGTTTGCGCTGAATAAATTAGGAAAATATACGGTGGCAGAGGGCTTTTTAACACTTATGTCACTTTATTTCTATTACACTTTTGGAGTGTCTTTTTTACTGATCTTATTGCTTAGTATAGCAGTGAATTATTGCCTGAGCTTTATCATCAAAAAGAGACCACAGACATCAAAAGTCATAAAGATAATAGGTGTAATATTTAACCTGCTTCTTTTATTTTATTTCAAATACCTGGGATTTTTTATCGACAATGTCAATGCGGTTTCAGGGGCTCATCTATCGGCAAAAGAAATTCTTATGCCTATAGGAATCAGCTTTTTTACCTTCGGACAGATATCATTTATTGTGGACAGGGCCAATAACGAGGCACCCCATTATCCATTTTTGCAATACGCATTATACACAGTGTATTTTCCAAAACTGATCCAGGGACCTATCGCTTTCCACAAAGAAATGATAGATCAGTTCGAAAATAAGGATTTAAGGCGTTTACATGTGGATAACTTTGCCAGCGGACTTACTTCATTCATAATAGGTCTTGCCAAAAAAGTCATTCTGGCAGATACACTTTCTGGCGCAGTAAACTATGGTTTTCAGCAGACCTACTATTTGGATACAGTAACAGTAATAGCAGTAATGCTGGCTTATACATTTCAGATATACCTTGATTTTTCAGGATACTGCGATATGGCAAGTGGAGTCAGCATGATGCTAGGCTTTAAGCTTCCTGTGAATTTCAATTCTCCTTATAAAGCATCCAGTGCAAAAGAGCTATGGCAGCGCTGGCACATGACACTTTCAAGATTCTTCATCAAGTATGTGTATATCCCGCTTGGTGGAAGCAGAAAAGGAAAAGTAAGAACAGTAGTAAACGTTTTGATAGTATTCGTGCTCAGCGGACTCTGGCATGGAGCCGGTTGGACCTATATCTGCTGGGGACTTATGCAGGGACTTTTAGTTGTTTGGGATGACCTTGGAATTATGAGCGTAGCTCCGGAAAAAGGGAAAGAATCAAAAGCAAGATACCTGTTTTTTGAGAAGCCTCTTTTAGTTATTCCAAGAGCTCTTGGAAATGTACTTACTTTTTTGATGTTTGTTATATCCCTTGTATTTTTCAGATCAGAGGATATGGCCCATGCCATAGGAATGTTTAAGAGACTGTTTTTCTGGACATATCCGGGATTCTTATACAGAACAGCATCAAAACTCGAGATTGCAGAAAATTATATACCAAGACAGCTCTTTTCCCAGCTTGGTATGAACGCTGACAATACCGTATACGTAGTGACTCTTGTAATATATATCGCTATTTCAGCCTATATTATGACAAGGAAAAACACACAGGAAATTGTTGAAAAAGCAAATTATAGTAAAAAGATGATTTTAGGACTGGCACTTCTATTTGTATGGTCATTTATATCACTGTCAAATGTCAGCACCTTCATATACTTCCAGTTCTAAGGAGTTTAATGGATAATACAAAAATGTCATCAAAAAAGTTTATAAAAAGACTGATAATCACAGTTCTTATCCTCATATTTGCAGTCGGGGCAGTAGTCTATGTTTTTGACCCCTTTTACCACTACCACAAGCCCTGGCTTGGACTTAAAGAAGTCCTTAACGATAAAGAATACCAGTGTATAGGTACGCTAAGGCACTTTGATTACGACACACTTTTAGTTGGTTCCTCTGTTATGGAGAACAATGACAATGCCTGGTACGATGAGGCCTATGGAGTAAAATCAATCAAGGCGATCCGCTCATATGGCGCCACCGCAGACCTATGTTACCTTATGGATGAAGCCTATGAAAGTCATGACATAAAGTATGTTTTTTACAACATTGACCCTTCATCACTTTCGGCAGATGCGGAAACTACTTATGAGTCTACAGGCTGCCCAATGTACCTGTACGATCACAATCCTTTTAATGATGTGCAATATCTTTTTAATAAGGATGTGCTCTTTGAAAAGATTCCATATATGATAGCCAATTCCTATCTTGGAGATTACGATGAGGGACTTTCATATAACTGGGCCAAGTGGAAAACTTTTGATATTCAGATGGCTCTGGGGCTTTACTACAGACCTATCGATGTAGTAGAAATGCAGGATGAGACCATATATAATGATAAGCTCAATGCTAACATAGCTCTTTTGACAAAAGAGGTAGCTGATCACCCCGAGACACAGTTTATGTTTTTTTATCCGGCTTATTCAATGCTCTGGTGGGACGGTGTTTACAGAACGGGAGAAAGAGATGCATATATCTATTGCGAAAAAGAAATGACGAAAGCTCTTTTGCAATATGATAATGTCAGGATCTTTTGCTTCCAGAACGAACCGGATGTAATAACAAATCTGTACAACTACATGGATTCAATCCATTTCTCGCCTGAGATCAATAAGCTTATGCTTGATCAGATGGTAAATGGCGAGTATGAGATGACTCTTGATAACTATGAGGAAATTCTGGATGGGGTAAAAGAGTTCTCAGACAAGATCGTAAATGAGCTTATTGTGCCATATGAAGAACAGGATATGCTCACCTACGAAATCAGGTAAATTATGGTATAATGTTGTGCAGAATAATTTTAGAATTGGAAGAAGGAATAAAAAGTGAGCGATAAACCGATCAAAAAAATAGTGCTTACAGGTGGCGGAAGTGCCGGTCATGTAACACCTAATATCGCATTGATCCCAGCACTGAAGAAAGCTGGATATGAAATCTATTATATTGGTTCATATAACGGAATTGAGAAAAAGCTTATTGAGGACTACAACATTCCTTATTTTGGAATAGCTACAGGTAAGCTTCGCAGATATTTTGATCCAAAGAATTTTACAGATCCTTTCAGAGTTTTAAAGGGATTCACAGAGGCAGTTAAACTTCTTAAAAGAATTAAACCTGACGTTGTATTTTCTAAAGGCGGATTTGTAAGCGTTCCTGTTGTGAGAGCTGCAGGAGCACTAAAGATTCCATACCTTGTTCACGAATCAGATATGACACCCGGACTTGCCAATAAACTTAGCATGTCGGGAGCCAAAAAAATTTGTTGTAACTTCCCGGAGACAATGCGTCTTTTGCCTGCTGATAAGGCTGTTCTTACAGGAACTCCAATTAGAGAAGAGCTTGGACTTGGCGATAAAGAAGTTGGAAAAGAGCTTTGCGGATTCGAGGATGATAAGCCTGTACTTATGGTAATCGGCGGAAGCCTTGGCGCACAGTCAGTTAATGAGACTGTAAGATACGCCCTTCCAAGACTCCTTCCATATTTCAACGTTGTCCACATTTGCGGAAAAGAAAAGATGGACAATTTGAAACTTACTGTACCGGGCTACAAGCAGTTTGAATACGTTAAAAATGAGTTAAAAGACATTTTTGCTATGGCTGATATAGTAGTTTCAAGAGCAGGAGCTAACTCAATCTGCGAACTACTTGCACTTAAAAAGCCGAACATTCTGATCCCACTTTCAACTAAGTCAAGCAGAGGAGACCAGATGCTTAATGCAAGGTCTTTCGAGCAGCAGGGATTTTCACTTGTAATTGATAATGATGATCTTGATGAGGATATCCTCGTGGAAACAATCGATGATCTTTACAAAAACCGCGAGAAATTCATTGAGAACATGAATAAGAGTAATCTCCACAGTGCAACAAATACAATTGTCAAACTTATTGACGAACAGATCCAGTAATAGAGAGCTTCTCCATAAAGATGGAGGGGCTTTTTCATTTATCAGAGAATTGGTGTATTATTGAATTAGCGTATATTTATATGAGGGAGAAATGTTATGAAGAAAAGATATGTGGCTTTAGTTATGGCACTGACAATGGTTCTATCTGCCTGTGCTTCAACCCCAGTTGAAAGCCCTGACGCGCAGTCAGCGCAGGAAACAACAGAAGTTTCTGAAGGAAACGAGCAGAATGCGGCCATTGGAGAAAGCAGTGAGCCTGCAAATCTTATTCCTTCAATTGCACCTTACAGCGTAAATGAAGATTTTTCTAATGTAGTATATGCATCTGATTTTGCTTATCTTTTTAGTGATGAATATGAAAGCGAATATAATCATCCTTCAATTCTCAGAAATGCACTTATAAAAAACAATTTTGCCGTTACAGAAGGCACTAGCAGAGAGTTTTTTGACATTTATGAGGACAACAGATATGTTATGTTCCCTAATTTTATAACAGTGGATTCACTGATGCATACATATCATCTGTATTTTGCCCACCTTATGAAAAAGTGCGAGCAGCAGTATCTGTCTGATGAATTAAAAACAGTAAGCGCAAATATGCTTGCAGAATCTGCAAAACAGTATGAGGAGCTGAAGGGAACAGACTGGGAAAACGCAGCTCTTAGAAACCTTGCCTTTTTCTATGTAGGAAGTTTATTACAGGACGAGAGCGCTACAGCGCCTGTAAGTGATCCTGAGTTAGACGCGATCGTTAAGGACGAATATGACAAGGTTATGGCTGCAGAAGGAATTGAGGTATGCGCTCTGACAGATTTGAATGAGGATTATACCCAGTACAAACCAAGAGGCTACTACGACGGAGATGATCAGCTAGAGCACTACTTCCGTGCTATGATGTGGTACGGACGAATTGCATTTGAGCTTGATAACGAGGAGATGGCAAAGAGCGCGATCCTTCAGACAATTGCGCTTTCAGCAGATAATAAAGAGTGGGGTAACATCTACGAAGTCACAAGCTTTTTTGCAGGAAAGTCTGATGATGCAGGCTTTAAGGAAATCTATGATGCTCTGGAAGAGAGCTGTGCAGAGGTGCCGTCACTTCAGGCAGTAACAAATGAAAAGACATTTAAAGATAGCATTTTGCCTGCTTTAAAGAAGATCGATCCACCTGCAGTCAATTCAATTCCTGTCTACGATGGAGAAGACCCAATAATTCCATCCTACAGATTCATGGGACAGAGATTTACTATTGACGCTGCAATAATGCAGAGACTCATATACAGCTCAGTAAAAGAAAATCCGGAGGGCGAGAGAAGATGCCTGCCTGACACCCTTGATACAGCAGCAGTTCTCGGTTCAGAAAAAGCTTACGAGATCCTTGATGAGCAGGGCGATACAAAATATGAGAATTACAACGAGAATATTCAGGCTCTTAAGGCAGTATTTAATAACGATGAGCAGGATTTGTGGAACGCAAGCCTCTATTCAGGATGGCTATATACCTTAAGACCTCTTTTTGAAGAAAAGAGAGATGGCTATCCTTCATATATGCAGAGCGAAGAATGGGATAAAAAGAATCTTGAGACCTTTGCGGGCTCCTATGCTGAGCTTAAACATGACACAATCCTTTATACCAAACAGCCTATGGCTGAGATGGGTGGACCTGATTTTGAGCCACTTGATGACAGAGGATATGTTGATACACAGCCTGTAGTATACAGCAGATTCAAGGCTCTTTCTGAGAAGACAAAAGAAATGCTTAGTAGCTGCAATATGCTGTCAGATGGAGCAAGTGATGACCTTGATAAACTGTCAGAGATAGCAGGAACACTTATTACGATTTCTGAAAAAGAGCTGACAAACGACACGATTACAGAAGATGAGTATGAGTTTATCAGATGTTATGGTGGATATATTGAGCACTTCTGGGAAGAAGTTACTAAAGACTCCTTAGGAGAGGATGCGATTGACAGCACACAGGCTCCTTGCCCTGTTATTGCTGATATTGCAACAGATCCAAACGGAAGTGTCCTTGAAGTTGGTTCAGGTTACGCTGCAACAATTTATGTGGTCTTCCCAATAGATGGAGAGCTTCACGTTGGAAGAGGTAGTGCATATAGTTTTTATCAGTTTACAACTTCGATTACAGACAGAATGACAGACGAAGAATGGAAAAATGCTCTGTCCGGTGGATATTTGGACGATGAATGGAACTGGGTTGAAGTTGAGAGAGCACCTGAGCAGCCTTCATGGACTCAGAGCTACAGGATAAAAAATAATTGATGCAGGATACAAATAATAGGAAAACCAAATTAAGAATATCTATAGGACTGCTGCTGCTCTTTGGAGTGGCAGTAGTTCTTTGTATACTCTTTTTCCTGATAAGGGATAATTACATTCCACGCTGGGTTACATGGAATGAAAAGGCCATGAACGAAGGTCGTTTAGTGCTTAAAGAAAAAATGCTCACTTTATATGATGAGCAGGGAAATAAAATCTTTTCAACAGAGAAAACTGTTAAGGTTCAGGATTTTCTTTTGACTGATATTGATGGAAATGGGCATGAGGATATGATAGCCCTTGTGTGGAAAAGAGGAAAATACGGAAAGTACAGACCTTTCTGGATTGATAAAGATGAAAGATACTATTCCCAGCATATCTTCATATATGAGATCGAGGATGAAAACAAGGTAAGGCCAAAGTGGTTTGCCTCTGAAACAGGGCACCTTATCAGGCGGATGAAGCTTGAGGATGAAAGCGGAAAAATAATCCTCGTAGAAGATGTAGATAAAACCAATTCCCTGTGGAGATGGGATGGATTTGGACTTAAGAATGTGGATAACTCGGTAAGGTTCATAGCGTTTGGCGATAATATCATCCACGAAGAGATTTATAAACACGCCTATGCCAATGAAAATGGAAGCTTTGATTTTTTATATGAACCTTTCAAAAAAGAAATTGAGAATGCTGATATAGCGGTATTTCAAGCTGAGACAGTACTTGTGAATAAAAAATCCATGGTAAGCGGTTATCCCACATTTGGTTCACCCAAAGAAGTGGGACAAGCTCTGGCTGATGCAGGGTTTGATATAGCAGTGTGCGCAAATAACCATACTCTGGATAAAGGCATAGGTGCTGTTGATTTTACAAAGGATTTCTACGAGGATTGTGGATTAAAAACTGTTGGAATTCAGAAAAGTACTGACAAAACTTACAGGCCCTATGTATTGATATCAAGAAATGGCATAAAATTCGCGCTTTTTTCATATACCTACGATACAAATGTGGAAAAAGCTACTGAGAAATATCCAAATCTTATCCATTACCTGCCGCAGGATGAGGATGGTGAAAAAGAGTTTGTAAAAAATCTGACAGAAAGCCGAAAAGAAGCTGATATTGTTGTTGTATTTGTGCATTGGGGAAATGAGTACGAGACAAAAGTAAGCAGTGAGCAGGAGCATTTTGCAGAAGTCTTTTCCAAAGGAAATGCAGATGTGGTTATAGGTACTCACCCTCATGTGATTCAGGAGACAAAAGAAATCACAAGACCTGATGGTAATAAAACAGTAGTCTTTTTCTCTCTTGGTAATTTCAGGGCAGATCAGGGCTTTTCAGAAGAAACCAGGAAAGGTGAAGAAGCTCTTTTTACTGCTGAGCATACCTATGACGGAATCAGGATAACGGGCTTTGAAACCAAAGAAATAAATGCATATTGGAAAGATGATATGAAATAAAAAGGCTTCGCTGATCACCTCAGAGAAGCCTTTTGCATACTATTCAATTATTTGAAATATCTATCAAGAAGTCCCTGGAAGCCTTTTCCATGTCTAGCTTCATCGCGGCCAATCTCATGAACTGCATCATGGATTGCATCAAGATTGAGCTCTTTTGCCTTCTTAGCAAGATCTGCACGGCCCTGAGTAGCGCCATATTCTGCTTCTGCACGAAGTTCAAGATTCTTCTTTGTAGAATCAGTTAATACTTCACCAAGCATTTCTGCAAACTTAGCAGCGTGTTCAGCCTCTTCCCAGGCAGCCTTCTCATAGAAAGCACCGATTTCAGGGTAGCCCTCTCTGATGGCAACTCTTGACATAGCAAGATACATACCAACTTCTGAGCACTCACCGTTGAACATCTCACGGAGACCATTCTTGATCTCTTCCGGAGCTTCACTAGCTACACCAACAACATGCTCACATGCCCAAACCTTCTCACCTTCCTGTTTCTGGAACTTGGAAGCCGGAGCATTACATACAGGACACTTCTCTGGTGGCTGATCACCTTCATGAATGTATCCACAAACCTGACATACCCATTTCATAAACTAAAATCTCCTTTCGTGTGAAACAAAAAAACTAGCTACCCACAATTAAATTGCCTACATCGAGCATATCATAATAGTCAGAAAATTAAATGGTTTTCACAAATATTTTATAATTACTTATGAAATTTTATTTCAAAATGGTTTACAATTAGAAATATAGTATTGAAATGGTTTGGAGGCCAATTTTTATGAATGTTGTAAGTGAAAGAATTAAAAGTTGCTATAACTCTCTCCCTGCTTCAGAAAAACTGGTTGCTGATTATGTTTTGCAGAATAAGGACGATCTGTTTCTTTTCCCTATAAAAGAGCTTGCTCAAAAATCAGGCACAACACAGGCGTCATGGACCCGCTTTGCCCAGGCAATAGGATATGATGGTCTTAAGGACCTGAAAAACGCTTATTATGCTGAGGCTAATACATCATTAAAACAGGCAGACAAAGGACCAAAGATTGCATTTAAGGATGTAAATGAATACACATCACTGCAGTCAATTGCTGATAATATCTGTGCAACAAGTGTACAGGCTGTTCAGACAACCTATAGACTTTTCGATGTGGGAACCTTTAATGATGTGGTAACCAAGATTGTTGGGGCGAAACAGATACAGCTCTTTGGAATAGGAACAGCAAGCGTCGCAGCATATGACCTTTATTGCAAACTTCTCAGAATCCATTATAATGTTGTTTTTAATCAGGACTTCCACATGAGCATGATGACGGTGTCTCAGGCGGGACCTGAAGACGTATGTCTTTTCTTTAGCGACAATGCCAAGAATAAAGAAATCATGCAGCTTTATGGTATTGCCAAGAACAAAGGTGCTACAACGATCGCAATCACAAAGCTTGGAAATAATACCTTAACAACCGGCTGTGACCATGTCCTTTTTGCAACTTCTCCTGAAATTGACAAAAAGAGTGGTATCACAAGCTCACGTTTTGCACAACTTTTCCTGGTTGATACACTTTATACTGCCATTGCCAATAGAGATTATGATAATATTAGAGAGTATCTCAGAGATTCTTATGAGGTATTCAATGATGTGCCAAAGGATTGAAAAAATGGAAAAAATAGCAAGTTTTACAGTTAATCACCTGGATCTTGAACCGGGAATCTATGTTTCAAGAAAAGATAAAGTAGGACAGGAGACAATCACCACATTTGACCTTAGAATGACTGCCCCAAACAAAGAGCCTGTAATGAACACTGCAGAAGTGCATACTATGGAGCATCTTGGAGCAACGTTCTTAAGAAATGATCCGGAATATAAAGACAAAACTATATATTTTGGACCTATGGGATGCAGAACTGGATTCTATGTGGTACTTGCCGGAGATCTCAGCTCAAAGGATATAGTTTCTCTTATCACCAGAATGTATGAGTTTATAAGAGATTTTGAAGGTGAAGTCCCGGGAGCAAGCCCAAGAGATTGTGGGAATTATCTTGATATGAACCTTGGAATGGCCAAATATCTTGCCAAAAAATATCTTGATAACACTCTTTACGGTATTGATGAAAAGCACCTTGTATACCCTGAATAATGTAATTGATTGGAGAGAGTCTAATGAAAATAGGAATAATTGGAGCTATGGAAGTCGAAGTTGAGACACTCAAAGGCGCCATGAACGTTAAAAACGTGGTAAAAAAAGCTTCCATGGAATTTTATGAAGGAACAATTGAAAATACTGAGGTTGTTGTAGTAAGAAGCGGCATCGGTAAAGTAAATGCCGGAATCTGCGCCCAGATCCTTGCAGATATCTTTGGAGTTGAAAGAATCATCAACACAGGAATAGCAGGTTCACTTAACAACGATATAAACATTGGTGACGTAGTTCTTTCCACAGATGCTATCTACCACGATATGGACGTAAGGGTATTTGGCTATAAGATGGGCGTAGTTCCTCAGCTTGGAGTAGAGTCATTTGTAGCTGATGCTGACATGAGAGAAAAAGCAAAAGCAGCTATAAAGAAGGTTGCTCCTGATATCGGAGTTTTTGAAGGCAGAGTTGCCAGCGGCGATCAATTCATCAGTGGAAAAGAAACAAAAGAAAGAATAATCGCTGATGTTGGCGGCATGTGCGCAGAGATGGAAGGTGCAGCTATAGCTCAGGCCTGCTATCTTAACAATATTCCATACCTTATCATCAGAGCAATTTCTGATAAGGCCGATGGAACTGCAGATGTAGACTATCCTACATTCGAAGCAAAAGCAGCAAAGGATTGCGCTGCCCTCACAATGGAACTTATAAAGAATCTTTGAAAAAAGTCAAAGACTTCTCTGAGATGATCAGGGAAGTCTTTTTTATATAATGATTTAACCTATTTTTTATAGTTATGCGCTTGATATGCAAAAAGTTCTTTGATACACTTTTAGCTGATGGCGGAATACGTTTTCCGAGCATCACTATAGGAGGATTTTATAATGGCCAATTGGAAAAATCTTGACACACTTAAATCTTTTGAAGATTTAAAAACTGTAAAACATGTAGATCTTGTATCAGCTATGTCTGGTGAAAGCGGAGCAAACAGAGTAAAGAACTATTCTGTAAAGATGGCTGCCGGTCTTTCATACAACTATGCTGCAAAAGAAGTTGATGATGATGTATTAAAGGCTCTTGAAGCTCTTGCAAAAGAAGCTGAGCTCTCAGAGAAATTTGAAGCACTCTACAACGGAGAAGTAATAAATACAGGTGAAAAGAGAATGGTCCTTCACCAGTTAACAAGAGGTCAGCTTGGTGAGAACGTTATGGCTGACGGAGTTAACAAGCGCGATTTCTATTTAAATGAACAGAAGAGAATCGCAGAGTTTGCAAACAAAGTTCACTCAGGTGAGATTGCAAACGCTAAGGGCGAGAAGTTTACAACAGTAGTACAGATTGGTATCGGCGGTTCAGACCTTGGCCCAAGAGCTATGTATCTTGCTCTTGAGAACTGGGCTCGCAGAACAGGCAACTTCAAGATGGAAGCTAAGTTCATCAGCAACGTAGATCCTGATGATGCATCAGCTGTCCTTAACGGAATTGATGTTGCTCATTCAATCTTTATCCTTGTGTCTAAGTCAGGTACAACACTTGAGACACTTACAAACGAGTCATTTGTTATCGATGCTCTTAAGAAGGCAGGTCTTGATTCTTCAAAGCACATGATCGCCGTAACTTCAGAGACATCACCACTTGCTAAGAGTGACAATTATCTTGAAGCTTTCTTCATGGATGATTACATCGGTGGAAGATATTCTTCAACATCAGGCGTAGGCGGTGCAGTTCTTTCTCTCGCATTCGGACCTGACGTATTTGCTCAGTTCCTTGATGGAGCTGCAGAAGAGGATAAGCTTGCAGCAAACAAGAACATCTTCGAAAACCCTGCTATGCTCGATGCTATGATCGGTGTTTATGAGAGAAATATCCTTGGATATGGCAGCACAGCTGTACTTCCATACTCACAGGGACTTAGCCGTTTCCCTGCACACCTTCAGCAGCTTGACATGGAGTCTAATGGTAAGAGCGTTAACCGTTTCGGCGAGCCTATAAACTATGTAACAGGACCTATCATCTTTGGCGAGCCTGGTACAAATGGACAGCATTCATTCTACCAGCTTCTTCACCAGGGAACTGATATCATTCCTCTTCAGTTCATTGGCTTCAAGAACAGCCAGCTTCAGAATGATGTTAACATTCAGGACAGCACAAGCCAGCAGAAACTCTGCGCTAACGTCGCTGCTCAGATCGTTGCTTTTGCATGTGGTAAAAAAGATGAGAATCTTAACAAGAACTTCAAGGGTGGCCGTCCATCAAGCATCATCATCGGTGAAGAGCTTAACCCTAAGTCACTTGGAGCTCTTTTATCACACTTCGAAAATAAGGTTATGTTCCAGGGCTTTGTATGGAATATCAACAGCTTTGACCAGGAAGGCGTTCAGCTTGGTAAGGTTCTAGCCAAGAAAGTTCTCGCACACGAGACAGATGGCGCACTTGCTGAGTACAGCAAACTTTTAAATATCTGATAAAGAAATATATACTATAAAGGCTTCTCCGTTGAAGGAGAAGTCTTTATTATTGTATAATTATGAAATACATTATGATCAGGCTTGGGAGGGTTACATGAGCGCATATTTATTTGCACACTTTAAAGAAAAAGTTACACCGGATGGGGAACAGGTTTATTTCGGTATTTCTAAAGATGGCTTTAACTGGGAACAGGTAAATAACGGGAAACCTGTTCTGGAGAGCACTTTAGGTGAGAAGGGAGTAAGAGATTTTACCATCACCAGAAAAAAGGACAACACCTTTGTTATTCTGGCTACAGATCTTTCTCTTGCTTACAATTTCAAAGAAAAATATGAAAGCAATTGGAATAAAGTAAACAGAGAGGGCAGTAAATACCTCTCAAAATGGGAATCTGGCGACCTTGTTCACTGGTCAGAGCAGGAGCTTATAAAAATTGTTGATGACAATTATGGATGTGCATGGGCTCCAGATATCATCTATGATGAGGAAAATCAGGACTACATGGTTCACTGGTCATCAAGATATCCTGCAGATTCTACTAACGAAATGGCTATTTATTATGCCAAGACTAAAGATTTTAAGACCTATACTCAGCCAAAAGAGCTTTGTCATAAGTCAGATACAGGAATAATCGACTCCAACATCGTATATGAAAATGGTTATTACTACAGATTTACAAAGAGTGATTTCAATCCTGCTCACATCATTTTGGAGAGAGGAACTTCTCTTACAGGTGAATATGAGAGAATGCCTCTTTTTGATGAAGAGATGAACAAACTTGAGGATGGTCAGTACGAAGCTCCTACATGTTATAAACTTCCTGATGGAAGCTGGTGTCTGATGCTCGATTTTTACGGATGTGAAAAAGAAAAACAGGGTTATGTTCCATTCGTAGCAAAGGACATTTCTACAGGAAAATTCGTACGTTCAGACAAAGTATTCAGTTTTCCGTATGGATTCAAACATGGAACAGTTATGGAAATTACTGATGAAGAGTATAAAAGGTTAAAAGAGAACTATCCAAACAATTAACAAAATATGGTATACTAAAAGAGCATAGGAGGAATTATGCGATTCCGTACAAAACTCTTAATTACCTCACTGGCGATAGTAATCATACCGATAATACTTGCAATGGCGACATATTTTGCTGTTGGAAGGTATCTGATATATGATCAGCAGATTGATCAGTATTCCAAAGTGGTAGATTATGGAATGATCTCAGACCCCGGAGGAACTTTCTCCGAGATGACAGAACAGCTGGTAAAAGAAATTCTGGTTACTATGCTGGCAGATCCATTCATTTTGGAGAATGAGAGCTATCTACAGCAATTGGATGAAGAAGTTGCGCCAAGCTACTCATTTATAATTGTAAAAAAAGGCTTTACGGTCTACTACGTAGCAGATAAGAACAAGGCAAAAGAAGTTATTTATGAACTTCCGGGATTTGGAACGGATATTAAGGGTATTTATTATACCACCTCGAAGCATCTTGTAAGACAGCTTGATTTCTACTTCTCAGATGGTGATGAGGGTAGTCTTTATATCGTATCCGGCATCAGAACTGGCCTTACTACGTCACTTGTAGTTTATATGACCATTGCGATAGTTCTTATTCTGCTGGTTACGAGTGTTCTTTTAACTACCTGGATCGGAAGAAGTATTTTTAAACCAATCAGCGAACTTAATGTGGCGATGCAGCACATCAAAGATGGAAACTTTGATTACATGCTTCCTACCGACGTTATGGAAAAAGGGGAGCTTGGAGCCATGTATCGCAACTACGAAGACATGAGACTTCGGTTAAAAGAATCTGCTGATGAAAAGATTGAGAGAGAAAAGCAAAACAAAGAGCTTATCAGTAATATATCTCACGATTTAAAGACTCCTATTACTGCTATCAAAGGATATTCACAGGGCCTTTTGGAAGGCGTTGCGGACAACCCTGAGAAGCAGATGAAGTACATAAGGATCATTAATAGTAAGGCTAACGATATGAACAACCTTATTAATGAACTTACCTTGTACTCAAGTATTGATAACAACAGAATTCCTTATAATTTTGTTAAACTTAATGTGGCAGAGTATTTTGGAGACTGTATTGAGGAGATTGGAGCTGATCTTGAGAGTAAGCAGATCAAACTAAATTACTCAAATCTCACAGGCCCTGATACACAGATAGTTGCAGATCCTGAGCAGATCAAGCGTGTAGTTAATAACATTGTCAGCAATAGCGTCAAGTACATGCAGAGAAGTGACGGAAAAGAGCAGATTGATATAAGGATTTTGGATGAGGTTGATTCCATAAGGATAGAGCTTGAAGATAATGGTAAAGGAATAGCACAAAAAGATATTCCAAATATTTTTGACAGGTTCTACAGAACAGATGCTTCCCGTAATTCCAAGCAGGGCGGAAGCGGAATCGGCTTATCTATAGTTAAAAAGATAATAGAAGATCATGGCGGTTACATATGGGCAACCAGTCATGAGGGAGAAGGAACCTGTATGCACTTTGTACTTAGAAAGTACATAGAGTTTGCAAATGGTTCGGAAGCAGTTACAGTCGATAACGAAACATAAAAATCCAAAGAAAGGCGAGATGCGTGTATGAGTAGAATTCTTATTGTTGAGGATGAAGAGGCCATTGCCGACCTTGAGAAAGACTATCTGGAACTTAGTGATTTTGAGGTAGCAATCGAGAACACAGGAGATGCAGGTCTTCAGACTGCCCTTGCGGAGGATTTTGATCTTATTATATTGGATCTGATGCTTCCGGGCATGGACGGATTCGAGGTTTGCAAACATATCAGAGAAAAGAAAGATGTGCCGATCCTTATGGTATCAGCTAAAAAAGATGATATCGATAAGATCCGAGGTCTTGGTCTTGGTGCTGATGACTATATTACAAAGCCATTTAGCCCATCTGAGCTGGTAGCCCGCGTTAAGGCACATATGGCAAGATACTCAAGGCTTGTTGGATCAGGTCATGAGTCCAATGACTATGTAGAGATCCGAGGTCTTAGAATTGATAAGACAGCCAGAAGAGTATATGTTGATGGTGAAGAGAAGAGCTTTACAACCAAGGAGTTTGATCTTCTTACTTTCCTTGCAGAAAACCCTAATCACGTGTTTACTAAGGAAGAACTTTTCCGTAAGATCTGGAACATGGATTCAATCGGAGATATTGCGACTGTAACTGTTCACATCAAAAAAATCCGTGAGAAAATCGAATATGATACCTCAAACCCTCAGTATATTGAGACAATTTGGGGCGTCGGTTACAGATTTAAAGTTTGATAACCATTGATTTTGTGGCGGCAGGTAAAACTGCCGCTATTTTCATATAATAGAAAAATTGTTAAAAATGAAAAAAATAGAGTATATATACGAAGACGAAGATATAATTGTATGCCATAAACCTGCTGGGATTGCCACAGAAGGAGCGGGGCCCGGGAAAATGGACCTTGTTAGCCAGGTAAGAAACTACCTCACAAGAAAAAGCAGACAGGAAGGCAAAAAAGGCCCTGCTTATGTGGGGACTGTATATAGACTTGATCAGCCTGTTGAGGGTGTGGTTGTAATGGGCAAAAATAAAAAAGCAACATCAAGTCTTGCAGAGCAGATTAAAAAGCACACTACAGATAAGTACTACTACGCTCTTTGCTATGGGGATGTGGAGCCAAAGGAAGGACATGTGGAAAACTATCTTGGGAGAAGAGAAGATAGTGGATTGGCAATTATTGTATCTGAAGAGGAAAAAGTAAGGCTCATAGGTGGCGATGTCAAAAAAGCCGAGCTCGATTATGAAGTTGTATCTTCAGAGGAAAAGACATCTCTTATGAGAATAAAACTCCTGACCGGAAGATTCCATCAGATAAGGGTTCAGATGGCAGGACTTGGCTATCCGATCATTGGTGATACCAAATATGGGACCAAAGAGTCGCTGCAATATTCAGAGGAAAAAGGCATAAAGACAGTATGTCTTGCCTGCTATAAATTTGGCTTTAAGCATCCGACAACAGGGAAAAGAGTCTTTTTTGAAATTAAACCGGAATTCATAGACCATGAGAACTAAGATTCTAAAAATATTTTCAACTATACATGTGATAATGCTGTGCTCCATTCTGCCTTTGTATATGGAGCAGGGCTATTATGAACTTGGTGAGGCAAAAGGGATAATGTACATGCTGATCGGCGGAGCATTTATCCTTGCCTCTTCTTTTCTTGTGGGACTAAATAAAAAAAGCGAAGGTGTTCATGACATTCTTTTAAGAGCTCTTCTGTTAACAAATCTTGTAACCCTGCTTTTTTCCTGCGATATCAAAACTTCTTTTCTTGGACTTGAAGGGTGGAGAGTAGGTTTTTTGACCACTGCCATAATGATCCTTGATTGCTACTTTCTTGCAAAAGGCCTGTATGTTGATGAGTATGTTCTTGCGGCAGTATTCATAACTCCATTTCTTATATTTGTCATTGGGGTTCTTGGAAGATTCGGGATTTATCCAATCGAAATTTATGGGAGCGATACTTCTTTTCTTGCAACTATAGGAAATATCAACTGGTATGTGGGATTTTTATCTATATTTGTCCCTGCCGGTGTGGGCTTAACTTACCTTCAAAAGCCGGGAAGCAAAAGCTTTTTTGCGTGCAGCGCCTATACAGTAGTTGGGCTCATGGCTCTTTTACTACAGGGAGCTGACAGCGGCTTGCTGGTGCTACTTGGAACCTATGGCCTTCTTCTTTATCTGTCATTTTCTGACAGGAATTATTTTCACAGATTTTTGGTGCAGCTTTCTGTTTTGGGGCTGGCAATAGAAATAGTGAACCTTATTATGCTCTTTTGTCCAGCTGCATATAATTATGAAAAGAACTATCTCATTACTCTGTGCAGCAATCACACAGGTCTTGTATTTATCGCGTTTTCATTTTTTATATACAGACTATCAGCTTTTTTGGATGAGATCAGTATTTTGTGGAACAGGGATCTGTATAAAAAGATATATTGTGGATTGATCCTGGCCTTAGTGGCAATAATCCCTGTGATTATCGCTGTCGTAAAAATTCCCTACAACTTTGGAAACGGCAGACTTTTTATCTGGCAGATTTCTTTAGACATGTTCCGTAATCTGTCATCCTGGCAAAAGATATTTGGAGTAGGTCAGGATTGCTACTTTTCATATGCCTATCACAATCCGATGTGGGCAGATTCCCTCTTAAATGTCCTTGAGGGCAACAGGCTTACAAACGCTCATTGCGAATTTTTGACAATTTTGATAGAAAGAGGAATCGTGGGCGCTATTCTCTACTATGGATTTATCGTATACTCACTAAAAAGAATAATAAAAAAGGAGCCAGCAGCTATTATCTGCTCGCTCCCTATAATCGCATATTTATTTAACAGCGTTGTGTCTTTTTCCACAACCGTATCAACAACATTTCTTTTTATGGCTATCGGAATTGGCCTTTCTCTTAAGTCAGCTCAGGAATAGGAATGGAATCATCAAGCTCATGGAAAAAGGTCCTGGTTTCAATTATTCCAAAAAGAGCTTCATTATATTCAAAAAGAAATCTCTCATTGATATTTTCTTTTCCGTACATCATAACTCTGCCCATATAGGCATTCAGGATTGAAACGTAGCGTTTATCCTGATCAAACATCTTAATGATCTCGTCTTTTCTTCTGCGAGGATGCTTGGAAGCAAATTTGCGGATATCAAGCTGAAGATCAACAGGCATTTCTTTTTCTCTTTCGTGTACGGAGTGAAGGATCTCATCATAAGTGTCTTCATCGATCTTCTCAAATCGATCTGTAAACTCAAGACAGCATGCATTGTCAGGCAGATGAAGTCTTACTCTGTCTTCTCCGTAAACATCTTCAATTTCTGCAACAACCTTTGGAATTGCGGGTTTTCCATTGTAATCGAGAATGATTACCTTGTCTCCCTTTTTGTACATAGACACCTCCCCCTTTAGTGAATAGATAACAATTGATGTAATTAGGTGTTACTTAATGTCATTATATCATACATGTCGTACCCGAAAAAGCTCGAAAATATGGGCTTTTGTCAATAATTTATTAATAAATTATAAACTCTGATTCGTTTTAAGTTATTTTTAGGTTTCAAATTTAGAATGGCATCATAAGATAAAACAACACGCAAAGAAATGGAGAAAAATCATGGCAGGTTTCAAAGATGTATTTCAGAGAATCGAAGTTAAATATTTGCTGGATGACATTCAGTACAACGAGCTTATGAAAAGGCTTGAGGGCATGGCTGCTATCGACAGTTATGGAGAGACCTCCATTTTAAATATATATTTCGACACTCCTGATTTTAAGCTTATTGAAAGATCCCTTGAAAAACCAAAGTACAAAGAAAAGCTAAGGCTTCGTACATACGGCGTTGCAAGTGATGATACAAACGCTTTTATAGAGATCAAGAAAAAATATGCAGGAGTTGTCTATAAAAGAAGAATCTCAATGCCTTACGCCAAAGCAATTGATTACCTTGTAAATGGAAAGGAAATTGAAAACAGATCACAGATTTCAAATGAGATCGATTATTTCCTTCAGTACTACAAGGGAATCAGACCGGCAATGGCTATCTCTTACGACAGAATAGCAATGGCAGGCATTTCAGATCCTGACTTAAGGATCACATTTGATAGAAATATCAGATGGAGAACAGAGAACTTAAGCCTTTCACAGGGAAATGTGGGAAAAGATATCCTGCTCCCAGGACAGCACCTTATGGAGCTTAAGATTGCAGGAGCTATGTCAATGGAACTTGCAAGAATTCTCGATGAACTTAATATCAGAAAGATTTCTTTTTCCAAATATGGAAGAGGGTATCTCGAATATATGTATGGCCAGACCAATGAGATGATCATGAAGGGCATTGTACCTGATCAGAAAGAAGAGGAATCAAAGGTGGCCGTGTTTCGCAAAGCAGTCTAAACAAAAGGATAATTGGAAGGAGATTATATAAAATGACAACGCAGACAGATTTAATTTTTGGATCAATTTTTTCAAATGGAACAATAACAGGAGCAACATTCCTGATAGCAACTCTTTGCTCACTTGCAATCGGTATTTTCATCGCATTTATGTATTCAATCAAGAACAGCTATTCAAAGAGCTTTATCATAACACTTTCATTGCTTCCGGCAATTGTTGGCGTAGTTATCATGATGGTTAACGGAAATGTTGGCGCAGGTGTTGCAGTGGCAGGAGCCTTCTCACTTGTAAGATTCCGTTCTGCACCTGGTTCAGGAAAAGAAATAGCTATCATCTTCCTTGCTATGGCAGTTGGTCTTGCAACAGGTATGGGATATATCGGAATTGCAGCGATCTTTGCAGTTATCATTTCAGTAGCAAACCTGATTCTTTCAAACTGCAGCTTTGGCGAAGGCGCCAATGAGGAAAAGACAGTTAAGATCACAGTACCTGAAAGCCTTGATTTTGAAGGAATCTTTGATGACATCTTTGAGAGATACACAACAAGAGCAGAGCTTCAGGAAGTGAAGACATCAGGAATGGGAAGTCTCTACAAGCTCAACTATAAGGTAGCAATGAGAGCAAAGGCTTCAACAAAGGGAATGATCGACGAGATACGTCAGAGAAATGGAAACCTTGAGATCACATGCTCAAGACCAGTAGCAGTAAAGAGCGACGAGCTTTAAGGTGTGGCTACGCGATAAGTGGTGCGAGACGGACACCATATAGAAATAGCAAGTGCCGTGGGAACTCGGAATTTTTCGCAGTGATACATAAGTCAAAATAAAAAAGCATTTCAGATTATATCATGTTATTCAAAACATAATCTGAAATGCTTTTTTATTTTGTCATGTATCATCTGCTCAAAATAAATCGTTCCCACAGCACTTGCTATTTTTATATGGTTGGCCTTTAGCAATAATTATAATTGTTATGAACACGATTATTTGTATTGGATATTTATCGTACTACTATGTTATTTACAAAGTGGTATAATTAGGGACGTTGTCGCCCTCATTCTGGCAACAGAAAGGAGGTGCTAAGCCGTGGAATTGCTAATTAGTTTCTTAATCTCTGTTCTGGCAGGAGTAGCCGCCAACTACATCTGTAAGTGGCTCGACAGAGATAAACGCGGCAACGATCTATAATAGAGCCGAAAAAGAAAGCCCTAGAGACCGCCATCTCTAGGGCTTTCGCCATGTTTTTAAGCTAATTAGTTCCTTGCCTGATTTTATTATAACAATAAATCGAATTTCGTCAAATTTTTTTTAAGTTTAGTATTACTCTAACCTTTTCCTTTACTTCAGCGTCAGCATTGCTATACGCGGTTATAACACTGTATTCATCATCAGTGACTCTTAAACTTCTTTTCAGTCCGTTTTCACGCACTTTAGCATCAATTTCAAAAACCGTCATTGAAGGATTGATATCAGCCTTTAGAAGCTCTGGTTTGCTCCACCTTGCCATTTTTTCAAGCTGCGAAGCTGTATATCCTTCAAAATTCTTATCAAGTTCAAATTCTTTTGTATGAGAATTGAAGACAAAGAAATGCCTTGCAATCTTCCGCATTAGCTGCACATATCCGTGCTTGTATCCCAAAATTCCGTCCACAAGTTCATCAATATTACTGTACTCATTTAAAAAACCCACTTCATATTCTTTTAAAAGGTCTATCATAATAAAATCCGGAATAAAGTCCAGCAGTTGATGAAAACCATCGTTTAAATCAATCAATCTTGCTTTTCTGGCCTCATAATCCTGATATGTTGCCTCTATTCCATGGCGCTTTAGCTCGGCCATCATATCTTTTGCTAATTCTCTTTCGTTACTCATATATGCTCCTCAAAGCAGACATTATCATCATTCATTATAACCTGATTGTTTGAATTTTCATTGCAGTTGAAGCATTATTGTTTCATACTCGTATTTCCCACCTAATTCCACTAGCTCTTGTTTATTATAATTGTCTACTATTTTCTTAATATCATCCTCTGACATGTTTTCATCGAAAACACAATGGTACTCAATTTTCCCAACATCCCCAAATGTAGTATTTAGCTCCTCATACGAAGGCATTCCATCTTCATCGATATCTTGAAAATAATTTGTTTGAACCCAGTAATCTGTTTGAATCTCACCATTTTCATGTTTTGACATATAAGATTCAGTATATATTGCACCTGCATAATCTGCATTGTTATTATAATAGATGCCTGTGCCAGGGAAATAGCTATATCCATGATTTCCCATAGCACCATATCCCCATTTATCCATCAAACATCTTGCTTTACTGTTCTCATAAGTAAATAGATATACATAATATCCAAGTTTATTTATAACTAGCTCTGGAATCTCATCTTCATCAGCATAGATAAGGTCATACATATATTCACTATTTGAAATATGATAAGCTCTTGCAAGTTGTGTATACAATTCACGATAGCTGTTGTATATACATTCAGTATTATCTCCAAGAAGTGCACGCTTGATGCCATCCTCAGTAATATCACAGCCCATTTCATTAAGTTGAGCTTTACTTAGATTCCCGAAATATCCAAATGTATCCTCTTTTATTCCAGATTCATTTTCCAGCAGCATTCCGTTATATAGTAAAACATACTCGCCATGAATCGATTCTCCTAAAACAGCTATATCTGTAATATCATCAGCTGTGTAATCGAAAAACAGCACTTGTAATACTTTTGACAGATTAAATTGTTCATCAGCCAAATTAATATATGTCGGTAAAGTTTCGATGATTTTTCCATTCTTAGATAATACTAATTCATCATTAGAAAGTTCTATATTAATCTCATTCTTTGCGACATCATCAGTTTTGGTAGTTACTGAAACTTGACTAGTAGATATATCAGCGCTTTCATTACTGCTGACATTCGAAGAAAAACCATCTGCCTTATTACCACAAGAAGCTAAAAATGCCAAACACAGCATCCAGAATAATAGCCTTATCACGTTCATGCTAATACATTTTTCTTTCCGCTTTGTGAACCCCACTTTTCCTGCTCCCTTTCATATCTTTGGCATGTTAAGAAATGTCCTTTTCTGCAGATAACACTACTTATTCTTAGTGATATAGAAATAATTACACATGAAAAGGGACAATAGTTCCAGCTTTGAATCTTTTAAGAGTGACACCACACCTTTCTTGTCCATTTTCAAATCTTACTGTTATATTGTTACAATTTTCATATTTTACTATTGTAGCAATCATTCCACACTTCATTTCTTTACTCATACCAACATACTTGATTCTATGTCGTTCTCTTTTTTCCTGAATAGTTTCCCTGTCCAGACTCATTGATGCAGAATCAGAATCTACTTTGCCCCTGATCCATTTTCTCATGCTGGTATGATCTACCCTCATTCCACTTTCAAACATAACATCAATGTCATTTTCATCTCTATAATCGACAAGTGTTGCCATTTCTCCGGTATTTTGCAAAATAGCTTTTCCCATTAACTCAGAAGCAGCATCCGAGTCAATTTTTAAACCATTGGAGAAATAATCAACATCAATAACATTACTTGTCTTTATATCTAAAAGAGCCTTTTTGTCCTTTAGTATATCGTCATACCACACTTGAATAAGATTTTTGTCATAAATCTGTTGCAACGCTTTTAGCTTGTTTGACACAGAGTACATGCTGAAATCATATACTTTTACAGTTTCAGTACTTATTTCATCATTTATGCTAACGAGCTGATATACCTGTGCATCTGATGCCATAACAGCTGTATCTTCTTTCATGGCAATTTCTTTAAGGGACTCTAGCATCTCTGGCCTTTGAGCTGATATTAGGCTTAAAGTGTTTCTATACACATCCTTGTCATACATAGAAACTGCAAAATAAGGAACAATAGTCCCGTCAAAAGGATTTATATAAATATGATTTAAATAGTCTATATCTACTATGCAGCCATGTACTTTTCCTGAAAGGCATATGTTTTTGCCTCTCTCGTTATACCATTTCTTAAATGATAAGGGTTTAATTCCTAGACTTTTTTGAGTGTCTATGTATTTTGAATAATGATTTCTTTTTAAAGGTTCTGTACTAGGAGCCAACTTTCGTAAACTCTCAGATATTGCATATAAAGTGTCCCAGTAGCTCGAAAAAAGTGAGACTACCCTATTTGCATAATTCCCCATGTTTTCGTAGAAATATTCAACTGAATAATTTGTAGTTTCTTTTTTGGCTCCATGCAAGATGCTCAATTGGCCTGTAGGAGAAACAGAAAGAAACATAATATATCCACTGTTTTTTACAAAATTGATATATTCAATGTTTTTAAATCTTGGTCTTAGCACACGTTTATATCTATCATCTACTGTCTTTAAATAAGACCAATAATCTTCGATGGATATCTTATGTATCCCATTAGGATACTCATTAACATCAAAACCATTTCTTTCATTTTCAAGAATTAGCTGGTTATAAATAAGTTCATCAGAGCCATCAACATCCCTCCATGATGAATAGTCATAATATGTGTCATGATTTATGTTGTCATATTTCAACGCCTCGTACTTCATTTTATATCCGAGTATTTCATGAGACACTATATATTTTGTTTCATCAGTTATTCTGTCAACTCTAACTACATAACTCTTATTTTCAAAGGGGTTATAAATGCATAATGACTCTATATCCATGAAATGTTCATTAGTTGAATGTATTCCCAGTAAGTAATACATTAGAAGCTGCAGAGACCATTTGGGTAATAATGCTGACTTTGATACTTTGAGCTCAATAAGCGTATCTTTAGTCATATAATCGCCATCACCGCTACTAACCAGCTTTGTATATCCATAAGGAAAAGTGACTTCGCTTTCTACTATCGGGCCTATATCGTTTAAAAAGAAAATGCATCTTTCAACCATAATGCGAATATTACTTATAAGAAGGTCCGTAGGTTTTATAAAATCTACACTTTTAAAAGTCTCTACTCCTCTTCTTAAAGCAGAATCATACCCAACAATTTTGCATGCATTATAAATTGAATCATAATCTAGCCCATTTATTCCTTTGAGCAATTTTAACGCATTTTTGTATTCATTATCTCCTCCCAGCGAATAATCAACTTTTTTAGCTCCACGAATTGATATATCAAAAGATGCAAGCTTATCATCAGTTATCATATAGCGAGTAAGGTAGTCAACAACCATACCTTGAGTAGGCGCAAATTCTGCACCAATTTCGGGTACATAAATACCATCATCATACTGTTTTTCCACAAAAAGTTTTTTGGGAACATATCCGCCAAACGGTTGTGATACTGATTCCAATCGTTGAGTAACAGACAACATCTATATTATCCTCTCCCCAATAGCATCAATAAGATGCTTTGAATGATTATTTATCGAAAAATAGAATACTTAATATAGAAGATAATAGAAAAATAGAGATGTCCGATAATAGAACATCCCCTCAGATAGCCTATCATCTTTATTCTTCTGCCTCATTTTCCTCAACATAAGGTACAATTTTATGTTTTTCTTCATTTGATGGGAATGCAGACGAAAACCAAAAAACAAAGATATATCCAAATAAAACGCCAAAAACAACCGACATAAACATTGCCAATGAGAACATGTGAACATCTCTTGGGTCTATCCCTTTAGCAGATACTATCATATTCCCACGCTTAGCAATATAATATGACATAACGATTCTGAAGATTAGTACTAAAGCAATTGTAAATATAATTACTGCCATTGAAAATAAATAATTATTCTGTGCCGTATATACTGCTGGATTCATAGTTTGTCAACTCCATTTAAAAACTCAAATAATATAAAAAAGTATAAGTATCCGTGATTTTTAAAAACATTGAATACTCGGAGAATTACAGTTCTTTGCGATGTTTATTTTACGGATACTTATTCTTGCTAAAGAGTTTATAGTGCTATTAATTCATTTTCTGTAAGTTTTTTGGTAGTTCCTTTGGTAGCGTTACTACGAAGCGGATAATCTTGTCGCCGTCGCGGAGAGCCTCGATTGAGCCGCCATGTGATGTGGCGATTGCTCTGGCGACTGAAAGGCCAATGCCGTAGCCTCCGGTTTCACGTGCTCTTGATGAATCAGCCCTGTAGAAACGATCAAATAGGCGATCCAGATTACCGCTTGGAATTGCATCACAGGTATTAGAAACTTCAAAAGTAATGTATTTATTGCCTTTGGTTAAGAGTACATGAATGCTTCCTTTTTCTGAGGAATACTTCATGGCATTATCTAACAGAAGTGATGCAAGCTGGTTGATTGCATTTTTATCTCCGGTAATATGTATGCCATCTTCAATATCCATCTGATATTTTTTGCCTTTTGAGGTTGCAAGAGCTTCAAAAGAAACAGCGGTATCTTTTACGGTTTTACTCATATCAAAGTCCGAAAAGACAACATGCATTCGTTCTTCATCCATTCGTGAAAGAGTCAGGAGATTTTTAACAAGACCATTCATTCTTGTAACCTGATTCTTTATACTTGTTGTCCACTCACTTTTCCCCGATTCAAGTTCAAGTACATCTACATTAGCTGATATTACCGCCAAAGGAGTTTTTAGTTCATGCCCCGCGTCTGTGATGAATCTTTTTTGCTTTTCAAGAGATTCTACAACGGGAGCAACAGCCTGGCTTGAAAATATGAAAACCAGAATAAACATTGCGATGAGGGCGCAAAGGCCAACTAAAACAGATTGAAGAAGTAAAGTCAACATATTGAGTATAGCAGCGCTCTGGTCAGAAAAAATCACAAGTTTTGTTCCATCATTTTTTTCGGATAAGACATATCTGTATGTGTGGTAGAATCCTTTGCTTTGAGCGTTATTGGCTACATCAATTGCATATTCGGAAGCAACATTTTCTGTCACGGATGCTATATGTCCAAGATTTATTTCTGTAACATTATTGGAAGCATCAAGTCTCACCCAAAAATATCTCGATTGATAAGGCATTTCAGCATCTCTGTTGCTGTTTAGCTTGTCAAACTGAAAAGGGTTTGTTGGATTCATAGGCCGTGGATTTGGTTCGTTACCAACTGAACTTTCAGCTGTAGGCTGTATTTCTTCTTCAGAAGAAAATTGAGAGGAATCTTCAGGTCGGTCATCAAATTTCATTCCGGGGAAATAACCGTCATTATTTTCAAGCATAGTTAATAAGCGATCTGCCTCGGAAATAACATGCCTGACATTTATGATATTAATTACACCAATCATGATGACCAGTATCAAAAGAAGTGACAGCATGGCTGTTACTACAAATTTTTTTCTGAGTTTTTTTACCATTTATGACACCTGCCATTTTATAGAGAAATTAGTTTGTTTCGTTGATTGAGTAACCAACACCTCGCGAAGCTTTGATCTCGCAGGTGGCCTCAAGTGCTGTCAGCTTTTTTCTAAGGTTTGAAATATATACCCAAACCACGTTGATATCGGCGTCCCCGTCGGCCCAGATCCTATCCATGAAAGTATCCACGGAGATGATTCTGCCGGGACTGGTCATGAGCATTTCCATCATCTGAAATTCTCTGCTTGCCAAATGGATCTTTTCGTGATCAGGAGTGATCAGCTCATAGCCGGCGCGGTCCAGAGTCAGGTTTCCACAGGTGAGGTTTGTAGGAGCAAAATCGGTTTTCCTTCTGAGCATGGCTCTGACTCTTGCAAGCAGCTCTCCCATATCAAAAGGCTTGGGCAGATAGTCGTCGGCTCCAAGATCAAGTCCTCGTATGCGGTCATCAACTTCTGTTTTTGCTGTGAGGAAAAGAACCGGAGTAGAAATACCTTTTTCACGGAGTTTTTTTAATACTTCCATGCCATCAAGCCCGGGCATCATGATATCCAAAATAATGCCGTCATACTCACCGCTAAGAGCGTAATCCAGGGCGTCAGTTCCATTGTAAACTGCATCAACAGTGTAGTTGCTATGCTTAAGGATTGCTACTAAAGCGTTAGTCAGTTCTTTTTCATCATCTGCTAATAATAGTCTCATAAAATACCTCTTAATATAGTAGAAATGTTTCATTAATTTTAACACAAGAACTTTTGGACAAATCACAAAGATATGTATAAATTATGAACATTTTAGATTTTTTTTAGACATCATGAGTACATATTTATTTATTAGAATTAATACATAATACTCGGGGGAGCGTTACATGAAGGAAAGAAAATCTATAATTCCAGTTCCGGTTTTATTCATTATCTTAATCTGTGTTTTGCTTAACTTTGTCGCATGGAAAAGTGCGGCTTTTTCTGACTTTTATGTCAAAAATATTTTTCCGGTAATAACATTATTATATGGAAGACTGACAAGTGTATTTCCATTTTCCGTAGGCGAGATCATGCTTGTTTTTATAGTTCTTTTTGTGCTGTTCTCAGTAATCTTTGTTTTGGCTCACTCTTGTTTCCTAATTTATGGTAAAAGAGCTGCATCCTTTGGCAAAAGATATTTCAAAGCCCAGAAGGATTTCGAGCGAATTTCTAATGCGCTTTATAAGATTTCCCCCGTGCTAATGGCTATTATATGCACGGTTATGACGCTTAACTGCTTTATTCTTTATCATACATCTAAGATTCAGCTCTTTTCCGGGGCAGACTCAACAGAATGTGACATTCAGCAGCTGGCAGAATTAAGAGATTATGTGGTAAAAAAGTGCAATGAACTTGCCAAAGAAGTTCCACATGACGAGAAGGGAAATGTAATTTATGAAGGTGATATGCAAAAGACAGCTATTGCGGCTATGTCAAATATCTCGGACAGATTTCCGCGTTTAGGTGGCTATTATGTGACTCCCAAGGCATTGTATTTTTCTGACTTCATGAGCCAGCAATATATGCAAGGCTACTATTTCCCGTTTTCAATGGAAGCAAATTACAACGACACAATGTCTATAATGAACAAGCCTTTTACCATGTGTCATGAACTTGCCCACACTCATGGGTACATATATGAGGACGAGGCAAATTTCCTTGGATTTATTGCCTGCATTAGTTCTGACGATCCGGTATTTCAGTACAGCGGTTATCTTGGGGTTTTGAATTATATAAACAATGATTTTTACAAGGCAGTGAGCAAGGAAGAGTACAATTCCCATGTAAAAATCTCAGCCAGAGTAAAATATGATAATCAGTTTATGACAGATGAAGCCTGGGTTAAGGTGGAAGAAAAAGCTGTTGTAAAAACAGAAACAGTGAAGAAGGCAGCTGAAACATTTATAGATACCAATTTAAAAGTAAACGGAGTCTCTTCCGGTAAATGCAGTTACTCACACGTGGTTGCACTAATCATGGATTACTATTACAATTTCCCAGAGGGGGTGTGATAAAATATCCCCTAAAGGGAGAAATATAATGAAGAAAAAGTTTGGAATAATAGCAACGATACTAATCATGTCATCAGCTCTTTTATCAGCCTGTGGACCTACAGATGAAAAGATCATGGAGCTCGAGACCGCAGTTGGCCTTATGATGGAGGCGAAAGAGAGCGCTGAAGAGACGTACCTCGATATTACAGATTCATCTATGGAGGAAAAACTCCAGGAGCTCGATGAAAAGACAAAAGAGTACGAGAACATCGACCATAAGAAATATAATGATACAAAGATAGATGAAGCGATAGCTGAGATAAATGAAATAACAGCAGAGTATCAGAGCCTTCAGAGTGGATTTAAGGATGTTCTTGCAAAAGAAACTGAAGAAAAAAAAGAAGCTGAAAAGCACAGAGATGTTCAGTGCTATCTTGTCAATAAAACAGGAATGAATCTTGTGAGTGTTGTCCTGCATGATAAAACAACGGACACATATTCAGATAACCTTTTAGGTGATAATGTAACACTTAATTCTGGATACACACTTATGGGCGTTGTGCTTGATCTTACAAAGGCCAGCACTGAATATGAGTTTGTAGTTACCAATGACAATAACACTGATTTTTCGCTGCCTTGTGACGATCTTGGAAGTTTGAAAATAAATGAGACTTCGATAACCCTCAGATATGATTCTGAAACCAAAACCGGATCGGTATCATTATTTGTAAGTGATTCCGGAGATACAGCTTCAGAAGATACAGAAACCGAAAATGAGGCTCCATCTGAAGCTTCAAGTGCCTCTTCTGAGGGTTAAATGTGACAGTTTTTGTAAAAAATGCACAATATCTTAAGAAAATCTTAAGATATTATGCACAGTTATGTCCGTGACAATATTCTTTTTGGAGTATATAATCTTCTTTTGTACTGAAGCAATTGCACACTATTATGTATAGCAATTGTTGCTATGCAGACTAGAATAATTAGTACGAAAAGAGGAGAAAATATTATGAAGAAGAATATCGTAACATTACTTTCAGTTTTAACACTTTCAGCAGCAGTTCTTGCTGGTTGCGGCGAAGCAGCTACAACAGAGACAGCAGTAGAAGAGACATCAGTTGAGGCTGTTGAAGAAGTATCAGTAGAAGAGGCTGTAGAGGCTGTATCTGAGGACGCTTCAGTTGAGGCTTCATCAGAAGACGCAGCAGCAGACGCTTCATCAGTTGAGGAAGCTGCTACAGAAGCTACTTCAGAAGACGCTGCAGCAGACGCTTCATCTGTAGAAGAAGCTGCTACAGAAGCTACATCAGCTAACAACTAATTCAATTAGATTTTTTTAATAATCAATTGCTTTAGCCAGTACAATAAAAAAAGACCTTTCAATCATTTGATTGAAAGGCTTTTTTATTATCTTTTTTTCTGACATTCGCTACATATTCCTAATATCTCAAGCTGGTGTCCGGTAATCTCAAATCCAGGAAGCGAACCTTGGACTACCTTTGAGATATCATGTAAAGGACAGGTCTTTATCGGAATCTTTTTGTGGCAGACAGTGCATATTGCATAGTGCTTGTGACTGCTTTTCTTAAGCTCATAAACCGCCTCAGCTTCTGTTGAGAGAATGGTCTTTGTGACAATTCCGGCTTTTTCAAAAGCAAGAAGATTCCTATATACAGTAGAGAATGCATATTTTTCTTTTGAATCTCCGGAGTTTAGCTGATCATAGATCTCAGCGGCGGAAATGGGTTCGTCACTACAAAATAAGAGAATGAATATGTCTTTTCTTTGGTGAGTTTTCTTAAAGCCTTCAGGCCAGTTTCTGTCTATTATTGAATCATAGCTTTCAGCATGTATCTTACAATTCATAACCGCTCCATTAAAGTGTTATTCCCAAAACATCGATCAAGAGACCGCATACAGTACCAATCACGAAAAGCAAAAGAGCTATATTGATGTTTTCTTTTTTCTCAGGATTAACTCTAAATAAAACTAAAAGACCAATTCCGGCTCCAACCAAAAGACCTGACATCATTGTTCCAAGTGTGATCATCTGATCGAGATAGAGCTCAGTAATAATAACTGAAGCTGCGCAGTTTGGAATAAGTCCGATAAGTCCGGCAAGGATATGGCTGATAACAGGACTTGTCTTAAGCAGCATTGAGAGCTTGTCCTCTCCGATCACTTCAATTACAAGATTGAGGGCCAGTGTCAACACAAGTACAAAGATAAAAATGTGGATTGTGTGAACAAATGCTGATTTTACGATGCCCCATAACCCTGAAGACTCTTCGTCGTCGCAGTGGCAGTGCTCTTTTTCACAGAGCTCGTCAATTCTTACAGGATCATCAGCTCTTTTGTTGTGGATTCGGTGATAATAATGAACTACAGCGTCAATTATGAATCCTGCGATGATTCCTATAACAGCCTTGAGCGCCAGAACGGGTATCATGGTGCTAAGTGGAACCTGATTGGATATAAATAAAGGAATCATCTCATCTGAAGTTGAGAGGTAGATAGCTATCAAAGTTCCTAATGTTATTACTCTGCCGGCATAGAGGTTTGAAGCAGCAGCAGAGAATCCGCACTGTGGAAATACACCAATAAGACCACCCCACAAAGGGCCAAAATGCTCAGTTTTCTGAACCACATCTGAAGTGAATTCCTCTGTCTTGTGCTCTAAAAATTCCATTACCAGATATGTGATAAAAAGAAATGGCAATATCTTAACCGAATCAATTACGGCGTCAATTACAACATCAATGATTAAATCCATTTTGACCTCCTGTCTCGTTAAATGCAAATGCAAACCATTAGCATTTAGAAAAAATGCAAAAAAAAATCAGTAAAGCGGGTGATGGGAATCGAACCCACGTATCTAGCTTGGAAGGCTAGTGTTCTACCATTGAACTACACCCGCACGGTGCTGACAAGTATGTATTTTACTTAAGTTTATGTGGTATGTCAAGGGCTTTTATGATAAACTTTATGTGTTTGTCGATTGACAGACAATTTTAGCGGTGTTATTATGATTCCTACTAACTTACTAGGAATTACATTAGTTTAAGATTTTTCATAAATAGAAAGGGTTTTTATCATGTCAGATCAGTCTCTTTTAACCGTAAAGGATTTATCAGTTTCAATTGATAATGAGCTTCCTATATTAAATAAGATAAACCTGGACATCAAACCGGGAGAAACCCATGTACTTATGGGACCAAACGGCGCAGGTAAGTCTACTCTTGGTTTTACTCTCATGGGTAATCCTCATTATCAGGTAACTGAAGGAAACATCATGTTTGATGGAGAGGATATCACAAATATTACTGCTGATAAAAGAGCTAAAGCAGGAATGTTCTTATCTTTCCAGAATCCATATGAAGTGCCTGGCATTTCTCTTAGCAGCTTTATCAGAAACGCCTATCATGCGCAGACAGGAGCACCTGTTAAGCTTATGGCTTTCCAGAAGTCACTTAAAGCTGCAATGGAGCTTCTTTCAATGGATGAGTCATACGCTGACAGAGATCTTAATGTAGGATTTTCTGGCGGCGAAAAAAAGAAAGCTGAGATCTTACAGCTTCTTATGCTTAATCCAAAATTTGCAATTCTTGATGAAACAGATTCAGGACTTGATGTTGACGCAGTTCGTACAGTTTCAAAGGGAATAGAGGAGTACCAGAAAAAGAAGGATGGAGCACTCCTTATTATTACACACAGTACCAAGATCTTAGAGTCACTGCATGTTGACTATACTCACGTTCTTGTAAAGGGAAGCATAGTTCACACCGGTGACGGAACACTTGTAGATGAGATTAACGAGCACGGATTTGAGAGGTTTGTATGAGCGATAACAAGCAGGTTGTGGCAGATATAGACCACAGTATGTATGATTTCAAAGACGTAGAGAATGACAAAGATTTCTACCGTCTTCAGGAAGGTCTTACAGAAGAAACTGTTTTAAAGGTATCAGAAGAGAAAAATGATCCTGAATGGATGAGGGATTTTAGACTTAAATGCCTGAAATTATACAACGATATCAAAATTCCTGATTGGGGCCCAAGCATAGAGGGACTCGATATGGATAAGATTTCTTCTTATGTAAGACATAAGTCTGATATGAAGGGTAGCTGGGAAGAGGTTCCGGAGGATATCAAGAACACTTTTGAAAGACTCGGAATCCCTCAGGCAGAGAGAGAATCACTGGCGGGTGTTGGAGCACAGTACGACTCAGAGCTTGTTTACCACAACGTAAAAGATGAAGTGGCAGCTCAGGGCGTTATTTATACAGACTTAGAGTCAGCACTTCGCGGTGAGTACGCAGATATGATAAAGGAACACTTTATGAAGCTTGTTCCTCCGACTGATCATAAGTTTGCAGCTCTTCATGGAGCAGTATGGTCTGGTGGATCTTTTGTTTACGTTCCAAAGGGAGTAAAGGTTGAGATTCCTCTTCAGTCATACTTTAGATTAAATGCTGCCGGCGCAGGCCAGTTTGAACATACTCTTATCATAGTAGATGAGGGTGCAGATCTTCACTTCATCGAAGGATGCTCAGCTCCTAAGTATAATGTTGCCAATCTTCATGCAGGTTGCGTTGAGCTTTATGTAGGCAAGAATGCAAGACTTCGTTACTCAACAATTGAGAACTGGTCCAAAAATATGTATAACCTCAACACCAAGAGAGCAATCGTTGAGGAAAACGGAAGAATGGAATGGGTATCAGGTTCTTTTGGATCCCATACATCATATCTTTATCCTATGACAATCCTTAAGGGTGATAATTCTCAGATGGAATTCACAGGAATCACATTTGCCGGAAAGGGTCAGAACCTTGATACCGGAGCAAAGGTTGTCCATCAGGGTAAACATACTTCATCAGTAATATCAACAAAGTCTATTTCAAAGGATGGCGGAATCGGAACATACCGAAGCAGCGTAGTAATACAGAAGAGCGCTAAAAAAGCTAAAGCTTCAGTATCATGTGATTCCTTGATGCTTGATAGTATTTCAAGAGCAGATACTATTCCTGGAATGGATATCAGAACTAACGATGCTGATGTAGGACATGAGGCTAAGATCGGAAGAATTAGCGATGAAGCTGTATTCTACCTGATGTCACGCGGAATTTCAGAAGAAGATGCTAAAGCGATGATCGTCAGCGGTTTTGCAAATCCTGTTTCAAAGGAACTTCCTTTGGAATATGCCGTTGAGATGAACAATCTTATCAAGCTTGAGATGAGTGGAAACATGTGAGGATAGCTATGAATAAAGACATAAATATGAAGGTTAATGTACTGCCTGTTCTTACATACAATTTTTTGCATGTTAATGACAGTACTTTAAATGCCGGAGATATTACAATAGATAGCCTTAGTACTCCTGTAGAATCAGTTATCTCTGATGAAATTGAAGTAAAAAGAGATGCGACTTTTGAGGAAGCCGGAGAAATATTTAGGGCCAATAAGGAAAAGATCCTTAAGACAACAGGAGTTCCGGGAACTCCCAATGGCGATATGTCCTACAGAGATGAAAAGCAGGCGATTCGCACGGGAATGGGAATAGATATAGATGAGCTTATGATATCTACTGGTGTAAAAGCTGTAGTCTACACAGTTCCTGAGAATGTAAAAGCGGATAGACCTATCGTGATCAGATATGATCTTGCAAATGGCCAGGGAAGTCTTTCTTCACAGGTTATACATGCTAGAAAGGATTCAGAAGTAACTGTCATCATGGAGTATTCATCTGAAAAAGATGCTACAGGATTCCATGGTGTTAGTACAAGGCTTCTCGCAGAAGAGGGAGCCAGGATAACACTCGTTAAAGTTCAGCTTCTTGGAAATGGATTTATTCATTTTGATGATATAGGCGGAGCTTGTTTTGAGAAGGGCCAGATAGATCTGGTTTCTCTTGAACTTGGAGCTAAAAAGAGTTGGACAGGATGCTACACAAATCTTGTGGAAAAAGAGTCTGTATTTAACAGCAATATGGGATATCTTTGCAGAGATGACCATTCACTTGATATAAACTATGTATCTGACCACAGAGGTAAAAAGACTGAAGCGCTCATGCAGTTTAAGGGTGTTCTCATGGACAATGCTTCCAAAACTTTCAGAGGAACTATTGATTTTAAGAATGGAAGTTCTGGCTCTGTAGGTGATGAGCAGGAAGATGCTCTGCTTCTTAGCGAGGATGTAGTAAATAAGACGATGCCTGTAATTCTTTGTCAGGAAGAGGATGTTGATGGAAGACATGGCGCTACCATTGGACAGCTTGGCGAGGATATTCTGTTTTACATGCAGACAAGAGGCATTGATGAGGAAGAGGCAAAGAGAATCATTGTTAAGGCAAGGCTTGAGAGTGTTGCACGTATGATTCCGGATCCTGAGATCATGCAGAAAGTTCTGTATTATATTCAGGGAATTGTTTAATGGCAAAATAATTCGTTATTATAGGAGAAACAATGGCTAGTTTGGGAGACTTTCGTAAGGATTTCGATATTTTGAATTCTGGCGACTATGTATATTTTGACAATGCTGCAACTTCTCAGAGACCAAGGCAGGTTCTGGATGCAGTATCAGATTTTTATAAAACTTCTAATGCAAACCCGCTTCGCGGCTTATATGACCTTAGCATGGCTGCAACAGAGCAGTATGAAAACGCCAGGGCTGTTGTTGCGGATTTTATTGGAGCAAGCAGACCGGAAGAGATTATTTTTACCCGCAATACAACGGAGTCTCTTAATCTTGTTGCATACAGCTATGGGCTTGAGAATGTTCATGAGGGTGATGATATCGTAATAACTGTAATGGAACATCACAGCAATATGCTTCCATGGCAGATGGTTGCCAAAAAGTGCAAGGCCAACCTTGTATATATGGAACCTACAGAAGATGGAACAATCACCAGAGAAGAATACGAAAGCAAGATAACTGACAAAGCCAAAATAGTTGCAGTTGGCCATGTTTCAAATGTTATGGGTGTGACTAACCCAATAAAGGAAATTGCAGCTTACGCTCATTCAAAGGGTGCTATCATGGTTGTTGATGGTGCTCAGTCTGCACCACACATGCATGTTGATGTTAAGGATCTCGGAGCAGATTTCTTTGCTCTGTCAGGACACAAAATGCTTGCACCGATGGGAATAGGAGCACTCTACGGAAGATATGAGCTTCTCGAGAAGATGCAGCCATTTTTAACAGGCGGTGAGATGATCGAATATGTAACAAGAGAGGATGCTACATATGCAGAGATTCCACACAAGTTTGAAGCTGGAACAGTTAATGCCGGTGATGCGGTAGGACTTGCTGAAGCAATTAAGTATCTTAAAAACGTAGGATTTGATACAATAAAAGAGCAGGAAGAAAAACTTACAACTCTTTTGATGGAAGGTCTCAAAAAGATGCCTTATATCAAGGTGTTTGGTTCAGAAGACCCTGCTAAGCACTGCGGAATTATTACTTTCACAATGGAAGGAGTTCATCCACATGATATGGCATCAGTACTTAATGATGACCATGTTTGCATAAGAGCTGGACATCATTGCGCACAGCCTCTCATGCAGTTTATTGGAGCAGGCTCAACAGCAAGAGCAAGTGTTTATTTCTACAATACGGAAGAGGAAGTGGAGATCTTCCTCGATAAGCTTTCAAAGGTAAGAGAGGTCATGGGCTATGGAGCTTAAGCAGTTATATCGTGAGATAGTTAATGAACACAATCTTCATCCGGTTCACAAAGGCAAAATGGAAAATCCGGATCTTGTACTTCGTGGTGTAAACCCAAGCTGTGGAGATGATATTACACTGCAGCTCAAGGTAAAAGACGGAGTTATTGAAGATGGTATGTATGATGGCAGTGGCTGTGCGATTTCGCAGGCATCTGTCGATATGATGGTAGATCAGATCATTGGGAAGAAAAAAGAAGAAGCTATTAAACTTGCCGGATTATTTATGGGTATGATCAAAGGTGATATCACTGATGAGGCGAGTCTTGAAGAGCTTGATGAGGCAGCAGCCCTTCAGGATGTTGCACACATGCCTGCAAGGGTTAAATGTGCAGTTCTTGGATGGCATACCATGCAGGAGATGTTGGAAAACCCGGACAAGGCGCAAACCAGCTAAGTAGTAGGTGGAATATGGCAGATTCAAATATCACTAAAAATGCACTGGCTACATCACTAAAAAAGCTAATGCGGGAAAAGCCTTTTGAAAAGATAAGTGTATCTGATATATGCGATGACTGTGGAATGAACAGAAAGAGCTTTTATTACCATTTCAAGGACAAGTATGATCTGGTTAATTGGATATTCTATGTTGGTTGTATAGGGAAGCTCAACTTTTCGGCATATGAGAGAGGCTGGGACGTTATGTATGACCTTTGCAAGAGCTTTTATGCTGATAGAGAATTTTATAGTACAGCATTTCAAATTGATGGACAGAACTCGTTAAGGGAGTATGCTCTAGAGACTTTTGAACCAATAACACGATACTTTTTACAAGGTAGTAAGGTTATTGGTGATGATGAAGAGTTTTTTGTAACTTTTTTTGGCGATGCTTTTTTATCAGCAATTATGCGTTGGGTAAAAGAGGGAATGAACCTTACTCCGGATCAGCTTATGGAAAAGATTCATAAACTCACATTAGGGCTGGCTGAAAAAGTAATAGAAGATGAGAACATAAATTAACCCGTATAGACTAAAAGAGCCTATACGGGTTGTATTTATTTACAGATGATTGAACTTATAAGATTGTTGTCATAAGGAAAATCCCAAATAAAATATAGTAGATAAATGAAATTTATAAGGACACGGACAAATCGAGTGATTTGTCCCAAAATGTCACATGACCATTTTTTTGTCCAATGTAATAACAAAATTCCGATTATATAATCCAAATAAGAGGGAGAGATTGACCAATACGTGTGTAAAAAGGACGGAGGTATATTATGACAACATTTGTGGAAAAAGTTTCACACAAAGCTCAAAGGCAAGCGTTTAGTATTCTTATAGACAGATTTTTAAAACATCTGGATAAATCAGAGGACAGGACGGCAACTTATCTTAAACTTGTAGATGAAGCGGGGAAATTCTGGGGTGAGGGAGCAGACAAGGAGAAACTTGAACTCGTTAAAAAAGCATTTCAGGATCCGAATAACAGATGGGTTAAGTTTCTTAATCGAGTGGTAGATGAGACAGATCCACATGTAGCAAAAATGATGATGCTCAATCTTGGATATGAAGCATTTTTCAGGGGAACCAAGATGATAAGAGCTAACAGAGAAAAATATAATTGTAATATTCCATGGCTTATTCTTTTCGATCCTACCAGCGCCTGCAATATGCATTGTGAAGGCTGTTGGTCTGGAACATATGGCCCGAAGCACAATCTCTCCTTTGAGGATATGGACAAGATAGTTACTCAGGGAAAAGAACTTGGAGTTTACTTATATATGATGACAGGTGGCGAACCACTTGTACGTAAAAAAGATGTCCTAAGACTTGCTGAGAAACATAACGATGTGGAATTTTCAATTTTTGATAATTCTACGCTCATTGATGAAGATTTCTGTAAAGAAGTAGTAAGACTTGGAAATATCACATTCCAGCTTTCTATTGAAGGAACACCTGAAACCAATGATGCAAGACGAGGAATAGGTCATTACGATGCAGTAATGAAAGCAATGGATCTTTTTAAGAAATATGGAATAGTCTATGGAACTTCAATTTGTTATACAAGGAACAATATTGAAGCAGTAACGGATCCAAAATTTATAGAGTTCATCGCTGAAAAAGGAGCAAGATTTGGCTTCTTCTTCCATTACATGCCGGTTGGAAATAACGCTGTTCCTGAACTTATGCCGACAGTTGAGCAGAGGCGTAAGATGGTAGATCAGATAAGGTTCTTAAGAAGTGATAGATGTGATATAGGATTCTTCCCAATGGACTTCCAAAATGACGGAGAGTCAGTTGGAGGATGTATTGCCGGCGGAAGAAACTATTTCCACATCAATTCAAGCGGAGATGCAGAACCTTGCGTATTTATTCATTTTTCTAATACAAACATTCATACGCATTCAATACTTGAGATGCTTCAGAGCCCGTTATTCATGGAGTATCACAAAGGCCAGCCATTTAATCGCAATCACTTAAGACCTTGTCCAATGCTTGAGAATCCACAGCTCCTTAGGAAAATGGTTGAAAGATCGGGAGCGCATGGAACAAATGAAGAATCTGAAGAGGATGTAGAGCATCTTTGCGGAAAATGTGATGAGTATGCAAAAGAGTGGGCTCCGGTAGCTGATAAAATCTGGGCACATCAGAAGCATACCAGGAAAAAGTATGAGAATTACATCAAAGAAAAGAGAGAGAATGGAACATTGGCAGCGTTTGAAGCCAAGCCGAAAACAGAAAGTGAAGAAGGCAAAAAGGGCGCATGATGCGCGGTTGACCCAAAAATAAGCCATGCCGACATAGAGCCACGCAAGATTCGAAATCAGCTGTGCTGATTTCTCATTTACGCGGCGTTCGCCGCATAAATAAATGAGCCATGCCGACATACTCGAAATGCTTTGCATTTCGAGTTGTCGCGGCATTCGCCGTATGAATATAAAAATAGAACTGACCTTATGTAAGCTAAAATGCAGTTTACAACGGTCAGTTCTATTTTTACATTCGCATGGCTCATTTTACGCGCAAAAAAAGTACCATCCCCACAGGATATACCTGCGAAAACAGTACTCGGCGTGCGCTGCCAGGGTCTCGAACCCTGGACAACCTGATTAAGAGTCAGGTGCTCTACCAACTGAGCTAGCAGCGCATTTATTTGTGTGCCGTTCTTAACGACAAGTGATATATTACTACGTCATAAACATTAATGCAAGTACTTTTTTTAATTTTTTTTAAATTTTTTTAAAAAGTGCGTATTTACGCGGTTTTCAGAGTGCTTTTTTTGTGGTATTGTATTTATGGTAACCTCAAAGATGAAGTATTTTATGGAGAAATAATGATTTTTGATACACATGCTCATTACGATGATGAGCAATTTGATATAGATAGAGACGAGCTTATTGAGGCTGTTAAGGCAGCGGGTGTTGATCATGTGGTTGATGTGGGGGCAAGTATAGATTCTACAGCAAGGGCTTTAGAGCTTGCTCATAAATATGATTTTATATATGCAGCAGTTGGAGTTCATCCCAGTGAAGTTGAAGAGCTTAATGAAGATAATATTGAACTTTTAAGAGAATGGAGCACAGATGCCAAGTGTGTTGCAATAGGAGAGATAGGGCTTGATTATCACTGGCCAGATCCATCACCTGAGCTTCAGATAAAGTGGTTTAGAAGGCAGTTACAGCTTGCAAGGCAGGAAAGACTTCCGGTTATCATCCATTCAAGGGACGCTGCTGCAGATACTATCGAGATAATGAAGAGTGAGCACGCTGAGGAGATTGGCGGCGTTGTACACTGTTTTTCATATTCCAAAGAAGTTGCTAAGATCTGTGTGGATATGGGCTTTTATATAGGAGTCGGCGGTGTAATAACATTTAAAAATGGCAAGAAATTAAAAGAGGTCGTTGAGCAGACTCCTATGGAGAAGATTTTACTTGAAACGGATTGTCCATATCTTTCACCTGAACCTTTCAGGGGAAAGAGGAACAGCTCTTTGAATCTGCCTTATGTTATAGATGCAATAGCAGCTATTAAGGGAATAGAAAGAGAAGAAGTGATCAGGCAGACAACCGATAATGCCAAGCGCATGTATGGCATTTTTGCGGAGGTGTAAATGGCATATTTAGGAAATAGTGCAAAGACCAAAGAGGTATTGGCCAAATACAATATGAGTGCCAAAAAGAAATTTGGTCAGAATTTTTTGATAAATGAAAATGTCCTGGATGGAATAGTTGAGGCAGCAGGCGTTACAAAAGACGACTGTGTTCTCGAGATAGGGCCCGGAATCGGAACACTTACTCAGTATCTTGCAGAGTCAGCAGGAAGAGTTGTTGCTGTGGAGATAGATAAGACACTGATGCCTGTTTTGGCAGATACCCTTTCAGAGTACGATAACGTCACTGTTATAAATGAGGATGTACTAAAGGTTGATATAGAGTCCATTGTCAAGGAATACAATGGAGGCAGACCTATTAAGGTAGTTGCCAATCTACCATATTACATTACAACTCCGATCATAATGAAACTTTTTGAAAGCGGAGTTCCTATAGAGAGCGTTACGGTAATGGTTCAAAAAGAGGTTGCTGACAGGATGGTTATGGGGCCCGGAAGTAAAGACTATGGTTCTTTGTCCCTTGCAGTTGCTTATTACGCCGAGGCACAGAGCGTTATGGATGTTCCTCCGAGTTGCTTTATACCACAGCCGGGAGTTGGATCAGCAGCTGTCTATCTCAAAAGACATGACAAAAGACCTGTGCAGGTAAAAGATGAAAAGTATATGTTTGAGATAATTAGAACAGCCTTCAATCAGCGAAGAAAGACGTTGTCTAATTCTCTTTCAAATAACCCTTCTTTGAGAGTCACAAGGGATCAGGTTCAGGATGCTCTTGTTAAAATGGGGATTGACGAAAAAGCAAGGGGCGAAGTTCTTGCATTATCACAGTTTGCGGAGCTTTCAGACATTTTACAAAGCAGTGGTGCTATGATAAACTAACACTATATATAGTATTTTAGGCACCAAAGAGGTGGATATTTTGGATAAAGTTGAGTACAAGATCAGAGCGGACGAAATAAAAGCTCTGGTGGGGGAAGGCAGATTTGCCGAAGCAGTTAGGATCGCGGACACAATCGACTGGAAAAAAGTCAGAAGCGTGCAGATGCTTTGTATGATAAGCGATCTGTATAAGATAAACAGGCGCTATGAAGAGAGCAGAGATGTTCTCCTTATGGCTTATGATAGACACCCTACAGGTAGGGCTATAGTTTACTCTTTGTGCGAACTTGCTATTAAAATGGGCGAGTTTGTTCAGGCAGTGGAGTATTACAAAGAATTCGTAAGAATAGCACCAAGAGATACTGGAAGGTATATTCTTCAGTACAAGCTCTATGAGGCACAGGACGTCAGCCTTGAGGAGAGAATAGCTGTTCTTGAAGAGTATAAAAAACACGATTATAAAGAAAAATGGGTATATGAGCTGGCATATTTATATCATCGCGTAGGCCTCACAACAGAGTGTATCGAGACCTGTGATGAGATGTTTTTGTGGCTTGGTGACGGCAATTATGTTATGAAGGCCCTTGAACTTAAAGCGCTTCATGAGCCTCTTTCCAAGGAACAGCAGGACAGATATGTTAGATATAAACAGGCACACGGCGGATATGTTGATAAGAGCGTTGTTATAGACAAGGCTCTTGATCAGGTCGGCAATGATGACCCACGCACTGTTGAGATTAAACAGCCAACCAAAGAAATGCCACCTGTAACAGACGCAGATATTGCAGCATATAACGCTTCAGAGCACGAGGATTCTTTTGCAGATAAGAACCAGCCTGCAGAGGAAAATTATACATCAGATCTTTCTTCAGACAGTCCTACCAGAGAAATGGATAGGATTGTTTATCCTCATATCAGCGAAATAAAGGAGCCATCAGTTGATGTAAGTGCGTATAACACTATGAATCTTCAGGAGGCACTTGCTGAGAATCTAAAGGCAGTAATGAACGACAGCGATTCTGATCAGGAGCTGAATTATACTCCAGTAACAGATCAGGAAACCAGTCCTGTCAGCCCTGTTCAGCCTATAACATCAGAGATTTTTGAAGTAGAAAAAGAATCTGACATGGGAATGCAGGAGATCTTTGCCCAGGCAACAGCAGAAAAAGATCTTGAAAAGCAGGAAGACAGTACTATTCCGGAAGAGCCTTCAATGAATATTGAGATAAAGTATGGTGGAAACGGCCCTATTTTGGGGGAGGAAAAGGTAAGCCATACTCCTGTATATGATGAGAAGCCACTTGAGGATGAAGTTCCGGGAGCGGTAATCCATCCTAACGCTGCATACCAGGCGCCAAGCCATTTTGATAGTTTCCTTTCACAGGAATACGACGGTCAGATTTCGATGGCCGTTGAGCCTGAACCTGAAGTTGAAAAGCAGATAACAGGCCAGATCAGTATTGACGAATACATGCTCAACTGGGAGTCTTATAAAAAGAGCCAGCAGGAGAAGCAGCTGGAGAGAGTTAAAAAACTTGTAGCTGAGGAGACTGGAGATCTTTTTGCTGATTTCGATGAAAAGACAAAAGTCGGCCTTCAGGAGAAGATGGAGAGGGCAATTGCTGATGCTTTGAAGAGAGAGCGTCATGAAAAAGCGTCAGGAAGAGGCGACTGGTCCAAGAATAAAGAAGATATTATCGACAATGCAGTTGACGATGTTATCAAGTCTGAGGAACTTGATGAGGGGTCAGAAACCAAGGAAGAGGTATTCCTTGATGAGACAGCAGAGCTTGAGAAGATCGTAGAAGAGGATCTTTTAGAGGAAAATGAAGCTAAAAAGCCTGAAGAAGAAAAGAAGCTTGATAGCGAGGAAGCTGAGAACGTAGAAGAGCCTAAGGAAGAGGAAAAGGAAACCTCAAATGAATCTTCAGAAGAGGAAGATGAAGAAGAGGAGGAAGCTCCTGTAGAAGAGAAAGATACAGAAGAAAAAGAAGATTCTGAAGACGAAGAAGATCAGGATGATGAGGAAGAAGAAAAATCACCTGAAAAGTCCAAGGAGTCTGAAGAGCCCCAAAAGAACAAAAAGGCAGATAAGAAGAAAGACAAAAAGAATAAAAAAGCTGAGAACGGCGCAGCTAAGAGACATATTGGAAACAGGGAGATTGAAGAGCGCGTAAGGACGATGACTCCTGAAGAAAAGCAGCTCTTTGGACCATATATCCATCATAAAAAGTCAAGACGCCAGATCATCAATGCAATTGACAATATGAGCATGGATGCATTTAGCGGAAATGCTATCGTGACCGGTGAAGAAGGCGCAGGAACAGTTAACCTTGCAAAGGGTCTTATAAAGGCAGTGCAGGCATCTGATTCCAACTTCAGTGGTAAGGTTGCCAAGATAACAGCTAACACTCTCAATAAAAAGAGTGTTGAAAGCATCTTTGATAAACTTGCAAACGGAGCACTTATCATACAAAGAGCAGCGGACCTTGAGCCTGAAACAGTAAACGAACTTCTAAAAGTACTTCAGGAAGAGAATAAGGGCCTTATCATCGTAATGGAAGATACCAAAGAGGATATGAACAGATTCCTCGATAAGAATCCGTCTCTTAAGCAGAGCTTTAACGTAAGAGTTGACATAGAAGCTCTCGACGATGATTCACTTGTAGCGTACGCAAGACAGTATGCTCTTGAAAAAGAGTATTCTATTGATAACCTCGGAATTCTGGCTCTTCACACAAGAATTTCAGAGAGACAGACACTTGACCATGAGGTGACTGTTTCTGAGGTAAAAGATATTATTGATGACGCAATTTACTACGCAGAGAAGAGATCAATATCTCATTTTGTAGATGTTATCGTCAACAAGCGCTATGACGAGAACGACATGGTAATTTTAAGAGAAAAAGACTTTATGCATTAAATACTTTAAAAATTTGAGGGGGCTGTTTATGGCAGAAAAAGTATTTATTTCCGAAGCAGATGAGTATCTGTTTGGTCAGGGAACGCATTACGAAATATATGAAAAGCTTGGAGCGCATCCTTCAACGGAAAAGGGGAAAAAGGGATACTTCTTTGCCGTATGGGCGCCCAATGCCGCAGATGTTCATGTGGTTGGCTCTTTTAACAACTGGGATGAGAATGCAAACCGTCTTGAGAGGACAAAGACAGGAAACATATGGACAGGATTTATTCCGGGGGTAGGAATAGGAGAACTGTACAAGTACCTTATAACTACTCAGGATGGAAGAAAGCTTTACAAGGCAGATCCTTATGCCAACTTTGCAGAGCTTCGTCCGGGCAACGCATCAAGAACTACAGATCTTTCCGGTTTTAAGTGGACTGATTCCAAATGGTTTGACAACAGTAAGGGAAAAGACATAAATCGTCAGCCTTTATCAATTTATGAGTGCCACATTGGATCATGGATGAAGCATCCCGATGGCACAGAAGACGGATTTTATACATACAGACAGTTTGCTGACAGAATTGTCGAGTATTTAAAAGAGATGCAGTACACCCACATTGAGCTCATAGGAATTGCAGAACATCCTTTTGATGGCTCATGGGGATATCAGGTTACAGGTTATTATGCACCAACATCAAGATATGGTGAGCCTAAAGACTTCATGTATCTTGTGAACAAGCTTCACAAGAATAACATTGGAGTAATTCTTGACTGGGTACCTGCGCATTTTGCAACAGACGAGTTTGGTCTTGCCTGCTTTGATGGCCAGTGTATCTATGAGCATCCGGACCCAAGGAAGGGAGAGCATCCTGATTGGGGGACCAAGATATTCAATCTTGAAAAGCCTGAAGTTAAAAACTTCCTTATTGCAAATGCTCTTTTCTGGATAAGGAAATTCCATGTGGATGGACTTAGAGTGGATGCGGTTGCTTCCATGCTTTATCTTGACTATGGTAAAAAAGATGGTCAGTGGGTTCCAAACAAATATGGCGATAACAAGAATCTTGAGGCGATTGAGTTCTTTAAACACTTTAACAGCGTAGTCAGAGGAACTTATCCACAGGTTCTTACAATAGCAGAAGAATCAACAGCATGGCCGAAGGTTACAGCTGCGCCTGAAGAGGACGGTCTGGGCTTTGCCTTTAAATGGAACATGGGATGGATGCATGATTTCTGCGAATATATGAAGCTTGACCCATATTTCAGGCAGGGTGCACATTATATGATGACCTTCGCCATGAGCTACAACAGCTCTGAGAAATATATTTTACCTCTATCTCACGATGAGGTTGTTCATTTGAAGTGCTCTATGGTTGAGAAGATGCCGGGCTATCAGGTTGATAAGTACGCCAATCTTCGTGCCGGATACACATTCATGTTTGGACATTCCGGTAAAAAGCTCTTGTTCATGGGACAGGAATTTGGACAGGAGAGAGAATGGAGCGAAAAGAGAGAGCTTGACTGGTTCCTCCTTGAAAACGATCTCAACAGAGGAATGAAGGACTATGTTGGCGAGCTCCTTAAAATGTACAGAAAATACCCTGCATTATATGAAGTTGATGATGACTGGGGCGGATTTGAGTGGATAAATGCCGATGATAAGGAGCGCAGTACTTACAGCTTCTACAGAAGAGCAATAAATGGCAAGGATAACGTTCTGTTTGTTCTTAACATGACTCCCGTTGAGAGAAAGGGCTTCATGGTTGGAGTTCCTTTTGCAGGTACTTACACTCATATATTGGACAGTGCGGAAAAGAAGTATGGCGGATTTGGAAGTAACATTCCAAAGAAGATAGAAGCGGTTGAAGGACTTTGCGATTACAAGGACTACAGCATAACCTTTGATCTGCCGCCCTATGGAGCGGAGGTCTTTGTTTTCCAGACTAAGAAAACACAAAAGAAATCTTAAGATTTTTTTCCTAAGAGCCGAAATAGAAGGTGATGGATGATGTATCCATCACCTTTTTTAGTACAAACAAGTTTCCGTAGAAAGGCATATATGAGTTTAACTTTTCAGACTATTAGCGACAAGAGGTCAGCTAATGAACAGATTATCAAAAGCACGGAAGCAGATAATAGGATTTATACAGGATCAAACAGAACAGAGCAGACAAAGGCAAATTCTTTTCTGGTTGATCTGAATTCAAGCTTTTTTAGCAGCGATGCATATGCGCAGAGCACAAAAAGCCTTGATGATGTAAAGAATCTGGCACAGAACACGGATGTTCAAAATAAGCATAATTACATGGCTCTTTTATCAAATACCATGTCTGATGAGGACTACGCAGCTGTCCTTGAAGGTGGATTTGATTTTGGAAATCTAAATAGCGCAGAGACTGTAACCATAATGGATAAGATAAAAAGTGCCCTCTTAGAAGCAGGGACAGTTATCGCAGGTTACAACGATGATCTTAGCCTTGATAAGCTTGAAAAGATCACCGGAAACAGGTCTTTTGCAGCAGCTCTTCAGAAGAGTTTTTCAGAAAACGATATTCCAGTTACAACTAAAAATGTTAGTGAAGCAAAGCAGGCATTTGAGCAGATATCTGATATTGAAAAAATAGACGACTCTGCAGTCAAATACCTTGTTCTTAATGGGAAAGAGCCCACGATAAACAATATTTACCTGGCGCAGCACAGTACCAATGGACAAAATGCGAGTGGAAGGGGCTTTTATGCCCAGGACTGCAATGGGTATTATGCCAAAAAAGCTGATAACCTTGACTTTGAGCAGGTACGCCCTCAGATAGAGAACATAGTTAGGGAAAGTGGCCTTGATGAGAGTGATGATAATAATATTGAACAGGCTAAATGGACTATTGAGCAGGGAATTCCTCTTACAAAAGAAAATTTAGAAGCAGTAATTGATATAAAAGAAATAGAGTTTCCTGTGACAACAGAGCTTGGAGCAAAGGCTATAGCAGCAGCACTTGCCGATGGGAAAGCTGCCAAAGAAGCAAATCTTCATGATCCTGAAAGCACATCAAAAAAGCTTCTGACTCAGAGATTACAGCTTGAAGAAAGCAGAATAAAAATGAGCGCTGAGGCTAATTCTAAAATGGCTGATAAGAATTTTGAAATCGACTTAAAGCCGATGGAGAAATATGTGGAGCTTATAAAGGAAGAGCTAAAGAACCTGTCAGGTGAGTTGGCAGGAAGGATAATAGACGAAAAAACTCAGGTTAATGCTGAGAATAAAGCATACATTTTCAGTATGACCATGACCAGAGTAGATATTATAAAGCAGGGACCGGTAGATGTGACCGGCGCATTACTTGATCATATTGAGACTGCAAGTCTCTTAGATATCAGCAGTGTTTCTTTTGATCTTACTCAGAAATTCAGGGCAGCAAGAGAGGACTATGAAAAGATGGAGACTGCTCCGAGGGCAGATCTTGGAGACAGCATCGAGAAAGCCTTTAGGAATGTTGATGAAATACTTTTGAATCTGGGAAAAGAGATTACTGATGAAAACCGAAGGGCAATAAGGATCCTTGGTTATAATTCACTTGAAATAAATGAAGAGAATTTTGAAAAAGTAAGAGCATATGACCTCAGACTTAAAGAGACTATGGACAGACTTAAGCCCGGAGCTGTGCTTGATCTGATCCGTAACGGGAAAAATCCGCTTGGAATGACCATAGAAGAACTGTCAAAAGGTCTTGATCAAAACGAGTTCGGAAAAAACAAGAATGACTCAGGTAAAAAATCCGACGAGAAATATTCAAAGTTTTTATATAAGCTTGAAAAGAACAACGGAATAACTAAAGAAGAAAGAAAAACTTTTATAGGAATCTACAGACTCTTTCACACCCTGAAGGCAAACGATCACAAGGCAATAGGTGATCTTTTAAAGATGGGAAAAGAGATGACTTTAGGAAATCTTCTTGATGCGACAAGAACTCAGAAGAAGGCGGATCGTGGAATTGATTATACAGTAGATGATGAGTTTGGAGGCCTTGAGATTAAAAATAACGCCGCAGGAGAAAGAATTGATGAACAGATTAATTCGGCATTTATATTTTATAAGGCTCATGCCGATATAGTATACGAGAATCTTGAACCTGAAAAACTCAAGGCAGCAGATCCTAAAAAGAATACTCTTTTGACACAGCTCTCCAAAATACTAAGTGAAAGCGACACCGATGAGGAACTTGAGAAGGCGTATACAAAAGAAAATCTAAGGCATATCAGAGAGGTCGGCGAATCCAAAGAAGCCGGGGCAGCTATAGATGAAATGGAAACTGAGCAGGTTGAGCTAAACTTCAACAACCTGGAAGCCATGATCGAAAATAAAAGAGAGCGAAAAAGAGGAAAGCTTTGGGATAAGGCCTCGGAAATTGATGGCTCTATCAAGAAGGACGAGGAAGATCTTTTGACACTTCTTGATGAAGATAATTATGAAGGTTCTTACAGAAAAAAGCTGGATCAGATTTCAGAAAAACTGACAGAGGCTTTGATGAGCACGGAAGATAGCTACATCGATGTGAAAGCTATCACGCTCATGCAGAAACAGATTTCAGTTATGAAAAAAGCATCGGGCAATGCTGATTTCGATGTTCCTGTGGAAATAGAAGGAACCAGCGTTTCGATGCATGTCACCTTAAAAAGCGATGACACTTCAAAAACAAGGATGGACGCAAGTATTCAGACCTATGAGTATGGCCTATTAACAGCCAGTCTCTACGAAGAAGGCGGATCTATAAAAGGAATGATCACCACTTCCATGTCGGAAAGCCGCGAAGAGTCTGAATATCTTGTAGGTGTAAAAGAAAAGCTGTGCAGGAAACTTTCAGAAAAGATAAAGGATCTGGGTGTAGACCAAAATCAGATAGGAATCCTTTATGGAGTGAAGGTGCCTCAAATTAGCAGCACGATCGATGCAAAGGCCATGGACGGCGAAAGAAAAATTACAAATACAGGTACATTACTTAGAATGGCAAAAGCATTTATTGAAGCTCTTTGATAAGAGCCAGGTACGCGCAGAAATGAGGTAAAAAATGAAAGTTAACTACAACGTATCAGCTATGATCGCGAATAATTCACTTCAGAAAAACGACAAACTTCTCTCCGAATCTTTAGAGAGATTATCAAGTGGTCTTAAGATTGCGAATGCCAAAGATAATCCATCAGGCCTTGCAATGTCCAGAAGAATGAATTCCCAGATAGAAGGACTTGGAGTAGCAAACGCTTCTTCAAATGATGCGATCTCAATTGTTCAGGTTGCAGATGGAACGCTATCTGAGATCCATGAAGTTCTTCAGAGAATGAATCAGCTTGCTGTTCAGGCAAGTAATGGAACCCTTACTGATACTGATCGTCAGACTATCCAGGCAGAGGTAACTCTTTTGAAAGAAGAAATAGAAAGAATGGCCGACACAACTCAGTTCAATGGCCAGAGCATTCTCGATGGCTCTTTTGACCTGAAAGGATACGTAACCGATCAGAATGGAAAGACCAATCCAAACATCAAAGTGAGTACATATTCTGACAACATGGACCAGGGTACTTATAAGATAACCGGCTTAAATGTCAGCTATATCAACCTTGTTGGTACAACCGGAGTTGATAAAAAAGGAATCTTCTGCGAAGAAGCGGTTTTAAAAGATATTAAGATCTATAAAGATGGCGAAGAGTATATGACAAACAATATGCTTGTATCAATCCAGGAGGATGTTCTTACTCTGTCAGACAGTACAGGTAAAAAGCTCTCGATCCAGATTGACGAGCCATATGTTGGAGACCTTAATGTTGAACTTACAACAAAGGGAGCCATGACAATGCAGGTCGGCGCAAATGAGGGTCAGACCCTTGATATCAGAATAAATAAGATTTCCCTCACGACCCTTGGACTTTATAACCTTGATCTTGCCAATGAGGCTGGTGCAAGAGAGGGAATTGACAGCATTAAGAACGCTATTTCAGAGATCAGTGCAATTCGAAGCAGACTCGGTGCTTATCAGAACAGGCTTGAACACACAGTAAGCGGACTCGACATAACAGTTGAGAATATGACAGCAGCTTATTCGAGGATTATGGACGTGGATATGGCAGAGGAAATGACTGTTTACTCAACTCAGCAGGTACTTTCACAGGCAGGAACATCTATGATGGCACAGGCCAATGAAAGACCTTCACAGGTGTTGCAGCTTCTGCAGTAACCCGTAAACGCTGACTTGTAACGAATCGAGGTGCCACATGACTCAGGAGAAAAAACAGGAATTCACATTAAAAATAACTCAGGCCAACAAAACCCAGATGATAACCATACTTTACGAGATGATCATTGATTATCTTGACGATGCGCTGGATGAGATAAGCGTCGGACAGAAATCTGATGGTGAAAAGAGCTTACTAAAAGCTCAGAACTGTTTGGATGAATTAATCCGTTCAGTAAATCTGTACACAGATTTGGGAAAAATGCTCCATAAAATTTACATTTTTTCGAAAAAAGAATTAATTGTTTCCGGAGCAAATCATAGTCTTCATAGAATTTGGAGAGTGAAGAAAAATATCAAAGCTCTTCACGAAGCCTACAGGGAGCTGGAAAAAAATGATAACAGCGAACCTATGATGAACAACACTCAGAAAGTCTATGCAGGTCTCACATACGGAAAACACAGCTTAAACGAAGACGTTACAGCACTTTCCATGAACAGAGGCTATGTAGTTTGAATTAATTTATGCAAAGTGACGATTCAGAAAAAGGGGGTTTACAACAAAACTCAAATTTGATAAATTCTATACTCGCGAGCTCGAAGAAAAACAGAAAGGAGTGAGCTTATATAGATACGGTTTTGTTGACCCTCTTGTCTGGAGCGGTTTTTACCGATCTTTACAAAGACAGGATTTATAATTTCTGGTTGATTCCGGGATTACTTGTTGGAATCATCACAGCAGCCTTGGGTGGGCTGGAATCTCTACTGGCTGCAATGACAGCAATCGCTTTTTCGTTTGTTATCTTGCTTCCTGTATATCTTTTTAAAGGCATTGCCGCGGGAGACGTGAAGTTATTCATGACGGCAGCATCCTTTATGTCAGTGCAGGACATATTTTCCTGCATCATTCTATCATTCTTGATAGCTGGTATTATTTCACTTTTTATTTTGATCTTTAAAAGAAACAAAAAAAGAACGGAACAAAAAAATAATCTACTTTATTAGTTTCCGACATAAACCGCATAAAACATGGTTGTATCGAATATAGTTGATTACGCAATAAATCGACTTTATAATAATAATAGACTATTTTTTATCATGGGTTATGGGGTGTTATGGTGAAAAAGAAGATTATCTTATTTGAGTCGTATCACAATAATAGAGAAAAAGTTAAGTTTATTTGTCGAAATACTATATATAGAGATAAAGATAATAATAAGTGTGAATATCCGGTTAAGGATAAAGGTGTTTTTTGCAAGTGCAGAGCATTAGGCTATAGTTGTGAGCGGCCTCGGGTAAAATCTTGTATTGCGGCAATGTGTGATCACTGTATTTTTACTACGGATGGATTACCTTCATTACTCAGAGTTTTAGTTGAATACTATGATAAGTTTAAAACGACAGGTAACAAAAAATACTTTTATGCCTTAAACGATCATCTTATCCCTTATTATGCAGATATGATAGAAGAGTTAAAAGCAGATATGAGTGATGAAGAAAAAAAAGTAATAGATAATATTATGGGGGATTACCTAGAATGCCAAAAAGCTTGAGATTAGACGAGTATGAAGAATACCTGATGTATAATGATGTGGCATATAACAGTGAAACAATAGTGATATGAATTAAAAATAAAACTTCTTCGTAATGAGGAGGTTTTATTTTTTGGCGAGAATTCATTTTGCCAATAAAGTAGAATATTAAAAAATCTACTTTATTGGCATGAAAATTTTTTTTGTTCCTAATGATCTTATTGATCTTGGATCAACAAATGGCTCTTTTGTTAACGGCCTTAAAATTGCAGCACAGAAAAAGATCTATATTGATGAAGGGGACGAAGTTAAATTGGGCAGAATATGTTTTGACCTTCGATAAATGTGATATACTATCTTTAACTGGTTGGAGGGGTATTCATGAAGATTAATATCTATTACGGTGGACGAGGAATCATCGATGATCCCACCTTATGCGTTATCTCGCAGATCACAGCAGTTTTACAGGAATTAAATGTTAAGGTACAGCAGTACAATCTCTATGAGCAGAGAAACGGCATTACTGCTTTGCCCAACACTTTGAAGGATGCAGATGGAGTTATTCTTGCTTCTACAGTTGAATGGTTCGGTGTTGGCGGATACATGATGCAGTTTTTGGATGCCTGCTGGCTCTATGGCGACAAAGAGAAGATAAAGCAGATATACATGGCACCGGTTGTCATGTCTACAACCCATGGAGAACGCGAAGGCATGATGAGTCTTGCGGCTGCCTGGGAGATGCTTGGGGGACTTCCATGTGAGGGAATATGTGGATACATCGCTGATACAACAAAGCTGGAGAACAGCCCTGAGTATACCAAGATAATAGATAAAAAAGCTGAAAACATTTACAGGACAATAAATCAAAAGATGCCTGTTTTCCCTGCCAGCAATCAGGCGGTTATAAATAAAGTTGCAATTGCCAACAGCATTGATCTCACACCTCAGGAATCTGAGCAGCTTTCGGAATATGCATCAGATGATAAATATGTAAAGAAACAAAAAGAAGATCTTCAGGAACTTGCAAGCATCTTCAGGGATAAGATGGGGCAGGACGGCGCAGCATCAGGTAATCCCGAGGAATATGCAAAAGTTCTTTTAAAGAAGTTTACTCCTGTGGCAGGCATAAATGCCAAGTACAGAATAAACTTCATTGATGGAGGAAAACTTAAACCCATCATTATCGATATAAACAATTCAAAGTGCAGTTGCCGTGTGGCTGAAGAGGAAGGCTGTGACGTGGTTATCTCTACGGATCAGAAAATCTTCGAAGAAATCCTTGATGGTCATATGACATTCCAGAGAGCCTTTATGGCCGGAAGCATAAAGATGAAGGGAGATTTTAAACTCCTCAGAAGTATGGACCAACTCTTTGAACTAATGGAAACAAAAGGCTGATCATTATTGGTGACATATATGCAGGAAGAAGAATTTTGGGAAAGACAGAAACAAATCTATAAACATGCTTACGTTAGTATTGCCATATTTCTTTTGAATGTGATCATATTTATTATGAGTCAGCACTTTGCCAAATGGATGTATGCTGACGGTGCCATGGTAACTGAGAGAATATTGGGCGAAGGAGAGTTTTACAGGATTTTCACGGCCATGTTTCTCCATGCAGATATCGACCATATCTGCAACAATATGGCTATTTTAATTCTTGTTGGAGCTGTTGTTGAGAATTACACAGGGCATTTATATTATGTAGTTCTTTATTTGCTATCGGGATTTTTTGGTAATATCCTATCAATGGCATACGAGGTCAGAAATAACCTTACATGGTTTTCTATTGGAGCAAGCGGTGCTATCATGGGAATCGTAGGTTTTTTATCTGCCTGGATCATAGCCAACAGAAAGACCTTTCTCAAGAATAGAGGAACTGCTGTAAGAATGCTGTTTTTATTGGTGTTTGTAGTTGAAGCATGCTTTTTTCAAAAAGGAGCAAATACACCGGCGCATCTTGGAGGATTCCTGACAGGGTTTGTGCTGGGAGTTATTAATATAGTAGTATTTAGCAATAATAAAGTTATGGAGGGCTTAGCGTAATGGACGGATGTATTTTTTGTAAAATTGCAAATGGAGAGATTCCATCAAACACAATATATGAGGATAACGATTTCAGAGTGATTTTGGACAACGGCCCTGCGACAAAGGGACACGCATTGGTTCTTCCTAAGGAGCACTACGCAGATCTTTTTGAGATTCCTGAAGAAAAGGCAGCTGGAGCAATTAAGGTTGCCAAAAAAGTAGCTGGTCTTATGAAAGAGAAACTTGCATGCGATGGACTCAATCTTGTGCAGAATAACGGACCTGTAGCAGGTCAGACTGTTATGCATTTTCATCTTCATGTAATTCCTAGATATGAAAATGACGGACAAAAGATTCTTTGGAATCCTACAAGCCCTTCAGCAGAAGAACTTGTTCAGATAAAAGATACAATTATTGGCTGATATTATATTAAGTAGATTCACACATTGTGGGTCTACTTATTTTTTGTATAAATAAAGAATAAAAAACGACATAGAAGGGTTTTATATGCGCGAGATCAACGTTTCAGAAATAACACAGACAGTAAAAAATATGTGCATCAGCGCCAATTACAGGCTTTCTCCTGATATGCAGAGAGCTCTTGATAAGGCAGAAAAGGAAGAAGACTCTGAACTTGGGAAGAAAATTATTACTCAGCTTCAGGAAAATTTGAAGATAGCAGAAAGTGATCAGATTCCCATATGCCAGGACACCGGAATGGCAGTGTTCTTTTTTAAGATAGGACAGGATGTACACTTTGTAGGTGGAGACTTAAATGACGCAATAAATGAAGGCGTTCGCCAGGGATATACAGAAGGTTATCTTAGAAAGTCAGTTGTAGGAGATCCGCTGATAAGAGAGAACACAAAGGATAATACACCTGCTGTCGTTCATTATGACATAGTTCCTGGTGATAAGGTTACAATCACCTGTGCACCTAAGGGCTTTGGTTCAGAGAATATGAGCCGTGTATTCATGCTAAAACCAGCTGACGGAGAAGAAGGCGTCAAAGCAGCAGTTGTCAGGGCTGTAAGAGATGCGGGGCCGAATGCCTGTCCACCTATGGTAGTTGGAGTTGGAATTGGTGGAACCTTTGAGAAGTGCGCTGAAATGGCAAAAGAGGCACTGACAAGACCTGTGGGTGAGCATTCTGAGATAGAATACGTTTGTGAAATGGAAAAAGAGATCCTCGAAATGATAAATTTAACAGGTATTGGGCCTGCTGGTCTTGGCGGTAAGATAACAGCCCTTGCAGTAAACATCAATACTTATGCAACGCATATTGCAGGACTTCCTGTGGCAGTAAATATATGCTGCCATGTGAACAGGCATGTGACTAAGACACTGTAATAATTAAAAACACATAATTTAAAGAATATGGAAGATAACAATATGGATATAGAAATTCAGGCTCCCGTAGATAAGAATAAAATGAAGGAACTTAAGGCAGGTGATATGGTTTATATTACAGGAACTATATACACAGCAAGAGATGCAGCCCATAAGCGAATGTCTGAAGCGCTTGCCAAAGGAGAAAAGCTCCCTATTGATATGGAGGGAAACCTCATATACTATATGGGGCCATCACCTGCAAGAGAAGGTCGACCAATAGGTTCAGCAGGCCCAACAACAGCAAGCCGTATGGACAAGTATGCACCGGCACTTCTTGATCTTGGCCTTAGTGGGATGATAGGTAAAGGAAAAAGGTCAAAAGAAGTAATAGATGCCATGGTCAAAAATGATGCAGTTTACTTTGCAGCCATAGGTGGAGCAGGAGCTCTTTTGTCTAAAGCAATCATACAGTCAGAAGTAATCGCTTACGATGACCTTGGAACTGAAGCCATCAGAAAGCTCAAAGTCGAGAGATTCCCGGCAATAGTAGTCATTGACTCCATGGGAAACAACCTCTATGAGACAGCAGGGGAGAAATATAATTTAGATTAAAATCGTGCGATTAGGGAATTGAAAATGAAGACTAGAGAAGAAGCTATACAGTATGGTTTGTCCTTTCCTGATACATATAAGGAAGCGCCATTTAGAGAGCAAAACTGGCAGCTTGTCAGAGTAAAGGGGAATAAGAAAGCCTTTTTATGGACATATGAAAAAGATGGATATATAAATATCAACGTGAAGGTTGACCCTGACTGGCGGGACTTATGGCGCAAGGCATATGATTCTGTAATTCCTGCGTACCATCAGAATAAAGAGCATTGGAATACTGTAATACTTGATGGAACTATCCCTGATGAAGAAATAAAGAGAATGATAGGACACAGCTATGACCTTGTCACAGATTCTCCGACCAAAAGAATATATGAAGCTGTGAAAAGAATCCCTAAGGGGCACGTTGCTACATATGGGCAGGTTGCAGAAATGGCGGGGAACAAGAGAATGTGCAGGGCGGTAGGTAATGCGCTGCATAACAACCCAGATCCTGATAACATACCATGCTTTAGAGTAGTTAATTCACAGGGAAAGCTCGCGGGCAATTTTGCTTTTGGAGAAGGTGTGCAGGAGAGTCTTCTTTTAAAAGAGGGGGTTGAAGTTATAAATGGAAAAGTTGATTTAAAGAAATATGGTATATAATAAATAGTGAGAAAACAATTGACAAAGCCTTTGGGTCTTTGTATAATTACATTTGCGTCTTGGTTATTAGACATAGGCGCATGAATTCAAAACCACATATTGGTAGAGGGATTCAGGCATGGAGAAATACTCAAGTGGCTGAAGAGGCGCCCCTGCTAAGGGTGTAGACCGTTCGCGCGGTGCGCGGGTTCAAATCCCGCTTTCTCCGTTAAAAAAAGCTCGCAGTTTTGCGAGCTTTTTGTTTTTTCTTTTAATCCTTTTTTCCCCATTTGATACGGTAGTATATAAGTTCTGTCAGGCAGCAGGTAACCCAGCCTACAGGATATCCGAGGCCAACAAGAAGAGGTGTATTGTCGATATACCTGGTTACTACAAAAAGGTATATCTGCCTGATAACAACAAAGCAGCCGATCATTATGAACATTGGCCCTTTGGAATCGCCGCGTCCTCTCAGGGCACCGGCAAGTGTGTGATTCACGCAGTTTGCGATCAGGAAAAATACATTGGCGTGAATAAAGAGAGCTCCGAAGTCTATAACCGATTGATCTTTTGAAAACCAGCCAATTGCGGGTTCGGCAAAAACAAATAAAAGAGCAGCGATAACAACGGTAACACCGACTGCTAAAAAGAGGGTTACTCTGGTTCCTCTGGAAGCCCTCTCATTTTTTCCGGCACCTATATTTTGACTTACAAAGGTAGTTGCTGCCATTGCCATACTTGACATAGGCAGCATTATAAAAGTATCCAGCTTGTTGTAACTGCTCCATCCTGCCATGCAACTGGAACCGAAGTGATTTATATAGGACTGGACAAAGACGTTTGAAAATGCTGTAATGACAGATTGTATTCCGGCGGGAAGTCCAACTATGAAAATACTCTTAAGGATATCCTTATCAAATCTCATATCTTTCCAAACGAACTTATAAATTTCATTTGAAGTAGTCAGAAGAACCAGGACCATAACAGCAGATAAAAGCTGGGAAATAATTGTGGCATAAGCTGCTCCGCTGATGCCGAGTCTGAAATACTTAACAAACAGGATATCTAAAATGATATTCATTATACTCGTAAACATAAGGAAAAGGAGAGGGCGGGTAGTGTCTCCAACAGCCCTGAGTATAGCGCTTCCCATATTATATATAAGTAGCCCGGAAAACCCCAGGAAATAGATCTGTAAATAAATCTGAGCCTGCCCGAAGACATCTTCAGGAGTCTTCATGAATCTTAACATTGGATCAACACCATAGTACCCTATTGCAGTAAATAGAATGCAGAACAGGAAAGTTGTGGTGATGGTGGTCTCAATAGCAGAATGCAGTCTGTCTGAATTCCTGGCTCCAAAGAATCTTGAGATGACAACTCCTGCACCTATTGAAAAGCCATTAAAGAAAAATACCAGCATGTTGACGATCATGGATGTGGAACCAACAGCAGCCAATGCTTCTTTTCCTACATAATTTCCAACAACTATGGAGTCAACGGTGTTGTAAAGCATCTGGAAAATGTTTCCAAACATCAGTGGTATAGAGAATAGAAGGATTTGCTTTATAATGGATCCCTCTGTCATATTTTTTGTTTTAGTTTTTGTGTTTTGCATAAATCACCTTATTGATTCTTTTGATTTTCTTCATTATACAATTTATGCCTATGTGTTGCACAAGGATTATGCGACCACAAAGAATAGTAGTATTATCAGAAAACGCTACTAGATAATGTATAAAAAACATTTATAAAAATTTCTCAAAAAAGTTGTTGCATTTGGTATGGCCCTTTGCTATAATAACTTTTGCCCGCTTGAGAGAGGGGCAAGAAAGCCGAGAGTTAAGCGGTTTTCGAAATGGGTTTGAAAAAACTCAAAAAAATAAATCAAAAAAGTTGTTGACAAACATCTGAAGCTGCGATATACTGAATGAGTTGCTGCTGAAGAGCGCAACAACAAAGTACCTTGACAAATAAACAGTAATGCAACCCTGAAAAATTCCAAGAGAATTTATTCAGAACAAAGATTTAGTAAATAACGGACAGAACAAAAGCCAAGCTTAAGTTCTAGCCTGATCAAACTTTTAAACGTGAGAGTTCGATCCTGGCTCAGGATGAACGCTGGCGGCGTGCCTAACACATGCAAGTCGAACGGAGAATATACGCTTCAGAAGCTTCGGCAGATGATTGTATATTCTTAGTGGCGGACGGGTG